>CAWBSQ010000001.1:0-1010417 GCA_963791555.1 uncultured Simkaniaceae bacterium
CCCATGCCCCGCCCATCGAATAGTGCACTGCAGGAAAAATCTTCATCGGAACTTTCCTAGGATCTTCGCCAGTGAACTTTCGGTAGATATTGAGCACGGATTCCACCTTGTGCTGATGTTCATCGCTCAATCCAGTGATATCGAGAAACACTTGATCTTGCCCATCGATCCCGAGTCCAAGCGCACAGACACGAATCACTTCACGCGCGCCAATATCTCTTGGTACCAGATTGCCAAAGGAGGGATACATCTCTTCTAGAAAATACCAAGGCTCGCCGGTCTTCCCGCAAGGAATCGTCTTTCCATTAGGCGCAAGAATGGTTTTCGTCGAATCGCCGTAAACCCAAATCCTACCGCCTTCTCCTCGCACAGATTCTGAAATCAGACGCAGCTTATCTTCGCCAGGAATTGCAGTAGGATGGATCTGGACGAATTCTCCATTGGCATACCACATGCCTTGTTTGAACAAACGGCCATTCGCAGCTCCGGTACAGAATGTGGAATTTGTCGATTTTTTAAAAATGAGGCCAGGGCCACCTGTTCCAAAGATCACCGCATCGGCTTTAAGCACCTCGAGCCTCATCGTAAAATGATTCAGAAGAACGATTCCACGGGCGCATCCCTCCTCATCGATCACAAGCCGCATAAACTCGTGATTTTCAAATTTCTCTACAAGGCCCTTAGCTTCATATCTTCTTACTTGTTCATCCAAGGCATACAGCAATTGCTGACCCGTCGAAGCTCCACAGAATGCCGTACGATGATAAAGGGTTCCTCCAAATCGACGAAAATCGAGAAATCCTTCTGCTGTACGATTGAATGGGCAACCAAACCGTTCCATCATTCTAATGATAGCAGGAGCTGCAAGACACATTTCCAGAACAGGAGGCTGATCGGCCAGAAAATCGCCACCCTTGATCGTATCATAAGCATGAATGATGGGAGAATCATCCTCCCCTTTTAAATTCATAGCAGCATTGATGCCGCCCTGAGCACACACAGAATGAGAGCGTTTGCATTTGGTCACGGAAACGATTTTTACTTTGCAGCCCTTTTCAGCCAACTTCATTGCAGCTGACAGCCCAGCTAATCCCCCTCCGACGACGATGACTTCTTTTGATGCTTTCATTTTGAGTTGTTAGTATTTAAGATTCACCCAATAGGTTCCCCAAATTGCTGCCAGTCCCAAAAAGGCAACAAGTACCATCAGACCGATGGCAACCTTGACCATTCTTTTTTGTGAAGCGTAATTAAGAATAATCCCCCACGTTATAAGAAAAGTCCAAAAACCATTGAAGGCGTGAAAACATGCGGCAAGAACAAAAATCGTATAGATAACAACGTAAATAGGGTTTTTAAACGTATCTCGTACTGTCAATAACGTAGCTGTTCCAAAACTCTTTGAAGCCGCGATCACTTCATCTTTTTTGAATGGAATACTCCCAATTGTGTCGACAAATGTTTGCTTTTGTTGATAGGTTTGAGCCGAGGTAAGGATCATTCCTTTGTGCTTATCGTATTCTTGTGATTTATCATCTTTGTTGCGAATGTACTGCGAAGCTTCGATCAGCGAACTTCCTACTTCTTCATTTCTTAAGTTCTCTTTTTCTCTTTCGATCGCATCGTAATCATAAAGGGTAACGTCTAATCGATCGGCTACCGTATAGAGACCATTATCGATTTGCACTTTCACCAAATAAATGCTGCTCGTTCCTTGCTCGACTTCATGTGGATATTCTAGGAATCGAAACCGTGCAATGTGAAAGATGAGCAAGAAAAGAAGGATCCACGACGTGATCCTCTGCCAACTATAGGCGCGATTTCTGCCATATTCAGGTAAAGAAGGCTTGCTCCCATTTGTTTTGTAGGAATTGAATTTGCCTGACCATAGATACTTGATCCCAAGCACCATGTGAAATCCAATCGGTACGCCGATTAAGAAAATTTCTATGGCTTCGAGATAAGGCAAATTATGGATCAGATTGACCATTCTGACAAATGCATGGCCATCATCGCCAATCCACAGTGCCGCTTGAGAATTCGTCAATAAATGTTCGAAGAGAAAGAGGACGATCCAAAGACCAAATAAAGAGTGTACACGCTTCCAGACAAAACTTTTTGGTATAGTTGCTGTCGTCATAACAGCAAATACTATGCTTCAAAACCTGTTTAAACCAAGGAAAATTTAGAAAAAAAGGCCCTCAAACATTACCGTTCTTAGCAGCCGTCTTAAAACCCAAGCATACTGATTTTTGGTTGCGAAAAGGCCTAATGATTGCGTGCGCCTTTTTTTGATCGAATAAGCAAAGGGATCAAACAAAATGCGATGACGCCTCCAAGGATACTCGATTCGTACATGACAAAATTATCGATTTTTACTTGCTCTGGCGGCAAAAATCCCAAGCCAATTACGACCAAACAGCTCAAAATTCCTATTCCTCCTACAAGCCACATCCCCATTTTTCCGCCAGGAACTCTAAAAGAGCGCGGAACGTGGGGTTTTTTATAATGAAGAACGATCGCACTCACAAAGAGAAAAATATAGACGATCAAGGCCACCTGACCTGTGATCACAGAAAGGAGCCAAAACGAGCTATTGATCGTCGGCATGAGAATGAACGCTAAGCAAAGGACAGAAACGATCAGCCCTTGCAAAAGAAGAATATTGACCGGGACACCCCATTTGTTGGTCTTCATAAAGGTTTTAGGCAAACTGCCATCCTGGCTTGCTACCATCAGACCTTTAGTAGGACCGATGATCCATGCTCCGGCCCCGCTCAAGCCTCCGAGGATCATACAAGCCCCAATAAGCGGCAGAAATCCATCGAGTTGAAAGGCTTTTAGGAAAATGTCAAAAGCCTGCATCGCCCCCGTCACTAAACTCAAATCTTTGCCAGGCACGACGATTGCAATGGCCAAAGAAGAGAGAACCAGGGCACTCAAAATAATCGATGCCGACGTTAAAAGCGCACGAGGATAATTGCGGCGGGGATCGCTCACTTCTTTAGCATGCGTCGCAGACATCTCCAAACCTAGCAGCCCGAACAGCACATTTGTCAAAAAGGCGAGATTAGTCATATTCACTTGATTGGGAACTGCTTCCGCCCATGAAAAGTTGATCTGTGCAACATTGCCTCGTACGATCCATATGATTCCGAGAAGAGAGATGACCAACATTGGTAAAATCGTCCCAACTAACGCACCGATCGTACTAAAATGACCGGAGACTCTCATCCCAAAACAATTGACCAAGGTGATGATCCAAAAGAGTCCGATCACGGTTAAAGACATATAGAGCTTGCTGCTTACCAGTTCCTGATCGAATAAATAGGCAAAGATGCCTGCGATAAACGCCATGATCGTCGGATACCAGAACAAGTTGTAAATCCAGCTAAGCCAAATGGTCAATAAACTAAGGCGTTTTCCTAATGCCTCCCTAACCCAGACATAAATCCCCCCAGTCGTCGGCCATCCTGTAGCCAATTCGGCCGAAACCAACGCGCTTGGAACAAAAAAGAAGATCGCAGCAAGCGCATAGAAAAAGAGAAGCGAAAAGCCATATGCAGCAGAAAAAGGCAAGTTGCGAATGCTGGCAACAGCGATGATGTTGATCATCACTAATTGAAAAAAACCTATTCCTCTTCGGGAAACATGATTAGGTGATCGGTCCATCTGAGCGCCTGCCTTTTTGCCAAAAAAATTGAAGGGTAGAATGACTAATGGTTTTAGTTACTTCTTCTATGTCCAACTGCTTGACAGCAGCAATGCAGCGTACAGTTTCAGGAAGATAAGCTGGTTCGTTCATTTGTCCTCGTTTGCCTTGTGGCGCAAGGTAGGGCGAATCAGTCTCGACAATGATTTCTGTCAATGGGACGCTTTCAACCACCGCGCGCAGCTCTTCAGATTTTTTATAAGTAATGATCCCGCTGAACGAAATCTTCCATCCACGTTTCAAGGCCTCTTGCGCCTCGTTCATCGTCCCCGTAAAGCAATGAAGAAGCAGTGGTAGATCGACATAGCATTCGTTAGTAATAGCAAATAGATCATCAAATGCATCGCGGCAATGAATCACCATAGGTAATCGATGACGGACCGCCAAGGCTAAATAGCGTCTTAAAAACTCTTTCTGAGTAGAACGTGGAGAATGTTCATAGTAATAATCCAGCCCTGTTTCACCGATGGCGATGAGCTTACCCGCCTTAGCTGCTGCTTCGACACTTGGAAAAAATTCTTCACCCTCCTTCTCGACATCGTGCGGCGTGGTCGCCGCAGTATTAGCTATCCACGGATATTCTGCAGCAAGCTGCAGCCCTCGTTCAAGAGAAAGAAGATCGGTGCAAATATTGACAATGCGTTCGACCCCAGCTGATTTGGCAGCCGATAAGATTCCCTCGATCTTAGGCCACAGCGTCTCTGAACTCAGATGTGCATGTGAATCGATCAGCCCCAAAAGACCTTCTCCATCTTCATTCGTAAATAGTCTATCGCATCTCTAGTCGTATTTTCACAGCCTACCACATGAATTGTCTCCGCACCAAGTTCAGAAAGACGCTTTATCCCGTCATCTTGGATCTTTGGACATTCGTGCAACTGCAAGTGCTTTAATGGATGAGACAATAACGCCTCTAAGGCTTCATTTTCAAGAAGAGGGAAATTGCCTAAATAAAGGCTATGCAAAAACAACTTATGCCAGTCTTTTAAGAAACTCCCCCTTACATTGGGACAATCGATCAAAACCGCCGATGACAGATTTGAAATCTCAGCGAGTTTTGCCAATCCTGCATCTGTGATCTCTCTGCCATTGACCAGATGGATCCCAATGAGATGGTGAGCCTTTTTTGCAATGAGATCAAGGGAGATATCCGTAAGCCTCCCTGCTTCCAACTTGAGAAATTTCAGTTCGGGACAGAAATTTAGGATCGAAGCAATGTCGTCATCCTGAATTGATGTGGTTTCTAGCAGGGACAGACGTCGCAATTTAGGCATTTGTTTTAAAAGGCTTACGATAGCACTCCCTTCTAGCAAGAACTGTCCTTCAAGAGAAAGTTGTTGAATAAGCGTTGGTTTTTCGAATAACTCTTCGATCGCTTTTTCTCCGATCAGAAAACAGTGAGAAATATCCAACGCGCTAACAACGTGAGCCGATTTGCAAAGAGTTTTAAGAGCAGGCAAGCTGATGCGAGAACAATTCCGTAAAGAGAGCTCTTTTATTCGCTTGCAGAAAGGAGCCACTGCATAAATTGCCTCATCGGAAATGCTCTCACAATCATCGATTTTAAGAACTGTCGGCGGCATCTTTTTAACAATGGCGATTAATTCTTCATCTTTGAGTTCTCTTTGTCCTGAGAGATTGAGGATGTGATCTTCGTCATCTTCTGCTGCCGGCACCACCTGTCTTTTCTCAAAGAGAGTTTCTATCAATTCCTTTTTCGCGATGCTCTCTTCGCGAAGCGCTTTTAATTGGGCAGATTGCTCTTCAGCCAGATTTTTTCTTTCGAGTGGATCTCGCTCCAGATCGTAAAGTTCCTCTTTGTCTGTATCTGGATTATAAATCCATTTCCATTGCCCTTTTCTGATCCCAAACCGATAGGGAAAAAAAGGAGAGTGGAACATAGCAACAGCTTCGCTCTGCACTCTGCACAATGAGCGCCCTAAAGAATGATGGAAGGTTTTTATATCCAACAAATCGAGCACTGTAGCCACCAAGTCTTGTTGACTTGCCACTTCGTCGATGCATTTTGGAGCGATGCCATACCCTTTAGCCAATAAGAGAAGAGGCACTTTCACATCTTCATCATAAAGCCCATCGCGTAGAAGAACCTTATCTCCGCGCTCTGAAAAGGCTTGCCCATGATCTCCCACAACAAAGAGCAAACTTTTTTCCAATAGTCCTTCGTTTTCTAGTGCTTGGACAAAAGATCCCAAACATCGATCGGAATAATGCAGCGTTTTCTCGAAGCGCGACTCTAATGAAAGATCCTTTGCATCGATGATCTCTTCCACCTCTTTGGGCATTCCCCCTTGAGTTCCAAGCCGCCATGGATGATGATTGGAGATCGTGAAGAGATTGATGAACGCCGGCACAGACTCTTGCTCTTTTTGTTTAAGCACCTCGATGCCCCTCGCCATAAGAAACTCATCGTTGACACCCCAAAAACTCCCATGAAATTCTCGTTGAAATCGATTGGCTATTTCCTGCTGTCCTTCCACCAAATCAAATTGATGCGCTTCGGCAAATTCCCTAAAGCAATCGAAGTCTAAATCGCCGCCTTGAAGAAGCGCATTAAAATAGCCTTCTTCTTTGAGAATTTCGGGCAGTCCACGCAGCGGAAAATTCTGTGCCTTGCGAAAAGCCAATCCATCATTTTTACAACTAATGCCATAAAGAGAAGCGATGATGGCCTTATACGATCTAGCAGATGCGCAATAGAATTGGCGCCACACGATTCCCTCCTTGGCCAGCTGATTGAAACAAGGAGTTAATGAATAGGGAGCATCTCTCTCGCAAGCTGCTACCGATTTCGCTCGAAAGGATTCCATGAAAACAACAATGACGTGCGGTTTTTTCAGTGGTTTAGGAAGAAGAGAAAAATGCTTTTCTCCATGGAACTCTTTAGTGAATCGGAATAAGGGAGTATCTCGAGAAGGGCAAAAGAAACTCTCTTGAACAGGCTGCCAAATTTTCATCTTTACAGTTTTTCGTATGAAAAGAGCCTTCCATCCCTCAATCTGCTCTAAGATAAAAAGATTGAGCCTTTGATGGCGGTAAGATGTAGAAAGTTTCAAGAAAAGAGGTAGAAAGGCGATTGTCCCAAACAAACTAATTCCAAGCAAAGCTTTCGATGGGCTCGATCCAATAAAACTTGCAAAAATTCCACTGAAGGCCACCCAAAGGAGAGAAAAAGATAAAAAGCGTATGCTTCCCAGTTCTTTGGCTGACTCCCAAAAACTCTTCCACCACCTCAAGTAATGGATCATGGAAAACCGCATTCGGAGTCCAACAGATCGATGCACATGGCCATCCAATAGCAAATAAGGGATGGTAAGACCGAGGATCAAGAAACAACTGTAAGCATTAAAACAAGAAAGAATCGTTAATTGAAGCGAAGCGAGCAGATCAGAAGCAATGGCCGAAAACGACCACGAATTCCGGTAATAGCGCTGGCGAAAGTGTAAAAAGGAAGAACAATAGAGGATCAAAAGGAAAATATTCATCGAGATCAAAGAAAGAGCTTTCCTTGACAAATAGCTGATAGTTCATAATTCTCGGAAGAGAAAAGAATGTGAGTAAAATTCTTATGCAGATGTTTATTGCTTCGTCGAATATTTTTTTCTCAGCTTATGCTCAATCTGACTTCTTTGGCCGGTTGATCATCCTTGCTTTGATTGCCTTATCCCTTCTTTGCTGGTTGGTTCTACTACAAAAAATATGGCAAAGCAAAGATGTAAATAAAGTGAGCATGCGCTTTCTAAAAGTATTCAAGGAAATCAAACAGCCTATTTTATCGATCGATCCCGAAACATTGCCAAAGGCCAAGACAAGATTTTCTCTCCATCCTTTCTCAGTTGTTTTTAAAGCAGCTAAGCAGAAAACGTTAGAAGTCTTGGAAAAGAATCACTATTTTCTTAGAGAAACAGGTCATCGAGAAAATCCTTCTGCTGTCTTCCTTTCGACCAATGATCTCGAACTCATCGAGTCGCATTTGATCACAATTGTCTCTGCGGAAACAAAACAATTGGAAAAACATCTCTATATTCTATCGACCATTGTCACACTTGCTCCATTCTTAGGACTTCTCGGCACCGTTTGGGGAATTTTAGCCACATTTACAGGCCTCCATGCTGGTGGATCCGCCGGCTCGAATGCTGCAATCCTAGGAGGATTGTCGACAGCCCTTGCAACAACTGTACTAGGGCTACTGATCGCTATACCAGCCCTCATCGCCTTCAACACTTTGAAATCTTCGCTAAAACGAACATCTTCTGACTTGGATGATTATTGCTACTATTTGCTTGGCCAAATCGAATTAGCTTATCGAAAAGTCGAGGTCAAGTAATGCGACGGCGCCGCAGCAGACTGTTGACTAGCTCTTCTTCCTTAGAAGAAGAGAGCTTGATCAATCTTACCCCTTTGATCGATGTGGTTTTTGTCGTATTGATCATGTTCATTCTCGTTGCTCCGATGCTGGAGCTCGACCGCGTCGAACTCACACAACATTTGCCTGGGGAACAGAAAGAAATGGCGCCCGTGCAAGAGCAAAGCGCGATCGTTCTCCATGTGCTCCGAGATAATTCTATCCTTTTGAACAGTCAAAAAATTGCTGTTAAGGATCTAATCCCATTGCTTCGCGAACAGCGTCAAAGGCATCCTCTTAAAAATCCCCAGCTATTCCACGACCGGCAAGCCTATTTCGAAACTTATCAAATGATCAAAGAGGCGGCTGAAATTGCTGGCTTTGAAGAGCTGGACGTGATTGTCAAGCCGAGCTAAACAAGTATGACGATTTCTTTTAAACGATGCCTTACTTGGATCATCACCGGTATCCATGCTCTTTTTTTCCTTTCCCTATTCTTTGCACCATCCCTTTCACCAAGACGCGAACAACGCATGACTGTTAAATTGCATCAGCCGAAAATCTCTGCGCCTAAAGCCGCAGTGCAAATCACTTCCTCTTCTGACCGCCGACAAAAAACAGCGCCAATTGCAAAGAATACCCCTTCTCATAAGGAGGTTCATCGCAAGCCTGCAACCTCTCAAAAGAAACCACAGCAAAAGCCCACAATAAAACCATCTTCTTCCAATACCATCTCTAAGAATCGAGAAATAAAAGCAAAAAAGAGTCCGCTAGCGGAACCAAAACAACCAGCTGTTTCTGAAGATCTCATCAAAGAGCTCGAAGAGAGTATTGCAAAAATGGATGCTCCACAAAGGAACGGCGCCAGATCGGCCTATGCATCGAAACCAGCAAGAAAACTTATGCATGCACCCACTCCTCTTACCTCTTTTGATCCAATTCCTATGGGCGAAGCCATATCTAGTGAAGCACTCAAAGAGCTTCTTGTACAGGAGCTACGCAGCATGCTACACTTGCCGGAATATGGAGAAGTCAAGATGAAGCTAACAATCAGAAGCGATGGATCGATCAGAGAAGTCATCGTATTGAAAACTGCTAGCAAGAAAAATGAAGAGTATCTACAAAAGGAATTGCCTAAACATGCTTTCCAATTTCTTCAAGATCTTGGCTCACAGGAAAAGGAACTTTCTTTCGTAATCACATTTTGTAACGATATGTAATTTATGCGACTAAAACTATTTGTTTCGCTTTTTGCGGCGATCTTTTGCAGCCTGACAGCTTCTGAGGAGGAAATCAAAGTATTCCTCCCTACCACGAATTCTTTTACCCCTATTTATGTGGCCGATTTCCGGTCAGACTCGACAACATTCACTAGCGGCTTTTGCGATCAGCTGCGTACGGTTCTTCTTTATGATTTAAATCACGATGGTTCAAGCACTGTCATCATGAAAACCAAGGAAAAAGAATCGTTATTGCAAGAAGAGAATAAGCAGATCGCCTATAACCCAGTTGCTTGGAAAGCTTGGGGTGCTATGCATGTGATCACCGCCAATATCAGCGATCAAGCGCTGAACCTCAGTCTTTTTTCTCTCAGTTCTCAGACTCTTAAACATTTGCCCCCGTTCAAACTTTCCGGCAATCTTTCTAGCGACCGGCGCATCATTCACCAAGCTGCTGACATTTTGCATAAGTTAATCTACAGTACGCCCGGGATTTCGAATTCTCGACTACTCTATTGCTTACAAAAGAGTGGCGGCAAGGAGAAAAAATGGATTTCGGAAATTTGGGAATGCGATTGGGATGGCGCCAACCCTAGCCAGATAACGAATGAACATAGCTATTGCGTAACACCGACATTCATACCTTCTTCTAAAGGGAGTAGCGACCGTTTTGTTTATGTCTCGTACAAAAAAGGACAGCCCAAAATTTACGTAGCTTCATTAAAAGAAGGTGAAGGGAAGCGATTGGTTTCATTGAAAGGCAATCAATTGCTACCCGCAATCTCTCCCCAAAAAGATAAGCTCGCATTTATCTGCGATGCTTCAGGCAGGACCGACCTCTTTGTACAGCAGCTAAATCCAGTTTCAGGGCAAGGAAGCACCCCTGTGCAACTTTTTTCCTATCCCCGTTCGACTCAGGGTTCTCCAACTTTCAGTCCCGATGGCACTAAAATCGCCTTTGTTTCCGATAAAGATGGAGGAACACGTATCTATTGGATTCCTTCCGAAACAGGCCGGCGCCGAGCTATACCGCACCTTCTTACCAAGAAAAACAGTGAAAATTCCTGCCCCTCTTGGTCCCCCGATGGCACGAAATTAGCTTACAGTGCTAAAACGAAAGGTATACGCCAGATTTGGATTTATGAATTTGCTACTGGTGAAGAGCGGCAACTCACTGATGGTCCAGGAAATAAGGAAAATCCTGCGTGGGCGCCTGACAGCATTCATCTCGTCTTTAATTCGACGGGAAGCGAGCAGTCAGAACTTTTTGTAGTTAACCTCAACCAACCTGAAGCGATTAAGATTACCCATGGCCCAGGAAAAAAAGATTACCCCGCTTGGGGCATTAGATAACTTTTGGAGAAGATGATGAATAAATTCGTATACAAAGTCCTACCTTGTTTTTTAATGACCCTCGCTCTGTCGAGCTGCCAGAAAAAACAGGGTACAGGTTGGGATGATAATAAAACCGCCTCTCAATTCAATCACGATGGCAACCCCTTATGGGGGGGAGAAGGGGCAAACCCCTCGCTAGCGGGGCCTGTGGCAGAAGACTTCATTCCTCTGCAAGAAGAAGATCTTAAAGCTAAACTCGCTGAAGGTGCTGTTCCACAGCCTGATGAATCTCCGGGTGAAGAAGGAAGCTCTCTTCCTAATGCCAATCAATTTCGCAGTCCTACTGGCGAACTGGCCTATATTTTTCGCACCCTACATTTCAATACCGATGACTTTGTTCTTCGCGGCAAAGAGCAATTAGGCATCATCGATACTATTGCTGCTTATCTAAAAAATCATCGCAAAACGTTCGTGTTTTTAGAGGGGCATTGTGATCAAAGGGGACCGCAGGCCTACAATTTAGCACTTGGATCTCGTCGGGCCAATTACGTAAGAAGTCTGCTCGTCGAACGAGGCGTTGATCCCAATCAACTCCATACTATCTCTTACGGTAAGGAAAAATTGGCTGATGAACATAATGGCAGTGAGGCTTGGGCCAAAAATCGTCGTGCTGAATTCAGACTCTTCAATAAACCATAGAGATCTATGTTGCGTTGCACATTCGTTTACTATGCATTTTACCTGATCAGCTTTCTCTCGCTTGGGAGCTGTGTAAGCCATATGGCATCTTTAAATGATTCCATGCGGCAAGAGCGCGACCTTGCTTTCAATGAGATGCGTATCGAATTGGGCGATCTTAGCCATTTTGTTCAAGCGCAACGAACAGAGATTCAACTCTTGCAAGAGCAAGTGCAAGAGCAAGAAGAATTCATCGGGCACACCAAACGAACTTCTTCTCATTTTGAGGCCAATCTTCAACAAATGCTCCGACTCGAAAAAAAGCTTGCCCTCTTAGAAAAACAACAAGAGCGCATTCTTAGCGACCTACGAACCCTTAGCAAATATTACGACCAATCTGGCAACGCCTTAGGCAGTGTTAACGAAAAACTTCGTACGTTGCAAGTACAGCTCGATCAACAGGCAGCTCGTTTGAGCGATGTTCAGCAGCTCAAAACCACCTTAACCCAGGTCTCGCAAGCGATTCGCGATAAGCAGACACCTGCAGCGTCGAGACGCTATCGCGTTAAGCCAGGCGATAATCTCGAAAAAATTTCCAAACAACTTCACGTCAGCGTTACAGAGATCAAAAAACGCAACCACCTGAACGACGACAAAATTTTCATAGGCCAAGAACTCGAATTCGATGAACCGTGATGAAATCGCTCAATCTAGCATAGGAATCTTCGATTCTGGATTTGGCGGTCTAACAGTCATGCGCGCTGTCATGGATGTATTGCCTAATGAACATATCACCTATTTTGGCGACACGGCAAGGCTGCCTTACGGTGAAAAAAGTGCTGAGACCATCCTTCGCTATTCCTTAGAAAATGCTGATTTTTTAATGCAGCAGGGGATCAAACTTCTGATCGTTGCCTGCAGCACTGCCTGTTCCGCAGCGTTAGCACAGCTTCAAGCCACATTCCCCATCCCTGTCATAGGAATGGTCGAGCCAGCAACTGAAAAAATGAAGCAATTCATAAAATCGGGCAACATCGCTGTTCTTGGAACGAGGCGGACGATACAATCTCGCATGTATCAAAAGCAGCTCGAAGTGCTGTTTCCTGAAAAAAAGATCATCGCTATCCCTTGTCCTCTATTTGTTCCGATCGTCGAAGAAGGCTATTATTCCCATCCTCTGGCCGAATCAATCGTAGAAGAATATTTAGCCCCTCTCAAAGAGGAAACCATCGATGCGATTCTTCTTGGTTGTACCCACTATCCACTGCTCAAAGAGACGATCGTAAAGCAGATGGGATCTTCCATCTCTCTGATCGATCCTGCTATTGGATGCGCTGAATATATTCGCGCTTTTTTAGAAAATAGCAATCAGCTTAACCCATCATGCTCCTCCCCTCATTACAGATTCTTTGTATCGGATGATACGGAGAAATTCCAGCGGCTTGGCAAGATTTTCTTAAACCATCGAATAGAATATGTGTATTTAAAAACGTGAAAAAATTTATAAGGAATGTTTAGATCTGGAGAAACGGATGTGAGTTCACAGGATCTAGAAGAAGAAGTATCAACTACGAAAGGTCAGGCATGAGCCAGAAAAAAAGAATACTCCTCATTGAAGACGAGGAAGACATTGCATCGCTTATAAAGTTACAAGCAGAATTTTCAGGGTACAAACTTCATGTAGAAGTCGATGGTGTTAATGGGTATAGGGCTATTGAACGAGAAAAACCAGATCTCGTCATCATCGATATCATGCTGCCTGGTCAGAATGGACTCGACATTTGCCGCAAAATGAAGAGCAACCCCGAGCTAAAGAATATTCCCGTGATCATCATTTCCGCCAAGGGGGAAGAACTCGATGTTGTACTGGGCCTAGAACTTGGTGCGGATGACTATCTTCCCAAACCTTTTTCCCCACGCGTCCTTTTTTCTCGGATCAAAGCTGTTCTACGTCGAGGTAAAGAATCGGAAAAATCGACGAAGACTATCAACTTCGGAGAATTCGTTCTCGAACCCGAACGTTACATTTTAAAAAGAGCCGATAAACAAATCCCAGTGACCCTTTCTGAGTTCGGTATTTTACGACGTCTCATTGCTAACCGCGGCAAAGTCCTTAGTCGCAATCAACTGCTCGATGATGTGCATAACGATGATGCATTTATCGTCGATAGGAATATCGATGTGCATATTGCATCTTTGAGAAAAAAACTTGGACCTCATTTTGACTGGATTGAGACCGTGCGAGGAGTTGGCTATCGATTTCGCGACTAGCCACGTTTCTCCAATGAGTTAGGCCAAACCTGCTGAGAGCTCTGCGTATGCTTGTACAGATCTCTTTTCCATTGCAGGCACTTCACGAAATCGCTTGATGGCTAATTCGATGCTCTCAGAAACTAATAAGGATTTTCCTACACTTCTCCCTGTTTATTTCGCTTTTTTCCTCGATACTCTCGGGCTGGCGATCATCTATCCCATTTTGACGCCGCTATTCCTAAATTCTGACGCAACGATTTTTTCTACAGCGACTGCAGTACCGTTGCGCATTTCATTTTTAGGAGTTGCTATTGCTGCTTTCCCCTTTGCACAATTCCTTAGTGCGCCTGTGATAGGAGAAATTTCCGATCATATCGGTCGCAAAAGAACTTTTGTGGTAACCATAAGCGGAACCGCTTTAGGTTATATCATCACAGCGCTAGCCATTCTTCTTAGCTCGTTTTCCTTATTACTGATTGGGCGATTATGGACGGGTCTTTTCGCGGGCAATTTGACTCTTTGTTTTGCAGCTTTAGCCGATTTAAGCCCAGATGCGCTTAGTAGGACAAAAAAATTCAGCCGCCTGGCCTCGATTGGAGGCATCAGCTTTCTTCTCGGTATTATCCTTGGCGGTAGCTTATCGGGATCGAGTTATGAAGCTTCTCTAAATTTTAGCATCCCTTTTTGGCTCATTGCTTTCTTCTCGTTCATCAATCTCTTCCTCATGTTTCTTTTTTACCGAGATTCTTTCATTTCATCTGACCTCAAAAAAATCAATTTTGCAAAAGGGTTTCATAATATTATCGACATTTTCAAAGAAAGAAAACTCCTCAATATCTATGCGATCTTTTTCTTTTTCGTTGCCTGCTGGAGCACCTCGATGCAATACCTCTCAGCCTATCTCATCCGTCTCTACCAAGCAGGCCCCAATCTCATCGAGCTGACTTTCATCGGCATTGGTCTGATTTGGGCGCTGACGAATAGTTTGATCACAAAAAAACTCAGCCGGATGCTCCCTGCCCGCCAAGTCCTTCTTTATACTCTTCCTTTGCTCAGTTTCTTGCTGCTGCTCTGTTGGTTTAACAATCCCATATGGGTTGTTTTAGCAGCTTTTGGCATTTGCACATTCTGCGCTGCTCTTGCTTGGACCAACTGCCTAACCAGAGTCTCTTTAGTTGCAGAGGAGCAAATACAAGGAAGGATTCTTGGGATCAACCAATCGATAGGGTCATTAGCATCTATTGCAGGCCCTCTTCTAGGTGGTTTGGTCGCACAATCAGGCATTCATTGGACGTATCTCCTCACAGGAATTTCAGCTTCGTTGGCTTTTATATTCTTGCTTGCAGGAATACGAGCTCCAAAATCGACCTGAAACAATCTGGCAAATCTCTATATTCCATCTTCATAAGCTCAGTACGAAACCTAGTTGCAAATAACAGAGCAATCTTAGAAAGTATTTGCAAAAACTTTCTTAGAAAAATTGTGACCAAGAACCTAAAAATTATCACGAAACTAGTTCGTGACTTTATACAAAGTCTAAGGTTTGAAGAGCACCGAATTTACAATCTATGGAGAAAGAAATGGGCATGATACAAGGAGCATTATTCGCTTCAAATTCCTATGATCTTGTAGCAGATTCCTTATATCTACAAGGAGAGCGCGTCTATCGCGATGAGGAGGATGGGCTGGCACAGGTATTTCCTAACTTCGAATCTTTTAACCAACAGGGGACAGGCCAAACTCCAAATTTTGAGGATAGTGGTTTTTTTTCTGTTTATTCTCATGAGGACATGCAAAATCGGATAAACGTTATTCGACAAGAAATGCTACTACAGCAGAATGCTGTTTATTTCGCGGGAAAATGCCTGCGCTCCTTTACTGCCAAGGTTGCCGGACGGCTTTCCGGGACCGCATGCGGGCTTGCTCAATTGCTCGATATTAGGTATATGGAAGCTCTATTTCGCATCAAACGTTATAGACGCTGTGAATCTGAAAAGACGGCATTTTGCAAGAAAGTAAAAGAGGCAAATTTGTTAAAAGCAGCAGAAGATGAACTTACTTATGATATTGAACCTGCTGAAGAATTACTCGCCCATTCGATTGGAGTAAAGAAGGACAAGTTATTTAAGAGAGAAGAGTTGTATCCGGAAAATTCTATTAGAACAGTCGCACGATCTTCGAAACAACCAATACACATAAAAGTTTGATCACACTTGTGTATTTTTTCCTGCTTCCCAAGAATCTACTCAACAAAAAATGTACAAAGTCGAGTAGTGTGAGGATAGTATACACATGTGACTCAAAAATTCCTTTTTTAGACACACTGTGTATAAGTTCAGATTAAAAGGTCGTTATGAGTAAATGCATTCTTTCTCTTGTAGTTCTCTCCTCTTTATTGAGCAGCTGTGAAACAAAAACGCAGACCGGCGCACTCACAGGGGCAGCAGTTGGTGTTGGCGCAGGAGCATTGATCGGAGGAGGAGGAGGGGCACTCATTGGAGGAGCTGTTGGTGCTGCTGGCGGAGCATTGATTGGTATGGCCCTTGATGACGCCGATCGCAAAGCTCTACAAGCACAAAATCCACGTACTCTGCGTAAAGTCGATCGCGGCGAACAGTTAGATATCGATGACATCAAGGAAATGACGAAAGCTGGGATTCGTGATGACGTAATCATCAGCCAAATTCAAGCGACAGGCTCCCAATTTTATCTCACGAGCAACGATATCATCGATCTCAAAGAGTTCGGTGTTTCGCAGCGTGTCATCAATGCCATGATCCGCAGTGGGAGTGAATAGAAGACAGTCTCTAAATCGAAGAAAAATTGCAGCTCAATAAGTTCAAGGATTGATCGGAAATATCTCTTTGCGCTACACCATCTATACACATCGTGATGTAAAAATGGGAATTTTGGCACGGCTAGTGCCCTGTTTTGAGTCGCGATGTATATAGTACTGCACACAAATTGAATTACATTTCTATGTCTACGACTATTCCCGCCACTGAAAAAGCCCATCTCTTTTTTGAGAGGAGAATTGCCGACTTTGCTGAATCACTAAGCATCGAATTCAAGAAAATCACGCGATTCTACGTCTTCTTCCATCTTTTATTTGCATTGCTCATCGTTTTAGAGCTTTTTTTATTTGCCGTTTTCTTTTCCTTTTGGGTGCAATCGGCCACCATCTCCTTTCTTCTAGCTGCATTTCTTCTGACAGGATTTAGCTATTTTGTACTCCTTTCCTATTTTCAAACAAAAAAACCGCAACAGCTGTACGAACTGGGACAATCCTTCATCATCAACTGTCAGCAGTCACTATCTCAAGAAGACCTGCTCTCATTGCCTCATGCGATTTATCGCGTTGTTCTCTATTTCGATCGGTTAGAAGCGGAGTATTATGCATTGCCTTTCTTAGGAGAAACGTTCAACGAGCTCTTAAAAAAATTTAGTGTGTACTGTCATTGGCGCGATGTTCTTAAGATCAAGGAATTCCTCCTATTAGCCGCTATTTCAGAGCATATTGCGCTTATCAAAAAAGAACCGACTGATCTCGAGGCACATGCCGCTTTGGCCGAAGGTTATTTGAAACTAGCCAAGCTCTACAAAGAACCGCAACAAGAGGAAAGTAAACCCGCTTTACCATGGATTCCTCCTGATTATGCTTCCGAGCCCATGCAAGCCAAATTCAGACAAGCCTGCGAGCGTGCTATCGAAGAATTCAAAATTATCGAAGTTTATGTTCCTGAAGATCCCTGGGTACACGCTCAACTAGCTGGCGTCTACCATGACATCGGACAAGCTGAAATGGAGATCGCCGAATATGAGAAAATGCTCCAAATTGCTCCAAATGATAGAGCTGTGATGTTCCAACTCGGCACATTATATTTCCAACAAGGCCGAACAGCCCGCGGTTTGCAGGTATACGAAAAGCTCAAGAAATTACGCTATGAAAATGCCCAGGCCCTACTAGCTCATTACGATACATATACTCTCAAGCCTTTTGAATAGCTTGCTGTTGGTTGTTCTATAGTTCTCTTCGGCGCAACTTTGTGAGTTTACCCGAGCACGTTGTTATGATCTGCTGCTTAAATCTCTCGGTAAAAGGGGAAGGGCATGTTTTGAAATACTCAAGTGCCCATTCTCTATGATGCAAAGCCCAATGTTTAGATGCGTTTTTGGCCTTCGTAAGCTGTTTTTTTCTCATAAGGGCCAATGCTGCACGTAGCGCTGCTTTGCCTGCGGCATAGCTACAAACCCCCACTTTGCTCTCTTTTGGGGCAATCTTATTCTTGATCTTTGCACAAAATACATCGCTTTTCGCATTGAGCATTCTCGGCAATCTTCTATAAAAAAAGCGCATCCCTTTTTCGCTTGACGAAGAGGCATCGATAGCCTTTATCTTTTCTAGGAGTTCTACAGTGACTTCACTCAAAGTGATTTTTCTCGCAAAAAATGTCCGACTCTCCCTTCTGAATCCCTCTCCCTTATCATTACCCTCTCCTCGATTGCAAATCACCAGATAGCCATCCCTAAAAACTAAGGTAATGGCATGGCCTTCCCAGCCACTCCTTAGGATAACGAGCTTACCTGAACGGATCGTCTCTGCTAATTCTTCACGAGGAAGATCATCTAGGCATGATTTAGCAAAAGCAGCAATAAGCTCTCGATAGGATGACTCATCTAAGAGACCAAAAATCTCATCCTGTACCCCAGGCCGCAGTAGATCGTCTAAAATTTGCTGTTGCATAATGTGACTATGCGAACCACCATTAAAACTGAGTCTGCTGCCTAGTATTCCCGGTAATCTGACTTCGCCAACCCGAAATCCAAAGACATGTTGTAAAAGGTTGAGAGCGAATAGCCCTTCGAACCTAGGTTCCATTTGAAGAAGCGAACGCGCAAATTCCCTTTTGTCCCCAGCCAGCGCTTCATCATACACAGTGCTTCCACTTGTCGAAACATCGAAAAGATTGGCTCCCCTATTTAATAAAATATCCAAGCATGCCCTGCTTCCCGAAAAACCGCAGAGAATGATAGGAGTTTCTCCCTGCTGGGTTCTAGCATGAATGAGGGTCTTGCATCGATAGCTGCCGAACCGCCTCTCAGACATCCATTGTAGAAAAGACTCAAGCAATGGTGTATTGCCTTGTTGTGTAATGAGATGCAGCACAGTCTCTCGTTTTACATTTCGGTGCATGGCATCTGCTCCATACTCGAGTAAAAGACGGATTGTTTCGATTCCACCCTTAATAGTAGGGCACCAAAATAGCGGGGGATTGCCCTGATCATCAGACGCATTTACCAATCTAGAACAGATATTGTTTCCATATTGTCCATCCTGCTTAAGTCTTTTAAAAAAGTGCTCGAGCTGTTCAAATCGATGTTCCTCTGCAGCAAAATGCACAAAATTTGCTTGGCGAGATGTTGTATACAAGGGCTTTGCTCCCGCATCGAGCAAGCGATTCATGCACTCCACGCTTCCCGATTCAGTAGTAGCAAGTAAAGGGGTTTTAGATTGCTTGTCGGAGGCGTTCGCCAAGACCTGCCCAAGATCCTTAGGGAATCTGGGATCTTTAGAAATTTTCAGCAAAAATGCAGCAAGTATTTGAGAATGCCCATGATGAGCTGCCCAATGGAGGAAATTACCTTTACGTTTACCAGAATCTTTTTGTGCGGGATCCACGCCTAGATCGATTAACAAATTCATACAAGGAATACTCTGCGAATTGCAACTAAGCAATAGAGGAGTCAAGCCATCCTTATTGGGCGCATTGATCAAAGATAGAAATTCAGCATTAGTAATTTTGTCCTCTTTAGAGAGCCTTTCTAAAAAAATCTCGAGCATCCCAGAATGCCTACAATCTACCGCAAAATGCACAAAATTATTTTTACCAGGAGTGCTAGATAAAGGATCAGCACCTGCAGTGATCAGTAGATGCATGCATGCAATATTCCCTACTTTAGCACAATGCATTAAGGGGGTTTGTCCATCTTCATCAGCTACATTCACGAGAACTCTTTGAACATCGGTCGTCAGTTGATCTAAAATCGCTTTGAGATCTAACGGGTCTTCTCCTAAAACGGCATTTTTAATTTTTTTGGCCAGTTTTGCATGCTCTTGAGCGGTTTTTTCTAACAGCTGTCCTTTCTTAGTCAGTCCTACATGCTTCTTAACGGATTGTTTTAGCACTCTACTCTCGACTGTCTCTATGTTGATCTTAGAGCTTTTTTGGGGCGGTGCTGAAAACGGTATACTTGAACCAGGGAGTGGATGCGTTGTTGGAATAAAACCTAGGCTTGATGAGTCTAATGACGAGGAATCTAAATTTTTAATCTGTAACATAACTAAGCCTGCTTAAAAATAATTACACTATTTTAAGTTATTCGCGTTTATTAATAAACTAAACTAATGTTTTTAAAATGTTTCAAATAAACACGCAGTTTGATCGCATTTAACTGACAGTCAATTGATTATGGACGATTAAATTTTGCGAACTTCCGTTACAGAAATGTGTTGAATAACTCTTAATCAAAAACTGTTTTGGTTTAAAGGCTATTAATCACTATAGAATTAGGAGAAAAGAGCTTGGTTGTACAATAATATTTATAACAGGCGCATATAGAACCGCCTTTACATAACCAACTTGTGTTGAGCATCTTGAATGCATTTTAAGAACAATTTAACACAAGGTTAATGCTTAAAATGATACAATCATTAAATTAACTATTTATATTGCGAGGTAAAAATGTCATCCGTTTCAAAAACAACTTCAACAGCTATTATTCCCTATAATCCAACTTTGCCCCACATTCGTGTTAAAAAACACCTAGAAGCGAGTGATAAAATAAAAAGAAAAACTGATAATGCTTCCAGGAAAGCTTTTGAAGCTCAGTATTTAAACACTTATAAAGCAGTTCATTTGGGCGGAAAAGAAACAATAGAGAGCAGAATGATAGGATCTGCCGTTGCTTTTTACCAAACTCACACTGATAAGGAAATAACTCAACGTTTTTCCAAATATATTAAGGTCGCCACGAGCTTGAACCATCTAAATAATCAACAACTTTCAGCTCTGTTGACAACTGGTAAATCACTTGGTTCTGGTACAGGAGGAGAGGTTTTATTGATAAAAGTTCAGGGTGTTCCTGTTTTTGTTAAAAAAATTCGGCTCACTGCGATTGAACAAGAAAATCCAAAATCGACTCAAAATCTCTTCAAGCTGCCAGCCTATTATCAATATGGTGTGGGTTCGATGGGATTCGGTGTATGGCGCGAGCTAGCTGCGCATAAAATGACTACCCAATGGGTCCTTAATGGAGAATGCCAGAATTTCCCCTTAATGTATCACTCGCGCGTATTGCAACGCTCTGAAGCACCTACACCACCGACGGCAGATCAACTAAAAGATAGGGAAAATTATGTTGCATACTGGGATGGTTCGCAAGCTGTAGGCAGACGAGCCGAGGCCGCTGATATAGCCTCAGCTGATGTCGTAGTATTCATGGAACATCTTCCTCAGACTCTAGATAAATGGCTCGGTGCTAAGGGGAGCAAAGAGAATCTTTATCAGATCGAAAGAGAACTTAATCAGGTAGCTGCGTTCATGAAGTCGCGAGGTTTTCTCCATTTTGACGCACATTTAAATAACATTCTGACTGACAACAACCACGTCTATTTTGCCGATCTTGGATTAGCTCTGAGCCGCAGATTCGATCTTTCATTAGAAGAGAGGGTTTTTCTTGAGAAGCACATCGATTATGACCGTTACTATGTGGTTGGTGCGCTTGCTCAGCATGCCATCGCAAGAGCATTTGGGGACAAAGAAGGCGAAGTTGCCTTGAATAGCTATCTCTCATCTGAAAAAATGACCATTGTGCTTCCCCCTTCCGTGAAATCCATTGCACAACGATACAGACCGATTGCACTTCTTATGCACAAATTTTTGACAGGTCTTCGAGAACAGTCCAAGAGTACACAATACCCAGAGACTGAACTTGCAAGAGAATGGACTGCGCTCCAAAAACTCTTTTGAAATTGGCTATGGGGGAAGTTTTACAACTACCTCTATGAAAAAATTGCGCTCCAATTGACAGTACCGATGGCAATGCCGGCAATCGAAGCAGAGGTTGCTCGCCAATGAACTTTCTCCTTATAGAGAAACTGTCCCCACAAGTTGCAAACAACCACTACTGTTACCGCAAAAAGGGGAAAAATCATGGCTTGTTCAATTGAAGAGGCAACTTCTGTCGAGCGGATCATGAAAAAAGTGCCGAGTCCATTTACAGCCCCTCCAAACAGACCATAGCGTATCTCTTGAGGAAGAGGAGGTCTGGCCTCTTGTTTTATATAAACTGCCAGTTGAACCAAAGCCGCGGCAAGGAATGCCATAGGCATAAACCATTCGCTGCTTAAGTTCTCTGGGGTCGCAGTAGAAAAAAGGGGCGATCGCCCTGGAAAATTCATGAGCACAGATCGCCATTGCAATAACATCAGAAAGAGAATATGCAAGGCAAAGGCGCCACAGGCAAAAAAGAGCCATCTTCCTTTAGATCCGCTTTTAAAGGTCTCATATCCGGCCCAAAATAGGGCTGCCACTACGATCACTGACCCAACGGCATTCCAGTAATTATATTCAAAGCCAAAGTCTTTCCCAAAGAGCATCATCATGCCAAGGATAGGGAAAACTGTAGAAGCATTCAAAATAGCAACGGTAAGGCCAGCTGGGCCATTTTCGAGTGCTTTTCCAAGGCACGTCATCATGAACCCAAGGATCATTCCCCCTAAAAGTCCAAGACATACAACTTCTGGGCTAAAAAAAAAATTTCCTGCTCGCACCGGATTCAACAAAATTGCAACAAGGAATGTAATCGTGAGCTGAATCAGCAAAAAGGCACGGCTCGAACCTCCTGCCATGATACTACGGCGAAGAAAGTAATTTGAAAATGCAGTTAACGCCCCTGCAAGGGCCATGAGTTGTAATCCTAAAAACATGCGATCTCCTAATAGATAAATGAAAATCGTACAAGGAATATTGTATCGAGTTTGCGATTTAATTTTCTCCTTGTATAATCCGCCTCATGTTCAAAAACTTCTGCCAGGAGTATGTATGCAAGTAGCATGCGCGGTGTTGTTTTCAGGAGCCTTTGCGTTCCAAGCGTTTTGCAGCGTTCTTCTAGCAGACATCACCCAACCTGATCCAGGGGAAGTTGTCTTTCTGCAACGAATCACAGAATATTGGAAAGATGGGCATATCGAAGATGCCAAGGACCAATTGCGAAAATATTTGTCCGACTATCCTTCGAGCCCTTATCTCAATGAAATTCGCAAAATGCTTGGCGATGTTCACCTTCAAGAAGGTTCTTTAGAACAGGCGCTCCCCTATTTTGAAAAAATCACCTTGCATCCGCGCGTCGAAGCCAAGGAAGCTCTTTTCCTACGCCGTATTACAGAATATTGGAAAGAAGGGCATTTGGAAGATGCAAAGAACCAATTGAAAGCTTATCTTTCCAGCTACCCCTCTAGCAATTATTTGAGCGAAATCCTGGCTATGTTAGGAGATCTCTATCTTCATGAAGGCGCTCTGAAAGAAGCCCTTGCTTGCTATGAAAAGATCACTTCAGATCGTTGCGAGCACTTGACGGCCGTGCATCGCGCGGAAACCCTTTATCAGCTCGGACGTTACGATGATTTACTCTTATGGGCCAGCATTCATCCCTATCTAATTGGAAGCAACCAACGAATTCATCTTTTGCTCGCAGATACGCACTATCGCAAAGCCTTGCAAGAATTAAATCCTGACAAGGTCCAGCAACATGCGTCTACAGCTTTGGAGCATTTTTCTCAAAACAAAGAATTAGATAAACAGTGGAAATTGATCGTGGCCTATCTCACAGCTCTAAAAGGAGAAAAAATTTCCGCAGCGGAGCTCTATCTTTCTCTGTCGAATGAATGGCCAGAAAAACGAGATGAATGTGTCTACCATGCAGCTTCTTTATTGAATGTCCACGACCCGAAAAAGGCAATTTCCTTACTGCAAGAACTAGGGAACAGATCAACGGCCTTCCAGAAAGAGGCGGCATTCAACGAACTCTGTCTGCTCTATCGCGAAAAACGTTATGCGGATTTCATTGAAAGAGAAAATCTTCTTGCACATCTCGTAGACGCAAACTTTTCTTTACATCTGCTTTTCTACAAAGCAAGTTCTTATTTCCATCTAGAGAAATTCGACGGGGCGGCTGGTTATTTCAAGCAATACCTTAACTCTTCTCCTTCATCCAAAGAAGAAATTCGCTACGCTTTGCAGAACCTTTTTTACTGTGGATATAAAATAGGGCAGCCAGATCTCATCGACTTTGCACTAGAAACCTGGAAAGAGAAATTTTCCCTCGACGAAGGTTACTTAGAAGGACTCCTTGCCTCTGCCGAGGTGTACCTAAAAGAGAAAAATTATTCAGCAGCCGCTAATCGACTACATGAAATCCTCGACCGCTTTCCCTCCCATCTCATCAATGAAATTGCATTATTCAATTACGCACAGGTGCTTTTAGCCCTTGAGAATTTTGAAAAGGGGAAAGAGGCTCTAGAGTCCTATTTAAATCGCTATCCCGATTCACCTCGAGCAAAAACCCTATGGCAGAATCTCGTTTATGCTTCGAGCGAACTCCTTAAGACAAGTGAAAAAGGAGAGCAGGACGCACTGAAAGCAAATCTCGTGACTGTACTTCAACAAGCTATCAAAGCTTCAGACAGCGATGATGATTCGATTCGCAATTTTCGAGCGCACCTCGCCCAGCTGATTTTTGAACTTGGGCAACATAGAGAAGCCCTCGAGCAGGCTGAAGAGTATTTACGCCTTTATTCCAACCATCCGAGTGCGAGAGAGATGCGCCTGATCCAAATCTCTTGTCATCTAAACATAGGTTCTCCGATTGAATCGCTCATCGATTCTTTCGAAGCAGCTTTGCACAATGAACAAAATCCCGATCTTCAATCAAGACTGCATCTGCAACTATTCAATGCTTATTTAATCTTAGAAAATTATGAATCTGCTGCCGATCACCTTCTTTCTGCCCATCAGAACAGTAATCTATCGATCAAATCAGAAAACTTGATTTGGTTAGCCGAGCAAATGCAAAAACGCAATGATTTGTCTATAGCAAAAGCTCTTCTTGAAGAAGCGCTTTGTCTTGAAACGCAACACCCCCTTTCTTCTCCTAGCTTGCATCCCCTTTCCTTAGAAGAAGCGGCTCTGCAATTGAAGGACATCTATCTCTCTTTGGAACAGCGCGAAAAAGCACGCGATTTGCTGCTTCAATTAACTCATGTTCAAAACACAGATAATTCTACCTCGTGGAAGTTCCCTCGCAAAATCCGCTTTGAACTTGCCGATCTTTACGTCTCGTTGGGGCAATACGATCAAGCGGTGAACCTCTACGATCAGCTCATCGGCGATGCCGCCTTTTCACAAGCCTCCTTCTATCTACGTGCTGCTATCCTCAATAGAGCAAAATTGCAATTAAAGAGTTTGACAGAAGAGGAGAAAAAAGCGGGATCGGTCAAGGTCGCATCGATCTTAGACACTCTCAAAGATCTTCAAATCGCACGAAATGTCGAATCTGAACCCGTTCACCTTGAAGCTGCTCTTGAATATGCTGCCATCCGCAGTAGGCAAGTTGCTAAAGAAGAAGAACAATCTAAGCGAATGCTTTTTTATCTAGAGAAAATTAAAGAAGATTTTTCATCGGGATCTACCAATATAGCGCTCGATTATCTGCATCGACAAGAAGTCCTGCCTGAGCAAGCAACGCTCATTGGGCATTATCTACTCTATATTTCAGCGGAAATTCAGCGACTTCATGCAGAAGAGGCTGAAAAGGTCAATGATCGTGAACTTGCTTCTTCACTTAAGGCCTTAGTGAAAGACACTCTGCAGCAATTGAATAAAGAATTAACGGCACATGATCATCTGCTTCGAGAAAGGATTGTGCAATCGCTCGCCCAAATAGAGCAGCCTCCATCGCAGTTAGAACATATAGATTGAACCATGCGCCAAGGTCCTTTTCCACGCAGGATCCCCTCTCTTTTCTGGAAGTGCATTGCTTTGTCTCTTTCAGTCCATTTAGTTTTTGTGTTCATCATTTATAAACAACCTCTTTGGGTTGCTAAATGGTTATCTCCTTTTGCACATCTTTTGCCGCAGAAAAGCATCGTATATGAACCCAACGAAGAACTTTTTGAGGGTGTTTTTGATCAACTAATCGTTGTTTCTCCTCAAAAAACCCTCGGGTTCGATACACCTTCTAATGCCACTCTAGAACACCATCTGCCAACATTGGAAAACCCTGTTCATAGAAAGGAAATCCTCGATCTTCCTTTCAATCCTTCTTTTTCTTTTATTGTCGAGCACAGCGAAGGATTGATATTAAGAGAACCCTCTTTTTCTTTTCCTGTGGCTTTCTCCTTTCCTGAAATTGAGCCCACTTCTATTGCCGTAGAAAAAACGTTCATGGCTGATCTCGCTCTTCCTTCTCTTTCTATTAGCACAGTTCAAGTCGAAGGAAAGGTGATGGACGCTAAAAAAGTTTATGAAGAACCAACAGAATCCTTTTCTGCCTCTTCTTTTTCTTCTTCCGTTCCATCAGCAGAACCTCTCCCATCTCTTTATTCTTCTAAACTTCCCCATGCGGATGATGTAGATTCTCTAGATGTACAATTTAAACAAAGACAAGCGCCTCCTGCATCATCTAATGCAATAGCAAAAGCCCCTCTTCGCCTTGTTCAAACTTATGCTCTTCCTCATTGGGAAAAAAGAGAAAATTGGAATGCTCTTTTCGATGTCGATGTTTGTGTCATGCATCGCAAAGAACAAGAGGGACTTTACTTTGCCGTTACGCTCAATCCAAAGACAGAAGCTCTAGAAAAAAAGATCAAGCAACGCTTTCATTTCATCATCGACGCCTCTAAATACACAGAGAGACATCGTTTGACCATTTATAAAACTGCCGTAGAACGTGCCCTGAACTATCTTCAAGCTGGTCAGTCATTCAATATCCACATAGTAGACCATGATACCCGTTCGTTATCGAACACATGCCTGGAGGTGTCTAAGAAAACTCTAGCTCAAGCGCGAAGTTTCCTAGAAAAACCTTCAGTCAAAGAGACATCTGAGAAAGGCAGTCTCCTTTCTCTTTTGAAAGAGATTGGCTCTAAGAGCTCTGAAGTAGAATCGATCGGAACTTTTGATACGGTTTTATTCATCACCGATGGAGCTTTTTTAAAACATAAAACCACCGGTATTCAGGCTTTTAAAAAATGGCTCAGAACTGGACCTCCAGCTTTTTTGTTTAACATAGCCACTGTCGGCAGCGATCCGCATGATCCTCTTCTCGATGCAATCGCCTCCTCCTCAGGAGGAACAGTTCTCCATTCGATGACTCACTCTGCCTTCGCAAGAAAATTTGCGAAATTATTGATCGATCTCAAAGCTCCCATCATGACAAACGTCGTTCCACAACTCACATCTAATGATAAAAATCTCGCAATTAGCCTCATGGGAACATGTTGTAAAGCAACTCCTATTTTTGCAAGTCGGCCAACGACCTTTTATGGAGTTGCAACCGCGCCCTCTTCTTTCTCATTAAGCATCGATGGATGGAACCACGCAGATCCAGTAGAAGTGGCGCTCAATATCGATCTTAAAGAGTGTCGGCAAGGCACAATCTTCATGGGGCAGATTGCTTTGCAAGACAAGGCAGAACATGAACTTTCGCTTTATTTAGAAAATGGCATCGAGGCACACTTCGATCAAGCTATGGAATGGATAGAAGAAGCAACTCAACCGCTTAAACGCTAGGTCTTGTGCTAAAGATCATTGGTGGAATTTTTCGCGGACGATTGCTCCGATCCCCTAAGGGGGATCAAACAAGGCCTTCCTCAGGGCTTCTACGTAAGGCATTCTTCGATATTTGCATGCCGCACATCGCCGACTGTTCCTTTCTCGATCTCTTTGCTGGCAGCGGTGCAATGGGGATCGAAGCCATAAGTCGTGGTGCTAGATTCTCTTCTTTTGTAGATAAAAGTCCCTTGGCCTGCCGAGCAATCAAACAGAATATCGAACAACTTAATATAGAAGACCAAACCGAAGTCTTTTGCCTTACAACAGAACGAGCTCTTGAATTATTCAAACGCAAGCAGCGTCAGTTTGATTTGATTTTCATCGATCCGCCTTACGGCAAGGAAATGCTTCCGATGATTCTCGATCGGCTTGCAGAATGGAAATTGTGCCATGCTGATGGCAAGATTTTTGCCGAAGAAGCTGCCAAAAGTCCTCTTGCGAGCAGCCCTCTTCTAGAACTGGTCGAAAGAAGACAGTACGGCGACTCCGTATTGCTTGAATATCATTCTATTCGGTAGGATGTGCCTGTGTGTATAGCTTTTTTACCAGGAACCTTTGATCCTCCCACTAATGGGCATCTGGAATTAATGAAAAAAGCCTCTGGGCTATTTCAAAAGCTCTATGTTGGCATTACCGACGGCGCCCAAA
The DNA here is from genome assembly GCA_963791555.1 of uncultured Simkaniaceae bacterium. Classification (GTDB taxonomy): domain Bacteria; phylum Chlamydiota; class Chlamydiia; order Chlamydiales; family Rhabdochlamydiaceae; genus JAGXTH01. The sequence continues at coordinate 28,102 of CAWBSQ010000001.1, forward strand.
AAAAAACCTCTCCCATTCTTTCTGTGAACGAGAGAGTCTCGCTCCTCAAACCTCTCTTGCATCATTTGCCGAACATCGAAGTGCTTTCCTTCACAGGTCTTACAGCCGACTGCGCCAAAAAAAAGGGAGCCAACATTCTCGTCCGTGGAGCAAGAACTGGTATAGAGTATGAATCGGAAATGTTGCGGGCTGCTGCGAACCGTATCATCAGTGGGATAGAAACGTGCATCATTCCAGCAGAACCTGCGATGATGCACATTAGCTCAACTCTTGTTCGAGAAATTCTCGCGGCAGGAGGTCCTCTTGAGGCATTTTTGCCAAAGCCAGTGATCGCCGCACTTAGAACAAATTCTTAGAAAGTTTTTGCAAATTCATTAGACTTCTATCGAAACACAGCGATTATGAAAATTAACGCAAAGACGCACAAGACGCAAAGAGTTTTATAAATCATTAACGACTCTTTCTATGCCATTGCGGAGAAGTTTATCCCCAAAATTGAGAAGTAATACTAGTTTGATACAAGGCCTCTTCATACCAGCTCTCCAATAATCCTAGGCCGCCCAATGTCCGATGTAATTCGATTACAGCACCTATTACCAGTGCGATTAATACATTTTCAATTTTCTCTGTGTCTTTGCGGCTTACGCGTCTTTGCGTTCATTTTCATAATCGCTGAGTTTCGATAGAAGTCTGTTTTCCTTGGGAATGGGAAGATTTTCAAGGGGATTTTTAGAAAAAAATCTGCATAAGTGTTTAGTCGCTAATACAACAAAATCGCGGTTTTTCTTGGCTCTGCACAACCACAACTTCTAAAAACATTTCAAGAGGACGCACCCAAATATCGTTTTCGCCATAAAGAGCCTGATAGATCACCAATTCTTCAAGCGATTCACTATGCCGTGCAACATTCAAGACACGATATTGTTTTCCAGAATAGTGCTCGTAAATTCCCCTTTTAAGAGATTTTGCGAGCGAAGACAACGGCGGTAAAGTTTCCTTATGATTAACTAGTTTTTTTTCCGTGGTCATAGCGTGTTTCCGTAACTTTACCTTTTTCATCAAAACTTCGCTTTAGCCCATGCAATTGGTCTTCGACAAAATTTTGTAAAAGTCTAGGTTTTCCATTTTCGTAAAACTTATTGAATTTGCCATGTCTTTGGCCCTGTTTATAATCGCCTTCAAAAACCAAGACGCCTTCGCTACTCCAATCTTTTGCTATTCCATGCATTTTCCCTTTGACATATGGGATCAGGCTCGCAAGTTTGCCATTGGTATGGTAGATTTTTTCCTCGCCTTCTTCCATGTCATCTTTAAAGGAAATTTCTTTATTTACTTTTCCGCTAGAGAAGAAATATAAAAATTTTCCATGGCGCTTATCATGGACATAATCGACGCTGGCCATCAAATTTCCTTTGGGATCCCAGGCTTTCGCAGTCCCCTCTTTTTTCCCTTTGACATAGAAAGTGGAGCCAAGCTTTTGCCCATTGAGATCGAATTCCTGCACTTCGCCTTCGAGCGCTCCATCGACATAGTTGGCTGCTAAAACGCGCTTAGCCTGCTCTGCGCCTTCTTGCTTGAAGTAGATTTCGTGTGGACCCTCCATGCGATTTTGCGCATAGTGGTAGATGATCTCTCGACCATCTTGAAGCCGCTGGAAATGCCTTCCATCCATTTTCCCATCTTTGTATCCGGCTTCTTCTACTAGCAGTCCCGTATCTAGGAAAACCGATTTTTTGCCGTGCAAACTACCATGTTGATAAGCTGCAACGGACTGGACGGCACCGTTAGGATAAAAGGTCTTTTGCTCCCCATGGAGCTTGCCCTGCTCATCGTTAAAGAACAGACGTGCAAGAACTTCTTTTCCCGGCTCGCTAGGAAAGAATTCCTTCTGCTCTCCCACTTGCTTACCATGTACGTATCTCTTCAATACTAATAGCGCTCCATTTTCCTGGAATGCCTTCACTTCTTTCTCTAAAAGATCGTCTAAATACTCGGCTTCGGTTTTCAGTTGTCCATTTTCATAGAATTCTTGCGCCTTGCCATGCTTTTTTCCATCTTTGTAAGCAATGGTATCTTTGAGCTCCCCTTTACGATACCAACTCCTAATCAGTCCATCGGGCACATCGCTTATAAACCGTCCTTCAAAAAGCATCTCTCCTGTTTCATTCCATTCATGATGCATTCCTTCTTTTTTGCCTTGAGCAAACCTACCTGACATGCGCATCTTGCCGCTTTCAAACCACTCCTGCCGTTCTCCATCGAGAAGATCTGCTGCATACTGCTCTAGGAGGGCAGGCTTGCCAGAAGGGAAGAATTTTCGAAGAATCCCTTGTTTGATGCCATCCCGAAATTCGATTTCTTGCGACAGCTTGCCATTTCCATACCACTCTTCATGCTTGCCAGTCCTTTTTCCCTTTGAGAAAAATGCTTTCGCTTTCAATTGTTTATTAGGATAGTACTCGAGTTGCTCCCCATCAAATTCCCCATCGACATAATTAAAGGCCATTTTGGGCGAGCCATCTTCGTACCATTCGAAATATGTTCCATCCAACTTGTTTTCTTTTATCGAATAGCGCTTAACTTTACTTCCATCTGCATTCCATTCATTTATAGGCTCTAGTAGCGCCCCTTTATCATCGTATTTAGCTAAGAAGGCTTGCTTTCCAGTTTCATGTTTCCTCCAATGCTCGCCAATGCGAACATTGTCTTTGTAAACACCTTCTCCCAACAACGCTCCTTTTTCATCGAAAAGCTGCTCTTTTCCCTGCTTTAACCCATTTTCGTAAGCAACTCGATAGCTCTCTTTCCCATTTTTGTGATAGCACACATGCAGACCAATGGGCGCACCCCCGCGAAAATCTTGCACTTCGAGTATCTCTTTATCCTCCCCATAGACCACAACGGCTGGTTGCACGCCATCGCCTTGCAGAAGACCGTCGACATAGCGTTTTGTAGATCGCAACGAACCAGAGTCAAACCATTCGATAACCTCGCCATTAGGCAGACCATCGCGATGGGGGATAAGGGCAACACGAAACCCCTTCTCATTATAGCGAATCAGATCGCCTGTCAATTTACCATTGTCAAAGCGGCCTTCTTCCTGCTTTTCCCCATTATCATAGAAGGAGAGGACAGGCCCTTGACGTATGCCTTTTATAAAAACACAGGTCCCCTTGAGTTTTCCATTTGGGTGAAAAAGTTTTACCTCGCCATGTAAAACACCATGATCATAGCCGACGAATTTCTCTGCTTGACCATTGGGAAGGGCAAAGAGGCTAGCTCCATGAGGGACAAAGCGAGTTTTCCATTCTTTGAAGGCAGCCGAATCTTCATCTACTTCGATTAGATCGGTCTCTGATTTCAATTGCCCATTACTATAGAAGTCCACTTCTTTGACCGGGACCTCCATTTGCTTAGAAACTTGTTCGTAAAAGACTACTTTTTTAGGGCCTCCCTCGAGATAGCTTTCTACGATATCGGCACGCCAATTCGGCTGTCGGGCTTTAAGCTGTGGTGCAGGAAGACTTTCATCACTAATTAGGGAAGCGCATGAAAAAAGAGAAAGTAGTAAAAAAATTCGCATCTTAAGCCGCATAAAACCCTCTTCAATTTGACAACCGTCTAAACATTCTATGATAGACCTCTTTCGTAACTAAGGTTCTGTTGATTTTCGGGTTCTCTTGAGTGAATTTTTTATTCTTTTTTCAGGGGGGATATACGAATGTTGATATTCCCCCCGAAAAAAGAATCAAAAAATTGCTAAAATAATCCCAAAAATCGACGAGCCCTCAGTTACGAAAGAGGTCTAATACAGGCCATCTTGGCCTGTCGTGGCAGAATACGGCATATAGCCGTTTAGGACAAGTCCTCGACAAATTTTAATTTAGGCTGACAAATGAACTTCCTGCCTGCAAAAGCCCCATTTAGCAATCCTATCGCTGCTCCGGCTAATAGATCTGTTGGATAGTGATTTTTGGTGAGATAACGACCCAGAGCCACTAGGATACCCCCGATAAACGACAATCCCGTCAAAGAAGAGAGGCCATATTTAGAGGCTAAAAATCCAACCCCTAAAAACGCGCCTGCAGTATGGCCCGAAGGAAATGATTGATAATCTAGGCCATTGGGCCTTTGTCGGGGAATGAGATGTTTGAGAAAAACAACTTCTGCTTTTTGGGCTGCACCACACAGCGCTAGAGAAAGCGCTTCAGCATAATCCCTTTTATATAGGGCATAACTGCCTGAAGCAATTGGGATTAAATACTGGCCGATCTCAGAAAGTATTTGCACATTCTTTCTCAGCACAAAAGGAAATAGCATAGAGCATAAAATGACAATCTCTGAATGGAGCTTTTTCCATTCAGAGATTGTTTCTTATAACCTGATCTTTGCGTTTATAGGAAATCAATAGTTACGGTGCTGACATCGCTACCCAACAAAGGATGATCCCCCAGATAACTCTCAAGCAAGCGCCTGTATTGATACAGGTATTCTCATGCGTTTCCATCTTTAAATAAAGCTGTGGAACGAACAGAATGATGATACCTCTGGCAAAATAGGCCCATCCCAATAAGGTGATGAGAACTAAGGCATTTGATTGCCAAACATTGAAAAAGTTAATCAATGTAAGCCCTATCAATAAGCTTGTCCATGCAAGAACATGGATGGCTGCTGGCGCCTTTCTAATTGAATCGCAAATCTTCATGCAATTCTTTTTGTGGATCAACATCCATAAACCCACGATCAAAAGATATGGGCCAAAAATACCTGAAATAGTTACTGCTGCTTCCATCAAATCCTCCAACCTGTTTCTTTTCTCTTTAGAGGATCGCTAATGTTTTGTCAACCGTGCATAACGTCCGACCACTTCCGACATAGACAAAATATGATGTTTCATCGCCTCTTCTACCTGCTTTTTTGTGCTCCCTTCTTTGAGTTTTAAAACTGTATCGAGGGCATAGAGTTTGAAAAAATAGCGATGTTCCCGGTCTGGAGGACAGGGGCCTTGGTATCCCATTCTTTCAGTCCCGGACCCTAATATGCCTGGAGGAGCCGCATCTTCTTCGATGACTTTTGTCTCTGGCGGTATATTGAATAGAACCCAATGGACCCACATCTGGTCGGACCGCACAGATTTGGGCACATCTGGATCGTCCATGATCAAGACAAGTGATTTTGCGTTTTCGGGAACCCCTTTTATCTCTAAAGGGGGACTCAATTCGTCTCCATCACAGGTATATTTTACTGGGATTTTTTGTCCGTGGCTGAAAGCGCGGCTCGAGAGTTGCATACAAACTCCTGGGGCTGAAAGGTCTTCCAAATGCCTTTACTGGTTAAAAATTCGATTGGCAAATGCTCGACAGCATGCCCAGAAGAAAATTTTGCGAACACAATTTTTTTAGTCTTCTTTCCCTGATAGCGCATATCTTGGATGCCCGGCAAAGAGGATGTTTCAGCATTAGGGAGGCCGGGCTCATCACATTTTCTCCAGAGAAAAAATCCGCTTTTTTTTCGTACAATCTCCAGATCGATATCTGTTCGATAGACAAGCGAAAGGAACTTAGCCTTTTCGCATTCCCCGCTCAGCAATTGAAGGCTGCTATTAAATCTTTGCTCATCGAGAAAACGTTTGCCTTGAAAGCCAAAAAGAGCGCTCATTAACCCTATGAGCGTAAGACAGATAAGGATCTCGAGAAGAGTAAAACCCTGTCTATTTTTTGTTTTTTTCAAGGTACTGATTGTAATTTTCTGAAACAATGATAATCGATCCATCTTGCTCGACAGTCACGTCAAAAGCTGTTCCCCAGCCATCTTTGGCGATTTCTTCTGGTTTTTTGAAAAGACCGGTCTTTTCTAAAGATTTGGCGAGGTCGGTTTGAATGTCCTCTTTGGTCGTTCGTCCTTCGGCTAGTAATAAACTAAGAGCATCGTCAATTTGCCGCATAGCCTGTTCAGTACGAAATGCCTTACCTTTCTCCAAACTGCCTTTCATATTATAACCTATGACACTTCCGATCAGGCCGATCAAAAAGATAACGATCATGATCTCGAGAAGAGTGAAGCTGCGCTTGGTTTGTTTTTTCATAGATGCTCCATAATTTTAAGATAGAAATGAACTAACATCAGTTAGCGGAAGAAGAACAGCTAGAACCATGACCCCCACGATGATCCCAAGAAGAAGCAATAAGGCTGGCTGCAAAACCGTAGTCAACCGTTCAAGGCTTTTGGCCAGTTCTTCATCATAAATTTCTGCAATGCTATCAAAGGCCTGTTTCATGCGTCCAGTTTCTTCAGCAATCGCTAAAAGGCGCGTTACCGTTAGCGGGAAGCAGCCGCTTAGCTTCAATTGTTCATAAAGAGAATGTCCTTCGAGAATTTTCATTTCAGCATCAAGAAGGACCTTCTCAAAAACAACATGCCGCAGCGTGGGTCTTGCGAACCTAAGTGTATCCAAAAGAGGCACACCACTTTTGAGCAGTAGAGAACAAGCCCGGGAAAAGCGCATCATGACCATTTGCACGACTACATCTCCAATTATAGGTAACCGCAGTGCCCAGCGAGAGACCCTTTGTCGGTAGCTCTGATTGCGAATCAGCACAAAGACGCCCCCGATTCCAAGAACTATCAACCCTCCTAGCACCGAAGCATTCTCTCGACAAAATCGACTCAACGAAAGGACAGCTTGCGTTAAAGGCTGAAGTTGACGGCCCTCATAGAGTTCCTGCATCGACGGAATGAGGAAGAAAAGCAATGCGAAAAAGATGAAAAACGAAAATGACAACAAAAAGAGAGGGTATGTCGTGATCGAGAGCAATTGTTTCTTCCAGCGTGCCTGCTTTTCGAGGTACTGATAAAGTTGGGCAAATGCCTCGGATAGGGTTCCCGATTCTTCAGCTGCTGCAATCATAGAAAGATCGATCCCGTTGAACATCCTAGGGTAATTTTTCATAGCACTCGACAAACTCTCTCCCTGCTTCAATCGATCGATGAGGTCGATCAAAAGAGCATGATGTCGCTCTTTACGAGATTTCTCTTCGACCATCACAAGGCATTCAAAAAGCGGCAATCCTGCTTTTAACAATTGCGCTAGCTCGCGCATGAAAGAGAGCTTAAGCTCGAGCTTTAAAGAGATCTTCCTCCCTTTTTCCCTCTCTTCATTCAAATTCGTGACTAGGATTTTCCTCATCCTAAGACGCTCTTTCGCAGACGAAAGTGAATCAGCCTCGATGAGGCCCGCCATTTTTTTCCCTTCAGAAGAGATCGCTTGATAACGATAAGATGGCATTACACTTCCTCAATCCCTCGACATACACGCAAGCCTTCTGCAACGGATGTGACACCTTGTTCCACGAGAATAGCAGCTTCCTTTTTCAGAGAAGAAAGTCCAGCAGCAAAGGCCACTTTTTTTAACGCGTTGCTCTCAGCGCTTTTAAGCATTTGCTGCTTTAAAGCATAGTCGATCGGCATGAGTTCGTAGATTCCATGCCGACCTTGATAACCAGTGCCAAAACATCGCTCGCATCCATGTGGGCGAAAGAGGAGTTTATCAGCAGCAATTCCAAATTCCCTTTTTTCTAAATCTCCTGCTTCGTAAGAGCATTTACAGGCATTGCAAAGTTTGCGTAAAAGCCTTTGCGCCAGTACACCTATGAGGGAAGAAGACAGCAAATAAGATTCTATGCCCATATCGACGAGTCGAGTGATCGCAGAAGGAGCATCATTCGTATGCAAGGTGCTGAAAACTAAGTGGCCTGTCAACGATGCTTGGATCGCTATTTCTGCTGTTTCTTTATCGCGGATTTCACCGATCATGATGACATCCGGGTCTTGACGTAAGATGTGCCTCAATCCCGTAGCAAAATCGAGCTTTATCTTTGGGTTGACGCCGATTTGCGCCATCCCTGGCAGTTTATATTCGACCGGATCTTCGATCGTCATGATGTTGATCTCAGAAGAAAGGATATCGCTAAGTGCACTGTAAAGGGTCGTGGTCTTGCCACTGCCTGTCGGCCCAGTGACAAGAATGATCCCTTCTGTATAACGTATGAGCTTACGAAAATCCTCTAAAACTCCTTGTCTCATCCCAACAGAGGAAAGACCTACGATCACTTGATTTTTATCGAGAATTCTCAAGACCAACCGTTCTCCAAAAGCAACCGGAATGCTACTGACCCGAAAATCGATCTCACGTTCTCCAACCTTGAGTTTGATCCTTCCATCCTGCGGCAATCGTTGTTCGGCTATATCGAGTTTGGATAACACCTTGATACGCGTGATGATTTGCCCCTGCAAATCTTTTGGAGGAGCATGCCGTTTTTGGAGTACGCCATCGATGCGATAGCGAACTTGCAACCCATCTTCTGTCGGTTCGAAGTGAATATCTGATGCTTTTTGCTGAACAGCCTCGACGATGAGGGCATTCAATAGCCGTATGACGGGAGAGTGTGACTCTCCTCCTAAAAGATCATAACCATCGCTCGATTCGCGGACTTGATGATTTTTGACATCCGTAACAAGATCGGCAATTAGGGACGAGGGGTTTCCTTCGGAACCGCCAAAACAGCGCTCAATGGCAGCGAGAATGAGCTCCTCTTTAGCAAAATATTCTCTTGTCTTCTGCCCGCTTAGGCAACGCACTTCTTCAATCGCAGAAAGATTGAGAGGATCTGCAATAGCGATCGCTAACTCACCATTCTCTTTGCATTCGAGGGGAATGAGTTTATGCTTCCGAACAAACGCATACGGAAAAGGACATATCCCTTCTTGGATAAAGCGAAAAGCTTGTAGATTTTCTAAGACTTCCATTCCGAAGTTTTCGGTGATATGCTTCGCCGACTCTTCCATGCTTAGGGTCCCGTGAAAAAGACTTTAAGGCTATTTTGGAAATATTTGCGCTGCTCTCGTTCTCTTGCCTCCATGATCTTCTCGAGAAATTCGGGCAAGTCTCCCGGTCTTTTTTTGAGTTCTTCTCTCTTCATTTGCTCCATCTGCTCTCGTGAATCTAAAACGATGCGAGGTGTGATGAAAAAGAACATTTCAGTGTTATGATCGACGAGCCTAGTAGAGCCAAAAAACCTTCCAATCCAAGGAATTTCTCCAAGGAAGGGAACACGGTCTTGGTTATCATGAGAGGTCTTACGGCGTAATCCGCCTAAGATAACTGTCTGCCCATCGACAACGCGAACTTCATTTTCAATATGACGTCTCTCTACCAGGGGTCTATCATCAGGATGGGGTTTAGTGGTATCGAACGTGATGTTTGTTTGTAGAGTAATAAAACTGGCTTTTTCATCGCTTTCACTGAGAGTTTCTGGAGCATGGACAATGGGCGTCAACATGATGGTAATCCCATACTGCGCTCGCGCAAACGATTTTTCGAATGCTATACCCTTGTTGGTATCGATCGGCGCAGCACCGTTATTGATCGAAATCTCTTCCTGTATGGAAATCGTAGCAGGCGTTTGATTTACCGTAATAACAGAGGGGGCTGCATTGAGTTGAACATCTTCTTGGGTCATTAAAAAGCTATAGGTAATGTCAAAGGCTGGAAAATGTTTGCTTTTGCCGTTTTGGAAGAGAAATTGTAGAACACCTTTACCCGATGGCGCAAACAACCCTTCGTATAACACAGTATTTTTACTGCCGAGTTTGAGCAGGTTCAACCCAAAATTATTCTGTGTATGGAGCTTCTTCTCAAATAAGAGAACTTCGATTTGCACCATCTTTTTAGGAATATCGAGCTGCTTGAGAAGATCCTTGATCTTCGCCAAAGCATCGCGGCGAACGACCATCAAAAGAGTGCCTGTTTTTGGATCAGGAATGAAATGTTCCGAACTCACTTCAGCATCGACCGAAGTGACTGTGCCTGAATTCAATGGTTTAGGTCCGATCATGAGCGGTGGTGTTGGCTGATATCCATCAGGAGTATTCGGGCCAATCCCCTTTGTCTGATAGTTGATCTCAAGCTCTTTCGACGGTTCAGGAGCGACCATCAAAAGGGAGTTGTAGACTTTTTCAAATACTTTCGCCAAATCCACGGGGTCGCTATGTCGACACGTATAGAGAAAAACTGTGATTTCAGAAGGATCGAGCATCTGCTCTTCAGTCGAACGGATGATCTTCTCAGCACGATCAACGATTTCTTGCGAACCGATGAGAACGATCGCATTGCCGCTTGCCAACGAAAATATACTTAAGGATTCCTGTTCAGATTTTCCGAAAGGAGGACGGCCTACTTTGTCGAGCGTCTCTCCAAAAAATCCCTGTAATATCTTCTCCATTTCCTTAACATTGATCTTGCTTACCGCTACAACCCTCGAAACTTTTCCTTGAGCGTCCTTCCAAACATTTTCATAAAGATCGATCAGCCTTAGCAGGTCATCCCGTGAAGCAACAAGGGCTATTTTAGTGCCTACTTGATAAACAAACGTCTGCTTAGCATCTGAAAATCGCTCAAAAAATTGAGTCACGCTTTTGACTTGTTCTATTGGGGGAGAAAAAACAAAGAAAACACGAACATTACTGGGAGAAAGGAGAAGCGATTCTCGTGATGAGGCGACGAGCTGTACGGCTGAAAGGTCTTGTTTGAAGATGTACAGCTGTCTTGCATAATTATTGAGTTTTTTGATGCCGATCCCATTATGATTGAGGAGTATTTCTAGCATGTCTCCCCAAGATTCGCGCGGAATCGGAATTCCAGAATGGATGTTGATCTTCAAAGAAGCCATCTCCGGAGGAACGATAAAGAGGTAATCGAGCGCCCCATATTCCATGATCAGTTGAGCCAGCGTCGTTTCCTCCTGATCCCAAAGGGCATATCCCTCTTCATCTTGTTTCGCTTCTGCCAAAATGGTATCACGCCATTGTGTCTCAAGCTGACTGATTGATTCCCTTACATTGCGAACGTCGCTAAGCAATTGTTTAAACTGCCCTTCTTCCGCTCCCTTTTCCATTAGGGCTGCAGCTTTGGCCGATAATTTGACCAATTGGCTCCTTTGATCGGCAATCGCGGAATTGATCTGCTTGACAAAAGCGTCACCATCGACGCTATTGAATGACAAGGGGTAGCTATTCTTATCCTTTTCTTCGAAAGCTTGTGCCCATAAAGAGAGGGAAATGGCAAGCAGATGGATGTGGAAGAATCTATTCATGGTATTGAAGCTTTTTTTCAGCTTTTAAGAGCCTTTTATCGAAAACAGACGTTCGAGGTTTTAATGCGATTTTTCCATTATGAGGCTTCTCAACGGGCCCCGGATGATGGGGCTTGTTCGTTCGTCCAGGGCTTTCAGCAACTTGAAGAGAAAATGACTCAATATGAAGGCGTAGCGGATCGATGAGACGTCCTTTAATCACTGTTCTTCCTTGAAAGGACTCCAACCCATCGATGATTATGAGTTCGCCCAATATGCGATACGAACCGTAATCTTCAATTTCTGGACGACTTTTCAATCGATGCCATCCTCTTTGTGATTTAATCCACCGCGTGCCCGCTTTAAGGACCACCCTGCGCTTGCCCATGATACAACTGACCTCTGAATTATTGCGTTGTTTGAGAGAAGAGAACAATGACTCAGGCCTTACAAAGGCATAGGGCGCCATGTCGATTATCGGAATCGTGATCATCTGAGAAAAAAATCCGGTTTCATCCCATGTCGTCAAAGTTAACCCGGAAGCGCTTACTGCAAGTAGTTTAGCAAGTGGGCGACCTTTAGCAAAGGCTAATTGTCCAGCTTGCCAACGACCTGAGATGAAAACTAAATAATCTCCTACCGAACAAACCACCACATTTTCTGCATTCTGGGCGCCGAACCCCAGCTTAAGACGATCTTCTTTAGAACGTTCTTGTTCAGAGGCTAACCGATCAGCGGTCCAGAATTTGGCTGATTTAAGACTCCTAAACCAATTCGATCCAAAAGCCTTTTCATGGAAAGATGTACGTTTCGATGCATCCTTGTGTAAAAGAAGCTCAGATTTGATTTTATTATCCTCGATTTGGATGAAGACACGATCTTCCAAAGCAGTAGGTGTTATTTTCCAATTCGTAGGAGAGGGACTAATCACTAAAGGAGATGGCGGGCCATTCACCCGATTCAAAGAAGGATTTGATTTTTCATCCGAGAAATAGACGGGTTGTCCACTACGAAGAGCCAGCGGCATAAAATGTCCATGAAAGGCTAATAAAAACTGTGGTTGTCCAATTTCATGTTCTATCTGCTGTGCATCGGGTCTAGTATTCAACGCATACAGTTGCAAGCCGTTTGTAAAATTTAAAAATGTGCTTTCGCCATTCTCACGTAGCGAAAAAAGACGCTGCTGCAAAAGGCGATTCTCTATGGCCATCTCTCTTGCACGGTCGATTGAAATTAAATTTTGGGCTTTTACCTCTTTACATCGAAAATAACTGAACAAAAATCCTAAAAACACGATCGATACAAAACCCAAAACCATTGAGACAGGAAAGAAAAACCGTATTACGGGACGATAAAAATCTTTGCGTTTTCCTAAAACAATCACAAGCTATGCATCATTATTCAATTATGAAGGTCCATTGCCAAAATTAAGAAAGTGTTTGCAAATTCATTTTCCTAGAGAATAGAAGCCTTTTCGGAATCTTCCCATTCTCACAGGAAAAATAGTTTTCAAACACTCTCTAAGAGCCTGTCGTTGAAAGCTGTGTCAGTTGATTTATCATCCGGATTTCAGGTTAAAAAACGACTAACCCGCCATTCGACCACAAACTCTAAAACCTGGCTATGATAGGAGACTCTAAGACTGTTGTCAAACCCCAGAGAGTATTTGAAGAGTTTATTCTATGTGAATACCCAGGCCTTAGAAAGTATTTGCAAATTCATTTTCCTAGAGAACGGAAACCTTTTCGGGATCTTCCAAAATGCGGTTCTTGCTCATATCACCGTCCCGATACTGGCTTCGCCCCGCATTTTGCAATCTCCTCGAAAATCTTCCCATTCTCATAGGGAAAAGAATTTGCAAACACTTTCTTAAGGCTTGGGATAGCACGTTTGGGCGGCGAAGTTACCCCCCGGAAGAGGAAAGAATAGACGGTTTTGAGAAGATTCCAAAACGCGTGACAACGCCAGTATCGTGATCAAGATACATATGAAATGTGAAAGAACTTTTAGAAAACAAAAAAGCTTTATTGCTAAAAAACTGTTAAGTTTTTAGATTCAACTTAAAGAGATTAATTTATCTATTTTCATGATTAGCTGAGGGTGTCCATGGAAGAGAAAAAAAAACAAGAGGGGCTTTCCGTGAAAGAACTAGAAGGATTCGTAAAAAGATATCGCTTCGAGGTGTTTATCGTTGCGCTGTTCGTTTTAGCTGGAATTTTCGGCATGGGTCTGATCTGGCGAGCGACTTGGAGTGTAGCTCTTGCAGCAATCGGAGGCATCATCGGCGGTCTTATGCCTCAAAAAATTTTGAAGATGTCGCATAGTATAATGGGATTTTTCTTTAGGCAAGATCAGAATACCCAGTTGATCATTGCTGGCGTAATCCTTGTTCTTGCTGTTCTTATTTCTCCTCTTATTTTCTTTATCGTCGGTCTTCATGCTGGTAAGACGCTTCATCTTACGATGTCGGAAGCATCGTCTTCGCATGAAAAGCGCTAAGAAAGAATTTGCAAATTCTTTCTAAGAGCAGAGTCAAAGAGAATGTGTGCGAACCATCACTTCAGTTGAGCATTGCACTGTTTTGTTTGCGAAAGTGAATATATTCTTTTAAGTCGATGCCTTGTTCCTGAAATCCTCTCTCTAAGAGGGGAAGTGCCTCGTTATATGCCAGGGCATCTTGCAAAGTTTTTTGATCCCCCCAGCCTACTAGACGTTCCAACTTTTCCCACGCCTCGACTTCCTCTTGAAAATGTCCGAGGAAAGAGTGTAATTCTGCTATCCGCAATAAATTGACCATTTTGACAATAGCCCCAGGTTGCACGATGGACCCAGAGGACTCCTGTTTTTGAAGATCTGCGTCTAAGCTTAATGACTCTTCTAAGGCGGATTCCAATTCCCCCTTGGAAATCAACAGGGAAATATATGATGCCTTTGCTTGCAGGGGGCAATACGCCTGCAGGCGCTTGAGAGTATCGCTAAAATGGGTGTGCTCGGTCTGCTTGGTTTTGAGCAATTCTAGCGTTAAATTCTTCCGGTAATTGTGCAAATAGGCTGGGTATTTTTCTACGAGCGCTGCCAAAACATTATAATCTTTATCGTCGAAGGCTTTTTTCGCTCTAATAAAGAGCTTATCGGTTTTTCCCTCCCCCCAAGATAAAAACAACAAAACGGTGCATGCCAATAGCACCCCTGTCCCAATGGAAATAAGTGTCCTACGCTTCAAAAACGTCATCATTTAATACCCCCAAAACGTGGTGATGAAAGGATCGAGTACTCTTCCTCTAAACTTCTTTTGTAATGCCCTCTTATACCAATTGGCGTTGTCTAATGTCGTATTTTTCATGCGTTTTGGTATTAATTCCGAAAGAGGTCTTCTAATGCTCCTATGAGTTTTCTATGCCCTGAAGAAAATGGCAACTCTCGCAATTTCTCAATGGGATGCCAATCATATGGATAGGCGCTTATCTTTTTACTGCATTTGAGAATAATAGGGTAGAGATGCACATGGAATCGTGTAAAGCTATGCTTTACAGAATCCAGATGGGAAACTACTAAGAAATCTCCTTGTATGCCGATCTCCTTCAATCGATCATCGATAGGCTTGCCAAGCTTAGAGAAATAAGGAAATTCATAGAGCCCTGCCATCACTTTTCCAGGAGCGACTTGGTTGATAAGGACATCTTTTTGAAAAATCAAAAGAGCCACTTCTCTCTCAATGCGTTCTATTTTTTTCTTTTCTTTTTTTCTAGGAAGAACCGAAGAGAGTTTGCAACGTTGCGCATCGCAAACAGCCCTTATAGGACACTCCCCGCAGTCGGGATTTTTACGACACACTAAAGCTCCTAATTCGATCAAGGCTTCCATCGCTACCCAAGGTTCCTCATCTGGCAACAACTTAAGTGTCTGTTCGCGAAGCTGTTTTTGTACTTGTGCGTTATCTATGTCGTCTTGGATAGCAAAAAGTCTTGTAATCACCCTTGCAACATTCCCGTCGACGGCCGCCGCCTTTTTTTGAAAAGCGAAACTCGATACTGCTCCAGCGGTATACGGTCCAAAGCCATCTAATTCGAGCAACTCCTCATAGTTATTGGGAATTTGTCCTGCCTTGTGTTCCACCAAATATTTTGCCGCTCGCCACAGTCTTTTTGCCCGTGAATAATAACCGAGACCTTCCCAAGCCTTGATCACTTCTTGCTCCTCGGCTCGAGCTAGATGTTCTAGGGTGGGAAATTGCGTCATCCATGCAAGAAAGAAAGGTTCAACGACCTCAGCTCTTGTCTGTTGCAGCATGATTTCTGAAACCCAAACTCGATAAGGCGCAACCAAACGATCGACTTTCTGATCCCGCCAAGGAAATATTCTCCTATGCTCTTTGAACCACGCTTTGAGCAGCTCCATAGCGGCAATTTTTTCTTCTAGCGGCAATTTTTTCCTCTTTCTTAGGTCATCTCGATAAGTATAGCTCCACTTGTCCGATTTCTTCTAGGCTGCCTATTTTTTTTAAGAGTTTCATCTCTAGAAACATAGAAGAAAAAGTTGATCCACCAATTCTTCTTGGCATGGCCTTTGCTTCTCTTCTTAGAAAGCATTTGCAAATTCTTTCTTAAGCACAAACATGGGGAAATCGTCATGGATGATGCCATTTCGAACGAGAGGAAAGCGATTCATGAAATCCTTCAATCCTCCTTAAAGCAGGAGATTGGCGCTATGCGAGAAATGCTGACGAGCATGCAACAAGAAGAGCTCACTCTTCTTGCAAAAGATCGCAAGGCATGGACTCAGGTGATGCTAGAGAGGGTCGGCCTGCTGACCAGACTCTGTGAACTTCGTTCGACTCGGATCGAGGTCACCCATAGGCTCGAATCCATCAATGGTAGTGCTCCAAATCTGATTAAGGAGGAAGATTGCGAGATCCTCTCTATGCGAGACCAATTAACAGCTCTCATTGAAAAGATGAATCAACAAAATATACGCATTCATACCATTGAAGCCGGAGATATTAAAAGCATGTCCTCTTCTCATGTTCCTCTGCCTACTCCCTCAAAGGAAGCCGCTCGTACAATCCTTGCAACCTATCCCCGTCCCAAATAGATTAGTTTCTAGGAAGACAAGGGTATTATTTTGAACGTTGCTATTTTTCTCTATGGGCCGGCATGGCACCATCTTGACCACTTAATTCCTCTATCACAACACTTGTCTTTACCTCTTTATGTCACGGATGAAGAGATCTTTGACGCCGCCAAACGTTTTTATCCTATTGTAGATATCAAGCTGATCGACCGTTTTAATGCGGCTAACTGTCTCGTCCAAGATTATTCTCACGTCATCAGCTGCCTTAATTCCATAGATATCGAACAGCTGTTTTTCTTTGCGGAGAAAACAGCAGGCAAGAAAATCGTCCCTATTTGGTGTCCTCATGGACAATCAGATAAAGGGCACTTAAGCGGTTTCATGCAATCTCTGCTCAACGAACGTGCGCTCTTGCTTTACGGGAAAAAAATGGTCGATTTGCTTCAATCTCTAGGTGTTCTTGATAGGGTCAAAGGGTATGCTTTGCTAGGGAATTACCGTTTGATGGACTATCAAGCTCATCGCGCTTTTTACGATCGAAAAGTCAAAGAAGTTTTGAAAAGCCTTGAACCTGCCAAGATGACGATTCTCTATGCTCCCACATGGATAGACAGCGAAAAATCCTGCAGCTTCCTCGATGCCTATCACCTTTTGATCGATCATTTGCCCCCTGGAATCAATCTCATCATCAAACCTCACCCTAATCTAGTTTTACAAGAGCATGCTTTTTTTGAGAAAATACGCGAAGAGCTCTTCGCTCATCCTCATATCCTTCTCCTCGAAGATTTCCCTCTTATCATGCCCCTTCTAGAACGTATCGATCTCTACATGAGCGACGCATCATCGATCGGTTATGATTTTCTTGCCTTTGATAAACCGATGCTCTTTCTTAATCAAAATGACCGAAATCCACAATCTGATGCGGGATTATTTCTCTATCGTTGCGGTATACACATGACACCTGACGAATATCCGCAAATTTATCAAAAATTAGAGACCCTTCTTCCTTATGATAAGCAGCTTTTTTCAGAAATACGCCATGAAATGTACCACTATGCCTTTGGCGATGAGGATGTTCCCCGCTCCTTAAGTGCATCCCTGAAGACTCTTATGCAAAAAGCTGCTTACCCTGATATCGAACGAGAATTCTTTTAAATACCTATCAGGCATTTGCAAAATCTGCTTTGAAAAGCAAATCCTTGTATACATAGCGGGACTCGAAAATTGGTTTTTGAATCACGATGTGTATAGTTTTACAAAGAATTGATTCACTCGGCTTGATTGTTTTCTGATTCACTATCATCTGCTGCTTGTTCGCACCCGCAATCTTCCTCATCCATTTCCATTTGGACGCTAATTTCTTTATTCTGTTGCTTTTCATCCGTTTCAGAAAAAAGGTGCACAGGCGTATTGGAGCAAAAAAGAATTAAAAATAAGAATGTTGGAATTGTTTTCATCATCATGTACTAGACCTCTTGCATAATTTAGGTTGGACTTGTTGTTAATTTCTGGCTTTGTTTCATGGGTGGAAGCACCCAAACATCGACCAGGTCATTGATATTAGTAATAGCTGGAATCGCTTCAAGCTCGTAGCTTGCTGCACCTTCTCGAAGGATTTGTACTTTCGTCACAATTGCTACCTCGAGCCCCGAAGGGAAAACACCATCGAGACCGCTGGTAACCAACAAATCCCCTGGGTTGAGCAAAGAAATCGGAGAACGGTCAGGGGAACCAATCGCTTCGCCTGAACGCAAATCGCGTGCTGGTCCCTCTTCATCAGAAAAATCATAATTGAATCCTGCCCCTTTAAGAAGGGTTTTTCGACTTCTCCATAAAGGCGAACTACTACCAGAAAGCTCTCCTTTAGCTAAATAGTGGTCGCCCCACGCCAGCAAGGTCGTAGCTTTTACCCTCTCAAGGGCTTCTATCGCCTGTAGTTCTTCGCTCGGAGATGCAAAAAGCCCCCTTTTTGCTTTTAAAACGCTAAGCAATCGATCGGTGAGTTCAAAAAACAGATGGGTGCTTTGTTCGCCTCGAATAGCACGAACGGCCGGCACAAGCTGAATGTCTGTGAGCAAGCGGACTTTAGAACGCCGCTCTTCGATCTCTTCTATAACTCCAATCAACTTATTTCCAACGACGATGGCACTGTTCTTAGCAATCACTTCAACACCAAGACTTCTATTGTCCGAAGAACCTACATTGATCCAAACATAACTACTCCAAAAATGGGGATCGCGAAAAATGACTTTAGCAGGGATTCCTAGCATCTGCATTTCTAAGCGTGATGCAAGCTGTTGGGCCCTTCTTGCAAAAAACTCACGCCATCCATGATCTTTGACTTCTCTTCCTCGTATCTGCGCAAGCCTCTCAATTTGTTTTTCGATCCATCCTTCTTGGGTCAATTGTTGTTTGAGCCGGGCGATTTCCTTTTTGAGCAGTAAGTTCTCTTGCTCCAACATGAAAGATTCTGTTTGATTATGCTCGTGTCTGTCTTTGGTTATAGGCAATGCCGAAAAGAGGGTGGTAGCCAATGCATGTACATGCCCTTGCAACGTTCTTGGCAAACTAAATAATCCGAGCAAAAAGAGCAGCAGGAGAAGATAAGGCCAAATTCTAAGCGAGCGCATGAGCCAGTCTCTCTATTGCATGTTGATTCAATGCTGCTAGATTGACTCTACTATCAGCCGTCATGTAAATCGCTTTTTCTTTCTTTAAATACTCTACGGTATTTGTTGCCAGGTGTAAGAGACAATATAACCCATGAGTAGCAGCAATCGAAGGCTGCCCTAGAGCTTGTGTCAATTCTATCCGCATTGAAGCAATTCTCTCTCTCATTTCCTTGAGTTCTTGCATCCATAAATTAGTCAACTTTACATCCTTCAGGATTTTTGCAACGATCTTTGCTCCATGGGCTGGAGGATTGGAAAATATATTTCTTATTAGCGCTTTGAGCGCATTTTGCACCCGGTGCTTCTCCGATTCTGATAGAAGGATCACAAACAAAGCCCCTACTCTTTCATAATAGAGCGAAAAGTTTTTCGAGCACGAGTAAGCCACTATAAACTCTTGCCCGGTCTCAATAAAATGAGTTAGACAAGATAGATCGTGCTCGACTCCTTTATCAAATCCCTGGTACGCACAATCAAAGAATGGGATCAAACCTTGTGCTTTAGTAATGTGCGCCACTTCTTTCCATTGTTCATCATTTAAATCCATGCCAGTCGGATTGTGGCAACTCGCCTGAAAAATCGCAACTGTCCTTGGTTCTAATTGTTTAAGCAGCTTGCACATCTCTTCATAGCAAATTCCCTTCCTCTCAAAATCATAATACGGGTACGTTCCAATACCAAAGCCAGCACGAGAAAAAATTCCTCTATGATTTGGCCAGCTAGGATCAGAAATCACAACATCATTAGCAATTTTCTGTGATTTCAAAAAATCTGCTCCAAGGCGCAAAGCGCCAGTCCCGCCCACAGTTTGCACACTTACAATTTTGCTATGCATACTATCCCAAACCGTCCTACCGAACAAAAGGGCCCCTAAGGATTCTAAAAATTGATCATCTCCGGCAATCGGCAAATATTCTTTGCTCTTCTCTATTTCTAGCAACTCTCTTTCGGCCGCTTTCACAGCTTTCAAGATGACAGGCTCAAGTTCTTCATTTCGGTAAACCCCCATACCTAAAAAGAGCTTCTCTTGGCGAGGATCTTTTTTAAATGCTTCCACTAAGCCAAAAATAGGGTCTTCCGGTGTTTCTGGAATCCGATCAAAAAAATGCATGGCCTTACTAATTACCGTCTTTTCGAAAAGAAGAAAATTCTTATGGCGCCTCGATAAAAGGGCGCTGATAAACTTTTTTTTGTATTGTAGCAAAATCTGCTAAATACCTAAACTTTTCCCTCAAGCAGGCTTTTTAGTTACAGACTGTCTATGAGTGAATGCAAAAGACCATTTTTTCATTCAGATGGTACAAATCAAAAAGCTCGATGGCAATTAAGGGGCGTTAGCTCAGTTGGTAGAGCGCCACAATGGCATTGTGGAGGTCAGCGGTTCGAACCCGCTACGCTCCAATTCCCTTTAAACTTCATTCGAATGATTAATTTTCTATCCCTAGAACTTCTAGGTAAGCATTGGCCATCTCCAACTCTGTTTGAAAGGGGACCTCTTCGGTGTTGATGATTAGAGCGTATTCATTGAAATCGATCTTTTTTCTTGCGTATGCTAAATCGCGCTGTAAATCGCTTTCATTCCTTTGATGAACGCGTTCTTTGTGTGCTCGAGCACGAAGCCGCCTAAATAGGGTTTCGACAAGAGCATTCAGACATATTTTTACAACTTTATAAATTTGACCCTCTTCTTCTTCTCGAAGAAATTTCTCAAATTCCCTAATGTTGATTGCATAAGCGTTCGCATTAAAAAAAAATTCAGACCCGCATAAAATTCCAATTGTTTTACAATTAAGCCACATTAAAAATCCCAAAAAGGAATATTCTATGACTACAAGTGCTTTAGGTCCATCCTCTCCATGTTCATCAACATCGACGACATCTTCGCCCTCTCCATTACAGATGTCTACAGATGGATCTCAAATCAGGGTATTACTATCATCAGCTCAATCAATCTCTCTTTCATCTTTGATATCGAGCTCATCTGCTGCAATGTCGACTTTGCCGACATCTTCGTCTACAATGAGCGTTAGTTCATCTTCTTCTAGTTCATCCGGAGCAGAAACTGTAGCTAAATTACATGCTAAAATCTTAGGAACACCATCACAATTATCTGGTAAGATTAATCTTCTTAAAGGATTACAACAACTCACTTTGTCAAACAACCAACTACGTTCTTTACCTAAAGAGATTGGTGCTGTCACAACCTTCCAAAATTCAGACCCTTTTACGTATTTTCATTCAATACCTCTAAGAACTGTGAATTCTTTCGATCCTTCGACTGTTTTTGTAGAGAATAAGATTCTTCAAGTTGCTGTTATGTGGGTAGCAGAAAAGTTAGAAAAAGAAGATCATCGTTTACAACTCACTTACGATTTTGACAACAAGGTGTTCACGATTCAAAACAGTTCTAACATCTCAGTTCCGCATATCAAAAAACTCTTTCAAGATACGGTCCATCCATTTGGATGGGCACCTAATTTGCTTGATGCAACAGATATTCATGGAAATAAACAGTTCATTTTAGTTCGCGAATGAAATAGAGCTATTGTTTGCTAAGAGCCTATTTTAACGGATTCATTTCTGTCGATTTTTGTGTTCTTTTAAGCTGATTTTCATCTGCAAATCGCAAGGATACTGTCAACTTGTCTATACGAATCCTGCGATTTGCATCGAAAAGCTCGATGGTAATTAAGGGGCGTTAGCTCAGTTGGTAGAGCGCCACAATGGCATTGTCGAGGTCAGCGGTTCGAATCTGCTATGCTCCAATTCCCTTTGAACTTCATTCGAATGATTAATTTTCTATCCCTAGAACTTCTAGGTAAGAATTGACCATCTCCAACTCTGTTTGAAAGGGAACCTCTTCGGTGTTGATGATTAGAGCGTAATCATTGAAATCGATCTTTTTCCGCGATGAATTTAAGTCCCTAAGAAGATCGCTTTCCTTTCCTTGATGTACGCCTTCTTTGTGTTCTCGAGCACGGAGCCGCCTAAATAGGGTTTCAACAGGAGGATTCAGACATATTTTTACAACTTTATAGATTTGGCCCTCTTCTTCCTCTCGAAGAAACTTCTCAAATTCTCTAATATTTCGTGCATATGAATTTGTATCAATAACAACATTGACATGCCGCTGTAAACAAAGTCTAAATAAGTTCTTATGCACGGTTTCGAGGATTTCTCCGTCAAAAGGTGAGCCATAGATCTTTCTATTCAAAAGAGATTGTCGCATCGCATTCCAAGCGATGATAGCGAAATCGTGTGTTTCAGATAGCGCCTTGATCAAAGTCGTTTTCCCTGAGCCAGGGAATCCTCCTATCAATAGTAGAAATGGTCGCGCATGAGGACTACCTTTTAATTCTTGCGCAAGTTCGATGGTGACTTCTTGTTTTACCTGCTCGACATCAAAAGTTGTTTGTACATATGTGGATGCAACAGCCACATTGGTAAAAAAGGCACAAACGATAAGAACGCATTTAAACATTTGGAAGTTCCGAAAGAGATCGATTTAAATGTGTTTTACATCGCTGCCAAAAAATCTACTGACCATAGTTTCTAATTCTTGCATCGGTAAAAACACTTTTTCGCAGTTGGGAAGTGTTTTTAAGAATCGTTTGCCATAATTCTTAGTAAAAATGCGCTTATCTAAGCAGACAACGATGCCTCGATCTTCTTTTCGCCGCATCAGACGACCAAACCCTTGTTTGAATTTCATCACAGCCTTAGGAACAGAGTAGTCATAGAAAGGGTTTCCACCTTTAAGCGAAATTTGTTCTTGCAAAGCTTCGACCAAAGGATCTTGTAACGCATGAAATGGCAATTTGACGATGATCACAAGGCGAAGCGCATCTCCAGGAATATCGACACCTTCCCAAAACGAATCGACACCAAGTAAAACGGCTTTAGGACTTTCGTTAAACCGCGTAAAGAGCGCGTTCCTTCCAAGTTCTCCTTGCCTAAGAAAAAGGTATTCAGCCAGTTCTTTTCTTTGCATAAGGGAACAGCAAGCTTCACGCAGCATCTCCGTTGAGGTAAAGAGGACAAGAGCGCCTCCTTGACTAGCTTGGACAAGTGCTGCAACGGCATCGATCGCCTTTTGGACAAATTCTTTAGCCGTTGGTTCAGGAAGGTCGTTGGGAACAACGAATCGTGTTCTATTCTTGTAATCAAAAGGGGAATTAAAGGCTGCTTCGTTTACACCCTCATCTTTTTCTATCCCAAGCCGTTGTTTAACAAATGAAAAATCTTGCCCTTGGCAAAGGGTAGCACTGCATAGGACCGTTGTACGTAAAGGGGAAAACAAAACCGTCCTCATTTTCTCTGCCAAATCCAGCGACACTTCGATGAGACGAATAGTTTTATCCTCTTCAAATTCAATCCAACGGACATACTTTTTCCAATCCATGTCGAGATCAAAAAAAAGGAGAATGAACTTGGCACGATCTTCTAAACGAGAGGCCAGCATGAGGATTTCTCCAATGACACTTTCCTCAGAAGAGCCCAAAGCGCATAATGCTTGCCAACTTATCACCCATTTCATGATGAGATCTGCTGCATCTTTAAAGGCTGGGACAACAGAATCGCTCCAAATAGCTTCATTTCTCCAATCGAGCTTTACACGCAATCGCCTCTCATATTGCAAACAGTGTTGATCGATAAATTGTTTTAAAAGGTTAAAAGCCCTTTCGAGTTTGCGTAAAATCTCCTGCTTCTGTGCAGGCAAATCGATCGTGAGAACATGCGTTGCTTGACCAGATTTTTCTAAAGCCTTTTCCAAAATACGAGTTCTTCCTTCAGGATCATCACGATAGAGGAAAAACCGATTGATGAGCTTGATCAAAGCAATCCAATCAGTATGATTAGAAAACACTTCGAAAGCGACTTCTTCCAAATGGTGCGCTTCATCGATCACTAGACGCTGGAATGATGGGAGGATAGTTTTTTCTTGGACACGCTGCTCATCGGCTTTAACCACTAGATCAGTTAAAAGAAGATGATGATTGACGACAAGTAATTGCGATTCTTCTGCTTTTCGCCGCGCTTGGAAAAAAAAGCAAGAACGAAAATGAGGGCAGCTAGCTGATGAACAATCATCTGCATGAGCTCCAAAACGCTCCCAACTTTGCGAAGATACACTAAAGGGAAGCGATGAGCGGCATCCCGATGTTGCATTCCCTGCCCAGCCGCGCAAGCGATCAAAGTCGCGTCTACTTTCATCTGTAGCAAAAAGATCTGCCGCTTCCTCTGCCTCTTCAAGTTTTCGCAAACAAAGATAATTTTGCATTCCCTTCACTAGAGTAGCTTCTAAATCGAGCTCTAGCGTTTTTTGAAGAAAAGGAATGTCCTTTTCGATGAGTTGATGCTGAAGGGCAATCGTATGTGTCGAAATTACTGTGCGTTCTTGCCGTTTTGCTGTCCAAAGCATCGCAACGGCGAGATAGGCTAGACTCTTTCCAATTCCGGTTCCGGCCTCAGTAAGGGCAATTTTATCTTCAAGGTAGGCATGTAAGATTTGGTCAGCCATGGCTGTCTGGCCAATGCGCTCCTCATATCCTTCTAGAGCCTGCCCTAGCAGGCCCTCGTTAGAAAAAATATAAGCAAGAAGTTCCTGGCCAAGTTTGAGATCCACAGCAGGAATCAATCAGCTTCGAGGAGATCAAGGAATGCCTGTAATTGCTTAGATCTCGTTGGATGGCGCATCTTGCGAAGCGCTTTGGCTTCGATTTGGCGCACCCTTTCCCGAGTCACTTTGAATCGCACACCAACTTCTTCGAGAGTCTTTGGCTTCCCATCGAGAAGGCCAAAGCGTTCGATGAGCACAGTTCTCTCGCGATCTGTCAAAGTGGAAAGCACTTCATTCATCTTATCTTTCAAGATCGCATATCCTGTGGCCTCGGCGGGCGATTCGATGGCCGTATCTTCTAAGAAATCGCCAAACTGACTTTCGCCGCCATCACCCACTTCAGCTTGAAGAGAAATCGGATGCTGAGCGATTTTGTAAATCTCTCGTACTCTTTCTGGCGTCAACCCTAATTCTTGCGCAAGCTCTTCGGGCGTTGGCTCTCTGCCCGTCTCCATCATGAGTTTCTTAGCGCCGCGGAGAACTTTATTGATCGTTTCGATCATGTGTACAGGAATTCGGATAGTACGCGCCTGATCAGCGATGGCGCGAGTCACTGCTTGACGAATCCACCAGGTGGCGTAGGTGGAAAACTTATAGCCGCGTCTATATTCGAATTTTTCGACAGCCTTCATCAAGCCCATATTTCCTTCTTGGATGAGATCCAAAAAGGAGAGCCCGCGATTTGTGTATTTTTTGGCAATTGAGATGACAAGCCGCAGGTTCGATTCGACCATTTCGCGCTTAGCTTCCTGGCTTTTATCCATCCACCGCTGAAGCATCCGGACATCTTTTTTAAACTCGTCTAACGTCCGTCCTGCAGCAAGCTCCCTTTTTTCGAGCTTCCTTTGAAAGGCAGCTAACTTTGCGCCTGCAAATTTATTCTTCTCGGCACGCGGAGCAAGCTCTTGCATTTCCTTCTCAAGAGTGAGAAAGCGCTCATAGGCAGTTAAAATGACCTCTCCGAAATCTTCAATGATATTGTGCTTACAGTGCATTCGACGTAGATAAGCTTGAGTTCGAATACGCCCTTTTTCAATATCTTCGGCAATCTTGACTTTATCTACTTTTTTGAGATTGGGATCGCGCGTTTCCAACAGCAATTTTTCTAAGACCGCATCTTCATCCTTAAGCAATTTGCAAAGCTTGGGGAGAAGCGCAAAATAGCCTTGTTTATCTGCCACTTCTTTTTCTGAAATGATCTTATCGAAACGTTCTTTGGCAGTGATCAAATAATTGGCGATGGAGATTGCTTCGCGGTTGGAATAACGAAATCGCATGATGATTCTTTCTATCTGAATCTGCGCTTTTTCGATTCTCTTCGAGATTTCAACTTCCTCCTCGCGCGTGAGCAAGGGAACTGATCCCATCTCTTTGAGATACATCCTAACGGGATCATCTGAAGAACCTTCAGGGCGTTTGGCAAGACCCTCGAGTTCTTTTGCTTCTTTTTTGCGTTCCTTCTGCCTTTCGACCTCGGCCTGATTGAGAATCTGGATGTCCATCCCACTCAGGAAAATGAGCACCTGATCGATTTGTTCGGCTGAGTCAAACGACATTGGCAGAATGTCGTTAATCTCTTCGTATGTGATGTACCCTTGTTCTTTGGCAATAGCCACAAGTTCTTCGATCTTCTGCTGATGCTGCTGATTGAACAGCGAGCCAAAATTGCTCTTGCTCATGATCTCCTAAAGAAGTAATTCCTCCCTTGACAAGGGAATAGGGGGAGGGCGAAAAATTGCATTGATTCTCTAAAGAAACGCCCTTCTTGTCAAGAGATGGGAATATGTTTATCCTCTTAAACGTATGCAATTGACCGCGCTAGAGGGACAAAATCGAGTCCCGGCACATTCTGCGAATAAACGTTCTACCTACCTTTGCCCAGAATGTTTTAGTCCCCTGCGCGTACGATCGGGACCTTTCCGACAACCCCATTTCTACCACCTTTCAAAAAATTCTTTGTGCCAGCAGAGCGGGAAAAGCTTGAAGCACCTCCATACACAACTTGCTATTGTAAAACAGCTTCCGTATAAAGAAGCAGAGCTCGAAGTTGCATTTCCAGAACTCGGAAGAATCGCCGATGTCGTATGGACACCAAAGAAAATTGTTTTTGAAGTCCAATGCTCTCCGATCTCGCTCGACGAAACGGCCAAAAGAATCTTTGACTACGAGAGCAGAGGGTTTACCGTCATATGGATTCTTCACGATCGCCGATACAATCAAAGAACTCTTTCAGCTGCCGAGGCTTTCTTGATCCAGCGAGATCTGTATTATGCTTCCTATGATGATCATGGCGTAGGCAAGATATACGATCAATTCAGCCTCATCCAGGGCAACCGTCGCCTTTTCAAAGGCACTTCATTAGCGATTTCCTTAGATTCAACCTATTTTCCTAAGGAAATCTCTGCTCATCCAGACTGGCCTGAAGTCCTCCGAGAACGCTGTTTTTCAAAACGTCTTGGATTTCAAGGCGATCTCCTCGATCGCATTCGCAGTTGTTCCAAAGACGAATGGCAATCTATGAAACACCTTGAAATGCACTATTTGAAACCCGCCTCTTTTTCAAGGAAAAGTTTGAAAGACGCCCTCCTCTGGATAAAAAATCGCTATCTAAGCTTTCTTCATGCTCTGCTTGAAATAGACTCGATCTAATAAGAGAAAATAACCCAAAATGCTGACTGTTAGTAATGCGTAAAGACATTTTTTCAAAGGAAATTCCCTTTGCAACATAGAGATGTTAGGCTTTTTGGAATGAAAATAAATGATTGGACGCTGAGCCTGCCGGATTTGGATCTCCTTTTCAGCCGAAGGACGATTGAATGGGTAAGGTTTGTGCCTTGCACTCCCCCTATAAAGCTGTCCCTTGTACACAAAGGTATAGTCTGTCTCGATAGCAAACTGCGATGAATCGATTTCGATGACGCGCCAAGCTGTGAATGTGCCCCAAGCGCGCTGATCGCACTGCATCCATCGATACCAGCCGATAAAGGCTGCCGATGAGAAATAGAGCACGCAAAGCAAAGAAAGGCCGACTAAAATTTTTTTAACCATCCCTACAGCAGAGACCTTTTGACGAATTAGTCTCAAATAGAGTACCATTTTTCCAAAAAACGGAGAACTGACTTCTTATGGCCGAAGAAAAAGAAAAGAAAAAAGCTAAAGAAAAACGTCCTACTGCCCTCAAAAGAGATCTTCAAAGCGAAAGACGCCGTGTGGCTAATCGCTCTTATAAAGCAGAGGTGAATACCGCAATCCGTCTCTTGAAAGAATCCCTCCTTAAGAAAGACACTGCAACTACAAAAGCACAGCTTGCCGAAGTGTATAGTTTAGTGGATAAGGGAGTCAAAACCGGCGTATTCAAACCTAACAAAGCAAGCCGCACGAAATCGCGCCTCGCCCTCGAAGCTTCCATCTAAGAGACTCTCGACAAAGCCTTAGGTTTGTGGATAGTCTCTAACATGTTTAGTCCCAAATTGTGATGGGTTAGACCTCACATTTAATGATTTAGGATTAAACATTCGGTAGGGTTTGAAAAATACTCTTCCAGGAGAGGTAGTCATCCCTTTTGGGTGTCTCTATTTACCTTCCTTGCTCTTATCACCGACTAAATACTTGTTCTGCTGCCTTGAAGGCCTCAGCTCGCATTACGGTAAGGCAACCCTCAACCTCCATTTCAGAACTTTTCCATAGGATAAATTTTTTCTTGAGAAGCTATGTCTAAATCTCTTTTTTGGACTATATCTAGGGCTCGCTTACTATTAGTTCGGGACTCTGAAGGAGGGAGTGTGACATTCTCCATCTTCTTCAGAGATGGAAAATGTTACTAGCTGGAGATTACATGTTCCGTTATCGCGATCTTTCCTCAGAAGAAAAGAAAATTATATGCGGTGCAGGCACTGAACGACCTGGTAGTGGAACCTATGATCAATTTAATGCTGCTGGCGTTTTTGTCTGTAAACGCTGCGATGCATCTCTCTATCTATCTAGCGATAAGTTTTCTTCTGGCTGTGGATGGCCCAGCTTTGATGATGAGGTTTCCGGTGCAATTGACAAAGTTCCTGACCCAGATGGAATGCGGACAGAGATTCGTTGCAATTGCTGTCATGGCCATTTAGGGCATGTTTTTATAGGTGAGGATCTCACAAAAAAAAATACGAGGCATTGTGTGAATTCTCTAGCCTTATCTTTTGTTCCAGCCTTTACGCAAGAAGGGTATGAGCGTGCTTTATTTGCCGGAGGCTGTTTTTGGGGGGTTGAGTATTTAATGAAAAATCTCAAAGGTGTTATGCGAACCCAGGTAGGCTATACAGGAGGTTGTGTAGTCAATCCGAATTATGAAGAAGTTTGTAGCGGTCAGACGGGCCATGCAGAAACTTTGGAGATTGTATTCGACCCCACTAAGGTGGACTATGAAACGCTTGCTAAAATGTTTTTCGAGATTCACGATCCTACCCAAAAGGGGGGACAGGGACCAGACATAGGTTCTCAATACCGATCTGCTGTCTTTTATCTTACGGAAAAACAGAAAACAGTGGCTGAAAAGCTGATTGATCAGCTGAAAAAATCTGGGTATCAAATCGTAACTCAGCTTGTTCCAGCCACTGTTTTTTATCCGGCTGAATCTTTACATCAAGACTACTATCATCAGATGGGAAAGCAACCTTATTGCCATCGCAGAGTGGAACGTTTTTAGCAAATTTCTGAGGATAAATAAAATCGTGTTTTATTTTATTCATTTTTAAAACGCCGGGAATATTAAAGTATAATGAAATACAGGTATTCAGAGCCAAAAACTTTTTGGGGTGTAATATATTATTAGCTTGTTGTTTTTAAGATGGCGGACTGATTCTATTACCTCTAGAATCAAAAATTACTTGCTTACCTTCCAAAACTATGCAGATAGTTTCACGTTTTTTCTTGTCTTGCAACTGCTTCCAAAATAAAAAAATGGCCGCAATCTTGAGTCTGGGAGAGATTTGTGGATCGATGAACGCTTTCCTTCCAAACGTTGGATCTTGCACCTTTTTTTGCAAAGCCGACTTTTTTTTACAGACTTCATACATGCAGCGGTGAAGTTCTGATCGCATTTGCTTTCCAGCAAGCCCTTCCATTCGATGTAAAAGATCGGCAATGACGCGGCAATCATGCTTCTTTTTCAAAGACCCCAACATCCGTTTTAGAAGGGTTTCGGTCTGAAGTCCTGGAATCTGCTTTTTACATTGAGATTCGAGATGCCACAGGCTGTGAGGAAGATCCACCATCCCATTGCCACGGATGTCTAAACCGCGCGCTTTCTCATTGTTTTTTGCTATTTTGCAGAGCTCTTTAGGCACACTATGAAGATGATTATAGGCTAAATTAAGAAATTCCAAAGCCTCTAGATTGCCAATCTCTCGGGGTATGCGAGTGAGGAGATTATCGTTTAAATAGAGTCGCGTCAATCCCGACATCTGTCCTATTTCTCGAGGTATGCTAGTCAACCTGTTGTCATTTAAATAGAGCCAGTTCACGTTCTTCAATCGTTTAATTTCTCTAGGCAGGCTAGTTAATAGATTGTTGCTCAAATGAACTACTTGCAAAGAGCTCATCTGGCTGATCTCTTTAGGCACACTACGCAGACGATTATGACTTAAAAAAAGCGAAATCAGAGCAGTTAGACCCATGATCTCTTTTGAAATGACAGAAAACCGATTAGAGGACAGGGAGAGTTTTTTCAACGCGGTTAACTTGCTAATCTCTTTCGGCAGTTTAACTAAATGATTATCGAAGACATAAAGCTTTTCTAAAGCCACTAGCTGACCGATTGCTCTTGGTAAACTGCTGAGTTGATTAGTATGTAGTCTAAGCTCCTTTAAAACGATTAGCTGGCCAATTTCTCTTGAAATTTTCACCAGGGAATTACAGGATAAATCAAGATGCTTCAAGGCGTTAAAGTACGCAATCTCGGGAGGCAGGAGAGTTAATCTACAATTTTTAAAGTCTAATGCCACAAATGCCGTCAACTCTACGCGATGCTTAGCAAGCCATTCGCGGATCGATGCTGCCCTGAGAAGTATCTCGCTCTCGATGACTTCTAATTCTGTGGAAATGGAAAAAGCGGGTAAAAGACGCTCTTGGCACATCCGTCTGAGCATGCGCACTAGATTCCTAGCCTCCACCAATTCGAAGAAGCTTTTCATGGTACTGTAGGCTGGAGGATTTAATTCTTCGAATTCGTTCAACTTATAGGCTAGAGATTGCAGCTCTCTTAGCACTTTTATTGCTACGCTCTCCTTAGCGATTTTACAATGGAAATATTTCTCGATAATCGGCGTAAGCAGATAAGTTGAAATGATATCTTTAGCCCTTCCAAACTGTGCAGTCAATTTGGAAACGATTTGAAGGTTGGCTAAATCGTTTGAGTCAAGAAATGGCGTTATATGCGCCCGCGCAGCTGCTAAAGGGACGCTTTGTAAATAGTTCATTCCCACTCGTTGTATGGAAACGATCTGGTTGTTCGCATCATCGATAAATTTGCGGACATGACTCTTAAGAGTTTTATTTGTTTTCCAATCGATTTTGCCGATTATCTTTGCTCTTAGGATTTTGTTGAGACATTGACGATCTCTCTGATCTAACGCTCTAAATGCAATATTGCGCCCTTCGCCCCTTTTTAGGGCGTTCAAAAAGCATTCAAGTCGTTCGCTCCTTGACGTTGGACTAACAGAAGTGCCAATATTTGTACTCATGTTGCGGATTGTCTCTTATTGCTCATTGGTATTGTCGAATGATATCGCGGTCTTTTAGTCCTTTCCAGAATAGGGAGATGGCAGCGAGCTTGAGCTTGTGATTGATTTTTGGATCGACAAACGCTTTCCTTCCAAACTTTGGATTCTTTATTTTTTCATTGGATGCAAATGTATTTTTGCAGACTTCGTAAAGACAGTGATGCAACTTGGAACGCATCTTTACGCCAATGATTTTCTCTATATCATTCAAAAGACTTGCTATGCGCTGACAATCATGCCCATTTTTTAAAACAGTGATCATCCGCTTGAGAAGAGTTGTAGTTTGAAGTCGTTTATTCTGCTTTTCAAGCTGCTTCTCGTATATTTTAAGCTTTAAAGGCAGTTCGACAAGCCCATTATTAGAAATGTCCATATGGCAATATTGATCTACAGCAAGTATTGCCATTTCTTCATGCATAGACGTTAAACGATTCTTACTTAAAGATAACCAGCCCAATCCCTCTAACTCAACAATTTCCCTTGGTATACCCATAAGACGATTATGACTGAGAAAAAGACCCTCTAAGTTCTTTAATTTCCCGATCTCCCTTGGCAGATGAATGAGACGATTATGGCCTAGATAAAAAACTTCTAACTTCTTTAGCCGTCCAATTCTCCCAGGTATTCTAGTCAAATGGTTATAGTTTAACCAAAGACGAGTCAAAGCTTTCAACTGCCCAATTTCTCTGGGGATATCCGTAAGCCTGTTGTGATTTAAGTGAAGAAACGACAAAATTCTCAACCGTCCTATTTCTTTAGGTAATCTACCTAGGTGATTATGAAATAAAATCAGTCGCACCAAGGTCTTTAATCTTCCTATTTCTTTAGGAAGGCAGGTCAAACGATTGTGGCTAACATCAAGCACGATCAAGGCACTAAGTTGACCGATTTCTTTAGGAAGGCTAGTAAGATCATTATCGCCTAATAAAAGCTCGGTCAAAATCTTCAATTGTCCAATCTTTTTAGTTAATTTAGTTAGATGATTACTGCTTAAACAAAGCGTAATCAACCCCTGAAGCTGCCCAATCTCTGGCGGCAAAAGGGTAAGGTTGCAACTGCTAAGATCTAATTCACTGAAAGCTCCTAAAGCTCCACGCTGCCGATCAAACCAATCTCGGACCAAAGTCGCGCGTTGGATCATCTTGCTAGCAACTCTCCCTATTTTTAGGGGCCCCTGGAAATTAGATAAGAAGTTCGTTGCATTCATCCGAGCCGCCATGCGCACCAAATTTCTTGCCTCGATCAATGAAAAAAAATCTTTGGTAGCGCTGTAACTAGGTAGCTCTAACCCTTCATAGTGACTTAACTCCTCCGCAAAAGCCACGAAGTGTCTCAGAGCTTTAATGGCTTTTTCCTCATTCTCTCCGATTTTATCGAGGCAATAGTTCTCGATCAGTGGTGCAAGACCATAGGTGGCAATGATATACGTAGCTTTACCAAGATGGGCTATTTGCTTGGATGCTCCTCGGAGATTAGCTAGATCTTGGGCTTTAAGAAATGGGGTTATGTGAGCTTGTGCAGGTGCTAATGGAACTGTTTGTAAATAATTTTTTGCCACTAGTTGTATGGTAGGATCTTGACTCCTAAATGGTTCGGTATCGCTTTTTGTGCATTTAACGTCATACAAAAAGCAGTTATGTGGGGCATTTCTAGAAGGTAGAGCCGGGCCTATTCCTACACGCACGTTAAAGTCTGTTGTCGAATAACAGATTTTTTGAGAACTGTGATCTCATTTTGAAAACCTAAAAGCCTAGTTCCTGAAGAGTTTACTATTTTACAGAAAAATTATGGCGCACAATTCTCTTGTAAGGAGCAGGTTTTTTGCAAAGCAAATAATGTATACACAGTTCGCTACAAATTATTTCTTATGTACGCTTGAACTGGATAAGAAGGTGGCAGATCGGATCTTCGATCTGTTCTTTGATTTCTTTTGCCTTCTTCGTAAAACCGTTGACCATGATCGTCATCGCCAAAACTTCGCCATCTTGCGCCTCTACAAAACCAGAAAGGGCCGAAATGCCTGTCATTGTCCCATTTTTGGCACGCACTTTTCCGCGTATGCCTTCTTGGTTTAGATGTGGCTTATAAGTGCCATCGCATCCATTACTTGGAAGACTAGCTAATATTTCTGGAGCTATTTTGAATTGTTTAGATATCCAGACTAAAAACTGTGTCATTTGATGAGGAGAAGCTAAATTATAGCGCGATTCCCCACTACCATCGAGCAAGATCAGCTCTTTGATATCAATGCCCACTTTTCGTGCAAGAAAATCGCGGACGGCGTGACTACCATTTTGCCAAGTTCCTTGCGAACCTTCATAGTGTTGTCCCAATTTTTTAAAGAGACAATTCGCCGTAAGATTATCTGAGTCCTTCAATGCCTTGCGAATGAGAATGCCTAAGGGTTGGGAAAAATGAGAGGCCAGATGTATAGCTTCTTTGGGAACTGTCCCAATGTGGGCTTGCCCATTTATAGAAATACCATGTTCCTTTAATTTTTGACGAAAGAGATGCGCCGTATAAAGATGTGGCGCTTCTACGGGTAGGCGAAAAAGTTTTGCCTCGGCATGCGGATCTACGACACCACTGATCTCAATCTTATTTTCGCGCACCAAAGGCGATCTTTTAACTTCTAACTCTCCCTTTTCCTCTGAGGTTAAAGCTAAATTCTCGACAGAAACATAATCTTTTCCGGCCCGTAGATAGACTTCAGGGGTTTTCTTTAGAGCCGTAGGGATGACCCATAGGTCGACACAGGAATGATCAACCGTCAAAGATGCCATCGGAGAATTCCAATAATGATCTCCTTCATCCCACATCCAACCAGGCCCATTAGTGACCGGATCAAAGACGGAAGCATCGACGACCAGATCTCCTTCAAAGTGCTTTTCTTGTCGCAAGACCACGCTCAAAGCCAGTTCTTGTAAGTCATGCTCGCTCAAAGATGGATCTCCCGCCCCGACGAGATAGAGATTTTCTTTTGAATCTTTAAGCACTTTAGTTTCGAATTGATACTCGGGACCAAGCCGATCTAAGATGGCAGCGCATGTAAATAGCTTAGCTGTACTCGCAGGGACAAAGAGATTTTTGGCATTGTGCTCGTAGAGAACTTCGCCTGTTTTCAGCGAAACAACTTCGATACCGATATTCGCATTTGCTCCTGAGGTGCTAAGAATTTTCTCGATCGAAGAACAGAGAGCATCTTTATTTTGTCGACTACGATCGACCTTGGCCGAAAGAGATGTGGCCCAAATCACAGCGAATGCAAAAAACACAAAGTTTTGACGATTCATGAGAGTCCTGAATGTTTGACCAATGATTTACCTATCATGGCAAAGAGAACCTCTTCGCTCGCTAGCAAAGCAACGTTCTGCCTAGCCCTTGTAATTGCAGTATATAACATTTCTCGTCCAAAATTTTCACTACCTACGGGGACAATCACAATAACTTCATCGTATTCAGTGCCCTGGCTTTTATGGACAGAAGTACAAAATGCTGGTTCATAGTTTGGCAGCGCCATCGCAGATAACTCTCGTTGCTTTCTAGGAAAGTAGGCCATACCGCTCCCATGATCGCCCTGTCTTTGCATAAAGATGCCCATCTCTCCATTACTCAGTCCTGTTCGTTCATCATTGCTCGTGATCATGATGGGCATCCACCACCATTGATCTGCTTTAGCATTACGTCGCACTTCTTCTAAAAAAAACTGATTGATCGCGTCTACGCCACGCGGCCCCTGCCTTAGGCAATTCAGGATTTTCTTTTGTGAGAGTTTTTGATAAAGCTCATCTGGATTTGGCTTTTGTTCAGTTGGTTTACCAAGTACGGATTGCAGAATATTTTTGAGATAGTGATAGAATTCTCGTTCTGTATCAGGCCAGGGCACAATGGCTTCTTTCGGAAGCTTGGCATTTAATACCTGTTCAGCAAGAAAGAGAATCTGTTGATTTTCTGTTCGCATAGACTGTGTCAATCGAGCTTTACCCATCGAATCCTGCGAGCTGTGTACTAAATCTGCAAAAATACTGCCGATGCCTATAGGATTCAACTGGTTTGGATCTCCCATCAGAACAGTATAACACTGCGTAGGGATCGATTTGAGCAACGTTGCAAAAAGAGGAGCATCGATCATCGAACATTCATCGACGAGGAGAAGATCGGCATCTAAGACATCGCCTTCTTTAGGCCAAGGGGGCCATCCTCCTATCTTAAGCCATTTATGAAGAGTGGCGCTTGCTAAATGCCTTCCAGTGGCTTTAAAAATACTATGCCCTAAGTGCTCAGCCGCTTTGCCAGTAGGAGCAGCTAGAAGAATCCGTTTTTCTTTTTTAGGATCGAAAGCTTCGACAATAGCTGCCGCTGTAAATGTTTTTCCCGTACCAGGCCCGCCTATGAGCATACTCAAACGATTCTGTAAACAAATGGCCACTGCTTGGCGTTGCTGCTCATTCAAAGGCAATCGAGATACCCCCGAAGAAAAACCTTGATTTGCACTCAAGCGCTCGATCTCGCTTTCTATGATTCGTTCGATGGTCCAATTTTTTTCGAGATAGAGATTTCCTCGATCGATCCGAATAAACGAAGAAAGTTTCTCTTGTTCTTCAATCAACCTCTGTGCCGACTCCTTTATATTCACTAAGGGAAGACAAAGATCCCCCCTTCTTGCTGAAGCCATCAATTGCGCTAAAGCAGTCAGAAGAAGACTATCCTCTCCCAAGTTCGAAAAATGCAATGCACGCTCTGCAAATCGATTATCTAAACGGATTATGGCAAAACTTGGATCCATCGCATGCCCCGCAAATAAAAATAATATGCGCCCCCAAAACAATCCTCAAAAGGACGATCGTCAAACAGTTTTACATAACGTCTCAAAGCTTCAACGTAAATACTTGCCTGCATATCGTACCGTTTTTCCTGAATCGAAGCGGCAAGCTGTTCAAGTGAATATTCAGGGAGCCAATTCGTCTTCCAATCGACGAGATAAAACAACCCATCGTGAAAAAAGACTAAATCGATGAACCCTTTGCATAAATTCCCTTTCTGTTCATAGACAAATTCCATTTCAGGCATTAGTGCA
Source organism: uncultured Simkaniaceae bacterium (assembly GCA_963791555.1). Classification (GTDB taxonomy): domain Bacteria; phylum Chlamydiota; class Chlamydiia; order Chlamydiales; family Rhabdochlamydiaceae; genus JAGXTH01. Next base: position 64,434 of record CAWBSQ010000001.1, read on the forward strand.
GAGGCTTCGATCTCTTTCAAACAAAATGGCTGCCCAAATCCAACGATAGGTTGAATAGGGACATGAAATACGCCTTCGATTAATCGCGTCACCTCTTCTTTAATCGCTTCAAAAGGTGTAGTTTCAGCTTCTTTTTCTATGAGCGCGATGAGCTTTTCTCGATCATAAGGGCAATGCAGAGATTTGCGAAAACAGCCTTCCAAAATGTTATGGACGAATTTCCCTGTTTCCGCACCCAATGGCAAAACCTCTGATGTATGTTCTTCTTCTTTGAGCAAAGAGCATTTAGGGACTAAGGCATCCTCCTTTTCCTCCGTCGATGTTTTGCTCAAAGAAGAAAATGAGATCATTTGACGAGGTGCAAATCGTTTTGTGAAAACAGAAGGAGGCGGTATTTCCAAAGAAGCGACCAGCGCCTCAGCCAAGACATCGCTGTTTATTTCCTGGAGTTCCTCGACGACTAAGGAATTCTTTTCGCCAAATCCTCTTAGTGCTTCGACAACGATTTGCTGGTCAAGAGAACCAAAGCACGATTGAAAGAAGAGCTCCGTGATGGAAGGGGTTCTGCTATTAGCAGCTGAAATCCAAGGAAGATACACACAACGCTTGGCCCTAGTCATTGCCACGTAAAAAAGGCGCATTTTCTCGGCAATTCTTTCTTCGTCTTCCTCGTTTTTTATTCGCCCTGTAGCCAATGCCAAAGGGAACACAACCTCATATTCGAGACCCTTACTTTTAAAAATCGTCGTAATTTCCACTGCGTTATCGTCGATGCTCGAACGTTTTTCGTACCCCTCTTCATCAAAGCGCTTCTCTTGTTTGATCTTCAGCAAAAACAAGCGCATTTGTAAAAGGCTCATTCCTTGTCGACTGCAAGTCTCGATCAAGAGCTCTACGATTTGCTGAAACTCTTCATACGTATGGATGTCATCATCGAGCAGCAGATTTTCTGCAACCGATCTGGAATCAAACAGCGGCTCTTCAAAAAACATCTTCAAGAAAGCAGCTAAACCTTTTTCTTCAAAACTGACGATCAATTTTTGCACGCCGCTCATCAATAGAGAGAATGCAGCATCAAATGGCTCTTCCATCAAAGATTCCGCAGGCCAAGCGACCAGCGGCCCTGCCAGCACCTTTTTAAGGCGCATCGCATCGCGCGGTTTTTCGATTAAAGCGAGCAGATCGACCATAGCATCAAACGTCAGCGTATCCCCAAGATGTCCTTCGGAGCTATAGTGTGTTTTGATCCCCAAGTCGTGCAAAAATTTGATCAGTTTACGCGCTTCGAAGCGATCTTTTACTAAGATGGCCATCTCTTTCGGGATCACTCCCTGTTTTTCCCAAAATTGGACCTGCTGCGCAAGATAATGGAATAAGTCCTGGCCCTGTTTTGCGATGACGACGTGCACGCTTCCCTTTTCAGGTAGAATTTCTGTCGATGCATCGGCCGCTTCAACAGGGATGATCTCTAACGCTTGGCCTAATTTTGGGAGGTGCATCCATCCAGCTCTGCCAGGGCTCGTAAAAAGAGCGTTCAATGCTCCAACAAGAGGCTTTTTACTCCGATAATTCATCGTTAGCGAAGCAATCTCTTGAGGTAAAAATGCTGTTTTAGCCACCAAGTAGGTATAGAGATCTGCTGCACGAAAAGCATAAATGGATTGTTTTGGATCTCCTACTAAACAAAAAGCTTTTAATGTTCTCGATTGGAGAAAGAGCTGATTGAAGATCTGCCATTGTAATTCATCGGTGTCTTGAAATTCATCGATGACCACAGCTTGGAATTGCCCTTGCACTGCTTCAAAAAAACTTTTGTTTTGCAAAGCTTGTTTCATAGCGTACAGAAGTTCATCTGGCGTCGTCGAGAGCACAGGATGCTTGCTTCGATAGAAGGAAAAGTCAGCTAGCAGTTTATTTTGAATTTTTTTCTTATCCGAAAGATCGACAACCAGCGGTAAAAATACCGCTTGTAGCATAGAGATCAATTCAGGGATATGCCACGAGTTCGCTTTTTGCTGTTTTTTCTTTTCTGCCGTCTTTATGGCGTCGAGAAAAAACTCTTTTTGATCGATGAGCCTTTCAACCTCTTCTCTTGTAACAATATGACTTTCACACCATTTAGCAATGATCGCATATTGTTCATCGTACTGCGTAAAATTCCTATAAATGAGGGTAAGTTGCTGCAAATCTTCGATTACCTGCTCGAACGAAAGTTTAGGAATTGCTTCGAGTTGTTTTTCAAGAAGTCTGGGCACTTGCGAAAAATCAGGCAAGGGATCATCGATAAAAGGTTTCCATGCTTTGACAAGCATCGCTAATTTTTCTTCGAATTTACGTCCAAAGAAGAGTTCGATTTGTCTTGCACTAAGCTTCTCCCGATCGAGATGTCCGCGTAAAAAATCGACCCATTCTTCCCATAATTTTTGTTCATCGGAAAAGGCTAACTGGCAATTCGATTCTAGATAAAAACGCTTCAGCATCGATTGGCAAAAACCATGGATCGTATGGATTTTAGCCTCATCAAAACTAGCTAATGCGGCTTCTAGAAGAAGGAACTGCTCTTGCGAACTTACCGTTTTTTGCGATGCCTTCAATCTGTTATGAATCCTTTCAATCAGCTCTCTTGTCGCCGCTTGGGTGAATGTGACCACGAGAATGTGACGCAATGGGATTCCTTCGAGTATCCAGCGGACATAGAGATGTTCGATGGCAAAGGTTTTCCCGGTCCCAGCAGATGCTTCGAGAAATCGATAGCCAAGAACATTCAGTTCGGGATCTAGAACGTTAAATCCTAAGAAGGTATTACAGAATTTATTATCCTCTAACATTTGAAAACCGAGGAAAATGTCGTTTGCAAACAAGCGCTCCAGTTAGCACATACAACTGCTGGATCGGGCACACCGTCTCGTTTAAATAACCACTTCACATAGCGTGTCTGAAATGGGTCTTGAAATTCTTTTTCCAAGCCTGCGAGATCGCATTCGATGAGTTTTTCGGCCCAATTAGGGAGTAGCGGCGATAAATGTTTTTTGGCGATGGCATAATAGTGAAGGAGTTTTCTCATTTCCAAAAGTGGATCGATGCTATCGTATTGTCTCTCCGGATTTTTCTTTGCCATAGGCACAATGAGACGATCTGGAATTTGATGCAGTTCAGGATGCCCTTTTACAATCAAGAGATCACACCACCGTTTGAGCCAATTTTCCTTCACTGAAAATTCCTTCTGAAAATCGACTAAGCCTTCTTTGCCTACATTTTTTACCGTACCATGCAATGTCACTATTTTACCTTCGCCAAGCTCGATCTGCCAAGGCGCAATCTCTTTTCCTAACGTTACATCCTGCAGCTGCTGTACATCGATGCCATGGTGCTGGAACTGCGCTGTAATTTCGCAAATTTCATCGCTGAGATCGTTCAACGCTATTTCTTGAAGCACTCCAAAGGGGAGTCCTTTTTCTTTTCGATATTCGTCGATAGCCGCATCCCAAGAACTTCTTAGCGTTCTTTCGATCAGGTGCTTTTTGGCAGCAGTTTGTATACATATTTCTTCTAGGTAAAAGACGCTCTCATCGACCCACGACAGTGGCAGAGCAAGTCCCTTTTTGAAAAAAAATTCCATTGGATCTCGAAGCAACGATTGCAAATCGGCGATGTCGATCTCCTCTTCTTCGAGCACAGGAGTTGAAAACACAGCCCTTTCTTGCCAATCGCGCAGGAAAAAGCGTGCATGCTCCTTTTTTGAAATCCCTTGTGAATAAAATGCTTGTGCAGCTTGAAACCGCGAAGCCGAAAAGTAGTGTTCTCTAGATAGCGCATCGACCGTGTAGTCCTTTTCCGGCAATATTTGTATTTCGAGCTTGGTTCCGCATCGTTCTAAAGCACTCTGCAGCTCCTGCACCACGAGCGACGGTGGCAATTCGATCCTCTTTTCCGGACAGGTATGCAGAAAACTCATCACAAAAAGCTCTTTAGCTTTTAACAAGGATTCCAAAAAAAGAAACCGATCGATCTCTCCCTTTGAAGGAGCTTTTGGTTCTAATTGATCCAAAGACGTTTCTGCTTCTGAACGAGGGAAAGCCCCATCCTGCACTCCGCACAACATGATAACTTTTCTAGGCAGGATGTTCCCTTCTTCTAGAAAATCGAATTGCACAGTTTCTAAGTTGTTCGTGCGATAGCCGCTGGTTTGCTTGGTAAAGAGTTCCTGGCACAGTTTCTTTAAATCTTTCCAAGTGAAAAGAACCTCTTCCCAAGTTTGACATTCTTTTTTCAACAATTGCAATTCATCTGTGATCCATAGATCATCTTCTTTCACAAAATAGCGATCGATCAAAGATAGCAAGGCTGCAAGCCACTCTTTGAGCGGTTTTTTTCTGTTGTGGACCATATCGGCAAGATCGCATGCCATTTGCTCTGCTGTTTCTAGAAAAGCATTCAATAATTCCGTTTCTGGCCAATGAACCTGGGGGCAAGGGGTTGGTCCCTCTTTTGATGCGGTGGAGCTCAATCCAAACAGCAGCCGATCGAATGCAAAACAAAGCGTACCGTTCTCGGCAATACCAAGCTGGCTATCGAGGCTGGCTTCTCTTTGCGCATGGTCGAATCCCCATGTCATCCCCGCACCCTTGAGCCATTTTTCGATAAGATGGAGATCTGCTTTATTCCATCTTCTCTTCGCCGCAAATAACGAATGTGAAAAAAGAGAGAGCAAAGCTTCGCTGCTCCATTTCTCTTCGACAAGGGCAAAAAGAGCATCGACTCCCTGAGCAAGGGAAGAGTTATGGCCTCGCTGCATACCTCGAATGGCATAATCGACGATTCCTGCCATATTCTGGAAGGCCGCATGGATATGAGGAATGTAGGCATCGAGATCGGGAGAAAGCACCAGAATATCAGCAGGAGTAAGTATTTTGTCCCGCTGTAAAATGCGCAAAATCTCCTCTAAAAGCTCTTCCACTTCCTGTCTTCTATGCTTAGCTGAAAAAGCCTTGATCGTATCAGGCAAGCAGGCACTTGCTTGCTGTGGCTCCAGATCAAAAATCGATTTTTGGAGCAGGCCTAAACTGTGAGAAGGATCGGGCTCTACATAACCTTCTTCGCTCTCCATCTCTTCAGCAGCTAATTCATTGAGAAGCCGCCTGCCCCATTTACCAAAAGCAGCTAGCAGCGAGGGATTGTCCTCGATTAGCCCATCTCTTGCCAACTCCTTGACTGTCTTAAGGTCTGACCAAAAAAGCGGACATGGAGAGAAAAGATAAAAAATCGCTCCGCTATTTTTAAAAAATTGCGCATGAGGCGAGGCAAGTGAAGAGAACCCAAATAAATGAGGCGGGTCTTCAGACTGCATAGGCCATTGAAACGTTTCGGTCGAATAACCCCAGTGGGAATTCTCATAAATCGCTTTCCAAAGTGTCTGCTGCCATCCTTCGCGCTGCAACCATGGTTTAAGAAACATATCTCCCTGAGCGCCATATTTATGAAAAAGATGCGCTAACTCTTGACAAAGCGTTTTACATTGTAGGTCGGAGAGGTGTTGCAGGGGTTCTAAGCAAAGCGTTTGCATGAGCGTAAAAAGCCGAGCTTCTAAAAGTGCATAGGATAAAAGTGTCTTCCCTGACTTTTCAGCTAGGCGCGAGGCCGACCAAGTAGGCAAGGTGAGTATTTGCACTCCCATGGCAATCCCAAGACTTGGGTCTTTTGCAAACATTTCCTGTAAAAAGCGCTTATATCGATCACTTGGAACAAGAACCGTTCTCTTGGAAAAAGGCTGAGCGGTATTATCGAAGAGCCTATGCCCCAGCTGCTTTGCCAACCACGTTAGATTATTGCTGAAATAGATAAATGACATATAATTTAATCAGAATTTTACCTATTCAACTAATTTATGCTGCAACTACTCCACTCATCGCACCTTCGTAAATTTAGAGAAAATCACAGCCTACTCTTGATGAACCTAGCCCAGCTGGGCGCCATCATCAATGACAATATTTACAAACTTACGATGGTCTTTCTTCTCATCGATACCTTAGGGAATAGAGAAGCCAGTTCCATCCTAGCCAAAGCCGGCGCGATCTTTGTCATTCCCTTTCTTCTTTTTTCCTCTGCGGCAGGGATCCTGGCCGATCGATTCAGCAAGAAGTGGATCTTGTCGGTCATGAAGATCGTCGAAATCACCGTGTTTCTTGCCGCTATTCCTATTTTTCTGATGCACAGTAGTTTTGGCTGCTATTTTCTGCTTTTTCTTCTAGCCACCCACAGCGCCGTCTTCGGCCCCTCTAAATATGGTATCATCCCAGAACTCGTAAGCAAGGAATCTGTTCCTAAAGCCAATAGTTTGATCACCTCGACTACCTACTTAGGAATTATCCTGGGAACGTTTCTAGGCTCCTTCTTGTCTAACATCACCGGCAAACGCTATGTGTTAGTCATCCTCTTTTCTATCTGCCTGGCAGGATTCGGTCTACTCTGTGCACTTGCCATCCCGCGCACCCCGCGCCAGGGATCGACCAAGAAACCCTCGCCCCTCTTCTTCTTAGAAATTTATCGTACCTTTGTGTTTTGCAAGAACATCGAGTATTTACAGACCGTTTTAATCGGATCAGCCTTTTTCCTCTTCATTGGGGCTTATACCCAGCTCGCTATCATCCCTTACACCATAGAATCACTACATCTCGATGAGACTATAGGCGGATACCTTTTTCTTTGCACGGCCCTTGGCATCGCTCTAGGCGCCTTTCTTGCTGGAAAAATCTTTAAAAAACAAATCGATCTCGCCATCCCATCCCTTGTTTCTTTTGCACTCGGGCTTCTCTTCATCGCGCTATGTCTTTGTGCTGGGCATATCGCCCTTGTCATCGCTGCCTTGTGCCTGCTCGGCGTAGCCGGCGGCCTGTTCGTAGTTCCCCTAGATTCTTTTACTCAGCTCTCATGTCCCAGCGAACGACGAGGACAAGTCATAGCCGCCGGCAATTTCATAGGATTCGTCGGTGTGCTCATTGCCTCCTTTTTCCTCTACCTTTTCGGGACCATCTTAAAAATCAGCCCAGCTGCCAGCTTTGGGATCATGGGAATTTTGACGCTGCTCTTTAGCTTAGCCTTCAGCTTTCGCCTTTCGAATCTCATCGTGCCATTTTTCGCCAAAAGCCTCGCACGGTCTCCCATTTCTCTTAAAAACGAAAAATTTTTCTTTGCACCAAAGGAACGCCCCTTGCTCATTTTACAGCATGGAACGTGGAAGAAATTCTTCCATCTCAGCCGAATAGCCCCGGAATATCATTTCATTTTGTCGACCAACACACGTCTTCTCTATCGATTCCTGGCAAAAGTTTGCAACCATTTGCATCTTTCAAACCCAACCACCATCCTGGAAAAAGCACGCGAATTGCAAAAAGCTGGCAAGTCCGTTTGCATCATTTTGCCATATCGATTCTGGATTGAAAAAGAGGCAGGACAATCCCCCCTCTGGTTTAAAGACAAAACACTGCAGCATTTGATTGTCGACGTTCAACTGCCTCTAGCGCCCAAACAACCCACGGTCATCTCTTTCTCAAACGAATGACCGCAAATCGCGCATCGTCGAAGTTCGCGTGTTCGAGTCATAGCGCCCCCCCATTTATGAAACTCAAAATCATAAATGTTTGCCTTTGGCTTTATGGAGCTATTTTTTGATTCAAAAGAGAAGGTAATATCGAACTTTGCATATTATACATTCCATTTGAATCAGAAAGAGACTAAAATAATCGCAAAATCACTCCGAAACATGAATTCGTTAACACTCTTTTAGAATTTTCAAAGGGCAGAAAAAATGCTTCCTTTAGATTTGGAATCTTTGCGTACCTACTATGACACTAATGCTTTTTCACAACAAATCCACTCTATTGCCTCTTCTCAGATCACTTTTGAAAACGAGGCAGCGTCTGTTAACCTACATCCATCGGTTTCCGGAATAGAACGATTACAAAACCTCCCTATCGTCAATCGCCAATTAGCCTCTTTCCTTAAAGGAAGCGATTATCCTGATTCTTCTCTTAAAGAAGCGTATCCGGTAGATTCGATTTTTAGCGACGTTGATCCTTTTTCGCCGCTTCCTCCTCTGCTAACCTCTCAAACGCCTTCTAACGAGTTAGATAGTTCGTACTCTCTTTCAGAATTGATTGCAGATCAAAATTTGTATTCCAAGGAACAATTGCCAAAAGAAGGGCGATTAAAAGAAGAACCGCCTCCATTAACAGAAAGCTCTTATCCACCTGTGCCGCTGGCAATACGGATACAGCAAGTACAGCAGGCGTTGAAGATAGAGCCGTCCAATCCAGTCTATGAAATCCAAAATGTGTGCACATCTTCTACTATAATGACAACGTCCGCTTATTCTCTTAGCGAAAGCTCTGTTCATGCGAAGAAAAAGCCGGATCCTAAGATTGATTTTTTACCGTTTATAACGAAGTCAAAAAACTTGTGTGGCCAAAAACGAAAATCGTCTTATGACTCAGCAAAAAAATTTCTTTCGAGCATACCTGTTTCTTTACCGGATGAGCTTAGCAAAAGCTTTCAAGCTGATGAAGCAGCAATTAATAATCATGCCAATGAATTTCCAACAAAAAAGATTAGGCCAATGAGGAAGAATCTTAAAGAGAGGCAAAGGCGAGAAATAAGAAAGCTACAGTTAGTAGCTCTTGTAACAGAGCATCAATCTTTGAAAAAAATGCACGATGAACTGCAAATAAAATATAATCAACAAAAGGAAGAGCTCGAAAAGCTGCGAAAATCTGAATTAGTCTAGCAATCCCATCTATAACGCTCAGAATTTTAACTACTTGCATTTGGCGTTATGAAGCTGAGTTCATAAAATGTATTATCAGAGAAACGATAAAGACGATAATAAAGATAAAAAAGAGCACTTTTGCAATCTGAGTAGCCACACCTTCAACATTTCTAAATCCAAATAACCCAGCCACAATTGCTATTATTAAAAACAAAAAAGCCCAATATAACATAAAACCTCTTCCTTAAAATTGTAAACGAACCACTTTTCAAGCTATTTAGATACAAACCCTACCGTACAGTAACAATCTATTTGAAGACAACCTTGCAGTGGGAAAATGCTCATTTTAAACTACCTATGTGAGAGCCCTTGGTATTGCTCACAAAAAATCAAACCACCCATTCTGCCAGAGCGTCAGGACTATTTTGTTTACAAACTAATTTGCCGTACTTAGTGTACCGAATTAAGAAGACCGAATATTCTACAGGGGAATTTTATGAAGAATTTATGGATAATTCCAGCAATATGTCTACTATGCGCTAGTTGCTGCTGCAATAATAAGAGCAACAGTTCTAATGGGGTTAAATCACAACAAACTACAGCGGACTGGGAACTCACGACGAAGGTAAAAGCTTCGATCATGTCAGATACTTCAATCTCTGCAAGCGCCCGATTTGTATCCGTGACTACGACAAACGGCGTTGTCGTTCTAACTGGCACCGTTTCATCAAGAAAAGACATGGATAGAATTGTTAAACTAGCTAAAAATGTCGATGGGGTTAAGAGAGTAGATAATCAGATTACTGTATCAGATAAATAACTGGCCGTGGGGATACCAACGATCTTTAAAATTTGGGCAACACGGTTATTTATTATGCGAGCATCAAGGTGGATGTATTCAACTATTGTAGAAAAGGATAACTTTTTTCCTGAGTTTCCCCTTTCAAAGTTTTGAATGCATCCAACCTTGTCCATTCTCCTATAGAAAACCACCAATACCAACCCCTCTAAGCGCGCCTCTTTTCAATCTATTAAAGAGGCTTAGAAACAATTAGCAGATTCTTCTCTAGAAGCCATAGATGAATTCAATTTCATACTGCTTATAGCGTCTAAAAGGCCCAATGTTTTTATCGAGCGTCATTGACTGCTGCCATTGTTGCTGAAGGTTCAAGTTGTTCGTAAGCAAGTATTCCAATGTTAGGATGAACCCGCGATAATTGGTACTGCCGCCTGCACCCTCTTTGCTATCGACGAGCTTTGATCCATTGATCGTTGTCGTATAAAGCCCCGTTTTTGCAACGTTGCCCAACCCGATCCCGTTGGCATCGAATTCAGGAATCGCTTGAGCCTGTACGACTTGATAGTTGGCATCGAATGCCCAGTCGCCTTTTTTACGCAATTCACCCATCGAGAATCCAATATAACCAGCCATATTCACTTTTTCATGATCGGTCACAAAGCTCTTCGCAGCTACAGGATTCCACAAGAACGCCGCATAGGGCATGATGAGCTTGCCAAATTTCTCTGGAATGAATTTATAGCCAAGCAACCATTGGTTGACGATGAAATCAAAGCGCCATTTGGCAGGTATGCTAAGTTCTTTTGTGTGCCAATCAGCTACCGAATACTTAAAGAAAAGGCCCGTATCCATGATTGAGAGCCAACCTAGTTCAGCAAGATAGGCGTATTGATTGATACGATCGTCGAGCAATTCAGCAACAGCATGCGCGTAAACGTCGCCATAGCTTTCAGTGCTAATATCATAACGGAAAAAGACTCCATCACAGCGCGATCCGAATTCAACTTTAGATTCGAAGAAGTTAAAAAGAGGCCTTCGCCCTACTTCAATATCGAAGGTAGCCACATCGCCATCCCAAAGGCGCACCCCGAAAAGAGCTCTTTCAAGGCGAATTTTCGCATCCGTGGCAGTAAAAAGACCGGCATCATTGTCGAATTCCAACTTGATTGACGCCCAAGTACGATCAGAGCGGTAATCGAGCATCAGGTTGACTTCGATGTCATAAGCATTGGTCGGAGCGCTAGTTGGACTGCCCACGCCCCTTTGCTGTATTCCTCCGACGACCTCGTTATTGGCCTGAAATTCGGCCCTAACTTCACCACTAATCGAAAGATTGCCCCCGATTTCGCGCACAGTCACTTGACGTTTTGTATTGATCCAGTCGCGTAAGGCCTGAATATCTTGGCGATCGAGCTCACCATCTTCAGCAATGAGTAAAGGAGTTATAGCCAGCCCAAAACCAAATGAGAGGGCGCGTGCAAACTTTTTCATACAAAACCCCGAATAGTTATCAGCAATAGATAAAAACTAAAAAATTCGCAATAAGTTATAAATAGTAGAACAATAAATTACAAAGAAAAAGAATATTTCAGCGCGCTTCCTCGACTTCTCAACTAGTGCTGCAAGCAGAAAGAAGTGGCAATGTGGGATATCTATAATGTATTCCGATTGTCTGAAAGAACGCTTTTTCAGAACTCTCTTTTAGAATTTGATGTCGGCCTTGAGGGTGATGGCATCCTCGGAAATGAGACGCACTTCGACACCTAGATCGAATAATTTGCCGTTTGATAGGTCGCACCCCAAGGCAAGCCCAAAATGATTGCGGCTCTGCATTTTAAAGCCGGGAGGCACAAAACTAAAGATCGGCAAGAACTCTTCAGGTACCGTAAGAAAAAATGCCCGGTTGCTTGTCTTGCGCACGCGTGCATTGACTTTGGAATAATTACCACCGATATAAGGTGTGAAGATGTCGATGTGATAAGATAAGGCAACGCCGACTTGCCATTCAGTCCAACGTATCTTAGAAAACGTCTTGACCGTAGCGCCTTGAAGGCTATTCCATTTTGTATGGGGATCTGCATATTGAAAGCTGGCATTCGCTCCAAGAGTCGTGTTGCACCAATCGATGATGTCGGCCCTTATTCCAGCCCCGCATGTGAATTGATTCTTTGAGTGAACCTCTACTTGATAAGGCTGTTTCGTGATCCCATCATTTGCATACTGTCTGTCAGAAATCTCGATCGTCATGGCGCCTGCCGAACCATATACTTCAACCCGATCCACAAAATTCAAGGTAAGCACTCCTTGATTGTAGAGCTGCTCTACTTTGCTGACATGATGGGACCCAGTGCGATTGGTCTTGAGATTTCGATTAAAGACCTGGTCGCGCTGGTAGCCAACTTTGATGCCCATGAATAGATCTTTAGGCAAAAAAAAGCCTTCATCGATGATCTCGGGAAGTGAAGGGTTACCCTGATAAAGCCCTTGCAAAGGAAAGCTTGCAAGCAAAGCGCTGATAAAAAAACCAACTGTTTTCATGGACAATCTTTATATGCGAATCAAAAATTAGAAAGCAACATAACAAGCCATCGTAACGCTTTGCTCAGCAAAAAAGCGCGCTTCTACACTCGCCACCATCGCAGCAAAGCCTACGATACTCCCTCCAAGAATCCCAGCAATGTGATGATTCGTCTTCCGATTCATGCTTTTGAGCTCGACGAGAAAATTGCCCACATTGAAACCTAAATAAGGAACAAACATCTCGTTCTTCCTAGCCACCGCCACTCCCGCTTGCCACGCTTTCAATCGGACCTTATTTGAAGGAAAATCGATGGCACGACCTTGTACAGTCTCCTCTTGCAATTTCGAACGACCTAGAATTCCGCTCGCACTGGCGCCAAGCACAAACTTGCCCCATTGCTTGAGGATCCCTTGTATCCTCCCACCATAGCAAAATGCGCCCGATGCATAGAAAGTCTCTAATGTACCTGATTGCTTCATCGTGCTTTGAACCGAAGAGCTGCCGCCCATGAGCTCAAATAGCAGTTTACGATGCAAGGCGCAGCCAAAAGTGGCGAGTTGCAAATTCGCAGAGAGATCATCATTGGAAGAATGGATAAAATCGCCGATATAGCCTAAGCGAAATTGGGCAAACTCTTCTTTTGAAGAAACGACCCCATCGCTCGGCAACTGCGGCAAGAGAGGGTTCCCCAAATAGATTCCCATCAGTGGAGAAAAAAACAGCAAAAGCAAAGCAAACCACTGGATCAAGTTCACGAATACTGCTCTGGCTTGGCATAAACCGCCCAAGAAAGGCGCCTGCTCCCATTGAGATCTGGCTCCCACGAACTCATGACCGCTGCATTGCTTCCATTGGCCTCGATGCGGAAAAGACGAAGTTTTTTCGAGACAGCTCCCCAAGCAAAGGCAAAGAAAAAATGGGGCCAATTCGTGTCAGCAAAAACAATGCGCGGCGCTAACATCTCTTGGTTTAAGGCATTTTGCAAGAGCATTCCATGTACATCTTCCGGTGTTTGCAAAGAAGAGTGCATCAATAATACACATCCCTTGGCAACATCTAATAGTTCGCGTGAAGAAAAGAGATGCTTGGGAATAGAAGGCCAATCATTCAAATCTTTTTTGAGCCATTGCCCAACGATATTTTTCCACTCTTGCCCTTGGAACATAGGCAGATTGAGAAACAGATGCGCATCGAGCTCATCGATAAATGTCGTTCCCCAGGCAGAGCCCGATGCTTGAACAAATTGATCGATCGTCATGTGCTTAACTTTGCGCGGCAAATTTGTTCGCCAGGCATGCAAAAAGACTGCCGGAAAGTGCGTTTCGAGAAGGTCGATTAAATAGTCTGCCTCATCATGCGTCAAAGAAATTTTTCCATAGAACTGTTTGCTCGTTTCAATGATTCGGTCTCTCACCCAGGTATACGTGAATTGATCGTACTCCCAGCCTTCGATAAATCCACTTTGTCCCGGCAGCAGAGAAAAAGCATGCGTAGGGGAATGCATCAACAATCGCCTTGTGCGATTGGTTTTTAGGCTTTCGGAAAAAGAAAAGGAAACGCCTTTAAGTGTTTCTAGAAGAAACGTGAGCAAGTCTTCTGCACTTTCGACCCATCTCTCTTCGCGAAAGATGGCAGAAGGCGTGCGATAATAGGTTTTTATCAACGTCTCTACCGTGCCCCCGGAAATATAGGCCCAGGGCAGCTTTTCTCCCAGGAGCATCTCAGGTGCTTGCTTCGTGAGTTTTTGAGGAGAATAGGCCTCCTTCATCCTTCGCAAAGCCGAGTCGAGGAATTCTTTCGTATGTAAATGAGCAATGACCAAACTCGTCAAGCGTGGCACCTCTTTGGCCGCAATTTCCTCAGAACAACTGGAGATGACTTGCGATTCAGTCATTTTGAAAAAATCGATCAGCGCGTCGATATACTCTTCACTTCTTCGTATAATGGTCCATTGAGCAGGATCGCTGCGCCCATGCTTGTAGACGAGGCGGAATCCAGCTGCACTATCTTCATAAATAGCTATGGACGAATCGAACATCTCTGCGTCGTAAATTTCCTGAAAAAACTCAGGAAAGAGGCGATCGTATTGCTTGAGAAGCGTCGAAAGGAGAGCTACGTAGACCGACCCTTTTTGGTAAGCTTCATCGCGCATCTCGAGCAAATTGCGCATATGATAGACTCGGCTTTGGTATTCAGCGGTAAGACGCCTTGCATCCCTTTCTGAAGAGGCATTTCGCAAAAGCGATTCTGTTCCACGAACCTGATCGAAGGCCTCGCTGTAAGAATCGTGCAGCTCCTTGATTTTTTTATTTGCTTGTTCGATATCGGCCTCTATGGCGGCCTCGAGAAGCGCGGCAATTCCCCCTTTTTCTCGCGAATCCATCCCAAGACTTGCGAAGAGATTCCAGCGAGAAAACTCCATTTTCACTTCGGAGAACGAGGCTAGAGTATATTCCCATGTCTTCAGAAGGGGATGATCGACAGCCGCACGAAAGGCCTCCAAAGCTGTTTTCAACGCCATCTCCATCTTTTCACAAAGTGCCTCTTGTGGATCTACAACCATTGAACTGACGCCTTTAGGCAATACTCTTGGCACAAACCGCGTGCCGTTTTTAAAAAGATCCCAGCGCTCTTTGCTCAAGGAGTATTCTTTTAAAAGAAGTTCTTCGAAGAACTCATCAACGAACAGTGTCCTTTTCTTTTTCCGCTGCTCAAAGAAAAAGTCGTGCCAGCGTCCAAAATGGATGCCGATCGCTTCCAGACCAGCTAAAAGTCCTGGAGAAAGCTCGATTTCTTTATCCTCTGCAAGCTCGAGCAAATCTCTTTTCAAATCGCCCAATCCCCAGCTGGGACTACATGGGACTACATATTCAAGTCCTTCGACCACTCTCTTTAGGCGCGAAGTGGAGAGCAACTCATTGAGATCGTTCAAAAAATAGTCTGGCTGCTCCGAATGGATCAAAATAGCCGGCGCTGTAGCAAAACACGACCCCACGCTTTGCCGTAAGTAAGAAAACCAAGCCGACAAGACAGCTCTTCGAAGATCTGCGTTGGTCAAAACATGATTTTGCGGCAAATAAAGTGAAATCTTGATGAGTTGCTCGAGATAACGACTATCGATAGGCAAAGAGAATCTGAGTAATTTCTTGATCCCATTCTTGTCTTCGTAGAGCCAGCGAAGTTTTTTGCAAAGAGATGCGTGGAACTCTTCATCAGAAGCTGCATCTGTGTAAAAAATCCTGCCAGACTTCTCGAAGGCTTCAAGAAAAGCCTTTACCAATTTCGGATCAATCCCACCCTTCTCATCGACCAAAGCTCGAGCTAGAAGATGAGCCCGTCTCCTATATCTAGCGATGGCCGGATCTTGCAGTCCGCTGCGCACGATCTGCTCGCAAAGATCTCTTTCAGCGTCGATCTCGAGCCGTTCATAAAGAGCATCTTTTGTGCCCTTCTTTCCCAATAATTCGACGACGCGCTCGAGAAATCCCTTGTCTGATTCTTGGGATAGAAAGAGATTTTCCAAATCGGCAGGAAATGTCGCCATTTTTACCCTTTTTCTTTAGAAGAGATTGACGTATACTTCTCAATAGAAGCTTCAAGTATTAACTCAAGTCCATAAAATCTATCTATGATTATCATCGTTGGAAATCAAAAAATCGAGCTCCCTGAAGGAAGTAACGGGCGCGAACTTGCCGAACGTCTAAAACTCACTTCGCCCGAACAAGCAATCGCTATGAAGCGTGGCGATCATCTGCTCGACCTCTCCACTCCTCTTAACGATGGGGATGAAGTCACCTTTCTTTCTTTCGATGATCCAGATGGCAAAGAAGTTTTTTGGCACACCTCAGCCCACGTGCTTGCACAAGCTATTTTACGCCTTTGGCCAGATGCCCGCCCAACGATCGGTCCTCCTATCGAACATGGTTTTTATTACGATTTTGCCAACCTTACGCTTTCCGATGCCGATTTCGAAAAGATCGAGCAAGAAGCGCAAAAGATCATCCAAGAAAATTATCGACCAGAACGACAGGCCTTTAAAGATCGAAAGGAAGCATTGAATGCCTTTAGCAGCAATCCTTACAAGGTAGAATTGATCGAAGGGTTTCCCGAAGGCGCGTTCACTGCCTATCGTCAAGGGGAATTTTTCGATCTTTGCCGCGGCCCCCATCTTCCTGCAATCGGTAAAATCAAAGCATTCAAAGTGCTAAAGACTTCCGGCGCTTATTGGCGTGGAGACTCTAACCGCGAAATGCTCACACGTATCTATGCCATCTCATTTCCCGATAAAAAACTGATGAAGGAATATCTCTTCCTCCTCGAAGAGGCGAAAAAACGAGACCACAAAGTCTTGGGGGCCAAGCTCGATCTGTTCTCTGTCAAAGAGGAAGGCCCTGGCATGCCGTTCATCCATCCCAAGGGCATGGTCGTATGGAACCGTCTCATCGAATTCTGGCGAACACTGCACAAAGCGGCCGGCTATCAAGAGATCAAAACACCCCAGCTGATGAGCCAAGAGCTATGGGAAATGTCTGGCCACTGGAAATACTATCGTCAAAATATGTATTCCTTTGCCATCGAAGAGCGGGGCTTTGCACTCAAGCCTATGAATTGCCCAGGATGCATGCTCTACTTCCGCTCTGAAAATCATAGCTACCGCGAACTGCCCTTGCGCATCGGTGAAATCGGCCACGTCCACCGTCACGAGGCTTCAGGAGCGCTCAATGGCCTCTTTCGCGTCCGCAGCTTCCATCAAGACGATGCCCATCTCTTCATGCGACCTAATGATATCAAACACGAAATCATCGGTGTTTTACAGCTTGCAGAAAAGATTTACTCCACCTTTGGCTTGCCTTTTCGCCTCGAACTCTCTACCCGACCTGCAGATAGCATGGGCTCAGATGAAGATTGGGAAATCGCTACGAACGGTCTCAAAGACGCCTTAGATGAATGGGGACAGCCTTATCGCATCAATGAAGGCGATGGAGCTTTTTATGGCCCGAAAATCGACATCCACATTCGCGATGCATTGGGACGTTCTTGGCAATGCGGAACGATTCAATACGACATGGCTTTGCCAGAAAAATTCAAACTCGAATACATGGACCATGATGGCATAGCTAAACGGCCTATCATGATCCATCGCGCCCTCTTCGGTTCGCTCGAGCGTTTCTTCGGCATCTTGATCGAGCATTTTGCCGGAAAATTCCCATTATGGCTAAGCCCAATTCCCGTTCGAGTGATCACAGTAGCAGATCGCCATGCCGACTACGCTAAGAGCATCGCCGAGCAAATTCAAGCTGCTGGATTCTTATGCGATATCGACGACACGAGTGAATCGGTCGGCAAAAAAGTGCGCAACGCACAACTCCATCAAGTCAACTATATGCTCACCGTCGGCGATCAAGAACAAGAAAAGGGTGATGTCTCGCTCCGCACACGTGATAACGTTGTTCATGGATCGATGGCCCTATCTCAATTCTTGCAAGCCATCCGAGAAGAGTTCGACGCCAAAGCATTTGTTTCTCCTTTTTCTAGCGCAACGCCTTCTCCCGTCGCTTAGAAAGCTTTTGCAAATTCTTTTTTCTATGGAAATAAAAAATTCTCAAGAGAATTTTTAGGATAAAAGCTATTTAAGCGCTTCCATGATTATGAAGATGAACGCAAAGACGCAGAGAAAATTAAAAATGTATTAGCCGCGCTGATAATAGACGCTGCAATCGAAGCACATCGGACATTAGGCGGCCCAGGCTTATTGGAAAGCTTGTATCCAACTAGGATTACTAATTTTGGGCAGAAACTTCTTCGTAATGGCATAGAAAAAGTCGTTAATAATTTACAAAACTCTTTGCGTCTTGCGCGTCTTTGCGTTAATTTTCATATTCGAAAGAAATCTAATGGATTTGCAAATTCTTCCCAAGAGAGGATGCTTTTTTCAAACTAGTGGTCGGTAAAAACATTTTACATGTTTATTCCTTCCTTATATTTAGAGAAGAAGTTGCAAAACTTCTACTAAAGGGGAAGATCTATGGCCAAGGGCAACTTTCTAAGTACAACCCTATCTAGAATCACTGGTTTAGCCGACTTAACTAAAACTAATTCGAATATTTCTCGTGTGTATCGCGTAGCGCCACTCTCTTCGCAAGAACGCTCTAAGATGTCTAAAATTTTACAAACTCATAGCATCAAAGAACGCGTAACAGATGTCGACCTCGAAACACTTTCCGATCTGACAGCCGAAATCAAAGCGATCAACTGTCAAGCAGCGATCTTGCATGGCGAACGAATTAAAAAAGCGCAAGACCTTCTAAAACGTTATCGCGATGGCGCGTTTACCGAATGGCTAATCGCAACTTACGGCAATAGACAAACCCCTTATAATTTCCTTCAGTATTACGAACTCTATCAGGCAATTCCCAAAACGATATCGCAAAAACTCGATGAAATGCCGCGGCAAATCGCATATGCTTTAGCCAGTAGAGCAGGTTCGGTCGATCAGAAAATCGATTTGATAGAAAATTACAACGGACAATCGAAAGAAGAAATGATGTCCTCTATCCGTGCACTCTTTCCACTTGCCATTGAAGATAAGCGCGCGCATGATCCCGTGCGTGTTCTGATGGAAAATTTACGCCGCATTCAAAGACAAATGAAAAATTCTGCTTTTTCTCCTAGAGGAGAACAAAAAAAAGAATTAAAAAAGATCTTCTTAGAAATGCAAAAAATCGTTTCATGACAGACTTTTCTTCCTATCAAAGCCCTTTTGATGGCCGGTACTCGAGCAAAGAAATGCGCCATCTATTCTCTGCCGAGTACCGATTTACTCTTTGGCGCAAGCTTTGGATCGCCCTTGCACGTGCACAAAAAAAATTGGGACTGCCAATCGAAGAAGAACAGATTCAAGAACTAGAGAAGCATGCGCATCATTTTGATTGGGAGAGATTGAACACGCTAGAAAAAACTTTGAAACACGATGTGATGGCCCATATCGAAGGCTTCGGAGAACTCGCTCCTTCTGCACGTGGAATTCTTCATTTGGGAGCCACCTCGTGCTTTGTCACTGATAACGCTGATTTGATTGCTATGAGAGAGTCCCTATATTTGCTCGAAAGAAAATTAGCGACCGTTATTAAGCTCTTGTCACACTTTGCCAAACAACATGCACATCTCCCAACTGTTGCCTACACCCATTTTCAACCAGCTCAACCGACGACAGTCGGAAAACGCGCCTGCCTTTGGCTGCAGGATCTTCTCATCGATTTGCGCGAGTTACGCCGCATTAGAGAAGAGCTCCCTTTTCTTGGCGTCAAAGGCGCTACTGGTACACAAGCCTCTTTTCTTTCTCTCTTCGACCAGAGCGAAAGAAAAGTTGCAGAACTCGAGCACGAAGTAGCAAGCGCCTTTGGCTTCAACCGCATCGCCATCATAGCTGCCCAAACCTATACTCGTAAGATCGATCTTCTCGTTTGCGATGCCTTAGCTGGCCTTGCAGCTAGCGCGCATAAATTCGCCACCGATTTGCGTCTCCTGGCCCATATGCGCGAAATCAGCGAACCTTTCGCTGCAAATCAAGTAGGCTCGTCTGCGATGCCCCACAAGCGCAATCCCATTCTTGCCGAACGCATTTGCGGCATTGCCCGATTTCTTCTTTCACTCCGGGAAAATCCCGCTTATACATTGGCAACACAGTGGTTGGAGCGAAGCCTCGACGATTCATCCAATCGACGCCTAGCCATTCCAGAGAGCTTTTTAGCCGCAGATGCACTCTGTCATCTCCTTCATCACGTTCTTTCTGGAATCCACGTTCAACAAGCTGAAGTTACACACCATCTCGATGAAGAAAAAGTCTTTCTCAGCATGGAAGAAATCTTGATGACTGCTGTCAAACGCGGTGGCGATCGACAGGCCCTTCATGCCAAATTGCGCGAATGTGCCCAAAAGATGACGAAAAACACCTTATCCAAGGATTATGTCAACCTCATCGTCAATGATCCGGCCTTCTTTTTATCGAAAGCCGAAGTTGAACAGATCTTGCAAAACAGCTTAAGCACCGGCCTTGCTGAGAAGCAGGTTCACCGCTTCCTTGTCGACGAAGTTCAACCACTTCTCGCTCTCTATTCAGAAGAATATCCCATCGCCAACATCGAAGTATAAGAATTGCAAATTTTGTTTTTCGCACATAAACTCTTTGCCTTTTGCTCTTTTCTGCGATTCAGAAAAAAATTTTTAAATGCACTCATTCAACAGAAGGAAACCTATGTCCGTAAGATTACCAGCTGACACATGTCCCATCCCTAAACCCGTATTCAAATTACAGCAAGATTTGCCCAAAGAGACCTCTTTTGAGACCGAAAAAACAACAGAATCTGATAGCCACATTTCTAAATCTAAGATTGTTGCTCTTTTGAAAAAAGGTCATGTGGTGACCTTGTACAACAAAAAAACCACACTGATATTTCATGGTCGATGTGATGCGGATGATCACAAAGAAAAAAGTTCTACGCCGGCCGCTGAATCCAAATTCTTTTTCTTCGAGGTTAGCGATACCTCTTCTCGGTTAAGAGAACACAAGTGGCCAGCTTATATAAAAAAAAATGCCTGTGGGATATGCCGCTGCAGCTTAAAACAGCGAGCACTCGAGCATTTGAACATCATGGAACCGACAGAAGAACTGCCTCATAGTTTCAATTATGTAATACCACCAGGAAGCAAGAGCACCAAGATCACCCACGGCAATCCCACTCCTGGTAAACCCACTCCTCATACAGCCCTACATACACCTAGAAACCCCAATTCCCGTTTCTTTTAACCCTGTTCTATCCGTTGGCTATCGAACCATAGCCAATGGAGTTGAAAGCAGAATCTATTATTACCAATTATCAAAAGATTTTTGTCTTTGCATTTTGCTAAACGCCATTTTATTATCTTTCCCCGAAATAATTTAACAAACTAAACAGCGGAAAGAACTTATGTCGACCGTTCACAATACCTCGAATTTTTCTTTAGATACTTGTGAAGCGCTTCTTAAAAATGGTGATGTCCTTTGTCTTTACAGCGAAGGGAGCCAAAAAAGTGAACTCATATTTCATAAGTGTCTTCCTAAAGATGATTCCAAATCATTTACTTCTTCTACAACCAAACCAAGCTTCTATTTTATCCAAGTGAGCAAAGAGAAGGCATCTGAAATCATTTACAAATCATTTTGGCCAGCTTACCTTAAAATGGTGAAATTTACGGAATGCCATTGTAGTTTAAAAAGTCGGACCCTCCAACAAATCAACGGAACTCCTCGCGATATGGTCGATCCTCACCCTGCTCATTACTTCCACGCTGGCTAGTAGAACCCAAGAGTGTTTGAAAGTTTCTTCCTAATTAGAATGGAAAAATATTCCTTTTTTTCAAGGGCAAGAAATTTTCAAACACTTTTAAAATTGCACCTTTTTATTTTCAGGCATACAGTGGAGTCACTTACGTAAGTATTATCTTCTTTGTCACATAAACAGGAGGAATTTTATGTCTGTAAGAAGCACTGTAGAGCCAATTATCAACCGCAACATTTCAATACCTACTAAAGAGCTACTTGTTGATTATCTGAACGATGGGCATGCCGTAACGATTTATAGCGATTTAACAAAAATGGTGTTCCATCAATGTCCGAAAAAAGAGGATTCAAAGGATATACCTTCTAGATGGAATAAATTTGCCATTTTCATCGAGGTTGGCATTGGATCTACTTGTTTAACTAAATGGCCAGCCTATATAAAAAAGCATGCTTCCCGTAAGGAAGAGTGTAGTTGCAGTTTAAGAAGTCGCGTGTTGAAGCATATGGATGTAATGGTTCCTACCGATGACTTGCCGCATACCTTTTACTACACAGTCCCACGAGGAAGCGAAAGCACTGCGCTAACGCATCATCCTACAGAGACACCAAAAACAACAGCGCGCAGCTTTTTTGGCTGGTAGCTTTGCTCAACTAACTATCATTATCTTAGAAAGTATTTGCATTTTTTCCCCTATGAAAATCTTGTGATTTTCATAGGGAAATGAATTTTACAACACCCTCTAAGATGATTTTAAGTAAGGATCATCTCAATGCCGATGTTGGTGCTTGAGACAAGAGACGTTGCAGGGCACTGCGAATCTTCTCTTGTGTCTCCTCTAGAGGCTGTACTAAAGGAAGGCGCAGATCGCCACGGCACAAACCCATTACACCCAAGGCATATTTGATGCATTGAGGGTTAGATTCCAGCGCTAGCGATTTGCAAAGAGGATACAAACGGTAAAATAGCTCCCGCGCAGCAGAAAGATCTCCTTGCAAGCAAAGATCCGTCATCGCTTTCCACTCTTGCGGGATCAGATTGGCCACGACAGAGATTACCCCCTTGCCGCCCACTCCCATGAAGAAAAGAGTATGAAGATCATCACCGGTGAGAATCGGCTTATCGCTAGAATGGATCAATTCCTGAATGAGATCGATCTCTCCCGAACAATCTTTTATTCCTATCACCTCTTCCATAGAGAGCAAATCGATGAGATCTGCAGCAGAAAGACGCAATCCTGTTCGTCCTGGGTGATGATAAGGAATGAGTGGGATGCCCTCTTTGGCTAAGGCAGCAAAGTGTTGTCGCACGCCTCTGGCAGTAGGCCGATTATAGTAGGGCAATATCACAAGGCACGCTGCTGCGCCGCATTGTTGCGCGAAGCGGGTTGCAGCGATGGTAGAAGCTGTAGAATAGCTTCCCGTGCCTGCAATGATGGGGATGCGTCCATCGGCAATACGCAGGCTCTCTACCAAAACTTCACCCTGTTCTTCATGGGAGAGCGTCGGTGTTTCACCGGTAGAACCACAGATGACAATCGCATTGGTGCCGGCTTCGATTTGTCTTTCGATCAGCCTGCGTAAAGCTAGAAAGTCAACTTGGTCATCTTCGGTAAAGGGAGTGACAAGAGCAACAATAGATCCTTCGCATCGCATACCTCAAATGTATACGAAAGAAAGGATTATTCTCTACTCAGGGAGATCGATGTATGATCGCGTTCGGCAAAATCTTCTAGAATTTCGCGCCATTCATTGGCCACTTCGGCAAAATCGCGCATCAGATAACGAAAAGGAACGTATTTACCAGCCTGATCGATTTCTTGGACGAGATAGACACTGCTGGAGGCTGGATCCACCTGCAAATTAGCCCCACGTTGCTGCCAACGCAAAGTGCCGGAGGAGGAGATACACTCTTTTACAGACTGAGGCAAAAACCCATCGCCGCTAAAAACACGGGTGGCCAGCGCCCACTTTTTTTCTGTCGGCTTGCTTTCGATAAAAATGACACTCCCCTGCACGACACACCGCGCTTTACGCTGGCCGGCTAGCTGAGTTGTCACGGCAAGAAAGGCATCGTAAGACATAATTTATTGTATGGTTGTTGCTTATTATTATATCACTATTGCGTTTATTATTCTTCTAAACAATAAGCTTCACCCCATTCAATTTTTTTTGCCGTTTTATAAATAGGCCCTTCTTTTTTTGAAATCAATTTATCTATAATTCCATGTTCAGTACAAAGTTTGATAAACACCTTTCCTGAATGGTTTTGCGGGGTTTTAATCACTCTCGATACAGAAGAAAACTTTTGTTTAGACACGATGACGTAGCAAAATTTTTCATCCTCGTATCCAAGTTCAGCTTCTTTGATGCGTCTGTGCAAAGCACTTCTTTCAAAACGAACAGAAAAATGGCACCAGTCGTTGCTTGGCATAGGACAGGCTAAATTATGCGGACAAGGCGCAACAACGTGGCCGCCCCAATCGATGAGCTGTTCTCTTGCATCAAGCACGTATTTGAACGCACGCGGAGTTCCAGGCTCGACGATGATAAGAGCTTTTTGACAAGCCTCCCAGGCGTTTTTCAAAACGTTTTTACGTCTTGCTTCGGGAATTTCCCCAAGTGAATAGGCTAATGTGACCAGTTCGGCCGAAGGAAATCTTTCTTGTTTGAGCAGATCGCCATGCTGCCAGTGCGTAAAAGATGGCGTCCACCTTTTTCCCATGGTGATAAAATCTTTATTCTCCTCGATCAAAGTTGCCGCTTTTAAAGAATATCCTTCCTCTATAGCAGCAAGGAGTGTTGTACCAGGCCCTGCGCCAAGATCGAGCAACGATGTCGCTGTACCAAATTTTGTTTTTGCTTCGCGTAGAACCCTGGATACAGCAGCAAATGTCGCCGGCAGCCGCGTCGCTAAATAGCAAATTTTTCCAAGCTCGCTTGGTAAAGATCGCTTCGTTTCTTTGCCTGCTCGATAGGCTTCGGAGTACTTATGAAAATGCTTGATGAGAGATGAAAGAGGAATGCCAGCACAAGCTTCTTCGACCTTTTCTTCGATAAAGGAGGGTAATCGCATGGTATCAGACTATTTTCCAATCGATGGGCGTGCTGCCAAAACGGCACAGCGCCTCGTTGGTCTTTGAGAAATGCCCACATCCAAAAAACCCATTCATCGCTGAATAAGGCGAGGGATGGGCGGCGCGCAAAATCAAATGGCGATCTGCCGCAGCACTGAGAATTTTTTGACATTTTTCTTGCGCTGACTTGCCCCACAAAATAAAGACCACAGGCTCCGGACGCGCCGCAATTTTTGCAATCACTGCATCGGTGAACTGTTCCCAGCCTTTTCCTGCATGCGATTGGGGCTTTCCACGCTCGACTGTCAAAGTGGCATTGAGCATTAGAACACCTTGTTCTGCCCAAGCTGTCAAACAGCCCTGCTGCGGCCTTGGCGTCTTTACATCACTTTCCATTTCCTTGAAAATATTCTGCAGCGAAGGAGGCTGTGGAATACCGCACGGAACGCTAAAAGAAAGACCATGCGCTTGTCCTGGGCCATGATAGGGATCTTGTCCCATGATCACTACACGCACCTTGTCCCACGGCGTCTTAGAAAAGGCGTGAAAAATCAGCGGTTCTGGGGGATAGATTTCTTTACCCGCATCCCTCTCTTTTTCTAAGAATTTTTTGAGATCTGCAACATAAGGCTTGGCGACTTCTTCTTTGAGAACAGCATGCCAGCTCTTTTCTAATTTCATCATGGCAGCCATGATAGCAATAAGTTTCAATTGACAGCAACTTCCTCCTCTCGCTACGATTTCCCTCTTTCTTCTCGAGAAAACACTTTATGAACGACCTTGCTGAAAACAATTTGATTCGCTTTCGAAATATTTCGAAGAAAAAGGAATCTATCTACGCCAATTTCAAAGTGAAAGGCGTCCGCGCTGGAGTCAATTTCTCCGCTACCATCTCAGTGGATATCGCTGCGGCCGAAGTCCACGCAGGAGATGTTCTGGAGAAAATCATCGAAGAATGCGCCAGGATCGGACTCAAAGAATTCCAAAAAGCGGAATTCCAGTTCGAAGGCATCTCTTCTCTATAAGTTTTGTCTGGGTGTAGCGCAGTTTGGCTAGCGCACTTGCATGGGGTGCAAGAGGTCGTAGGTTCGAATCCTATCACCCAGATTCTTTTCAATAGCTTTTGCTCAAATTCATAGTAAGCATAAATTGCAAATTTCCATTCTCGTGCCAAGCATATAACAGGTTACAACCAAATAAAGCAGAAAAACCGCATGGGAAACTGTTTTAAATTGTTTGGTTTGTTTTTTGTATGTCCATCACTTGGATTGAGAGCAGAAATGCACTTAGATCGCTTAGTTGAAAAGGAACTGTCGAAACAGAATATACCGAACGTGAATCAAAAATCGACGAAGTCTGAATTGGAAGACACCATCTTAATCCGATACTATATGAGTCTATGATTTTTGAGTTTATTTTAGGGTAATTTACTTAACTCCGTTTCTATTTTATTCAAGGTGACTGGTTCGCCTTTTTCTGTTAGAGCCCTAATCGTATTTTGGATGCAAAGAAGATGTGAAGAAATTATCCGCCACTGGATGGGTCGCCCACTTTTTAAGTCTTTAATCATAGCGGGAATGCAGCGAGGCTGTTGAAATAGACTTTTTACCTTACTAACGTTTTTGTCTAAGATTTCATTTTCCCATAGCTTAAAAAGCTCTAAGTCCCGTTTTATATATTTCTTTTTCATCCCTTCTAATTTCTTTGGATTTGCTTTTAAAATATCCTGCAAAATTTCTCCGAAAACAGCTTCTGATTTTAAAGCGGTGAAATGATTAAGCACTCCCCGTTCATCATAAGCTCTTGCTCCAAGACTTTCGTTATCTATTTCAACAAAATCACCGGTTTCCGGATTGTGTATGATATTATCGCCACGTAAATCGCGTCTTCCTAGAACTAGATTTACAAAATAACACCTGAAAAAGGAATCATGAGAAATAGCTGGATTGGTTTTTTCCCAAAGAGCCCATTGTCTTTGATCTTCTTTATCTGGCAGAGTTGTTCCATTGACATACTCTTGAACCGCAAATGTGAGTGGAAATCCTTTGTCGTTAAGAAAAGGCTGTAATAAATGACTGTATTTAGAATTGCCTGCCTCTGTGTGGTAAATCACACGCGTCTTTGGAATTACTTTCCATCCAAAGAGGTGTTTGCATACTTCAAAGGCAACTTCTTCTGTAGTGGGAAAGCGATTCGAGAATTCCTTAGTCCCCATTTGCGTACTTCTAGTCAAAAACGTCTTCATTTTTATGACCCAGCGCTTTCGTAGGGGATTGGGATCGCTTATGTAAATAGATCTTGTATGAGACACATTAGAACCACCTCTTTGCGTCGTAGGTAGACAAGTCCATGTGCAAAAAAAGCGCGCTATATAAGTTTCTATCTCTTTTACATTAGATGGTTCACAGTCTTGCGTAGGCGTATCTGTAAAGCCCGCATAATCTCGAATCAAATCAACAATATTTGTAATCATATTAACTTACTATTATAAAGATGTTTTTGAAATTAAACTATTATACAATTCTTTAATTATAAATAAAAATTTTTTTGATTGCAAACATAACTGTTTTTAATTGAAATTAATTGTAAATAATTAGTTTACATCTCTTCTGTGCCCAAATACATTAAAAAATTTGCTATTCTTTGTTGGCTTAGTCAGATACAACCGCAGATTTTCTGTAAGCAAATAGTTCCTTTGCAGCCAACTTCTCATATAATGTATGCTATCCAAGCACTTGCCCATCACGTTCTCATCTGTGCTGAAATTTAAGTTGTTCTCAGTCTAACTCAGTCAAAAAATTCTTGCTGCTATTATGTAGCCAAAGGAAAAAAATTGTGAATAAAAATTTTGATTCATAACAAGTGTATACAAAATTTGATATTACCCCTGTAATACGATGTTTCAGTAGACCTCACAAAGGCATATAATGAGCTGCAAGTGTATTTAGAAGACGATACATCTTGGCATTGTCCTGGGGGTGCATTTACTCGTATTAAAAAAATTTGATAGGTTTATTTAGACACCCATAGCATTGGCAATGAGCTCAAAGTCGGCTTGGCTGATTTCGATGAGGCCTCTCAGCAACTGCATTCCCCAGCTCTTTTTTTGCGTCAGCTCTAATCGGTCGAGGAGGGTGCTTATAGGAACTTCTTCCTTAGCAGGGAAGTAGTCTACATCGATGCGGAAAGGGTGAAAGTCTGGTGCCATCTCGACCTGATAGACTCGCCCGCTTTTGATGGTTCCAATTGCGGTGAAACACTTGCAGACTTCGGGTCGGTCCATAGCAATTTTGGGCGAATAGTAGACCAAGCCATCTCCTGCTGCCATTTGTGCAAGAGGAGCCTTTTTGCCATGACATACCTGTGCAAAGCCGCCGCGTACAGCTTTTTTGACATGCTCTTTGGATACAACACCTAGCCAATAGCGCATAGTTCTAGCTCAGCTTTTGCAACATTGCGACGCATTGTTCCAGGTCGTGTTCGAGGTTTTTAAAAAACTTGCGATCGACGGCTTCGACAAGAGGTAAGGCTTGTTCGATGAGCTGCGCACCGCTTTTGGTCAGACGTGGGAATTTCGAGCGTTCATCGCCTTTGCGCTGAAAGCGTTCGAGATAGCCCTTATTTTCTAAGGAACGCAGCACCTGTGATGTCATAGTTACATCCGTTTTACAATGCCGTGCGAGATCGACTTGAGTAATCTCTTGTTCGTTCTGCGTCAACCAGCCGAGGTTGGCCAAAAGAACGAATTGGGGATGGGTCAATCCTAGAGTTGCAAGCACCGCTTCGATTTGTCTTCGCCATTGTGTACTGACTTGCCAGAGTAAAAATCCTGGGCTTTGCTCAGGACCATCAAATCGACTAATTTTTTCCCAAGAGATATCTTCCATTACAGTTTGCTCTTGGTCAGAGTTTCAGCTTTTTGGACCATCGCAAGCATCTCCCTTGGGAGATTTTTTTTCATTTCTCGACCGATCACAAAGGCAAAGAAGAAAGCCAAAAGACCATGCATTTCGATCCGGTGTGTAACAAAAGTCTTACCGTTTATTTCGACTAGGGAATGTTCTACGATGATGCGTGTACCTGGCAATTTAGCCTCATCGACAAATCGTGCTACACCATGCTTTGGAGGTTCGACAAAGGTTAATTGGGTGTGCACCAAGGGGCCGCCCTTAGGCTTTAGAGTTCCCTTTGTCCCTACCTCAAAGGGTCCATCGATGGTGCTGAATTCAATTCCATGATCCCAAGTATTCCAATTGGCGACATCTTGCCAGATATGCCAGATAGCGTGAGAGGATGCGTTCGTTTTGATGGTATGTTTGACTATCAGCATAGACTGTCCGAATAGATAAATTACGCACATATAATATGCATGCATATTATATGAGTCAAGAGAGCTATGACTGGACTATAATTTTGAATTGGGGAATTTAAAGATGTCTTACCAGAATGACGAGATATCTATCTCAAGGAAATAAGGTTCGTCAAACTCTTTGATGTAGAGATCTGCGGCATGTAATTGTGCTTCTTCCATCATTCTTTTTTCTTCTGCATCTGAACTTTGGGCTGGGGTGTGATGCAGATATCCACCAAAAATAGTATTGCAATCGCGAGTGTATTCTTGTGTGTATAAAATATGGTTATGCCAGGCCTCATCAATATCTGGAGCAGGCGCTACGAGATGATCAGGGTATTTATAGAGAAGGATGAGAAAATTTTTATATCTTCGGACGGTTTCTTTCGCATCCTCTTGGGACCATCCTTCTCTATGCACCAACCTTTTCTCTAAGAATTCAAGATCTAAATTTCTTATGAGGGTTTCTTTGGACAGCACTTCGCCTCCTGCGGTTCGCCCATCGCCACCTTTTCCAATTCATCATCTGATAACTCTTTGAAATTAAGAGGGCGATTATAAAGACGGATGACCCACTGATTTTTCTCTTCTTCAGCAAGCTGAATGTCTAGACCATTTGGAACTCTCGTCATTCCCATCTCTTTAAGGGCTTCATGGGGATTCACCCTAAGCTGCTCCTTAAACTCTGGATCTTTCCATGCCCGTACATTGATTTTGGCTTCAGTCTGTAGACGATTGATTTTTTCTACCATAAAATGCTCCCAAGATGACTTACTTTAATTGAGGCAGATAGCAAAGGGGAAAAAAATCTTTCAACAGAAAACTTCGCTACGCTCTCATTAGAGAAGTCGCTACACAACGGGAGTTTTATGCCCCGTTGTGTTCAGACCGTTTTTATGAAATAATGCAGTATTGACGGGGTGCTGTTCTTGTTGGATCTAAAACAAAAACAGAAACCAAATTATTACCACCTCGGATTCTTTCCATTCTTTGATATGCTGACGTTCTATCTGTTGATATAGAATTACCGCTGTTGCTTCTGTATTCAACAACTTCGCTTTTGCGCTCGTCAATGGCAACCGTCCTTTTATTCAATGGGTATCTTGCAACCGTTGATGGAATTGAAAAAACACGACGCCTTACTACTCCTTTCTCTTTTGCAATAATAAAACCCATATTTTTGCAAGAACGGCCCAAAGCGTCAACATCTCTTATGGTATGTCGATCTTTATTCCATTTTTTCGCTTTGACTACAGGATAAATTAGAAAGCTTGCAATCTGTTCACGCGCTTTTAAAGGTAAGGAAATAAAATTATACTTTGTGACATGGCGAGGAATTGAAAAGACACCCTGTCCCCTAACTCCGCTGTTTTTTGCAATGAAAAACGCCATATCTTTGCAAGATGAGCCTAGGGATGCAATATCCTTAATAGCTTGTGGGTTTTTATCCCATTTTCTTGCTGCTTTTTTTGGATAAATGAGAAAAACCGCAATTTTCTCTTTAATGAAAGTTGGGAAAGAATCGAATACAGATCTTTTAGTTTTTTTATTTGGATGTAAAAAAGAGATTTTTCTTAAATTACTATCTATATAAGCTGCATCTGATTCACGGTTCTTTTCTTTAAATTTTGCAAGTAGCGAATCAACTCTCTCATTGATTATTTTCAGATCGATTCTTCTAAGTTTGTAATGCAAACCAATTATATCTCTAAATTTCCTACAAGTTAGTTGCAAGGCATGAAGGTCTTTCTCTGTTGTGTCTTGTTTTTGATTTCCACAAACAAAAGTTATGATTTCTAAGTTTTTATCCCAAGGGATGAGATCTAAACCGCTTTTCTTATGCCCGAATGACAACATCAGCTGTCCATTTTGTAAAGTAGCCTGAGAAATATCTTTATATTTTGGATCCCTAAATGAAATACTCATAATAAATTCCTGTGGTTTTTAAAAAAATGTTTTGATTTTAATTTTTAAATCGAGATAGTTTAGCAATAGCGCCAATTTTTTGCATTTTTTTATTATAAATAATCTGTGACTGTTACTAATTTTTGATTTAAAAAATCGCGTAAATGATTGAAGCGTTTGCGCAAAATTTCGTTTTGCAATACGTTGACATACATGACGCAGACAGATCAATTTCGCTACAAGTGGTGGGCCCTTCTTGGGGTATCGGTGTTGGCATTTACAGCCTTCTTAGATGCCACGATTGTCAATACAGCGTTGCCATTCATTCAATCGGCTTTGAAGGCGGATATCTTTCAACTGCAATGGATCGCTAACATCTTCACGATCATCCTGAGTATGACGATGATCGCCATCGGCAAAATAGCCGATCTTTGGGGACGCAAAAGAGTTTTCTATTTCGGTGTTGTAGCCTTTAGCGTTGCCGCATTGGGCGCTGGGTTAAGCCCTACAGCCAATTTTTTGATCGCCTTCCGTGGTCTGCAAGCGATTGGGGGATCGACGATCTTTATAGCCTCAGCAGCACTTCTTTCTGATGTATTTCCAGAACGTGAAAGAGTTCGCGCCATCAGCATTTACGGAGGAATCACTGGCTTTGGATTGATGCTAGGTCCATTTTTGGGCGGGATCCTCATTGGCCTTCTGGGATGGCGATGGGTTTTTTGGATCAATCTGCCTCTCATCGCGATCGGACTTCTTGCTTGCTCATTTAGTTTAAGGAAGCACTACCATGAAAAACCCAACGTAAAACTCGATTGGTTTGGACTGTTTCTCTTGATTTTTGGCCTAGGGAGTTTGATGTATGGGATTGTCTCTAGCGCTGAGCAGAACTGGTCTTCTATTACCGCCTGGATTTTTCTTGGGCTTGGTATCGTGGCGCTGGTCATCTTAGTCATCCTAGATGAAAAAAGGAAAAATCCACTTCTTGATTTTCCCATTTTCAAACAAAGGATCATTGCGCTGGCAGCGCTGAGCTGTGCGCTAGCGGGAATTGCGTCGACGGTCTTCATGTTTTTCGATCCGTTGTATCTTCGCATTCTTAGGAACTTGTCCCCATTTTTGATCGGTCTTCTCATTGCGATCATTCCCGCTGCCCAGGCCATCATTTCTTTTGGCTTCAATCGCGCTGTTAAGCTATTTGGGGTAGCACACCTTCTCTTCTTCTCGGTGATCGCTGCGTGCCTTGCAATTGGCCTACATCGCTTTCTAGGCACAGACACTCCTTTGGCATTCTTAGCTCTTCCCTTCTTCTTGCTTGGCATCAACTGGGGTCTTAGCAACTCCTCGATGATCACCGCCGTCAATCAAGTCATCGCACCCAGAAAAGTTGGAGAAGCTATAGGGACGATTGCCACTATCTGGAATGTCGTCGGGGCTTTAATCTTAGCCTGCAGCACAGCCGTATTTCATGCGGCACAAACAGATCAGGCATTTTTGCTCCCCTTCCATCGCGTCATTGAATTCAATATTGTATTTTCACTGCCTGTTCTCATTGCAACGATCTGGATTTGGAGCGGAATCAAAAAAAAAGCTAGTTAAACGCAAAGCCAACTCTTCAGAATACACCATTTTTTCGTCATCCAATCTATTTCCAAAAAGCGACTAAATTCTTAATTTAGGCCAAAAAACGCCCCTCAAAAGGCTGTGGAAAACCCTGTTTTTTCACTGTCGATAGACTATCTAAATGATTGTGCAAAAGAAATTTCTGTTCAAAACAGGGGGTGTTATCATCAAGATTTCTACAAGTTTTCAACAACCTTCGTGCAAATAAAAACTAGTAGGTTATCTACATTTCCACAGCCTAAGAAGAAGAAGAGAATTACTTATTTAAGGTAGATACTCATCTAGAACTTGTGTGGAAAAAGCCGGCACAATCCGTTAATATGTCGATCATGACGCTACATGCACAGGATTTTTTTGATCTGCTCTCCTTCCAACACAAGCTCCTTTTCGAACAGGGAGAGTTTGTATGGCAGGCATTAGCAGCCCTAAAGGAGTATGTGGATAGTTTGGTTTCCCAATCGATGATCCCCTTTTTTCAGGAGGGAGTTTTCTTAGAAAATCCAGAACAGATTGTGATTGGCCGAGGAACAAAAATCGAATGCGGTGCTTATCTAAAAGGGCCTTGTTGGATTGGTGAAGATTGCCTTATCCGCCATGGCGCTTATGTGAGAGAGTATGTTTTGACCGGTAGAGGGTGTGTCATAGGACATGCCACTGAGATCAAACACTCGATTCTTTTAGATGATGTACATGCGGCGCATTTCAATTATGTTGGCGATTCGATCTTGGGCAACCATGTCAATTTGGGCGCTGGCGCTAAATGCGCTAATTTTAGATTGGATCACCGAAACGTGCCAATACGTTGGGAAAATAAGAAACTTGAAACGGGTTTGAAAAAATTTGGTGCCATTTTAGGCGATCATGCGCAGCTGGGCTGTAATGCAGTGACCAATCCTGGAACACTTTTATTGCCGAATGTCGTTTGCGCGCCCTGCTTGAATATTAGCGGGGTAGTAACATCCTCAATCACCTTGAAGCGTTAATGGAGCTATGACTATTACGACCGAAATTCTTTCCGATAAGAAAAAAGCATCTAATTTCTATTTTTTACGCGATCAAATCGAACAAGAGATCGCGCGCAGCATTGCCTCGCTTGGGGAAAAGACCAAGCTGAGAGATGCGTGCGAATATGCTTTGACCAATGGAGGAAAACGATTTAGGCCGTTGATCGTGTATTTGATAGCCGAAGCCTTAGGGCATGGGCTAAATGTTTCCGAGGCAGCACTTGCCGTCGAATTTTTCCATACAGCATCGCTTATCGTCGATGATTTACCATGCATGGACAACGACGATGAGAGAAGGGAGAAACCCTCGGCTCATAAAGTCTATGGTGAGACCATCGCGCTTTTGTCCAGCTATGCATTGATTACAGGCGCTTTTGGCAAGATACACCGTAATGCTGAAGCGATGAGATCAGCTGGCGTTCCTTTTGCTGCTTTGGCCGATCGCGTAGCAACTCTGGCGCTTGAATGCGCTGCGCATTGTTCTGGGATCATGGGTGCGACCGGCGGGCAGTTTTACGATATGTTCCCCCCACCTTTTAGCCTCGAAAATATAAAACAAGTGATCTACAAAAAAACGGTCACGCTCTTTGAGGTATCTTTTGTCTTTGGATGGTTATTCGGCGGTGGAGATTTGGCGCAAATACAACGCGTCCGCAAGGCAGCTTATCATTTTGGCATGGCTTTTCAAACGGCCGATGATCTCAACGACATAGATCAGGATGACAAAATGGATCGGGATATCAATCTAGCCAAGTTTGTTGGAAAAGAAAGGGCCTATGCGGTCTTTGAAGAAGAAATGCGCGCTTTTGATCTTTCTCTCAGGGAACTTAAGCTCGATACTCCTTCTTTCCAAAAGATGCAGCAAATGCTGCGTTCCTATGTCAAATAGAGAGACCTCTCAAAGAGAGGTCTCTTAAGAAAGTATTTGGAAGGACTTATTAGACCAACTCGAGTGCTTCGGTTGGCGCTTCAGTAGGTGCAATGTTCTCTTGACGGCCCAGGCCGCCTTTTTCAGCGCACTTGGCTAAGATGACTTTTTCTAATTCATCGACCAGTTTGATGTTTTTTCTCAACTCTTCGCGCACAGCTTCTCTTCCTTGACCCAGCCTTTGACCATTGTAGCTAAACCATGTGCCCTTTTTCTCGATCACAGCTAAATCGACGCCAGCATCGATGACCGAACCAATGCGCGAGATTCCCTCGTTGAACATGATATCGAATTCTGCCACTTGAAAAGGGGGCGCCATTTTATTTTTGACGACCTTGACTTTGACTCGGTTGCCGATGTCGGTGTTATCGGCTCCTTTGATCCCGCCAATGCGCCGGATATCTAGACGAATCGAAGCATAGAATTTGAGAGCGCGTCCACCAGTGGTTGTTTCTGGATTGCCGAACATGATGCCGATTTTTTCACGGATTTGGTTGATAAAAACCGCGCAGGTATTGCTCTTGGACAAGGTAGATGTGAGTTTACGCAAAGCTTGGGACATCATCCGGGCTTGTAGGCCGACATGCGAGTCGCCAATTTCTCCTTCGAGTTCGCTTTTGGGCACTAGAGCAGCAACGGAGTCGATGACGATGACATCGACTGCATTGGAGCGAGCTAGCGTTTCAGCGATATTGAGCGCATCTTCTCCTGAGTCTGGCTGAGAGATGAGGAGTTCGTCGAGTTTGACGCCGATTTTAGCGGCATAAGAAGGATCGAGGGCATGTTCAGCATCGATATAAGCGGCAAGCCCTCCATTTTTTTGGGCATTGGCTACGATGTGTGTAGCTAAGGTCGATTTACCAGAAGATTCAGGGCCATAAATTTCGACGATCCTCCCACGTGGAACTCCTCCTATCCCAAGCGCAGCATCGAGTGCAATGGCACCTGTCTTGATGACACTGATCTCTCTATTTGCTGAATGTTTGCCGAGGGTCATGATGGCACCTTCGCCAAATTGTTTTTCTATGTGAGAGATCGCCAGGTCTAGGGCTTTTTTTCTGGCGTTATCTTGTGCTTGCGACATACGTACCTCTGTTAATGCGTATTTCCTTCATGTATATCTCAGGTTTTGCATAATCAACAAAAGGTAAAATCATCATTTGATAGCAAGGTTGTTATGTTATTAGTGGGAGATATCGGGGGAACAAAAACGCATCTAGCTCTTTTCGAAGATGAAAAAAGCAGGACGCCCTATCTTGAGAAGAAATTCCCTAGTCAAGAATATCCTGGCCTCACAGAGATTGTGAATGAATTTTTGGCTATCCGCGCCTTAAATGGGATTCATATTCGCCAGGCGTGTTTTGGTGTAGCCGGACCTGTTTTGGATAGGCGATGCAAAGCAACGAATTTGCCTTGGGTGATCGATGGTCCTTTATTGGAGCAAGAGGCGAAAATTGCGCATGTTGCCGTGATCAATGATCTCGAGGCTAATGCCTATGGCCTAGCTGTTTTAAAAGAAGAAGAATTTTTTATTTTGAATCCAGGAAAAGAAAAAGCTGGAAACCAAGGATTGCTCGCAGCAGGAACTGGTTTAGGGCAGGCGTGTCTTTACTGGGATGGGAAAACACATCATCCTTTTGCGTGCGAAGGAGGCCATTGCGATTTTGCTCCGCGCGATGAACTCGAAATGGAATTGCTTCGATATCTTAAGAAGCAATTTGGCCATGTTTCGTATGAACGAGTGCTTTCTGGGTCGGGTCTTTATCAGCTTTATCGCTTTTTGATCGATATGCAGTTAGAAAAAGAACATCCTGAGATGCGCAAGAAATTTGCCATAGAAGATCCGCCTACAGCGATTACCAAAGCGGCTTTGGAAGGAACATGTCACACCTCTTTGCGCGCTGTCCGCTGGTTTCTCTCCATCTATGGAGCGGAAAGCGGCAACTTGGCTTTGAAGTTTTTTTCTCTAGGAGGTGTATTTTTAGGGGGAGGGATTGCACCGAGACTGCGGAGTTTGTTCGATCGAGGCGATTTTATGAATGGTTTCCTGGACAAAGGGCGCTTCAAGCCATTACTCGAAGAGATGCCAGTCAAAATTATTCTCAATGATAATGCTGCTTTATTAGGAGCCCTGCGCTATGCCCGACAGTTTATGGGATAGATCTCATCGTAGGATAAAAAAAACAACGGAGTACCAACGCATTTCCCAAAATTGGGAGGAGCATTTTTCAGCTTGGACGAAATGGGGCACTTACGTTGCTGAAAGGGCTTGGGGCACTGTTCGCGAGGATTATAGCGCCGACGGAGACCCTTGGATATTTTTCCCTCACGATCTTGCCACGAAAAAAGTCTATCGCTGGGGGGATGATGCTATCGCTGGTTGGTGCGATCGTTATCAAGTGCTCCTTTTCGCTCCTGTCTTCTGGAATGGCGTCGATCCGATTCTCAAAGAACGCTTATTCGGCCTTTCTCAACACGAAGGGAATCACGGCGAAGACGTCAAAGAGTGCTATTACCATCTCGATGCCCTGCCATCGTATTCATACATGAAATATCTCTACCGCTATCCTCAGCAGCCATTTCCTTACGAGCGGCTCAAGCAAGAAAATGCCAAACGCAATGCCAATGATCGGGAATATGAAATTTTCGATACAGGCACTTTTGATGAGAAACGCTATTTTGATATTTTCATCGAATATGCCAAAGCAACTCCGGAAGATGTATGCATCAGAATTAGCGCTACCAACCAAGGACCCGATCCAGCGGCCTTGCATCTCATTCCCCATCTTTGGTTTCGCAATCAATGGGGCTGGGGCGATCAAATTCAGCCGAAACCCAGAATAGTCAATGAATCATTTTCTAAAGATTGGCTTTGCTTTTATGCCGACGATAGCGAAATGCTTTCCCCTCGCACAGTTCCTTTTGATTACCATCTTGGAAGCCGATACCTTTATGCGCCCAAAGGAGGCAATCCTCTATTTACGAACAACGAAAATGATTATGGCGCCTCTTCGAATCGTCCTTCGTCTAAGTTTTATAAAAATGGTTTTCATCGTGCGTTGATTCATAAAGAAAATACAGTCAATACAAAACAAGAGGGAACCAAAGGGTGCATTCACTACGCATTTCCTAGCGTGGCTCCAGGAGAGACCATCGTCCTTGATTTGCGGTTGAGCAATCAAAAACTAGAAAATCCCCTCGAGGAAATTCCTTCAATCCTGGCGCAAAGAAAAAAAGAGACCGATGAATTTTACGAAGCGCTTCACCACTCTCATTTATCTCCGGATCTTAAGCAGATTCAGCGCGATGCCCTCTCAGGACTGCTATGGAATAAGCAGATCTATCTTTACGACGTTGCCCTGTGGCTCAAAGGGGATAATACGTACTATCCTCCCCCTGACTCACGCTATCACATTAGAAATGTGCACTGGAAACATCTGAATTCGATGCGCATTTTATCGATGCCAGACAAATGGGAATATCCTTGGTTTGCGGCATGGGACCTAGCCTTTCAAGCTGTGGGTTTAGGTCTTGTCGATCTAGGATTTGCCAAAAATCAAATTTGGCTCCTTTTGTTCGACCAATTTCAACATCCGAATGGACAGATACCAGCGTATGAATGGGAATTTTCCGATCTCAATCCTCCTGTCCAAGCATGGGCTGTATTTAGATTATTTCTCATGGAGCAGAGCGATGAAGGCAAGGGAGACTATGCATTTCTCGAGAAGTGTTTCCATAAACTCCTGATGAATTTTGCTTGGTGGGTGAATAAGGTGGATAGTTCTGGGAACAATGTTTTTGAAGGCGGTTTTCTTGGATTGGACAATATCGCTGTTTTAGACAGGTCGATCAATACCTCTTCAAAAGCTGTTTTGCAGCAATCTGATGGGACAGGCTGGATGGCGATGTTCAGTCTGAATATGATGCGCATTGCCATCGAACTGGCCAAAAAAAATAAAGTGTACGAATCGCTTGCCACTAAGTTTTTTCAACACTTCGCATACATTGCTTCGGCCATAAAGAAGAAGGGAAATCAGGGCTATGAACTATGGAGTGAAAAGGATGGGTTTTTCTATGATGTGATGACCTATCCCGATGGCCATTTTTCTAAATTTCGCGTTCGCTCTATGGTAGGCATCATCCCTTTTTTTGCCAGCAGTGTTTATACGGTGCAAGAACTGGAAGGATTGCCTGAATTTTATGCGAATTTTTGTTGGTTTGTCGAACATCGAAAAGATCTCATAGAAGGGTGTCTTGCGTTTAACGATTCTCCAGAAGGAAAACTCGTGCTTTTCATGCCGATGAACGAAGAGCAGCGCCATAGCATTCTTCGTCATTTGTGGAATCCTGAAGAGTTCGAGCCCCTTTCGGGTTGCGCTCCTTATCGAAATATCATGAGAAAAATCCTTTTACTTTCGAAGATAAAACCTGATATATGAACCCGGTGAATCGCATCATCGCATCAAAGGAGGAAATTCCAATTGGCGCGGTCCGATTTGGATGCAGATGAATCTTTTATTGTTAGAGTCGCTCTTCAGATTAGAGTAGATTTTATGGAGATACTTATCAAATAGATGTACCGGAGAGTCTCCTGTGACTTTAAGCGAAATGGTGCACTCATTTGCTCAAAGATTGTTTCTCTTTTTTGCAAAGATGATGAAGGAAAAAGGCCATGCCTCGGGCAGCGGGACTGTTTTCTAAACAATCCAAGTTTTCAAGAGACGATTCTATTTTATGAATATTTTCATCCAGAGACGGGAGAAGGTCTTGGTGCTTCACACCAAACGGGATGGACGGCGCTTATTGCCAATATCATCGACAAATATTTTCCATCAATAGAACCCGAACTCGGCTGGTTAACCCATTGCTTTTGATTTTTGAGAGACAGGTAAAAATTAGAGGGCTTTTCACGAAAATGGAAAATGAGTTATATGGATGTAATCAATAACCAGGGTCCTCTCGCGTATGAAAATTTACAAGAAAATCCCGTTGCCGATTGTTATAACAGCGGCGCCTGCTATGCAGGCAGCTTGTAACCCACCGACCTAAGAGCGAAAGCAGGCTGTACAACCAGCGCAAAAAAGCAAGAACAAAACAATCAAAAACGACAGTCTTTCGCATCAATATCGCTGCTGAGCCTCGTTCGCTGGATCCAGCAAAAGCAAGCGATTTACACTCGATCACTTTAGTAAAATGCTCTTCGATGGGCTGACATCCGTGAATAAAGACAATGTGATCGAACTGGCGCTCGCTGAAAATGTGATTATTTCAGAAGATCAGAAGACATATATTTTCACATTGCGCGATGCTCAATGGACAAATGGCGATCCTCTTCGCGCTAATGATTTCCTCTATGCCTGGCAGCGCGTGGTCGATCCGAATGTCCCTGCTGATAATGCTTTCCATCTCTACTGTGTTAAAAATGCCAAGGCCATCAAATCTGGCGAGATGTCTCTCGAGGAACTTGGTGTTAAAGCCATCGATGACAAAACATTGCAAGTGGAGCTGGAGAACCAAACTCCTTATTTTCTCGAGCTCGTATCCTATCCTATTTTCTGCCCAGTCAATGAAAACGTCGACAGAAACGTTCCAAATTGGGCCGATAGTGTCGAAACCTTCGTTAGCAATGGTCCATTTTCTTTGATCGAATGGAAACATCAAGACAGTCTTACTTTGCATAAGAATCAAAAGTATTGGGATGAAAAGGCTGTCCATCTCGACGAAATTGCCTTGTACATGTTGAAAGAAGAGACTGAACTTAGCATGTTTGAAAATAATGAAATCGATTGGGCAGGCTCTCCGCTTTCCATTTTGCCAATCGATGCTCTAGGAAAATTACGCGAAGAAAAACTTCTCAATCAGCAACCCATTTTGGGGACCTATTTCTTGCGTATCAATACCGAAAACCCCCTTCTTAAATCACAGAGCATACGCCAGGCTCTTTCCTTAAGCATCAATCGCAATGATCTTGTAGAACATGCATTAGCTGCTACCCAAGTAGCCGCCAGCGGGTTTGTTCCAGAAGTATTGGGATTGCGCGAGCAATCGTATTTTCATGGGGATGAGTCGCATGAAGCGATGAAATCCTTTGAGAAGGGACTCGAAGAGATGAGTTTAACGTCATCGAAAGCACCTGAATTGGAACTTTTGCTCGTAAATAATGAAAGAAATTTACGCATAGGGCAATTATTGCAGGAGCGTTGGCAGACAGTGCTAGGCGTTAAAGTGCATTTACAGGCGATAGAAGCAAAATCGTATTTTGAAAGGCTCTACAAAGGAGATTTCCAGATTGCAGCAGGCTCATGGATTGCAGATTTTAATGATCCGATCTCGTTTTTGGAGATTTTCAAAACTAAAGCTACAAGAGCCAATCAAACGCGCTGGGAAAACGAAGAATACAGCAAACTTGTAGAAGCCTCAAATGCCGAAACGGATTCGGTCGTCAGAAAGCAAATGTTGGTGCAGTGCGAGAAAATTTTGCTGGAAGAAATGCCAGTTATCCCTTTGTTCCATTACAATTTGCTCTTTGTTAAAAACAAACAACTAAATGATGTAGCTATTTCTCATCTTGGCGTTATTGATTTTAAACGAGCTAAGTGGGATGCAGCAGAGCATACGGATGAGCAGGTAGAGTAGTACCAAAATGAGAAAAGCGTTAGCTCTTTTAAGCAGTGCCATCTTGTTTTCAGCGATGCTGGAAGGAGGGACTGTGCGTCTCATCAACGACAGTCCTTTTAAGTTGCGCGCTGTTGTCAGAGCTAACGATGAATCATTTCTGGGCGAAATGATCATTTCTGCGCAGAGTTCTAGTACTTGGACAGATAACTTTAGAGGCATTCCCAATACCTATACCGAACAGCGCTCCCAAACGCCCTATCGCGTCGAGTGGTTTTGTTTAGATGGGAGCTCGTTTTCTATGTGTCCTATCGTTCCCACTGGCGGCACTGTTACTTCTTCGAATTGTGACGGGTCCAAGCAATGCCGAGGCAAGATAAGACCCGAAGGGGAAGGATATGTGCAACCGGCACCTCCCCTACCCAATCCCAATCAACAGCAGCCTGGGCAACAAGAACAGCAATATCAACAGCAACAATCTCCTCTCGAAAGGATGCCCTACCCATCACCGCAGCAGGAACTTGAAAATCCTAGAGATCAATATCCTGATCAATATCAAGAGCCCTGAGAAAGTCTTTGCGATCTCCTGAAAAATATCTCTCCTTTTGCGGAAAAGGCGGTTTTGCCACTGGCTCTGCCCTCTGAAAACTACCTATATATGGTGGTGCAACCTATTTTCTTTAATAAAAAAAAGATTTTACAAGAATCTGCCCTATATTGAGCTTAATAACCCGAAGCTCAGCTTAATATAGTATTCCTTGATAGAAATTACTAAATATGAGGCTATCTAATATATATTAAATTTTAATATAACATAATATTATAAATTAAATTTAAAACTTTCTTCAAATAAATTA
The DNA here is from genome assembly GCA_963791555.1 of uncultured Simkaniaceae bacterium. GTDB lineage: Bacteria > Chlamydiota > Chlamydiia > Chlamydiales > Rhabdochlamydiaceae > JAGXTH01. Next base: position 106,188 of record CAWBSQ010000001.1, read on the forward strand.
ATGTGATAAAATTATTGTTCAAAGGTTATTATTTGATATTTTTTATAAAACTTATTTAATTCAACAATGATAAAAATTAATACTTCAAAGCCATACAAGGTCCCCTCAGCCACGCAACGGGTTCTCACCACTGCGCGTAAAGACCCTGCATTGGCGCATCATCTTAGCTTTTTGACTCCAAAAGACATTGCCATGTCTCGTAGAGTGAATAAGGCCTACAATAAAGCCAGCCACGAAGTCCATCATCTAAAAGAGAAAGTCGATCGATCTAAAAAATGTTTTTTAGAAAAATATTTGAAAGGCCCAGCCCGAAGCCAATATTTTTCCCAACCGCTATTTTTTTGGGGCGGTGAGCGTAATGCAGTGCTTAGCTGCGCAAGTCTTGAAGTCTTGCGGAAGCGCTTACTCAGCAAAGGAAATCACAAAAGCAGCAATATCGGGGATGAACTCAACATACGCTTTTATAAGATATCGCCCGTGTATGCATTTTATGCGTTCAAGCCTACCGAGATCATCAAAATGATTCCCAGGAAAGAGATCGGTGGCCTCTACAAACATATGTGGCATCTCTTAGGTTGTCCAAAAGAACATCATGCTGGCAAAAAAGCTTTTCTCGACGAAGGCGGCATGTCTTCGTCAGCCGGACTGAAGGCGAAGGCTATTGAGCGTTTTTTGATGGACGAAGCAATAAAGCATTATTCCAAACTAAAAAACTCCAGAAAAATAAAAATTAGTAAACATATTCAAAACAAAAAATGAGGTAAAAATAATGTCAGCAGTTAATCATACAACAACTACAACAACAACGCCAGCAGCAGTCACAGATGTGCTAGCGACTCCAAAACAAGATCCAGCATTAGAGCGAGTTCTAAGTTTCTTAAGACCTAGCGAAGTGGTAGAAGCTCGCAGGGTCAACAAAAAATTTAACGCGATCTCTCATGAATCTCGATCTATACGCGGACAAGTCAACGTTGCGCGCCGCACACAAGAGTATATAAATGGTCAGGGTCGATATGAACGTTTTTCTGAGCCACGTGTTACCTTTAGAGTTGAAAATCCATATCCCATAATTTCCCGTCGTAGCCTTAATCAATTGGCGAAACGTCTTGAACAAAGAGGCAATCATGCCAGTTATAAAATAGGCGACGATATAGGTGTTAGTCTTTATATGATCAATCCTAACTGGTCTGAGAAAGGTTTTAAACCAACCGAAATCATCGCCATGATCCCAAAGAAAGAGATCGCTGGTCTCTACAAGCACATGTGGACGATCATTGGCTGCCCTCAAAAAGCAAGAGCTGGAGAAAAAGCCTTTCATGATAAGGATGGTATGCATTCCACACCTGCGCAAAAAGCCAAGGCTATCCGTCTTTTCCTCGAAGATGAGGCCATGAAATATTTCGCAGCGCAACAAAACGAGAAGCCTGACGGAAAAGCACAAAAATAAGATCGTTTTTTATTATCTTTTATCGATGGAAGCCCAAAAATGCTTCCATCGACTTCCAGACCTCCTTCTACTACAAATATTTAAAAACAATAAATCTGAGGTAAATAATGTCAGCAGTTAGTCATACAACAACAACGCCAGCAGCAGTCACAGATGTGCTAGCGACTCCAAAAAAAGACCCAGCATTAGAACGGGTTCTAAGTTTCTTAAGACCTAGCGAAGTGGTTAAGGTTCGTGAGGTGAACAAAAAAATTAATGCGATCTCTCATGAATCTCGATATGTAAGTGGACAAGTCAACATTGCGCGCCGTACACAAGAGTATTTATCTCAACATGGTCAAGGTCAATATAAATATTTTTCTGCGCCGATTTGTGTTTTACATCTTAATGCTCCAACAGTTTCACACACGAAACTTGCTAAATTGGCAAAACGTCTTGAAGAAAAAGGCAATCATGCCAGCACTAAATCTGATATGACTTTCGATACGTTTATCGATTTTGATAATAGCAGACCTTTTTGGGATTCCCGTAAACATGCTTGGAGTTACCCTACAATTAGACCAACTGAAATCATCGCCATGATCCCAAAGAAAGAGATCGCGGGTCTCTACAAGCATATGTGGACGATCATTGGCTGCCCTCAAAAAGCAAGAGCTGGAGAAAAAGCCTTTCATGATAAGGATGGTATGCATTCCACACCTGCGCAAAAAGCCAAGGCTATCCGTCTTTTCCTCGAAGATGAGGCCATGAAATATTTCGCAGCGCAACAAAATGAGAAGCCTGACGGAAAAGCACAAAAATAAGATCGTTTTTTATTATTTTCTATCGATGGAAGCTGGAAAATGCTTCCGTCGACTTCCAATACCACCATCTAGTACGATTATTTCAAAAGTAACCCAATAGATGGTAGATCATGTCAGCGGTTAGTCATTCCCCAAGTACCACGATAACGCCAGCAGCAGTCAACAATGTTCTAGCGACCTCCAAACCAGATCCAGCGTTAGAACGGATCCTTAAGTTCTTGAGACCTAACGAAGTGGCAGGAGATCGCCGCGTGAACAACAAATTTAACAAGATCTCTCATGAATCTCGATATGTAAGCGAGCAAGTCAACGTTGCGCGCCGTACGCAAGCCTATGTAAACGGTCAAGGTCAGCATGAATATTTTTCTGCACCTTGTTATTCTAATAGATTTGCAAGTTATGAATATTTTTTTGCGCCTGATGATGTTTCTCAAATGGCAGATCCCGTACTCTCCCGAAATCACCTCGCTAAATTGGCCAAACGTCTTGAACAAAGAGGCAATCATGCCATTGCTAACGTAGAGCGTGACGTAGGCTTTAGTCCACATAAGATTAATCCTAGCTGGAGGGGCCGTAATTTTAGACCAACTACAATCATCGCCATGATCCCCAAAAATGAGATTGCTGGTCTCTACAAACACATGTGGGAGATCATTGGCTGTCCTCAAAAAGTACGGGCTGGAGAAAAAGCCTTTCATGATAAAGATGGCATGCATTCAACGCCTGCACAGAAAGCCGAGGCAATTTGTCGTTTCCTAAAAGATGAGGCCATGAAATATTTCGCAGCGCAAAAAAACGAGAAGTCTGACGAAAAAGCTAAATAATAAGAGCGTCTTTGCTATTTTTTATCTATGTAAGCCTGCTTCCATAAACTTCTAAGAAAGAATTTGCAAAAACTCTCTAAGAGACTGTTAACGAATTTGGTTCAGTTGATTTTTGGGACTTTTTGAACCGAGTTTTCGTTCCGTTTGCTGGGGGTTATATCAAGCTTCAGGTATATTACCCCCCAAAGGGAAAGCCGAAAATTGGCCAAAATAATCCCGAAAATCGACGAAGCCTTAGTTTGTGGACGGTCTTTTATGTCATTCGTTAGAGGAACGGATTCAGCGCGAGCATCAGCAATGGCTCGAGTTTTTATTCCGACAACGCAAAATCCTATGTTCGGAAACATCGCCAGCTTTTTAGCCTCATATGAAATTTTGAAACTTCGTGAAGTTTCTAGACGACTCGATCTCTGCTGCGCTGAATTGCCGTGCTTACGCCATCGAGTCGATCGGATTGAGAATGAGCAGCAGTTAGATTGTGTTGTTCCCTTTTATCTATATCAGACGTACGTCAGTCCTGGTATCGAGCGGGTCGTTAGTTGTAGAAGACTTGCTCTCTTAGCCAAGTGTCTTAAGCAGCAGCAGACAGATGAAAATCCGGAGCAAGTTGCCAAGACGCTCGGCATTTCGTTTCTTCAAATAAGCCGTTGGCATGATGAATATTTTGCCTTGAATTCGGTCAGGGTGATTAGAATGATCCCGCCTAAAGAGCTTTCCTCTCAGTATAAAAATACATGGAAGATCGTCGATGACGCAAAACACTCTTACTCTGTAAGAACTGCAAAGAATGAGGGACGACAGATGACATCGGCCGAGAAGGCCAAAGCGTTCTATTGTTTTTTGAAAAATAAAACGCATTCTCCCTTAACTTAGTCAACCGAACTGGTGGATGAGTTCAAGTTAAAACAGCAAAAGTTCATCCACAGGCTGATCGTGAGGCTCGATCGGGAGCGGTTCTGCTCTTAGTTGTTCTTGAAATCCTATCCCTAAAACGAGAGTTTGTGGAGTTCTTTGCTCGAGGAGATAATCGTAAAATCCACTTCCTTTGCCTAGGCGAAATCCTCTTTGATCGAAGAGCAGGGCAGGCACTAGGATGCAATCGATCCTTTCCAGGTTAACTTTTTCGTATAGGGAGGGATTAGGTCTTAATGGATTGGGGTGCAGCCCCTCCATCGTATGAATATGGAATAGCGTCTTGGAAAGGCAAGGCAGACAAAGGCGCTGCTCTGCAAGCAGCTTTTGATTTAGAAACGCTAGATCGATCTCGCCTTTATAGCTGGAAAAAGAAAGCACAAGGGAAAAAGAGGAGATTCTTGGCAGCAAAATTTCGAAAAGACTCTTTGCAGCATCTTTCTTGCGCTGCTCGGTCAGGTTTTGCAAAAGTGCTTTGGCCGAGGATCTAAGAGTCTTCTTCTGTTCAATCACTGTCAGTTTTAGGCCATCCTTGTTCATAGGGGATTTTTTGTTTGAAGCGCCCATCGGGATAATGGAGTGTGGCTAGTCCAGATCCTTGTTCGACGCGTGAAATGGGTTTCTTTTCTTTACGGTGAAAATAGGTTCCTTGGATGAGTTTATCCAGATCGTAATCTTCAGAGAGCATGAGATTGCCATTATCGTAGTAAGCCAGGCAAAGCCCATGCTTTTTGTTCTTGCTCATCTCTCGTTCGCTCTCGAGGATGCCGTTTTTGTACCACGATTTTACTTTGCCTTGAATGGAATCGTCCTGCCAGAAAAAACTCAGCTTTTTTTGACTGGGAAGATCTAAGGGATTTGTAGAAGGTTTAGAAGGATAGAAGACGATCTCTTCGCCTTCTTTGACACCCTCTTTGATATGATAAAGAGACTTCATCGAGCCATCTTCATTGAACACCCGAACCTCTCCCAGAGGAATCCCTTGATGAATTTCTACGATCGTGTCGAGTGCATTGTCTTTAAAACAGAGTTGAAAGCCTTCTCCATTTTCGACCTTGGGAAGTAGTTCCCAGCGGTTGGATTGATAAATAGCTTCCATCAAATGGCCTTGAGTATACGTTTCAGAATAGGAGCACAATCCGTCTGCTGCTCTTCCTGTAGCGCGCCCTTCTTTTTTTCCTTTTTGAAAAGGGACCGCTTCTAAAACTTCGCCTGCAATAGAAAAGGTCGTTGCTATTCCATCGATTTCATTGTCCTTATAAGGCAGGACTTTAGCGATGCTCCCATTGAAATGGTAGTAGATGCTATTGCCTTCGAGGACGCCTTTTTCGTAGAAAAATTCGGCCATGAGACGGCCTTGTTCATCCCACACCCTGCTGACTTTGTCGAACAACCAACTCGCTTGCGCTGTATCGCTCACTTCAGCAAGCCCTTCCATGACATAAGCCTCGATTTTTAGCTGGCCATTGGCGTACCATTCTTTATACGCGCCATGTGCGCGACCTTCGGCAACCTCTAAGTATTGCCAAACATGGCCATTAGGGTGATAGCTAGTGATACGAGATACGCTTTGGCCCTGATCATCCCTTGGATAGACACGCAGGACTTTTTGGTAAGGTTGGGGTGCAAGAAAATCGACTTTAGAGTAATTCTTCAATCGGTCTTTAGAGCTGACCGTTTCGCTAAATCCATTGCGATCGATCGTCTGCATACTGATGATGTCCGGATCGCGCGGAGCCGATTTCGTCGAACAACTAGTCAGGAAGGTGATAAAAAGCAGGAGGCCTGCAATATGTGTCAGCACAGATATGGGCCATCTTGTGCGTGTAATTAAAGTTCTTTGCGCCATAATTCCAAATAAAGTGTGTAGCGTGGAGCATCGTGGATTTTTTCTAGGTTCAGCCTCTTGATGCGAAGAAGAGGGCGAGAACTGTCAGCTCCTTCGAGTGTATCTAAAATCGCTTGAAGATCATTTTCATCGATTTGTACTGTACGTATGAGTTTCTCTTCGATTTCGTGGAATCCGCCATTTTTGGCTTTTTTATGCGATTTGAATTCCAAACGATTTTCTTTAGATATGAACTGCCAGCGCTTGGTTGCGGTCTCATCGAGTGGCCTCTCTTTACGGAGCTGTTCGAGCTCTCCTCGTTCATAATTGAGAAGAGGAAGCGTCGCTAAATGGTAGTCCAAATAGTGCGCGGTGCCCATTTGGGCCAATGTCTTAGCCTCGATTTGATTGTGAAAAAGAAAGGTCAGTTCAGGAAGATTCCTTTCGACCGACGTCAGGATGTTCTCCTTTTGATATTGCTCGAGAAACTTCCCTATGAACAGGCTCAGAGAATACAAGGCCAGAATAAAACAAGCACAGCAGCTGAGTAGAAGAATCTGACGAAGTGTTAAAGAAGAACGTTTAGTCATAAAGTTTTTAGCAAGGTAGAAATCGTTAGATCATTCTCTTTCCAATGAACGAGCTGTACGCCTTCCATGTTCATTAGCGATTTTTTTAAGTTCTGTGCAATTTCTTTAGAGGGGGACGTCCACTCGACTTGCAAGCGCGATTTACCCTGAGTATCGATTTCGTAGCGCAGAGAAGCGATCGAGGGCAATTTGGCTTGGTCTATGTCGACGCAGGCTTCTCCAAGACGGTTTAAAAACCAGCTCACCGAAGGGGAGAGCACGCCGAAATATTTTTCTTGTTCAAGTTGATCATTTTGCATCTGAAGAAGTTTGAGCATGTCAGCGCAGTTCATTCTCTTAGCAGGCGTCCCAATCTTTTCGAGGACTGTTTGCGCTCTTTCAAAAAGGCGTTCGTCGTGTTTTTGCAATAAAGAATGACCTAAGGGACCGAAAATCGCCGAAGCACTGACCAAAAGGGCCAGGATGCTGAGCAGGAAGTTTGTTTGCCTCTTTTGTAGGGAGGGGGGAGTTAAGCTCTCTTTACGCCACTGTACAGATTCTTGGTCGCGTGCCAAACTTTCTAACCCAATCCCAATGGGGAGAGCGAACTTGCGCAATTGTTCAGGTACATCGAGCGATTCGAGTTTCTCGTCTAACAGATGGAGCTCGCCAGCAACAATCCAAGGAAACGCCTCTCCTTCTAAGAGCTTGGCAGCAAAATATTCTTTCACGCGATGCCAATTTCCTAGGTGGTCCAAGGAAAAAACCTTAAATTCGCATAGTTCACCGTTTCTTAGCAAAATGACAAAGCTCTGTTCTTTGTTCAAATAGAGGACGAAACAAGAAGGATTCTCAGGCGCCACGAATCGCGCCCAGCGCCTTAAGGCATGGACGGTGGTCGTGACAAAATGGGGGTCGATGCCCTTCTCCAGCATGAGGGTGATGTGAGCATCTAAATAATCTTTTTTAGTTGCGATGAGGCGGACCTTGCTGCCTTGGCCGCTCGAAGAAGTTAAAATGGGGTAGAGGATGGTTTGCTCTTTAGGGAATGGGATGAGCTCTTCCGCTTGGAAAGGCAGGGCAGAAAGGATGTGGGCCCAGCCTTTGACCTCCATTTCGAGTTCTCGAAGGAGGATCGTGTCAGCCGGAAGTCCAGACGCTGTAAAATAGGACTTTTTGTGAAGAATTTTTTTTAGAGCCTCGATCGGCATCTCGGCAATGTCTAATGTTTTTAATAAGACAATCTCAGGGAGGTTATCTTTGAGTGTCAGCAGGGCGATTTTCCACAAAGCGCCATCTGGCTGAAGAGCAAGGCAATAGGCAGCAGTGAATGCAAACATCGGCTTTTTGCCTTCCTTAGCATCGCGATCTTGGCGTGTGGTCGTGCCGGCTCTACTACCTTCGGACAAGGCCTGCTTTGCTAAAGACAAATCTGGGGTGCTGGGATTGGTTAAATTGCCAATTTTTGCATTCACTGGGCCATTCATAGTCGATAGAGGGTGAGTCTGTCGGGGATAATATCATCTTCCCCATATTTTCCCCCGAAATTTGAATCGAAAAGCGACGAAACCAGCTTTCGACGACAGGGTTTGTACTTTTTGAGGTGATTTTAGCAAAGTTTTCAAGACATTAATCTCTCTAAAACGGTAAAATAACATTTAAAAACGTTTTTTGTTATGTTCTTACTTGCAACCCTTATCCATTATGCTGTTTTCTTCTACACGATTCTGATCGCCATCAGGATCATTGCTTCGTGGTTCCCTAAGTCTGCTTACCATCCCATCATCCGTTTTTCTTCGCGTTTGACCGATCCTTACCTAAATCTTTTTAGACGTTTCATCCCACCGATTGGTGGACGGTTAGATTTGAGCCCCATGTTGGCTTTTCTAGGGTTGAACGTCATCGAAAAGCTCTTGCTCATGATTCTCATTCGCTAGACGGTGTAGAATGTTAAAGAAACCGTTCCGTCTTGGGCATATCGAATTGTCTTCCAATATTTTTTGTGCACCGTTGGCCGGTTGTTCCGATCTGCCTTTTCGGAAAATGACGACGCGCTATCAACCAGGCCTGGTCTACTGTGAAATGGTCAAGATGGACGCCTTGATCCGCCATGATTTAGGCACGTACCGATTGCTCGATTATCAAAAAGATATGCATCCCATCGGAGCGCAGCTATGCGGCTCAAAGCCCCAATTAGCAGGGCCTTGTGCCAAGATCTGCGAAGAGTTGGGTTTTGATGTCATCGATTTGAATTGCGGCTGTCCCGTCGATAAAGTGACTAAAGATGGAAGTGGTTCTGGACTGCTCCGAGCGCCCGATCTCATTGGCGAGCTCCTGGCAGAAATGATAGCTAGTGTGAAAGTGCCTGTGACGGTAAAGATACGGCTTGGTTGGGATTACGAGACGATCAATTGTCTTGAGATTTGCGAAAAAGCCAAGCAAGCTGGAGCGGCGGCAGTGTGTATCCATGCGCGTACCAGGAGCCAAGCTTACAAAGGGCCTGCGCAGTGGCGCTATATAAAAGAGTGCAAAGAAGCTTTTCCCGATTTATGCATCATCGGCAATGGCGATATCTTTAATGCCGAGGCCGCAGAACGGATTTTTCTGGAGACCGGCTGCGACGCCATTTTGTTGTCGCGCGGAACCTTCGGACAGCCTTGGATCATCGAGGATATCGAACGGAGGCTCGCGGGCGAGACACCGTTGGTAAGAGATGGGTTTACCTATCGAGATCATCTACTCGAGCACATGCAGTACATCGAAGACTATCAACCTGAAAAGAAAGCCGTGCTCGATATGCGCCGAGTAGGATGCTGGTACCTCAAGCAAGCGCATGGCACGCGAAGCTTGCGCGAATCTCTCAATCGCGTAAAGAAATTTTCAGAAATACGCGCCTTGATTGAAACCTACCCTTGGCATGAAGTGGCGCCATCGCAAGAACTAGCTGAAATGGATGTATGAAAGCTTGGCGTGCCAAAATCTATGGCCTTGTGCAGCAGGTCGGATTCAGAGCCTCTGTTAAGCGAAAAGCCCTTGAAAGAGGCTTGGCCGGCACAGTCCGCAATCTTTCCGATGGTAGCGTGGAAATCATCATTGTTGGAGAGAAAAGCGTGCTCGATCAATTACTTGCGGACCTGAATGACAGCGCTTATCCTTGGCGTATCGAACGCGTGATCTTCGAGCCTTTCGATAGCAAGGATCTTCCTGCCACCTTCGAAGTCATACATATGTAATGCGAAAACAGAGTTTCTGCTTGATCATCTGTCCCCAAATATGCGACGCTGGAAAAACGAGGTGTTAGCATGACGCAAGATTACGAAGATTTCACACCGCAGCAAGCCAAAATTCTCAATCGCTATGTGACCAATACCACGAGCAATATTTTTGCTTTGCGCAACTTGCCAGAAGTGATAAAGGGCGCTCTTTTTTCTCGATATTCCCGCTCTTCTCTTGGATTGCGCTCTCTTTTGCTCAAAGAATTCATACAAAACGAAGAGATGGCTTTTGCGGCGATTGCCGGGAGCAGCCATCTTTCAGAAAATGAAGAGGAGCGCGAGTTAGAAAATCAACTCGTTGCCATCAAGAAGGCACAAAATTTCTACGATCGTATTCTCGATGGTTATGGCGATGACTCTATTGGAGAGTTAGGCGGCGCACACCTGGCTGCTGAAAACATTTCGATGATAGCGGCCAAGATCATCGAAGATTGCCGTATCGGCGGATCTCCTTTAGAAAAATCGACGCGCTATATTTATTTCGATCAAAAAATCAATGGAGAATATCTCTTTTATCGCGAGCCGATCATCATGACGTCGGCCTATCGCGAAACCTACTTAACGACATGCGATGCGCTATTCAGTACCTATTCTCGCCTCATCCCGCCACTGACAGAAATCATCGAGAAGCAATTTCCTAGAGATCCCGAGATTTCCAAAATAGCCTATACCGCAGCTTTGCGCGCCAAAGTCCTCGATTGCTTAAGAGGCATTCTCCCCGCAAGCAGCTTTACCAATATGGGAGTGTATGGAAATGGACGGTTTTTTGAGACCTTATTGCAAAAACTCAATTGCCATAACTTGGCCGAGATGCAAGATGTCGGAAAAAAATCGTTTCAAGAACTGAACAAAGTCATTCCCTCATTTATCCGGCGATCTGAACCCTCTCATCGGCATCAAAAATCCTTTAGCCAGTTTTTGGAACAGATGCAAGGTGAGATCCAGGCGATTTCCGTACATGATACAGCGGCGCTCGATCGCATGGACGAACCAGGCGTCCGGCTTGTAGATTTCGCGCCAGAATCGCCAGTTAAAGTTGCCGCTGCCCTCTTGTTTGGCGCTTCGGAGGCCAGCCTGCAAGAATTACAGGCATATTGCAGCAAGTTACCAGAAGAGCAACTGGGGGTGATTCTCGACGCAGCCTGCAATGCGCGCGATAATCGACGGCACAAATCGCCACGGGCGCTTGAGCATGCCACGTTTACCTTTGAAATCCTGGCCGATTTTGGTGTTTATCGCGATTTGCAGCGGCATCGCATGCTCACGCAAGAAAGGCAGCCCTTGACATGCAACTACGGCTATTACGTTCCTGTCGAAATACGCGGGACGCCTATGGAAGAGGAATATTGCAAGGCGATGGAACTTGCTAAAAAATCTTACCAGATCATCGCGCAAGAACTTCCCGAAGAAGCCCAGTATGTCGTTCCCATGGCCTACAATATCCATTGGTATTTCCATGTGAACTTAAGGAGCTTGCAATGGTTATGCGAACTGCGTTCATCGCCCGCTGGCCATCCAACCTATCGCTACGTCGCGCAAGAAATGGCCAAGCAAGTCAGCACTGCTTGCCCAGCTTTTGAGCGATTTTTTAAATTCGTCGATTTCGAAGGCTATGAATTAGGCCGTCTTGGCCAAGAAATTCATAATCTAGAGAAGATCCAAAGGAGACAAGATGACAGCTGAACGTAAGGGCAGCATGGTCGGTGCCGTTCTTTTGATCACCGGCAGCTGTGTTGGCGCTGGGATGTTGGCTTTGCCGATCATGACGGGCCTCTCTGGATTTTTTCCCTCGCTCTTTATGTTCTTTGTCGCTTGGGCGTTTATGCTCATCAGCGCCTTGCTGATGATCGAAATCAACGGCTGGTTCAAACACCAAGTCAATATCGTATCCATGGCTGGACACACATTAGGACAGCTTGGACGCTCTTTGAGCTGGGTCCTTTATCTCTTTTTGTTCTACGCCTTGTCCATCGCCTATATTTCTGGCAGCGGCAATTTGACCTCGACGATCCTGGCAGGTTCGCTGAATATCCATATTCCAGAGTGGATGGCAGGCGTTTTTTTCGTCGTTCTCTTTGGCTCGGTTGTCTATATGGGGACACGTCAGGTCGATTTATGGAACCGCGTCCTCATGTTCGGTAAAATCGCCGCGTTCCTCGGCTTGATTTTTTTGGGTGTGCGGCAAATCGATCCCGTCCTGCTTGTGCGCTCAGAACCGCAATATGCGATTTTTTCACTGCCTGTGCTGATCATTGCTTTTGGTTTTCACAACATGATCCCTAGTATCACCAACTATTTCCATGGAAATATGAAGCGTGTGAAACAAGCTGTAGTGGGAGGCAGCTTACTGGCACTTGCCATCTACCTCATTTGGGAAACTTTGGTGCTAGGAATCGTTCCTTTTGATGGCCCGAATGGGATTGTCGAAAGCCTCAAGATGGACCGTGAAGCAGCGCAGTCGATGGCGGCCGTTCTTGGCCTTTCCTGGGTCAGTAGCTTTGCACAAGGATTGGCCTTCTTCGCTATCCTGACTTCGTTTTTGGCGCAATCCCTCGGCCTAGTGCACTTTTTAGCCGATGGTTTGAAAAAACATTATTCGGGCAAAAGAGAGCCAATTACCCTTTGTATGCTTGCTCTGCTGCCGCCTTTAGCGCTTGAATTGATCTACCCACAGCTCTTTTTCAAGGCCTTGAATTTTGCTGGAGGACTCTGTGCCAATCTTCTTTTTGGCCTGCTTCCCGCTGTGATTGTATGGATGGGAAGGAACAAGGCTGAGCCTAGATCCTACCGTGTCTTTGGCGGCAAGCCCCTGCTGGTTCTCATGATGCTCATTTCTTTTGGCATTTTGCTAATGCAGGTCAATAGCATGATGGGCAATACATACACTCCCGAGTAACATCTATGAAAAAAATCCATAACGGATTGAGAGTTTTAGGCGCGGTCTTGCTCATTGCAGGCACGACGATTGGAGCGGGTATGCTTGCTCTACCAGTTACTACGTCTTTTGCCGGTTTTTTCCCCTCTTTACTACTTCTGCTCTTTGTCTGGCTCGTGATGCTCTGCACCGCGTTATTTTTCTTGGATGTGAATTTAGCCATCCGCGGCGAACCAAATTTGATTTCAATGGCAGGGCGCACTTTAGGGAAAACGGGGAAGGTCTGCACCTGGATTTTTTATCTATTGCTGCTCTATTCGCTTACCGCGGCATACATTGCGGCCAGCGCTCCCATTTTCCAACAAGCGATCTCTTATGCGACAGGCTATACCATTTCGGATGGCGTCTCGCGGTTCATTTTACCCATCTTCTTTGCAGGCTTTATTTATCTAGGGACACTTGGCGTCGATTGGGTCAATCGATTCCTCATGTTCGGTCTCGTTGTCGCCTACTGTTTACTGGTGATGTTCGTACCGCCCTATATCCAGCCGCAGTTTTATGCGCATGCCGATTTCCCCGCATTGAAATTGGCCGTGACGGTTGTCTTTACCTCGTTTGGCTTTCACATCGTGATCCCAAGTCTTACGACCTATTTAGAGCACAATGCTAAGCAGTTGCGCCTGGCGATTGTAGTTGGGAGCATTATCCCGCTGATCGTCTATATTGTTTGGCAGTTGATCGTGTTAGGGTCGGTTCCCCTAGATGCCCTTAAGCAGGCGTGGACAGATGGCAGTTCAGCGACGGCCCCTTTAGCTGCTGTATTGCACAGTCCGCTCATTTCGAGAGCTGCACAATTTTTCTCTTTCTTTGCTATTGTGACGTCGTTCTTAGGCGTAGCGCTTAGCCTTTCTGACTTTTTGACCGATGGACTTAAGCTGAAAAAAAGCTGGGAGGGTAGGCTCATTGCCATTGGCATGACCTTCGCCCCACCGCTGTTCTTTGTTTTTGCCTATCAAAGAGGATTTTATTTGAGCTTGCAGCATGCCGGCGCACTAGTTGCCATCTTGCTTGGCATCTTGCCCGCCGCTATGGCTTGGACCCTCAAAGACCATCCCTTTTATCGATCGGCTTTAGGACGGGCTTTGTTGGTTGCTGTTATCTTGGTGTCAGTCTCAGTGATATTCTTCGATCTCTTTATATAAGAAAGTATTTGCAAATACTTTCTTAGCATTTTGAAGTTTCCTCGAAACGCTTTTCGCATTTCGAGGAAAAGCAAATTATACCGCTTTCTGAGCAAGAACCTGTTCGATCGCTTTCAGTTTGAGTTTCGGATCGACTTTAGGATTGAGGAATGCTTGTCTTCCAAAGCCTAGCTTTTGCGTTTCTTTGCTCCATTTCGGATCTTTTTTGCAAACTTGGGCAAGCTCGCGATGAAGCGCAGAGCGGCTATCTTTGCCGTGGTTCTTTTCCATTGCATCCAAAAGGATTCCAATCTTCTTACAGTCGTGGCCTTTTTGGAGCGCTTCTTTTAGTTGGTTCAAGATCGTCTGCTTTTGAACGGCTTGTTTTGGTTGCTTTCCTTGAACTGCTTCAACGATTTTCTGTGGTGTCGTGGTAGCTTTAGAATTGAGTGCTTGTTCGATTGCACGCAGCTTCAGCTTAGGGTCCACTTTTGGATCAAGGAATGCTTGTCTGCCAAAACCTAATTTTTGGGAGTCTTTGCCTAATTTTGGATCTTTTTTGCAGACTTGAGCAAGTTCACGATGGAGGTTGGAACGGCTCTCTTTGCCAATGATCTGCTCCATTTTATCCAAAAGGGTTGCAATCGTTTTACAGTCGTGACCCTTTTTGAGAGCATCTCTTAATCGGTTCAAGATTGTCAGTTTTTGAACGTTTTGATTTTGCTCCTGTAGTTGATTTGCATAATCGGCAAGTTCCTCAGGAAGATCTATGATGCCGTTGTTATTGAAATTAAGAGGAGCCTCGGTTGAAGGCGTTTTTTTTAGTCCAGGTATTTGCCCAAGCTCTTTAGGCAAGCTTGAGAGATGATTACTCGCAACAATAAGAGAAGTCAAAGCAGCCAACATGCCTACTTCTTTGGGCAAGTGGACTAGGTTAGGATTTAAGGTTATAGCCAGCGTTCTCAAGGCTTGCAACTGACCGATCTCTTTAGGGATGCTAGGAAAAACACTAGCTGGCAAAAAAAGTTCTTGCAAAGCTTTTAACTGGCAGATCTCTTTTGGGAAGATTTCCAAGGGAGTCTTATTGCCTGCTCGCAGACTTGTTAAAGCTTGCAAGTTTGCGAATTCCTTCGGCAAGCGAGTAAGTAGTGGAAGGCTACCGATATCAAGCTCCTGCAAAGCTTGTAGTTGTCCGATTTCTTTAGGGAGGCTTGTCAGTTGATTATATCTTAACCAAAGTCGTTTCAAAGCTTTTAGCTGACCGATCTCTTTGGGTAGGGTTGGCAGCAGATTGTTGGCTATATTGAATTCTTCCAAAGCTTGCAGTTGTCCGATCTCTTTGGGTAAGCTCGTCAGTTGGTTGTCTTGCAAAACGAGCGTTTCCAAAGATTCTAAATGACCGATCTCTTTGGGTAAGCTTGTTAGTCGATTGTTTTTCAACACGAGAATTTCCAAAGTTTTTAGCTGGCCAATCTCTTTAGGTAGGCTGGTCAGTCGATTATTCTTTAACCAAAGTTGTGTCAAAGCTTTTAGCTGGCCGATCTCTTTGGGTAAGCTTGTTAGTTGATTGTTTTCCAACACGAGAATTTCCAAAGTTTTTAGCTGGCCAATCTCTTTAGGTAGACTGATCAGTCGATTATTATGTAAGCGAAGTACTTTCAAGGCTTTGAGCTGGCAAACTTCCTTAGGAACAAAAGTCAGGCCACGATTTTCATAAAACGCATTACTAATCGGACCTTCATCATCCATTTGCTTCAAACTCGCTCTAATATTTTCTGCTATTTCGAAAAGTTTTTCGCTCCCTCCTACACCTTTCAGGAAGTCATTGATAGTTGATGCAGAAGAATATGTATTAGAATGTATTCTGAGAAAGTCTGATATCCGTAACAAATTTCCTGCTTCGACTAATTCAAAAAACTGTCCAAGAGTCTGATAGGTCGGACGCTCTAGCTGTTCGATTTCATTTAGCTTTCCAGCTAAAGACATTAGCTCATTTAAAGCAGGAAGGTAATGAGTGTCGGTATGAATTTCGGTATGGCAATATCTCGCAATGAGAGGTTCGAGATTGTAAGTTTGGATGATTTGCCTAGCTTGCTGCGCATGCATAGCAACGGACTTTCCATTTTTCTTGCAAACACCTTCAAGCGATCTTAAGTCTTGGGATGAAAGAAATGAGAGTAGTTCTCCATTTTTCATCAATTGCTTAGATCCAATAATCTGGTGTAAATGTTTTTTTGCTACAAATTGTGTAGAGAGTACGGGTTTGCTTTTGTTTGCATCCTGCAATAATTTTTGGACCGGCCCTATGACGAGGCTTTTCCCTTTATTCCAGTCGATAGAAGCAATGTTGTTTGGCTGAATCTTTAAACTTTTGTTCGATGTAAGGACCTTCACCAGGTGATTGCGATCAGATGTGTTGAGTGCTTTGAAGGCATCGCTACGTCCTTTGCTGGTATCGAGAGCATGAAGAAAGTTATTGAGTTGTTGTACTCTTGTGGGTGCAGAAGAAGTTGGTGAACTCATTTTTTATCCCTTATTGCTAAAATAAATTGTTTGTAATTAATTATAACACAAAAAGTTATAGCGATCAAATATGAAAAACAATCGCATTTAAAAACTGTTCATCCGAAATGCAATCTGTGCTTTTAAATCTGTTTAATTAATGGATCGTCGAAAAAATACTTTATTAGAGTGTCTCTGCAAAAATCTACTATTAAAATTTTCGCAGACATATTTTTATCCAAGCGTAAAAATTCAAATTGTTATTTACTGATTCCCCTTATTCATCTTCAAACAGATACAGGTAATACGAAGAGGTTTTTTCTATAGTCAAAAAATCTCTTGGAAGGGGTCAAAAGCCTGCAGCTTAAGGTTAGGCTCAATCTTGCCCGCTGCCATGGTTTGCATCCTCAAAGACCGTCCCCTTTTATCGATTGGCTTTAGGACAGTCTTTGTTGGTTGCTGTCATCTTGGTATCAATCTAAATGATATTCTTCTATTTCTTTGTCACCTGAGAGAGGACCTGCTCAATTGCTATCAGTTTGAGTTTCGGATCGACTTTAGGATTGAGGAATGCTTGCCTTCCAAAACCTGGCTTTCGCGTTTCTTTACACCATTTCGGATCCTTTTTGCAGACTTGAGCAAGTTCACGATGGAGATCAGAACGGCGCTCTTTGCCGAAGTTCTTTTCCATTGCGTCTAAAAGGGATGCAATCTTCTTACAGTCGTGGCCCCTTTTGAGCATGTCCTTTAATTGGTTCAAGATCGTCTGTTTTTGAACGACTTGCTTCTTCTGCTTTACTTGAACTGTTTCAACGATTTTCTGTAGTTTCGTGATGACTTGAGGATTGAGGACGCGTTCGATTGCAGTCAACTTCAGCTTAGGGTCCACTTTCGGATCGAGGAACGCTTGTCTGCCAAAACCTAATTTTTGGGAGTTTTTGCCCAATTTTGGATCCTTTTTGCAGACTAGAGCAAGTTCACGATGGAGATGGGAGCGGCTCTCTTTGCCGACAATTTTCTCCATTTTCTCTAACAAGGCAGAGATCTTCTTGCAGTCGTGGTTCTTTTTGAGCGCATCTTTTAATTGGTTCAATAGTGTCTGTTTTTGAACGTCTTGCTTTTGGTGCTGCAGTTGATCTACATAATCGGCAAGATCATCGGGAAGAGCTACGATGCCATTTTCCTTGAAATCAAGAGGAGCATTACCTAAAGCTGGTTTTTTCAGACCAGGTATTTGTCCAATTCCTTTAGGCAAGCCGGAGAGGCCATTACACCCAAGATCAAGGTAGGTCAAGGCAGGCAACATACCAATCTCATTGGGTAGTCTTCTAACATTGGTGTTACGTAAAATAAGCGAAGTCAACCCGTTTAGCTGTCCTATTTCTTTGGCTACATGGACTATCTTGGAGTTTAGAGTTATGGTTAGGTCTCTCAAGGCTTGTAGTTCTCCGATCTCTTTAGGGATGCTAGAAAAAGCATTACCTACCAAAACAAGTTTTTGCAAAGCGATTAACTGGCAGATCTCTTGTGGGAAGATTTCTAAGGGAGTCATAGTTGCAGACAGCGTTCTTAAAGATTGCAAGTTTTCAAATTCCTTCGGCAATCGAGTAAGCCGAGTATAGCTTATATCGAGCTCTTGCAAAGCTTGCAGTTGTCCGATCTCTTTGGGTAGGCTTGGCAGCGGATTTGTTGATAAGTAAAGTTTTATCAAAGCTTTTAGCTGGCTAATCTCTTTAGGTAGGCCAGTCAATCGATTCTCATTTAACCAAAGTTCTGTCAAAGCTTTTAGCTTGCCGATCTCTTTTGGCAAGCTTATGAGTTGATTATTTTCTAACCCAAGAATTTCCAGAGATTTCAACCCACAGATCTCTTTTGGCAAGCTCACCAGTTGATTACCGTTTAAATGTAGTGTTTTCAAAGAGTCTAAATGTCCTATCTCTTGGGTGAGAATATACAGGGGGTTTTCAGTCAAATTAAGTTCTTGCAAATTTTTTAGCCGACCAATCTCCTTAGGAACAAGAGTCATCCCACGATAACTCAAATCCAGATCACGGGTCGAATTTACAAAATCACCTGACATAAACTTCGTTCTAACATGTTCTGCTTGTTCGAGAAGTTTATCGACCCCGCCCTCATTTTTTATGAAGTCATTGATAGTAGATGTAACAGGATATTGGTGGATAAGTTCAGATCTCATCCGCAACAAATTTCCTGCTTCGACTAATTCAAAAAACTTCCCAAGAGTCTGAAAGGTTGGATGCCGTAGCTGTTCAACCCTACTTAACTTGCAACCCAGGAGCGACACTTCTCTTAAGCCGATTAAAGAATCAGTCTTAGTATGGATTTCAGTATGGGAGTATTTTGCAATGAGAGGTTCTAAGTTGTACTTCTTGATGTTTGTCACAGCATGCTTAACACCTATCGCAGCATATTCTGCAGTCTCCCTGCAAACACCATGAAGCGATCTAAAGTCTTGCGATGAAAGAAAAAGGGGCCAACGGCTGTTATGCACCAATTGGCTAGATCCAATAAACTGGTGAAAATGCGTTTTTGCTACAGATTGTGTAGAGAGCACAGGTTTGCATTTTTTTGCACCCTGCAATAATTGTTTGATGGGTCCTATGACGAGGTTTTTCCCTTTATTCCAGTCGATAGAAGCAAGGTTGTTTGGCTGGATCTTTAGGCTTTTGTTCGACATAAGGACCTTTAGCAGACGGCTTCGATCAGTTGTGCTGAGTGCTTTGAAGGCATCGCTGCGTCCTTTACTGATCTCGAGAGCATGAAGAAATCTGCCGAGTTGTTCTACTCTTGGGGCTGAGGTAGAAGTTAGTGAACTCATTTCTTTGTTCCTTATTGCTAAAACAAATTGTTTGCGAATAATTTTAACACTAATTTTTGTATAAATCAATCGTTAGATAGAATCGTGTTCAAATAGTGCATTAAAATCGCGATCTTTTATGTAAAAGGGCGTTAAAAAAATGCATTTGTCGAAATTTGAATTTGAGTTAGTCGTAATTTTTCAAAGCTGCACTGTCTTGCCTATCTTCATATGAGATAGGCAAAAATCAAGAAGAGTTCCCTTTTCATCTATTACTAGAAAAAGGACATCTCTATAAAAGGGTCGTGAGTTCCTGAAAACGCTCAAGAGCTTGCAGTTTAAGTTGAGGCTCGATCTTGGGATTAGTAAAAGCCTGTGTACAAAAATGGGGTATTCTTGTCGCTTTACTCCATTTCGGATCTGCTTTAAGAATATCGGTAAGAAAAGAGCCTAGTATTTCGAAGTTATCGCCTGAACTTATCCCTATCTTAAATTTTCTGAAAATGATTGCGATCGTTTTGCAATCGTTGGTTTTTAAAGCATTTTTAATCTTTAGGAAAAACGCCTTAGCTACAAGTCCAGTATCCTGATATGGGAGCTGATCTTCATATTCCAAGAGGGTCACAGGAAGGTGTATAATCCCATTTCCCATAAAGCTGAGTCGTGCCTGTGTTTCCGAATTATGTTTTTTTAATCCTGGAATTTCACCAAGATCTGTCGGCAGATTAGTCAGAAGGTTATTATCTAAGCTAAGCTTGGATAAGTTCTTTAGCTGATAGATCTCTTTCGGCGTATTAGTAAATAGATTATTTCTTAAATAAAGACGGGTTAAAGTCTGTAGCTGCCCAAGTTCTTTTGGAAGGCTAGTGAATAGATTATAGCTCAACATCAGATCGGTCAAGGCCTGGAGTTGCCCAATCTCTTTTAACAAATGCTTTAAGCGATTTTTTTCAAGATCAAGAAAAGTTAGAGCCTTTAGGTGCCTAATCTCTTTTGGCAGATCTTCGAGAAGGTTAAGTGATAAATCAAGAACGACCAAAGCTTTTAGCTTGCAAATCGCAGATGGAAAGACCTTAAATTGATTTGATGTTAACGCGAGTCGTGTCAAAGTTTTTAACTGACTGAATTCTTTGGGCAGGCAAACTAGGCGGTTGTAATTTAATACAAGCGCGGTCGTATTTTTAAATTGGCAAAATTCTTTAGGAAACAACGTCAATTCTAGGCCAGACAAATTACATTCAAAGTCTATATGACCCAATTGGTCAACCGTCTTGCGAATTCTAGTTCTTATTTTTTCAGCTTCTTGAAGAAGTATATCTTCATTGCCTATGGTGTTTAACAGGTCGGCAATAGTCGCAATGGGCGCGTGGGAAAATTGGTCTGTTGGCTTGGATAATTGAACGACTTGCCCTCCCTCTTGATCTGTACTTGTTTTCATTGGCAATATTTGGTGCTCGGCACCACCGTTCCGAATATCTTCATAATCATTCATTATTCGAAGAAGATTGCCAGCTTCGACTAAAGCAAAAAACCCTTTAATGGAATGATAAGTTGGATGTTCGAGTTTTTCGAGTTTACTTAATTTTTCGGCTAAGGCCATTAGCTCATCTAAGGCTTTAGCAGCATTGCTCTTAATAGAAGTATGACAATAGCTATCGATAAGAGGTTTGAGTTCGTACGCTTTGATGATGTGCAGCGCATTTGCGGTAATAGATGCAGTGGTTTTTTTTGAAATATTTTGAAGAGATCTTAAGTCTTCTGCGGTGAGGAATGAGGTTAGTCTGCTATTCGTCATCAATTGTTTGGAACCAATAAGCTGGGGCAGAATTTTTTTGGTCACTTCTTGCGTTGAACGTGTCTGCTTGGTTGCCTCTGCTAATAGTTTTGTGACCTGTTTTAGGGAAATAGTTCTTGCTTTATTCCAATCAACAACCGCTTTGTCGTTTTTTATGAGTTTATTTATTATTAGTGTTTGTAGCACATTTCTGCGATCTTCAACAGCAAGTGCTTTATATGCATCGGTACGTCCTTTACCGCCCTCGAGAGCCTGTCGAAAGATGTTGAGATGCTGTATTCTTGTCACTGAACTCATTTGTTTGGGGCTAACAAGCTGGGGTGGAATCTTTTTGGTCACTTCTTGTGTAGAACTTGTCTGTTTAGATGCCTCTGCTAATAATTTTGTAACCTGTTTCAGGGAAATAGTTCTTGCTTTATTCCAATCAATGGTTGAGCTGTTTTTCTTTATAATGTTATTGGCTACTAATTCGTTCAATATATTCTTACGGTCTTTTTCATTGAGTACTTGAAACTTATTACTGCGTTCTTTGTTTGCCTCAAGAGCCTTTTGAAAATTGACGAGTTGTTTTGTTCTAGCCGCTTGCAAATGATTTTGTTTCGCTAACTGTATGGGACGTGTTTGTTGACTTACTTCTGCCAATAATTTTGTGATCTGCTTTAAAGCAACGTTTCCTGCTTTATTCCAATCAGGATTTGGATTGTTCGGTTTAGTAATCTTATCTTTTACTAAGACGTTTAATATGTTTTTGCGATCTTTATCGGTAAGAGCGTTAAATGCATCGCCGCGCCCTTTGCTATTCTCAAGAGCTCTTTGAAAGTTGTGTAATTGTTCAATTCTAACTGAAGGGCTTGCTTGAATCACTTTCTCCGTCCTGTTATAATATAATTTTGCTAATTATTATAACATGCACTGCTTTTTCTAAAGGCGTCAATTAAATTTTATTGTATTGAAAAATAATTTATTTTTTAAGGTGTGGCTGTCAAATTAGAAATAAGGCGATAAAAAATGTTTAACGGGCAATAGTCTTTTAACGTCAAAAATGAATATTCACCACGTTCTAAAAGACTGTCTGTTTAAGCCATAGGGATTAGGTCGGCAAAAAGCTCATGAATAGTTTTAAGACGCTGCTGATGCTTAAGTTTAAAGAAAGCTTTGCGTTTAGAGAGACGTACTAAAAGCCGTTCGAGATCGGCGAAGTCCCCTTCTAGGGCTGATTCGCTCTTTTTTTCGGTTTCAAAAACAGGAAAGTATTCTTGGATGATCGGGATGAGTTCATCTTGTTTAAGGTGATAAAAATCTTCTACGATTTTGAGTTTTTGCACTAGATCGCCTTGGCGCGAGGCCAGCATGTAGACGGCCTTATGCGACATGAGTTTGAGCCGCTTGCGTAAATCATCGTTTGGCAAAGCTTCGTAAAATTCATAATAGGCAAGACAGTTATAAGCTGTTCTACGGCTTGAAAATGTTACATCAAGCCATTTGGTGAACGTCGTCGAGCCATCGCCATACAGTTTTAAGATCTCTTTGGCTTTGATGATCCGCTCGCCAAGAAGATGAACGCTTTGCTTTTGGATCGATTTGATCTCGGCCGTAATGTTCTTGAGCAGATCGAAATCGCGTTGGATCGTGCGGGCATCTGTATCTTCAGGCGCGGTCGTTTCTAGCAGCTGTTTCAACTCTTCCGATTCTACCCTGTCGAGTTCTTGGATCGCAAAGACCGAACGGAATGCATTAGGAGGTTCTAAAGTAGCAATTGCATTGCTGGGGTTCTTTTGCGGTTCTTCGATTTGTCGTTTGAATTTGGCAAGAAACGAAGAGGCTTCTTTATTTTCCCTCGACATGGGTTTTATGTCCTGACTTTAGATTTTGACGGTTTCTTTTTGGTGACAAGTTGATCGATGGCCGATTCGATGCGCACGGCTTGTGCCGCCGCAGCTTCTCGTTTCAGAAATTCTTTGCCAAGCTCACGGTAGTCTTGACATGCACGCGCCTCTTCATTAGTCAAAAAGAGCGGCTTGCCATGGAAGATGGCTTTGGTGATCGAGATATCGCGCCGGATTTTGGCCTCGAACACTTTGCCAGGAAATGAAGCTTCGATGGCCTCCAAATAGGTCTTATTCGTGCTGCCGAGCTTGTCCCAAAACGAAATAAGAACGCCTAGGCAATTCAATGGGTGATTTTCTTGCACGGTATTATGGTGCTCACGCAGCCGATTCAGGCCAAGCATCGAATAGGGCTCGGGCGTCACACAAAGGACCGTGTAGCGTGAGGCAAAAAACGCTGATTGTGTGAGCCACCCTAAAGAAGGCGGCGTATCGATGAAGATGTAGTCATAGTTGGCTTCACATGGTTTAAGCACCTTGCGCAGGCGCTCATGGCTATATAAGTCCATAGCCAGCGGACTTGTCGCCTCTATGCCATCTAGATAGACGTTGGCAGGAGCAATCTCGAGCCCTTTAATGCAAGTGGTTCGGATGATGGAAGCAAGATCTTTCTCACCCTTTAGCACCTGCGGCATGGCATCGAGACAATCGAATTCGATCCCAACCCCAGTGCTCAAGTTGGCTTGCGCATCGAAATCGACCAGCAGAACTTTTTTCTTATGGTATTTTGCTAAACATGCCCCCAGATGCAATGCGGAGGAAGTTTTGGCAGTCCCCCCTTTGAACGAACAAAACGTTACGATCGGCATTGATAATAGCTCCCGATGATAAGTACAAAGATATCTAACGTGTATACCTTTGCGAATTTTACTCTGTCAACCACTTCATGATAACCATCTTGTACAATAGACTTCTTTCGAAATTCGCTTTGATTGAAAAAAATCGATGCTTTTTGAGCAGATTTTCAAATGGGATTTCGAAAGACGTCATATATAGCGCCTCTAGATTTGACAATATCAGCAAGTTGCCTTACAAAGAGGCAAAGAGGTCTATATGTCTTGGGATTATCAGCACGAAGAGTTACATGCTTGCGAAGACAAAGAAGGCACGATGGTTGATCTTCTCAAAGTCGCTTGCGAAGAGCTCTATCCAAAGTTCATCGAGGCGGGACCATCGCGTTGCGCCCATTTCATCAGCACACTCTTGGTCGGCAAGGTTCTATCAAAACACTTCGATCTGCAAAAGTAGATCGTTGCATTGGTAATGTCTTTTTTCCCTATTGAAATCCGTTACGCGTCACTTAATTATATCTAACGTTAGTGGATATCAATCCATTTTTTAGGATAAGATATTTCGCGCAATTCATTTCGTTGGTGATGAAAACACGATGCTGCAATTGCTGTTCCTACTTGTAACTTCTCCCTAGATCTTCGAATTTAACAATGAGAACTCCATAATGACTTCTGCAATCGATGATGACGATTTTGCAATGTTCAACACTGCTTACTGGCCTGCGCCTTCTACCTGCCAACAGAAAACAACGACATGGAATGGACGAACAGTCCATTCTGTACCACACCAGCCTTGCTCTTTCATACACAAGCGCCTACCAATTCCTACTAACGATCTACAGCAGTTCGACGGTAAAATTACACTATTACTCGTAGAAGATGATGACGAAGAAGAGGTCTGTTTTGAAGAAGAAGACGATTGGGAAATAGCTGCACCAGGCGATTTTCACACATCGAATGCCGATGAGGAAGCCACTGTCGAAGAGATTTTGGCGCGTTCCGGTTACTCCTTTAATCCTGGGCAGGAAGCCACAAACATTTCCTGTAAATCACTCAAACATCATGTAAAACATGCGACGAGAAAAGTAAGGGACACAGGGAGAAGATGCAGACGAGTCTATCGCCATCACAAAAAAGAAATCCTCATCGGTGCGGCGGTTGCTGCCGTGGTGATAGGAGTTGGAGTCGTCATTGCTACTGCTGGTGCCGGAGCTGTTGCTACTAGTGCAGTTTCGGCTGGGGCTGGGGCGGCTGCTAGTAGAGTTCCTTCTAGAAGGAAAGAGGAAGATGGTGTTTCAACCATCACCGTGAACAGTGCCGATTCTGGGAATGGTGGAAATCCTCCTCAAACAGCCCCCACTGATTTCCGGAGTTTGCAGTTTGATACCAAACTAGCAAGTGCCTATCCATTGACCCCAGCCAATCCTATTACTTCACACTATCCAGCCCCGCATGAACTCATTCCCGCTTCGTCTTACAAAGACATTTCTACTATGCAGAATTTTAAGCCTTCTGGAGTAACGGTAAAGCCCCCTGTCAACAAGGACAAGCAAGGGGGATTGCCACCAAAACCAGTCTATCTAAACGATATTGTCCTGCATGACTTAGAGCTGCCACCCCACAGCAATCGCTTTATCGACAAAGATGTTCAAAGGAAAATTGTCTGCGCTACTCACTTCCCCATAGGTGAGATGCCCAAAGAAGATGGTCAGGCGCACTTAAAGGTTTTTCTCGGGGATGTCATGAGTGTGCCTAGATCAGGTGGAGTGAAAATTATTCCTACCACAGGATTATCGCCAGATGGTAAGGCCGACTTGATTGTGCTAGGAATTGACTGGTCTAAGATGCATTTTACATTCAATGAGCTAAATAGTGGTGTGATGCATTTAGATAACCACTTAAGAGAATTTATTCCTAAAAAAGATTCAGAGGTTTCTATCGTTGGTCCGCAAAATGGGATCAATACTTCAAGCCAAGAATTCGAAGCTATGGGAAAATCTCTTTATGATAAAATCCCTGAGAAACCTGTCATACTAGGATTGTACAATCGCTCTGAGGGATTACCTAAAGATATTTGGAGAACGCTCAAGGAAATTAATGGAAAGCAAACTCCTATCACAGGAGCAACTAAACAATTTTTGGTCATGATTGCCAAACGAGGTTCAGAGATCAACGAAGACTTTCATTTTCTACAATGTATACATAGTGAGTCAGGAGCCATCCATGTTAGGGCGATAGAAGGTATGTCTATCGAGGAAAGAAAATTGATGCAAAAACATCTTGATATTATTGCAGCTGGCCCAGCGCTACCTCTTTCTAAAAAAGACGCTTTGAATGCAGTCAATATCTATTCCAAGGAAGATTATGTGACTAAATGGTTTGCAAAAAAATTCCTGAATCACCCTGACTATAAAATAAAAATTGTACCTTGTATATCGAGTTGGAGTGAACGAAGTTTTTATATTGCTGACCACGCCCGTGATGGAGAGACTTACGATAAGGCTTTGGAAGGGCAGCTTAATAGAATTAGAAAAGAATATGGATTTTATGAAACTGGCGAACATTAGAATTGTTGTTATTGTTCTTTGTTTATTTATGGCTTGTAAAGTGAATGCAAACAATGACGAGTCAGAAAATTATGAATTCTATGCCAATCAAATTGTTAACTTGCTTGCTAAAAGGATGGAAGAAGAATTTGATCTTCGTTGCGTAGGTGAAGGAGGATCGATGCCCCATGATGTGCGGACAATGGCTGTAGAATTTATTGCTTATCGAAGAGCTAATGTTGAACAAGCAAGAGAGCTGATGGTAAAGGTTACAGAAAGATTCATCGAAGCAATTAATGGGAATTCGAAAATTAGACCTTTTTTAAGGGAATATCCTATCCAACCATTTCAAGCAAAAGTATCCATTTCTTTTACGAAAAAAAACAATTATCCTTACGGTGATGGAAGTATCTCTCATGCTTTTCAGGTAAAAAATAAAATATACTACGATAGTGAGAATTCATTGAAGCGGTTAGTGACTGTTTTTGAAGAACCTTACGAAGAAGCCTTGAGAATTGTACAAAGCAATAAATCCGAGTGAACAATGTGGAACAAAATACAATCGATTTTATTTGTGATAGGACTAATAACGACGATTTCGTTGTATAGCGAAGATGCGGATTCTCGAACGGTTAAGTATCAGGTTGCCATCAAAAGATGGGAGCAGCTAAGGGCAATTGCAGAAAATTCAGCTCCCATCAGCCTTTCAGAGGCAGTTCGAGAATTGATAACAGAAATCACGGAGCCCTATTTTGACGAAGAGACAGTGAAAAAGATTGCTCAATTGGAAAAAAGCACTGAGATTGGGGAATACGTAGAATTTTGGGAAAATGGCAAGCGCAAGTTGAGAGGTGCCTTCAAAAAGGGATTGGCAGAAGGGCACATTCATGGATGGTATCCCGATGGCTCGGATGCGTTCAAAGGCTTTTTCGAGGTGGGTGTAAAGCAAGGGATCCACATGGCTTTTTTCCCAAGGAAGAAAATGGAAGGACATGAGACAAACTATGGGCGGCTCTTGGTCTACACGCGATCTGGAAAAGCTAATGGAGAAGTGGATACTTGCGATAATGAGGGACGGTTGCAATCCCATGGGACTTATAAAAAAGGTGTTTTGGATGGACCTGTAACGTTCTGGTCAAACGGATTGCTCGAGGAGAGGATCTACAAAGAAGGCAAGCTTGTTACAATTAAGACGCCTTTTAAACCAACAGACAAGAGCTTAAAAGATGATACAACGCCCGCGCCACAACCGTAGAAGTATAGCGATTCGCTCTCTTGTCGAAGAAATAGTATTGAGACCTGTGGATCTATTAGCACCTTTATTTATTGTCGAAGGTGAGAAGTAAAGGCAGACTATTTTGATGATGTCATGCATCGAGTGGCTTTTGATCGATCTTATGCTCGAAGAAGTCAACTGGTTTTTATGAAACTTGCGAACACTAGAATTTTCGTTGTTGTTTGTTTGTTGTTTATTGCTTCTAAGGGAAATGCTCAAAAAGACGAAACAGAAGATTACGAACTCTATGCAAATCAAATCGTTTGTTCCCTTGCTAAAGAAATGAAAAATGAATTTGACCTTCTTTGCATAGGTGAAGGAGGATCGATGCCGCATGATGTACGAGAAATGTCTGTGAAATTTATTGCCTATAAAAGAGCTAGTATTGAACAAGCAAGAGAATTAATGGTAAAAGTCACAGAAAGATTTATCGATACCATAAATGCACATTCAAAGATAAGACCCTTCCTAAGGGAGTATCCTGTTCAGCCTTTTCGAGCGGAAGTATCCATCTCATTCAAAAAGAAAAATAATCATTCTTACACTGATGGAAGTGTTGCATATGTCCTGCAAGTAAGAGACAAAATATGCTATAATAAAAGAGATCCATCGAATCCGGTTGGCTTAGTAACGCTTTTAGAAGAGCTTTACAAGGAAGCCTTGAGAATAGTACAAAGCAATGAATCTGAGTAAACGATGATAAACAAAATACAATCGATTTTATTTGTGATAGGACTAATAACGACGATTTCGTTGTATAGCGAAGATGCGGACTCTCGAACGGTTAAGTATCAGGTTGCCATCAAAAGATGGGAGCAGCTAAGGGCAATTGCAGAAAATTCAGCTCCCATTAGCCTTTCAGAGGCAGTTCGAGAATTGATAACAGAAATCACGGAGCCCTATTTTGACGAAGAGACAGTGAAAAAGATTGCTCAAATGGAAAAAAGCACTGAGAGCGGGGAATATGTAGAATTTTGGGAAAATGGCAAGCGCAAGTTGAGAGGTGCCTTCAAAAAGGGATTGGCAGAAGGGCACATTCATGGATGGTATCCCGATGGCTCGGATGCGTTCAAAGGCTTTTTCGAGGACGGTGTAAAGCAAGGCATCCACATGGCTTTCTTCCCAAGGAAGAAAATGGAAGGACATGAGACAAATTATGGGCGGCTCTTGGTCTATACTCGCTCTGGAAAGGCTAATGGGGAACAAAAGACCTGCGATATAAAGGGGCGGCTGCAATCCCATTCGAAATATAAGAAAGGTGTTTTAGATGGGCCTGTGACGTTCTGGGAGGATGAATTGCTCGAGGAGAGAATCTACAAAGAAGGAAAACTTGTCGCCATTAAGACTCCTTTTAAACCAATAGACAAGAGCTTGAAGACAATAGAACCCTTGCCAAGCAAATAGAAGCGCTAAGGAACTAACAGCCGCTGATACCTTTTACGCATTTTTTACGCACTAGGCTGGAAAAAATCAGCTTAAACCGGCTAAGACAAGAAAAATATTTAATTCTCAACTCATTGATTGTCTTAATGTTAATTATTCCAGTTTGATCCGGTTTAAAAAACGTCATAGAGTTCGATTCTCTCCACTTCCAGTTGGTTGGATGGTCCGCGCTCCAACCAACATTTTAGAAGCTGCCTAACTCAAAATTAATTCCTTACAATTCTTTCTAATAGTTCTGATCCAAAATTTTCAGAAATTTTGATTTTTTGCTAACTTCAGAACTCTCTGACCATCAGATGGATAGAAAAAATTTCGATAAATCTAATAATTAAAAGCTGCTTTTGTTAAAATAATGAAAAAATCACATAGCTGCATTGGACTAACAGACAAGGATTTAGACACGTCCTGTGTTAAACCAAAAAAATACAAAGGTTAACTTGAGACCCGGAGATAAGCAATGGCAACCCCTCAATTTAGGTATTACCCTCTTGAACTAGTAGAACCCGAATTTAACTCTACCTTGACAGATTTAATCATTGAGCTAAACCACCTCAAAAAAAAACGCCTAGCAGGAACAACTCCTGCCCCGGTCTTTTTCAATCTAAAAAGCATCTTCCATATGCTCGAAAGTATTGGGTCAGCACGAATTGAAGGAAACAATACAACTTTAATCGAATACATAGAGACAAAACTAGAAGAAGCTGCAGAAGTCCCTCTAGGTATTAAAGAAATCCAAAATATCGAAACTGCCATGGATTTCATCGAACAAAACATACAAAATTCTCCAATCAATAGAGCTCTTGTAAGCGAGATTCATAAGATTGTTGTGGATGGACTTCCACCACCTCCTAAAGGAGAAGGGGACAAAACTCCCGGTAAATACAGAACGCAGAATCTAAAAATTAATCAATCTCAACATCTACCACCAGAGCATCTTCGTGTCGAAGGCTATATGAATGAGCTATTTGAATTTATCAATAAGAACCACGGTGCAAAATTTGATCTGTTGAAAATTGCAATCGCGCATCATCGATTTGTATGGATACACCCATTTGGAAATGGGAACGGCAGAACTGTGCGTTTATTTACCTATGCGATGCTAATTAAACTTGGATTCAATGTCAATAATGGACGGATTATCAATCCAACTGCGGTTTTCTGCAATCATCGGAACCACTACTACCAGTTTCTGGCCATGGCAGATACTGGCACAAAACAAGGCATTTTAGCTTGGGCCGAGTATGTTCTTCATGGGTTAAAAGAAGAGATTGAAAAAATCGACAAGCTTCTTGACTATAAATATTTAGCGAAAGAAATTCTTGGGCCAACTATTAGCTATTCCATTGAAAGACAGTACATCACAGAAATCGAATCAAAAATACTAAGAAAAGCAATCGAAAAAGGAACAATAAAATCAAATGATTTGAAAGATATATTTGTTGGGAAGCTTTCTGCTGAAATTTCAAGACAAATCAAAAAATTAGTTGATAAAAAAATGCTCGACCGCCTCGACTCAAGAACTTATGTGATTAGCTTTGGCCACAGTTATCTACTGCGTGGTGTTATAAGAGTTCTCGGAGAAAGGGGGTTCCTTCCTCAATTGGATGGAAACCCTTAATTTCTTTATCAACTCGCTAATTAATAAATTAGGAGTTCTAAATACGTCTCTCCATCTCCAACCCCCAAGGTCGGGAAAGATTCCCGGCTTCTTTTAATCTACTAGAAATTATGCCCTGGAATAAAGAACCTACCAAATCAAAGAAAGAACAGCAAAAATCTGATGATTGGCTAAAACATACATGCAAAAAACGCCCTAATTTTTTTTGTGACGAAAATTAACCAAAAAAAACTTCTAACAAATTAATTTTGTCTGGCTACAATACCATCTCAGTTTACGACGTGGGATTAGAAGGGCAACCGGATGAAATTATCTACTTAGAAACATACAAAAAAAAGAGAATATTTTTAACCCACGATTCTGATTTTCTAGATAACAGGAAATTTGAACTCAAATTCGCTACACCCACCATCATTCTCCCAACCAAACAGTTTGAGAAATCTCTCTCTTTATGTTTGTATCACATCGCGCCATATTTTCAAGTTTTTACAGGAACAAAAATTCAAATTTCGCCAGAGGATGCTTCGTTTTCTATAACACTTCAGGACATTTCAACTGGCAAAATCGAACACCGTCGACTTCGCCACCAAAATGGCTACCTTGAAATATTCGAAGAAGGTTAAGGCAATCAAAAGTTCTGACTGCGTTTTTCCAGCTCCAATCCGCCAGATCTTGCGACCTGGTTTTTTTATTTCTCATTCAATTATGCTTCTATTCTTCACAATTGAATGATGCCCGACTTAAAAAGTCGCTAAGGACTAGTTTTTTTTGTGCGGTATGATTTCTCAAATTCTGACAGTAAAGGACTTTTGAAAAGTTTTAGGAATGTCCCAAGAAGTTCTTTGTAAAAATATTCGGCGAGCGCTACTACTGCGTCAGTGTCTTCAGGATTGCCGCCTAGAAACACCACGATTTCGGATTTTTCCTTCTTAAAATATCTTCTGAAGTCGAGAAATTTTATGTGCGTAGACGAGCTTAAATTTCTGAACAAAAGAATGTAGAGCCATTCTAAGGAAATCGATTTGATCTGTTTGTCGGTGTTGTGTTTATCTACATGCTGTGCCCGACCTTGCGTGTCTAAGATCGTATTCCCAGGGAATTTTGCGATTCTTACTTTCACCTTTTTCTCTTGCGTTGCTATCTTTTTTAGAGTCTTTTCCACGTCTTTTATAGACACATTGGTCTCACCAGCGAGATGAGGGTTTTGCTTTAGAAATTTCAGGGCATGTTCAACCTGTTTTTTCTTTTCCAATAGGCTGTCAAAGTAAAAGACGTGCGTATGTTTTCTCCTATTGCAAAACAGGAATCTTGCATTTATGAGGTTCTCGCAAAGAGAACGCAGTAGAGCAGAGCTGGGAGGAGATCGATTTTCCTTGCATAAGCAGAAAATTCCTTCTGTATAACTATGTGCAGCTACAAGCATGGGAAAAAATACTTTCTTTATCCCCCTCAAGCTAGGAATTTTGATGTTTTGGTGCTCCATGCAATTTGCTCCAAAATCTAAGAGCATGCCTAAAGAATTTAGACTGAGCATGGAATGCCTCTTATTCTTCAGTTGTTGTAGAGATACAAACATCAATTAAATCAGCAAAAACCCATATCTTCTATGGGAGTTGAGCGATTTTAAATTAGACTTTTTAAGTGAGAAGATAATTTTTCCCCAATCAAAAGTTCTGAATACATCCTCCCATCTCCAACGGGTTGGACGTTCCTTGTATCACAAAACCGTGCATTACAACTAAACATATTGATTTTTAATGAGTTGCAACTAATGCTGGTTTTCTGGTAGCCTTTATGATTTAAAATATTTACTAGTATAGACCGTCTTATGGGATCTTCAAAGGACTCGAGGAACGGATCTACAAAGAAGGAAAACTTGTCGCTATTAAGACTCTTTTTAAACCAACAGACAAGAGCTTGAAAGATGATAAAGCGCCCGCGCCGCAACCGTAGAAGCACAGCGATTCGCTCGCTTGTCGAAGAGACAGTATTGAGACCTGCGGATCTCGTGGCACCTTTGTTTATCGTCGAAGGTGTGAAGGTAAGGCAGTCTATTTTGACGATGCCGGGCATCGAGCGGCTTTCGATCGATCTTGTGCTCGAGGAAGTCAAAGCGTTGTACAAGCAGGGCATTGGGGCGGTGGCGCTTTTTCCTTCGATTGAACCTGAATTGAGGGATGAGCATGCTAGCCAAGGATTATGTTCCGACGGGTTGATACCTAGGACGATCAAAGCGATTAAAGAGGTTATGCCTGGGATGTGCATCATCTCGGACATTGCACTCGATCCATTCACTGCGAGCGGACACGATGGTGTTCTTGTCGATGGGATCGTGCACAATGATCGTACGATCGAGCTGTTGATACAGATGGCGCTCATCCATGCTGAGAGCGGCGTTGATTTTGTGGCGCCGAGCGATATGATGGATGGCAGGGTGTTGGCGATACGCAATGCACTTGATGCGGCTGGATTTTCTCATACGGGCATTTTGTCGTACTGTGCGAAATATGCCTCGGCCCTTTATGCGCCGTTTCGCGATGCGCTGCAGTCACAACATCGCGGGCTCGATAAGAAGACGTATCAGATGAATCCGGCAAACGTCCGCGAGGCGTTGCGGGAAGCTCTCTTGGATGAAGAGGAAGGTGCGGATATCCTCATGGTCAAACCGGCGCTGCTCTATCTCGATGTCATTCGTGCGATGAAAGAGCAGACAACGTTGCCTATTTGTGCGTTCCATGTCTCGGGCGAATATGCCATGGTGATGGCGGCGCATGAAAGGGAGTTTTTGGATGCGGACAGGGTCTTTTACGAAAGCCTTTTGAGCATGAAGCGCGCTGGCGCCGATTTCATCATTTCTTATGCAACTAAACGGATGCTGGCTGCTGGCTTGGCGCAAGTTCCCATAGCTTTTGAGCAAACTGCTCTGCTAAGCGGGCATTCTCTTTGAGTAGCTCGGCATCTTCTCCACTATAAAAATAGAGACAGCCTTTGTAGTGCATTTCCATGTACTCGCATGTTTGAGCAAAAGCGTCTTCGAATCCTCTCGGAATGTCCCCGGCATACGAGGTGATGATATAGAGGTCTTTGCCGATGAATCGGCGGCCGATGTCTTTGCGTAGATCGATAAGATCGCTCCAACGGTCGATGAAGGTCTTCATGATCGCACTCATCGTATACCAATAGACGGGCGTGGCGAGAATGATGGGGTTGTGCTGGGTCATCTTTTCAGCAAGCGGGAGAAAATCATCATTAGCGTTAGCGTAGGCATAATCGTAATAAGAGATCTTCTGCTCGCGCAAATCGACGATGGGGACGGGCCGATCTTGGACGATGGTGTTGATGGCCTGGAGGGTGTCGCCTTGGCTGCGGGAGCTGCCAAAAATGACGATGGGGTTTTTCTCTGGGGGCTCTTTTCGTGCGAGGAGAAGAACGCTGGCGCCGAGGTCGTGATGCGTGGTGAAACCCGATTTAGCATAGGCTTTGATAGCCGAAAGATTATTTTTATCTGGGTCGACGAGGCAGGCATCGAACTGCGGCCAAACATAGGTTTTTAAGAAAGCGGCAATGGCCAGCGCGCCGATACCTTGCTTGACGATTTCTTTTTCGCCGATGAAGAGATCGAGCGCGGCAAGGGATAAGGAGCTGGCAGAGGTATCTTTGAGTTTTTCCTTGAGATCATAGCCTTGGCGTGGGAAGTCGTAAGCATCGTAGGTCTGAATGTAGCCAATCGGGTGTTCATCGAAACAGATGATGAAGGCTTTCAAGGATTTTCGTTGGCCAGAAACGAGTTTATAGCCTTCGACATAGGAACTGTATTTTTCTTGGATGGACTCTATGGTCCAAGGGATGGAGCTATCCCAAAATTGTTTGACATGGGGCAGCTCGAGCCATTTTAGCATTAGGGAAAAGTGTGCTTTTGCAAGAGGCTGGAAAGATAAGGTCATAGGACAAATTTTTAATTTTCCATTCCATAATACATCGAAAAACGCATAATTCCTAGGCAAAATCCGACCTCAAAGAAGAAATCTATGAGTGAGAAGGCAAAATTCGATCTAGGTAGGTGGTGGCAGCGGTCTTTGATAATTTTTTGTTTGATTCTTGGTCATTGGACTGGTTGCCATCGGTTAATGGCGAATCCTTTCTTCATACCCTTTCCCCCTAAAGAAACTGTTTCCAATGATGACTTTATTTACATCCAAGAGCAGCTGAGGGCTATTGATATACAGCCCATGCTTAAAGAGCTCTATCCGCACGATCCAAACTATACGGGTTATGAAGACTTTTACGCGCGATGCGCGCGAGGTATTAGGCAAACACTTATCGATCCTGCCCATGGAAAATTCCCCCGCATGCACCTCGAGCAGATCGGAGAGAAAAGCGATCGATGTTTTGTCACATGTGTTCCTTTCAAGGAAGTTTATGTAGATCTGGTGACGAGATTGCCAGCAAAGTTGAAGAAGGTGGGGTTCAATGGATTTTTGCTCTACTCTATTGGCGGTTTTCCCAATCCAACAGGGCGGGAAATCCAATATGTGGGAGTGCCATATTGTTTTAAGATTTTCATGATGCTCGAAGCGTATAAACGTGGATTCAATGAAGTGATTTGGATCGATGCCGCGGCGTTGCCATTAAGGAATCCCAAACCCTTGTTTGAATGGTTGAATAAGAACGAAGTTTTTTTGATGGGAAAGGCGTCGCAGGATGCCGGACGATATGTGCTTCCCGCCACGCGGGAGTTGTTAAAAGATCTGACAGGAACAGATGTTCTCAATGTGCAATTCATCCGCTCAATTGTATTTGGACTGAAAATGAATTCGCCCAAAGTGCAAAAGCTTATCGAAACCTATTATGAATTTGTAGAGCTTGGTACGCCATTTCTTTCATGCTATCCAGAGGAATTCGTCTTAACGGCTATCATTGGACAGCCTGAGTTTAAACATTGGAAGCCGCAGCCCTTCAAACTTTTAGCTGTATCCAGCAAGCCAATAAATCGCTGCATCCTTAAAAAGGCTAAAAAAGAGGGCTTTTTCTTTTTTCATTTGAAACATTAAAAACTATTAAGAGATTTCATGGAAACGCTTCCAAGATATTGTTTGGTCGTTGTTTATTTTATCGTCATGCATTTTGCCAGCATCGATCTGGTAGCAGCGAATCCCTTCTCCATATCTTTTTCCCCAAAAGAGACTATTTCTAATGATGAATATCTCTCAATTCAAGAGCAGCTAAGGGCCATTGACATTACGCCTACGCTAAGAGAGATTTATCCCAACGAGCCTGGCTATACTGGGTTTGAAGACTTTTTATATCGGTGTACACGGGGGATTCAACAAACACTCATCGATCCAAACGGGAGATTCCCCAGAAAGCATTTGGAACAGATCGGGAAAAAAAGCGATGTCTGTTTTGTGACATATAGTTCTTTCAATCGCGTTTATGCAGAGTATGTGCAAAGGCTGCCGCAAGAGTTGCGCAAAGTTGGGTTCAATGGGTTTTTGCTCTACTACATTGGTGGATTTCCTAATCCAACGGGGTGGGAGATTCAGTATGCGGGAGTGCCTTATTGTTTTAAGATTTTCATGATGCTCGAGGCCCAAAAGCTCGGATTCAATAAAGTGATTTGGATCGATGCTTCGGCGGTTCCATTACGCAACCCTGCCCCGCTGTTTGAATGGTTGGATAAAAATGAAACGTTTCTCATGGAAGAAAAATCGGATGATCTTGGCCGATTTTTATTTCCCGCCACAAGAGACCTGTTGAAAGATCTCACAGGCACTGACGTTCTTCATGCTAGATACATTCGTACGATTGTCTTTGGACTGAAAATGGACTCGCCTAAAGTGCAGAAGCTGATCAAAACCTATTATGAGTTTGTAGAACTTGGCACACCCTTTCTTTCATGTTTTCCCGAGGAATTTGTTCTAACTTCTCTATTTGGCCAGCCAGAGTTTAACGATTGGAAAGCCCAGCCCTTCAAACTTCTCAGTGGGTCCGACAAATATGATACTCCTCAGAAAATGAAAAAAGGCAAGAAGGATGGTTTTTTCTTCTATCATTTGAAACATTAGAATCTATGAATTATTAGTGTGGCTTGCGACGCGGACCCTCTCTTTTGTTCGATCTAAGAGCTTGAGTTTTGGACTTATTTGAGTAACATTTTGTCTATGATGTTTTCAGCCAGCGAACTCATATTGCAAGAAATAAGATCGCATTTGAGCGCGTCTAATGTGCCTAATTTATTGCAATTAGTGTCAGTATGAACTTGCAAATTTATATCCCACAATTTCACCCAAAATGGCATCCCTCATTTATAACTTGGATGGGATCGATTTGCTAGATGCGGATGGAGCAAGGGGATGTCTGCTAATTTTTTCCAATAATTCAGAAGTAATAACGCGGTAATTATCAATGCTATGATTGTTTATGTTCTCAAGAGTAACCCTTTTAGTGGCTGCATGCACATCGAGGAAACTCTCTCCATAAAAATTAGAAGGGATAATAAAAACTGTATTAGAAAAAGGAGGTTGGAAACATGGGCCATAAATGCCTAATGCAGGATCCAATAATGAAATAATATTGAAAATAGAATAGCGGGAATTATTTGGAAATTGGGCTTGTAAAGCCTCGCATTCTTGTTGGTTCATAAATGATGGCGTTCCGAAGACGATTGCATGAATTTCACTCTCGGGATACAAAATCTTCAAACGTTGGCACATTCGTATTCCCAATACCCCGCCAGTACTATGACCTGTTATCCTAAATTGAATATTACGGCCCTTGCTATTGGATAAACTTTTAGCAAGTTCGTGTTCAATGTCAGAAAGCACTTTTTCTGAATATTCTATGATGCCCTTATGCCTATTAGAAGAATGATTAAAATTTACCTTAGCCCATATCTCTGCTTGGTTTTGGCGGTCATTTGTCCACCATGTTTCAGGTAACCGTGGGAAAACCTCCGCCCCCATAAAAGCGATAACAATATTCGCTTTAGCGCCATCAATAGTAACATAGGCGCGAGGGACTTTATATATGTTCTTTAAGGCTGGTTTTTCTGGTCCATAAATCAATATAATTTTTCGACCATTCTCCAGCATGTCTTGAAGAAGTGATTTTTGACCTTTATCAAGATACAAAGAGGGATCTTTTGTAGGATCGCCATTTCTCTTCATGAGCTTGTAGACTTCAGATGAAAGACGTAGAGCTTCTTTTAAGGCATCTATGCGATTGTTTTGAAGGAGGTGGATGAGAAATTTATCCATTAATGCATTAAAATGGTCTCTTTCGGCTCCTGATATTTTTCTTAAGGGGAATTCAATAAGGCTCTCTTGGAAGCCAATAGGGGGTCTACTTTTGAGTGGTCGCTTTGTCAGCTCAGACCATCGTCCGGTTTGCGTTTGTTGAAGTAATTGAGAAAAAAGCTTGTCTAATTTGCGAAATCTTTCAATCCCTTCTTTTGAATACAGTTTCACAAGTCTTTCATGAATTGGATGTTTGGCGATATTCCCGCCAAAGACTATCCTTCTTTGCATGATTAAATGAACTTTTGTCGTTTTTTGCTGCATGAAGGGATGCTTTAGGAGTCTTTTGCAAATAGACACTTCTGAGGTGGCTCTTTCAGCCTCTAGCATAACCATCGTATTATAAAAATCTTCTGGGATAGGTCGATGGATTGTTTTCGATTTTCCAGGACGCATTTTGAATAGTTTGTTGAAAAGAGCAATCAGGCCTATGTTTTCTTCATCCATATCGCCTAGCTCAAAGGCGGCAAAAAAATTATAAAGTTGAATGCCATCGGAAGGAGTTGGCCTATTCTGGAATCGTAAATCATCGTATTGTGTGACGTGAGAATCTGTGCTATTAAGCAGTTCTTTCGCAGCCACTCCAAAAACTTTTTGCGCACCTTTAATTAAAGCACTATCTCCGAAGTCAGCTAATTTAATGCTTCCATTTTCTTGTATGAGGATATTATCTGGCTTGATCGATCCATGAACGACTTGATGGGAATGAAGATGATCCAATCCTGCAAGGAGTTCCCTGAAAATCTCGATTGCAGCACCTTGTACTGAATTGTCTCGATATAGAATCGACAAATATTTATCTAAAGATCCTTTTCGAAGATATTCCATTTCTATTTCATATTGGAGCTCGGGCAATTCAACATAGCGTGGGCCGTAGCTATTTTGCGAATGTAAGGCCACTTGCACGGGTTTTTGCAAGATGCGAATTTTATCAGAGGAAATAAGGTTGGGATGATGAATATTTTCTAATATCAAACGTTCAAATAGAGCTTTTTTGTGATCGACAGATCCCGAAATAACGGTAAATTTCTTTATCGCGATAGGGACGCCAGATCTCTGCGTTAAAAAAAGATCTGAATGAGAGCCAGCGGTAATTTTTTTCATTTGCTTTCGACGACAGATTCTTAACTTGTAATCTTGTTAAAAACCTTTGAATTGAGAGTAAATAATGGGAAATCCTTAAGAGCTGCTTAAGCAAAAAGCACGTGGACATTTTTTCAAAATTTTCGACTATTTGTCAAAAAAAATGTGGTGCGTGCTTTATAGGTCAAATATGCTGTACATCGATTATTGAGTCCTTTCTTCTCTTAAAGTCATGTAGAGTTCTTTGCCTGTTTCTGCAACTGCCCCGACATCACGCAGCCAAGCTGACATCGCATAGTTGATGTAGTTGCGGCTGCTTTGAGAGAGAAAGAAATCGAGCGGGAAGGAAAGGCCGAATCCTTTGTCGTAATAGGTGCGGCCGTTGACTTTGTCGTGGCCATTGGTGAGCGTGTACCAGAGAGTGAAGCGGAATCCGCTAGGAAACCATTTGCTGACCTCAAAACGAGCTCCTTTATCGCGCGCAAGAAAAGAGCCGGCTTTGATCTTGAAATCGAGATCGAGCGGTTTAAACGTGTAATAGAGGTCGAGAAAATATTGGTAGCCGATGAAATGGAAATAATGGGGGGCCATTCCATTTAATTTACGGATCTTCCCTGTGAATCCGATCCCCGTATAATCACGTTTGAGAAGGCCGGCCCCTTCAAAACCTATCGCCCAATTAGATCCAACTGGGTAGAGGAGAAATTCGTTGGCGACACCCCCATAGGCAGGTTCAAAATAGCCAATGGCTGCGCGATAAAACCAGCCGCATCCTAAATTCAATCCCTTTTGCACAAAGGCTTTTTCCAAGGAGAGCGTATTGTTCTGAAAATAGCGGATGGTATCTGTGCGGACATTGATCAGTTGAGAGGGATTGAGGCGGTCGATATCGCTCAAAGACCACATGGTCGAATGGATCGAATAGGCCAGCTGTAGTTTGTAATAGATTTCATCGAATAGGTAGCCATCAAGGGAAGAGAGGAGTCCGATGTTGTATTTGAATTTTCCACTGGCGCTCCCGAAGAATGTCAAAAGGCGCGGACGAAAGGTGAATGACCAAATCTTTTTTCTTCGATGGAATAGCTCTAAGCTATGATCGGGAACGCGCGTGGCCTCTTTTCTTGGTGAGATCACTTCGATTTCTTTCTGCCCTATTACCCTTAAACGAAGTCGCTCCAAATCTTCCCGACGGAAGACATATTGTTGACAGGGCAGGGCATCGGCCTCATTGATGACCGTGATTGTTTTGATATCAGGCGGAGTGATCGCTGCTAAGATATCTTGGATGCGTTCACGTAGCTCTATTTCGTGGCGATAGCGGTTATTTACGACTTTGAGCCAGAGAGCTTTCCCTTCGATTGTTTCATAGAGATAGATGGAATAGAGGTCGAGCCCTTGATCGGCGAAGGCATAGGTGAGCTCTTGGGCAAAGCGCTTCTCTGGACGCATGACGCCAAGCGGTTCTAGATCGAGAGGCGATTCATAATTAGGCGGATCCTTGACTTTAGCAAAAAGTCCTTCAGAGGTGCCGATGGGGTAGCGCATCGAGGCGCTAGCAGCAATCGTCGTTCCTCGCAGAGAGCTCACAGAAAGCTGGAGCATGTCCCAAGCTACATAAGTTAAGCCTGCATTGATATGGCTTTTGACCGTTCTGCCGCTGGGGTGTTCGTGAGGATGCTTTTTATAGTCGATCGCGTCCCATTCAGCGAGTAAAGAAAGATCTTTGAGAAACCAAAGATCGGTTTTGCGCAAGGGGCTCCAAGCCACTCCCCCAAAAAATCCTTTGATACGACCTTTGCCCCAACCGATGGAGGCCTCCAAATTATACTGCTTCCAGAGCTTAGTGAGCACGCCATAGCGCGAGTTAAAGCGGGACGATCCAAAAAAATCATCGGCGCCAAATGAGAGGATGGGCATATTTTCCATACCGTCTTCGGGCGCCAGGATAGCGATTTTGATGTTGCCTGTTCTATCGGCTTCATCGCCAAAGCCCATATGGCCGAAGGTCTTATCGATGATGCCATTGTAAACCCGGTAGTTGGCGGAGAGCTCGATACGGGTCATCGGCTGAAAACTGACCCCATAGATATTATATGGGGGGACCCAAGCACCGCTCAGACCGATCGTGCCGGCATGGGGCATGCGGGCCGAGGGCATGTTGAAATAGCCGCCGATCATCGTGTAGGTGTAAAAGAAGGGCAATTCGTCGTAAATATCGCGATTGATTTTTTCAACCAGCTCCAATTCTTCAAAAAGATTTGTGCATGAAGCTAGGGCGCCCTCTGAAGAGAAAAATAGGATGGAAATCAAAAACGATAGGAATGTTTTGAACAGCCTCACGAGGGGAAACGTTAAAATGTAGAAATGTTTTTGGCAATGAGATTGAAGCAGGCTAATTTTATATTTTATACGAAAATGACCCGTCAAAAAAACTTGATTCCAATCTTCTATTTGAAGTTTAACGAAACACTTCCTATACTCCTAGGGGTTGCTGTTGATAAGGTTTGATGATGTACGCGATTGCAAGTTTAGGGACAAGTACGATGAGTTATCTCAAAGAATTCCGTTCTAGAATTACTAATCATGATTATGCTTCCTTCTTAAAGCTTTGGGAGGAATATTGCTCTGCTGATGAAGTAGATGCAGAAGAGCTAAAGTTGATTCTTCGCGCTGTTAAAAGTGCTGATTTTGCGCCAGCCTTTGGCCGACATGTTGAGAGAGTTTTGCCACTGTGGAAAACACTTCCCCCTTCTGCAATCTCAGATGAAATTTTTCAACTGATTATCGATTTGCAGACCACGAACAATCCGCAGTTGGCCGATATGGTCATGGAATTTGTCGAAAAAAAATATGGCCAACAAAAGTTTTTCCAAGATGGCTTGCGTATGGTCGGTCTTCGCTCTAGAGAAAACTTCCAAGGCGCCTTGAGTGCCTTTGTTCTTTTGGGACACCTTGAAAAAGGCAATTTTGTCTTTCATACCGGCGGTTGGGGCATCGGCGAGATCATGGATCTCTCTTTCGTCCGCGAACAGCTAAGCTTGGAATTTGATTATGTCGCTGGTCGCAAAGATCTCTCGTTTGCCAATGCTTTCAAAACACTTATTCCAGTGCCTAAGGACCATTTTCTAGCTTTGCGCTTTGGCGATCCCGATCTCCTTGAAAAAATGGCTAGAGAGGATTCTGTCGAAGTGATCCGCATGCTGTTGCGCGATCTTGGTCCGAAAACAGCAGGGGAAATCAAAGACGAGCTCTGCGATCTCGTCATCCCAGGCAAAGAATGGACCAAGTGGTGGCAAAATGCGAGGGCCAAGATCAAAAAAGACACCATGATCGAAACACCCGATGAGCTCAAGCAGCCTTTCCGCTTGCGCATAAGCGAGGTCACCCATGAAGAAAGGCTCGTCGAAGCCTTAGAGAAAAAGCCTGATGCGCAAACATTGATCCAAATGATCTATAGCTTTCTGCGCGATTTTCCAGAGACGCTTAAGAAGGCCGATTTCAAAGCTAGTCTTCAATCTAAGCTGACTGAGATCCTTTCTTTTCAAGAGCTCGATAATGCCCAAGAATTGCAGATCCATTTCTTCTTAGAAGATCTTGGTAAAGATCAGGCACGGGTTGAATCAGCTATTGGCGAGTTGCTCAAGCGCTTCACTTCACCTGAAGAAATCGTTCTGAAGATCGAAATCGTCGCCTTCCGTAAGCGCATGCTCATGGAGATCAAAAAGCATCTTCCGAATTGGACGACGATTTTCTTGAACCTTATCTATGTGATCGAACAAAACACTCTGCGCGATTACATTTTCGGAGAGTTGCTCACTTCACCGGCGAAAAAAGAATTAGAAGCGAAATTGCAAGAGCTTTGGACCCATCCAAGCAAATATTCTGATGCTTGTCTGTGGTATTTCCAAAAAGTGATGACCAATAGCGATCTTCCCTTTGCGGACAACGAAGGCAGAAATCGCTTTTTCGAGGCATTCCTTATTTTGCTCAGTGATCTCGAGAACAATCCGCTCGAGCGCGAGACAGTGAAGAAAATGCATGCAGTGTTGTCCGGAGGACGTTATGCGATCGTACGGCAAATCATGCAGAATGCAACGCTTGCCGATGTCAAGGAACTGTTGCTCCTCGCTACCAAATGCCACTCTTTGACCGATCACGATATCAAAATCCTCCACTCTCTTGCTGAAGTGGTTCACCCAACTATCGGTAAGGGACGCAAGCGTCCTAAAGAGCACGACGAAGAAGCGACACAGGAGATTTGGACGACCAAAGAGGGATATCTAAAACTCCAGCAAAGGATCCAGCAGATTGCTACTGTCGAGACAGTCGAGAATGCCAAAGAAATCGAGATCGCTCGTTCGCATGGAGATCTGCGAGAAAATTCCGAATTCAAATTCGCGTTAGAAAAACGTGACCGGCTTCAGGCTGAGCTCAAATTGCTTTCCGATCAGCTGAATAAAGCGCGCGTCTTGACTAGAGAAGATGTTGATGCGGATAAAGTAGGTGTTGGCGCTGTTGTCTATTGTAAAAACAGCAAAGGCAAAGAAGTTTCCTATACACTGCTTGGTCCATGGGATGCTGATGTCGAGCGCAACATCCTTTCCTTCCAGTCGAAGCTTGCACAGTCGATGAAAGGATTGACAGTTGGCGAAACTTTTCAGGCCCAAGATGAAGTGCTGACGATCACCGCTATCCGCAATTACTTCGACGAGGGGAATTAGAAGATCATGCAGATCGTCATCGCGAGCCACAACGTCCATAAGATTCGCGAATTCCGAGCGATCTTAAAGCCGCTTGCCGGGCTCGATGTGCTTTCTCTGATCGATTTCCCCAACTATCACCTTCCACCTGAAACAGGCGCAACATTTGAGGAGAATGCGATCCTCAAAGCTGTGCATGCCGCCACCCATTTAGATAAATGGGTGCTTGCGGATGATTCCGGTCTCGTCGTGCCTGCATTACAAGGAGCGCCTGGAGTCTATTCAGCACGCTATGCTGGGCCCGATGCCACGGATGCAGAAAATCGCAAGAAACTCTTACGCGATATGCTGCATTTACACGATTCTTTACGACAAGCCTACTTTGAATGTTGGATTGCCATAGCGTCCCCCAAGG
Source organism: uncultured Simkaniaceae bacterium (assembly GCA_963791555.1). Lineage (GTDB taxonomy): Bacteria > Chlamydiota > Chlamydiia > Chlamydiales > Rhabdochlamydiaceae > JAGXTH01. Next base: position 150,070 of record CAWBSQ010000001.1, read on the forward strand.
GGCTCAAGAAAGTCGTGCGCGGGATTAGCGAAGGGATGATCCTTGAAGCAGAAAAAGGGAGCCAAGGATTTGGCTACGACCCTCTTTTCATCAAACACGAATATGGCAAAACCTTTGCCGAAATGGACGAAACGACTAAAAACCGCGTCTCCCATCGACGCAAAGCTTTCGATCGCATCTTACCAACAATAGAGGCATTGCTCTCTTCTGAAAGCGCTATGAGCTTATAGACTTCTTTCAGCAATCACTCAGTTTGAATAAATTCTTAGCCAGCTTATTAAACAGGACCTTTCTCAGCGTGCACACGCACCCACCCTGCAGGAAATGCCGTTTCATCTGTCCAGGGGCCCCAAAAATGGGGAACCACGACGGTTTTATTAGGATTGCGATTTAGCCAGGCTGCCCACCAAGAGAATGAGGAATTAATCGAAATGATTTGGTGGTCGCATAAGGACATGAAGTAAAAATCGAAGTAGTGTGGATTGTCTTCTACAAATACGACTTTTTTTTTGCAGGGAGGGAAATGGCTTTTTGTCCATCCCATATGGTCAGTAAAGATCAAAAAGGTATGGTCATCGGGAAAATGGTCCATAGCATTTAAGTAATAATCCCACGTTACCCCCCACCCTATTCCACCGATGCCATGGATCTCAGGAACTGCTCCATCGGGAATGAAGGTACGAATGTGAACAGCGACAGTGGGGCCTTTTAATATTTCCCCATATTTTTCCTTGATAGCCTTGAGCAGATCCTCTGAGGGTGCAAAAAGTTCTGTGATGTACTCTTTATGATGAGCGAAGTATTTCTCGACTTGATAATAGCCGATCAAGCGGATGTTTTTACCACTCTCATAAGGAAGCGATTCATAGCGGCCATTCGTCGTTTCCTCATGGTCATAAAAAACTTCTCCCCCAGGAGGATGGATATTCAGACGATGGAATACATAGTGATAATTCAAATGGCCGTTGAGCGTCGAGACCAAGTTTGGAAAAATCGGTTCGCATTGGTGGTCCAAAGCATAGGCGACCGTGGTTGCTACTTGGAACATTTGATTTCCGAGCTGTCCCCATAGATGACAGGTCGCGTAATCTTTTTCGTGTGAAAAGAGATTGCCAATAGAACAACATCCTAAAAGCAAACGCAGTACAAGACCTACACCTCGAAAATGATGACGCATTTTTCTCTCCGTAGCTGTTTTATCATAGAAATCGGTTATAAATTGTCGAACGGATTTTTCTGCGCTTGCTTTGACCTCAATAAGTTAAAATGCAATAACTAGCATTTTGAGCATTGAGAATGAGCGATTTAGCTTAGCAGGATACGTTTTGGATAATTTTTTTCTAATCCTGGAATATTTTTTATGTATAGTATGCGAAGCTGCACAAAATCTGTATCGATAGAGCAACGTTTAAGAGGTGGTTAGCATGAATGTCTCTACCCCTTTGAAAAGTTCATTGAGATTCTTTGTTTATTTTTTAGGATGGGTAATTTCTGCATATGGGCAGATTTATGCGCAACCTAGTCCTTCTCAACTTAAAATCAATGTTTTCAGCGTAAGCAATGGCGTAGGTCTCGAACGAGATCGACGAATCCTGGCCGATGCTTTAAGAGACCTTGGGCATGAAGTGCAAGAGAAGGAAACGTATAGGAGTGGCTTTGGAGAACTTGCTGATATCAATATCTACTTTGAAATCATCGATCCGAATTGTCTAGCATCTGCGCGTTTGAACTGGTTCATTCCTAATCCAGAATACTATCTTCAAGAGAGGTATTTGTTAGAGAGAATGGATTTGATCTTATGCCGTACTCGACATGCAGAAGGAATTTTCCGGGCATTGAATCGGCCCACGTATTTTTTGGGATTTACCAGCCTTGACCGTGGTGACAAGGGTATTGTTAAGGATTTCCACTCTTTCCTTCATCTAGCTGGAGCGAGTGTGACCAAAAACACAGATGCTGTTGCTCAGCTTTGGAGAAATAATCTCAGCTTGCCTAACTTGGTCATCATCAGGCACGGTATTTATCCTCCTTTTGAACAAGAGAATTTTAAATGGTTCTCTTATAAAGTGCCCGAAAACGAGCTGGTTGATTTCCAAAATTCACGCGGCATCCATTTATGTCCCAGTATCGCTGAGGGTTTTGGCCATTATATTATGGAAGCAATGTCGACAGGTGCTGTCGTCATTACGACGAATGCGCCACCTATGAATGAGTTCATTACCGATGAGCGCTGTCATATCCCCTATTTTAGGACGTCGCCACTTGCACTGAGTACAGCTTATTTTACAAGTACAGATCAAATGGCAGATGTCATAGATAAGCTCACTTGTTTACCTATTGACGAGCTGAAGAAAATAGGAGAATGCAATCGACTAGCTTACGAACAAAAAACTCAGGAATTCCACGATAATTTAAGAAATTTGTTGGAAGCCGTTAACAGCCTCGTAGACAAAATACAGTAGCAACCACAGAAATATCATGGTTTTCAAGAAATTAGCATTTTTTTTGGTCTTCTTACTAGCTAGTGTTGTTTATGCAAAAGAGCCGATCAATCTCATTTGGCTTGGAGGAGGGCCAGAAGGTTCATGGGAAGAAGATTGGATTCATGAGATGCTCTCTGAAGTCAAGGCCGATTTTCAAACCATCGTTGATATTGATCACGCTGTTTTTTTAGATCGCTCGATCATCGTAAGTTCTGCACCTAATATGGAAAAATACAAGCAGTATTTTTCAGAATATAGCAAACGCAATCTACGATTTGGGATCATTCATATTAGCGATGAAGGATATTCCCACCCTTGCGATTTCTATCAGTATGCGCAATTTATCGTCAGAAATTATTGGCACAAAAAATTTGCCGGACAAAAGAATCTGCTTTTTTTCCCCTTGGGATACAAGAGGAAATTTTGGCATAGCTTTCAAGGGGAGTTAAAACCCAGTTTTTCTCGCAAATTCACATGGTCCTTTGCCGGACAGATTTCGAAGTCCTCTCGTATATCCATGATTGGGAATATGAAGAAAATTCCTGGCTATTTCATTCATGAAACATCCACTTTCAATGCTCCGGAGTGTCTTCCTATTGCTGCTTATCGGGACTTGATGCTCGAGTCTATTTTTATGCCGTGCCCTCGCGGCTGGTGGAATCTCGACTCGTTTCGCCTATCCGAGGCTCTGGAATGCGGCTGTATTCCTATTGTTGAAAAAACACCCTTCGATTATTTCGCTAAACTGTTCGATGGGCCTTATCCCTTTTTAGCTGTAGAAAATTGGGAAGAAGTCCCACATCTCATGAAGACATTATTAGCAGATCCAGAGCGTTTAGAGCAGTTGCGATTAGATTGCTATCATTGGTGGCTCGAATACAAAAAAAATCTCGAGAAGAAGATTGCCGATCTCGTTGAAGACGCCTTAAACTAAAGGAAAAAACAGATGAAAAAATTATGCCTCGTTTTGATTATTTTCCTTCATTCTACCCTTTTAGGGAAAGTGTACGATTGTTTCCTTTTTTGGAAAGAATTTGATCTTTTAAAAATTCGCTTTGAGGAACTCTACGATGTTGTCGATTACTTTGTCCTCTTAGAAGCAGACAAGACGTTTACAAATTTGCCTAAGCCGCTCTATTTTGCGGAAAATGCCCATCTTTTTGATAAATATAAGGATAAAATTATCCATATTGTCGTCGATGATTTACCTTTTCATGAAAAAAACGAGGTAGATTTTTGGAAAAGACAAAGATATCAGCGAGACGCTTTAGTTAGAGGCCTAAAAAATTGTGGTCCTGATGATATCATTTTGATCTCCGATTTAGATGAAATTCCAAGATCCACTACAATAAAAAAAATCAAGGAATTCTTCGCAGATAAATCTGCTTATACCAATAGACAAAATAAGACGTTGCAGGATTTGAAAGCGTGTATTCTAAATTTAGAAATGCCAAATTTTTCTTGCCAGCTCAATCGAATAGCGCCTACTCGATGGTGCTCAGCAAAAGCCACTCTCTATTGGATGTTCAATCATTTTGGCGCCGATGAAATTCGTGTGCTGCACCAATCTCATTCCGATCTCCCTATGATCTACGATTCTGGATGGCATTTCAACACCATGGGCGATTGGAAAATGGCCATCGACAAGTGGTTATGCCACGATTGCAATCTTGCTAATAGTCCGACGCTTGATGAAGAAGCCCTAAAAAGGTCCTATATAGAATTTTTAGAGAGGCACAGGCCAGTGCCTATCGATGGGGGTTTTCCCAGATATTTGCGGGAAAATGTCGAATATTTTCGTTCGGTTGGTCTAGTAGCGGATTATTGATGCGGTAGGGAGGCTTTTTTTACAAATTTTACCGCACCTGTGCTTGCATAGGTGCGGTCATCTATCTCATCACAAAATCGATACAAATTCGCCTCTCAAATTATCCTTCGTTTCTCTAGACTAATTTCCATTTTTTAGCTTAGCGATGTTATGATCAGACATTTCTCGGGTGTTGAAGTTCTTTCATTGATGAATTTTGATTTAAATCACCATCGTTGATATGGAAATGCTCTATTTGTGAGAAAATAAAAATTTTAGCTAGAGACCTCATTTAAGTGCATTTCTTCATCGATGGATATAATTTTCTCTTTAAACTCTCCCATAACTGGCATTTTGATTTAAGAACCCAGCGCGAAGCCCTGATCAAGGCCTTCAATGAAAAAATTGAAGAGCTCAAGCTGTCTCTGACGATCGTCTTTGATGGAGCTGAAATGCCGCGAGGCGATTATACTCGAGGACATTGGAAAAATGTCGAGGTTGTCTATACCCACGAAGGATTAACCGCTGATGCCTATATCATCCGACAACTCGAGGAAGTCAAGCATGGCAAGCTTTATACCGTCGTAACAGCTGATCGCGAGCTCATGAACCGGGCCAAAATGCTAGGGGCCCATGTCATGGACAATCAGGCATTTCTACAGCTGTTGCAAAAAAGAAAGCAGAAGCAAGTTAGAAGAAAAGGACAGGAAAGAGTGTTGATGGAAACTAAAGACAATATTGCACGGCTCGAGAGAATTTTCCAAGAACGCCTTCGCAATTTAGACGAGCAATGAAACATTTTACTTTGAAGACCGAGTTTTTTCCCACGGGCGATCAGCCGCAAGCGATCGATAAACTCGCAGCCGGCCTTGAGCACGAAAAAAAAGCACAGGTTTTGTTGGGGATCACCGGTTCAGGCAAGACCTATACCATGGCACAGGTGATTGCCCAAGCGCAGCGCCCAGCGCTTGTTCTTGCACATAATAAGACCTTAGCTGCCCAGCTCTACCAAGAGTTTAAGAATTTTTTCCCTGATAATGCCGTCGAATATTTCGTCTCTTATTACGACTATTATCAGCCGGAGGCCTATATTGCGCGCACCGATACTTACATCGAAAAAGACCTTGCCATCAACGATCAAATCGATCGCATGCGTCTCAGTGCTACGCGCTCGCTCATCGAGCGCCAAGATGTGATCATCGTTTCTTCGGTATCGTGCATCTATGGGTTGGGATTGCCAGAATATTATAGCCAGATGCAGCTGCGGCTCAAAGTTGGCGACAAGCGCCGGCGTGATGATATTTTGCTGCATTTGGTTCAAATGCACTACAAACGCAACGATTACGAACTCTCGCGTACCAATTTCCGGGCCCGCGGCGATGTGCTCGAGGTGATGCCAGCCTATGAAGAGAAAATCGCCTACCGCATCGAATTTTTTGGCGATGAGATCGAGCGCCTTTCCTCGATTGATTCTCTGACCGGCAGAGTGATCGAGCGTTTGAATGAAATTGCGATTTTCCCTGGTTCTCACCACGTTACTCCAGAGGGGGTGCGCTATCGTGCTCTGGATACGATCCGTGCTGAATTAAAAGAACGCGTTCTCGTTTATGAAGAATCGAAACGGTTTGTCGAGAAACAGCGCATCGAACAACGCACTTTTTACGATTTAGAGATGATCAAAGAGATCGGCTTTTGCAAGGGGATCGAAAATTACTCGCGCCATTTCAGCAACCGCAATCCAGGCGATCCACCTCCCTGTCTTCTCGATTATTTCCCGCCTAATTTCATCACATTCATAGATGAATCTCACCAAACCCTGCCCCAATTGCACGCCATGTTCAATGGCGATCGCGCCCGCAAGGAATCTCTGGTGGAGTTTGGCTTCAGGCTCCCTTCTGCTTTTGATAATAGGCCGCTTAAATTCGAAGAGACCATGGTGCGGCTTACCCAAGTCATCTTCGTCTCAGCGACCCCTGGCCTTTGGGAGATTCAACAAGCACAAGGAGAAATCGTTCAGCAGATCATACGCCCTACGGGCTTGTTAGATCCTACAATCGCGGTCAAACCTGCTACTAATCAGGTGGACGATGCACTAGAAGAAATACGGATCGAGACGGAAAAGGGTGGACGGGTCTTGGTGACGACGCTCACGAAAAAGCTCTCCGAAGATCTTTCTAAATATCTTTGTGAGATCGGCGTAAAGGCCAAATACCTCCATTCCGATATCGATACTGTGGAAAGAGTGCAAATTCTCAATGAATTGCGCAAAGGCCTTTATGATGTGCTCGTCGGCATTAATTTGTTGAGAGAGGGGCTTGATTTGCCCGAAGTCACCTTGGTGGTTATCCTCGATGCGGATAAAGAGGGTTTTTTGCGTAGTGAAACAGCTTTGATCCAAACCTGTGGCCGTGCAGCTAGGAATGACAAAGGCCGGGTCATCATGTATGCCGATCGCATGACGGGTGCCATGCAGCGGACGATCGAAATCACACAGGCCAGGCGCGCTCACCAAGAGTCCTACAACAAAGAGCATGGGATCACACCCAAAACGACAAGGCGAGGAGCTATCGAAGAGCTGGCGCAGACTTTTGGGGAAGAGATCCTCGAAGAGAGTACAGAGAGAAAAGAGAAGCTCACTGTAAAAGAGTTGGACAAGAAGATCGATGAATGTGAGCTCGAAATGCGAAGAGCGGCTAAAGAAATGCGCTTCGAGGACGCCACCCATTTCCGCGATGAAATGCGTCATTACCAAAAGCTTCTGCTGCTCGAAGACCATTTATGAGCTATCTGGTCAAAAAAAAACTCCCATTGCTAGCACTGCGAGTTATCGATTTTGTTCTATCCAGCCTGCATAAAAAGGCGACGTTTGGAAAACTCGAAAAACTACTCCTTTGTAATATAGCCCACCTCGGCGATGCTGTGATTGCAACCACCCTATTACCGGTGCTAAAAGAGGCTCTTCCTCATATAAAAATAGGATTTCTCAGTTGCTCTTCTTCCGCTTGTGTTGTGCAAGGCCATCCCGATCTTACTTGGCTGCATACCCTCGATCACTGGAAACTCAATCGTGGACGAGTCTCTAAAAGTCAAAAAATCCTTACTTACTATGCGACGAAAACAAAAGCGATCCACGAAATCGCAAATATCGGCTACGATGCTGCAATCGATCTCTATCCATTCTTTCCTAATGCGATCCCTGTGCTTTGGAAAACAAAAATTCCGATCCGCATTGGCTATAGAAGTGGCGGTTTTGGGCCGCTCTTAACGCACCCTCTTGACTGGCAAGATCGGCAACAATATATGGCGGAATATCATTTGACACTTCTCAGGCAGTTGCCTGTGGAAATTTCTCAAAAGCCTTTGCGCTATTCCCTTCCTTCACATCATGGTTACCATCATCCGAACTTAGAAAAGGAGTTCATCATCTTCCACATGGGGAGTGGTGCTGAGCAAAAGCATTGGTCGGAAACAGCTTGGCGTGAACTGGCCATGGGGATAAACGATCGTCAAATCGTATTTACGGGCAAAGGGGCAGTAGAACATGCACGCATTGAACGTGTAAAGCAGGGGCTTTCACATGGCTTGAATCTCTGCGATCAGCTTGGTTGGCAAGACTTTTGCAGTGTCGTGAGCCAAGCTAGCCAAATCATCAGTGTTGATTCAGTCATCGTCCATTTAGCTGCTGCTTTAGCAGCTCCCTGTCTTGTCATCATCGTCGACGGCTCGAACAATCATCTACTCTGGACTCCTCCAGGAACACCAAGGCTAGTACAGCCTTTGGTGGATGAGGTGATTTATCGTATTTGCAAATCTTAATTGGGTAGGTGGATCACAGGGAATTGCTGGAAACTATGAATCTCCTTAGACAAAATCACGGAGGAGATTTTTTTGACGTCAAATTCAGAGACGGGGGCATTGTTGTTGCCAAAATTTCCTTGACGATAGGCCGTTTCTCGATCTTGCCATTCATAGTTATAGATGGCTCGATATTCAATTCCACTAACATCGGCAAAAAGTCGATAATCGAGCGCAGAGTAGTTTTCGGGAAAGATCTCAATCACGCTAGCTTGATCTGGCAAAAAGAGGACATGGCTAAGCCCATTACCATGTGCGCCGATCAATAGATCTGTTTGCCCAATCAACTGTATTTGCTCTTGAAAAGAAAGCTTTTCGAAAGCGGCAATTGTTAATTGAACGCCAGGAATTTTAGATATACTATCGACCATTTGGGCTTCGACACGCGGATGTAGCGCACGGGTATGGTTTCTTTTGATAAAAGTCACATGAAAGGCATCGTCTTGGCGGCTAGGAACGTTGGCATACTGTCTCACCATAGATGATAACTGGCGCATTTTTTTCTCCTGAATAAAATGCCTCGCCTCTCCAAGATGTTTATTGATCCTGCTACATTCTCCTGCTACGGAACAACTGCGATCGCTGATAATGGTTCGATTCATTCTCACCACTGGTTTTAGAGATTTATTACGAGACTGATTTCGTAAATTACCTGTTATGACAGTGGCATTTGGAAACATGGCTTTCATGACATGATAATTAATGTCATTGTGACCTTTCCAGCTTGAAGCCAAATCCGTTGTGCCATCTGACAGTAGCCATATTCTCTTAACGTCGTAAGGATCTTCAGTGAATGCAAATTGCCCAACAATATGTTCTAGCAAATGGAAAAAATGACATGGGTAGGTAGCCATGCCAACACCTTCTAAAATGATGAGCGTCGTACCATCCCATTCTTCGACTTCAGCATTCATTTCGACATTATTTTCTATGCTCATTTTTAAGGGGCGGCCAGATGAAAAACAAATAGCGCTTTCTAAAGAAGGTAGTGAAGTTGTAGAAATGAATTTCAATTGAGATGGTTGATAGTATAGGTTTTCAAAATAAGAGAGTGGAGTAACTAAATGACGGTAACAAGTGTCGTTAGCGGCAATCAAGATGGTGCTACTAAATACCAATATGCATATTTTGTGAAACAAGCGCAAAAAAATCATACTGTTCTCCGATTTTAATTTAGCACTATTTTCTATCACTTCATTTAAATCAAGTGAGTATGTGTCCTTTCCTAATTCATGGAAAATGGGAAAGATATTTTCTAATAGAACGTGTTTTCTATAATATCAGCGATGTTTCTTTTCATTTCCTTTTTATATTCAGACCACCAGGTATAGCATTCTTGACGAAGCTGCTCTAATTGACGGGGATCAGAAACAAGACGGTTTATTAGCTCTGGCGCTTGGTTCCAATTGTCAATAGATGGAAATGGATAGCTTTTTCCAAAGAGTTTTTCAAAATAATCAAAAGATATTTTTTCTACGATTGGAATGCATCCACATTCGAGAGCTTCGTAAATACGAAATGAGTCGACATTCCAATTGCCTCTTGGACAGGGGACAAAAATGCTATCGAGCATGAGATCACGATACTCTTCAATAGATAGGCAATCTGCAGAAGCGAAGGCCGAAGTCTGATGGATATGGTATTTGGGTATTCTGATCATGTTCCCAATCATTGCTCGCCGTGTCGATTTAGTGATTTGTCCCGCAAAACTCCACGTGTAGCGACGAGCAAAGGAATCTTTAAGTTCCTTAACCGGACAATTTTTCCAAAATCGATTTTTGTAGCCTAATGGAAATGAGAACAAATTCTTTTTGTAGGAATAGCTTTTATGCCAATAGTTCCTTAAAATGAATTGAGCAAATGGATAAAAATCAGTGGGATGGAAGTATGTTTCATCGCTGATGTGAATGATACCAAATTTATAGCCCAAGTTGTTGAGCTTTTGAAAATAGTTTAGATATTTTTTTGCGTTAGGTGATGTAATAACAATAATGGAATTATCAACAAATGTTCCATAACTTTTATCGACGATTTCGTTGAACCCATATTTTACCTGGGACAAAACTTCATGCAGCCAATCTCCTTCCCACAGGCCATTTGGGTCACATAACCAAACTAGATTTATTTTTTTCTCAGATAATTCTGATGAAGACGCTTTAGTTGTGTTTATAAATAAAAAAAGCAACAAGACGTATAAAACCTTAAGGGTTCTCGATGAACTGCTTAGTGTTGATTTCAGTGATTTCATTTTTTTCTCGTAAGAATTTCAAGGTATATGCAGGAGAATGGACCATCGAGTGTGGGTTAATTTGGTTTTCGGACGATAGGGAATTTTTGCGAACTATTTCGTTGCTTTGACAAGATCAAAGCTATGATCTTGGGTAAGTCTAATTCATTGACTGTGCCTCCAATGTCACCAATAGCTCCCTTTAAATAGGCACTTGCCTGATCTTGCCACCCTTGGTTACAAATCATCCCATGATATTCGATCCCAGCTAGATCCGCAAAGAGTCGATAATCCAGGCTAGCAGAATTTGGAGGAAAGATTTCGATGGCACTAGCGGTATCGGGCAAAAAGAGTATGTGACTTAGGCCATTGCCATGAACTCCTATAAGTAGGTCCGTTTGTCCAATCAGTTGAATTTGTTCCTGGAAAGATAATTTTTCCATGGTGGCTATAGTTAGTTGAACACCTGGGATTTTAGGAATGTTTTTGATGAATAAGTTTTCAATATTGGGCGCTAGATTGCGAGGGGGGCGTCTGGTAATATAAGTAACATGGAATGCATTACTGGTGCGAGGAGTAACCTCGGCATAATCTTGAACTCTTTGCGCTATTTGCCTCATTTTTTCATTTGGGATAGAGAATCTTGCTTCTCCAAGATGTTTATTGATTTGGGCACAATGTTGGGAGTTTTTAGTGCATTGACGATCGCCGATGATGGCTTGATTCATGCGAATGATTTTTTTGGCATAAAGGTGATGAGGAAAAATCTGACGTAAAGAGCCTGCGATCACAGAAGAATTGGGAAACAAGGCTTTTATGAGGTGTTCATTGATAGAATTAGGTCCTTTCCAAGTGTTGGTTAAATCTATTTTGCCATCAGATATGAGGAAAATTCTCTTAACATCATTGGGATTTTCAGCGAATGCAAAACATCCAATGAGTTGTTCTAATAGATGAAAGAAATGCTTCGGATAGGAGGCTGTGCCTGGGTATTCTAAAATGACTAGGGTGGTTCCCTCCCATTCTTCGACTTGCGAGTATATATCTGCTGCGATATTCACTTCCGTCTGAATTTTACGTCCATGACCCGAACAGATCATGCCGTCAAGTGAAACGGTGGGATTGTTTGAAATGAATTTTAGTTGCGAAGGATTGAAGAAAAGATTTTCGACATGGGTGAAAGGTATCGGTAGTTTTTTGCAATTCGTTTCTGTATTTGCTGATAATTTTCCGCAAACCAAAAGGATAAAAAAACATATATTCATGAGATAAGTTCGAACAATCATAAAGAAGAGACTTGGTTGGATTTGGTTTTTAGTAAAGAGTTTGATCGTTGTTTGTTACTATCTTTCTTCTTGAAAATATTCAATAGTCTTCTGAAGCCCTTGACTTAGTGGAATTTTTGGCTGCCACTTCAACACCTGTTTTGCCATGGTGATATCTGGACAACGCAGCCGAGGGTCGTCTTTAGGTAACGGATAATAGTGTATGGTTGGATTGCAATTTGTTAATGTGATGATTTGTTGTACAAGTTCAAGAATGCTAAATTCTGTAGGATTTCCCAAATTGATAGGACCAGTGATCTCATTGGGTGTTTCCATCAAAAGGATGATGGCATCGATGAGATCGGATACATAGCAAAAAGAGCGCGTTTGGCTGCCGGTACCATAAATTGTCAAAGGGTCGCCATGAAGTGCTTGCACAATCATGTTGGATACAACTCGGCCATCATCGGGGCGCATACGAGGTCCGTAAGTATTGAAGATACGCCCCACTTTTATTTGGACACCGTAGATTCGCCAAAAATCAAAAAAAAGCGCTTCTGCACTGCGTTTGCCTTCATCATAACAGGCTCTTATGCCAATGGGATTGACATTGCCTAAGTAGCTTTCTTTCTGAGGGTGTTCTATAGGATCGCCGTAGACTTCGCTTGTGGAGGCTTGAAAGATTTTTGCATTCCAGCGCACAGCCAATTCCAATAAATGGAGTGAGCCTAAGACACTGGATTTCCATGTTTGGATGGGATCTTTTTGATAAAGGGGTGGAGATGCAGGACAGGCCATATTGTAGATCTCATCGAGGGCTTCATTCCATGGGACAAACTTGGCAATATCACCATCGATTCGCCTGAATCGTGGATGTTCTGTTAGATGGGCGATATTTTTAGGATCGCCGGTCGAGAAATTATCCACGCAAATGACATGGTAGCCTTTCTCGAGCAATCGATCGCATAGATGAGATCCTAGAAAACCAGCTCCCCCAGCAACAAGCGCCCGTTTGGGATTTGCGATTTCAGTAGAAAAACCCATGGTATTCAATGGTAAGACAAGAGAAATAACTACTAAAAATAATTTTAATTGCATAGTGCTTTATAAGTTAAGTGTCGAAAAAAAATTATACATTTTGAATACTAAACAACAATATCAATCATAAAATTCAATGAGGCCGATTATGTGCCAACGAATCCACTGGTTACTTTCTGTGCTGGTGATCTTGCTTTCTCGTTCAATTTTATACGCGAGTTGGGTCGAGCCGGAACAAAGAGCCGAGACAGCGCATAAAGTAGCTGTAGTAGGCACCGGATATGTTGGACTAACACTCGGAGCCTGTCTTGCAGAATGTGGGCATACTGTGATCTGCGTCGATATCGATAAAGTAAAGATAGAGCGCCTTAAAGAAGGTATCATACCCATCTATGAGCCTGGACTAGAGCACTTAATTCAAAAAAACATAAATGAGGGACGCCTGAGCTTTACAACTTCTTTGACTCAAGCTGCCAAACGAAGCGATACGATTTTTATTGCAGTGGGAACTCCAACAGAAAAAACGGGCCACGCAGACCTTTCGGCGCTTTTCAAAGTTGTAGAAGAGTTAAAACCTTTCAAAGATCGATTGATTTGCATCAAAAGCACGGTGCCAGTGGGAACTTGTAGATATGTACAATCTCTCTTGGGCGGAAGTGATCTTAAGAAGAATTCCGTTGAAATTGTTTCGAATCCCGAATTTTTCCGCGAAGGTTGCGCGGTTAAGGATTTTTTCGAAGGGGATCGCATCATCGTTGGCTGCAGCTCTTCTTACGGCGCACAGATCATGCAGGAACTTTATGCGCCTTTGAGCAACAAGCATATGCCCATGTTCGTGACCAGCCTCGAATCTTCTGAAACGATCAAATATGCCTCAAATGCCTTCTTAGCGCTCAAAATTGCCTATATCAATGAATTGTCTCAATTGTGCGAAAAAACTGGCGCTGATGTTTTAGAAGTGGCTCATGGCATGGGATTGGACCGCCGTATTGGAAGAGATTTTCTAAGACCTGGGCCAGGCTACGGGGGCTCATGTTTTCCAAAAGATACGGTGGCATTATTAAATATAGCAAAATCCTATGATGTAGACTTACAGATCGTTGCCGCAGCAGTCAATGCCAATGAATCCCACAAGCAGACGATTTACGCAAGGGCGCTTGGCATGGATAGTAAAACACATCCCGATCAGGTGGTGGCTGTACTTGGCTTAGCATTCAAAGCAAATACAGACGATATTCGCTATTCACCAGCATTGGGATTGATTTCCTCTCTTTTAGCACAAGGGGTTACTGTAAGGGCTTACGATCCTGCTGCCGCGGACAACATGCGAGCTGTTTTTCCCAATATTATCTATTGCAAATCGCCTTATGAAGCGGCAGAAGGTGCTGATCGCGTTGTTCTGCTGACAGAATGGGACGAATTTTTGCATCTAGATCCAAAACGGTTAAGGAGTTCAATGCGTACCTTGTCGATCTTTGACACACGCAATGTCATGGATCGAAAGGCCTATGAGCTTGATGGATTTTTCTTCGAAGGAATTGGGCGATAACTTGTCCTTTTAGAGAATTTTCAAGAGGTATAAATGAAAAAAAAATTCTTAGTGCTGTTTATGCTATTAAGCAGCCTATGCTATGCAAAGCCCAAAATCTATGACTGCTTCCTATTTTATAATGAATTGGAGATCCTTGACATTCGACTAAATGAGCTTTATGAGCATGTCGACAAGTTTGTTCTCGTCGAAGCCATCGAAACATTTCGAGGGAATCCCAAACCCTTATATTTTGAGCAAAATCTAAAGCGTTATGAAAGATTTTTAGACAAAATCATCCATGTGATTGTCAATGATCGAATGAAAACTACGAATCCATGGGATCGTGAAACATTTCAGCGCAATCAGATCATGCGTGGTTTGTATGAGTGTCAGTCTAACGATATGGTCCTCATTTCGGATGTTGATGAGATTATTCGCGCAACGATGATACCGAAAATTCTAAAGACTATCTATCAAGAAAGGCAATACCCGATCGTCTGCGAACAGACTCTTTTTCGCTATTATCTTAATATCGAGGATATTTCTTGCGTGAGAGACTCTTCGCGCCAGTGGGCAGGAACATGTGCTACACGGTTCGAGCAGCTCAACAAAACTACACCAACCTCACTGCGTTTGGATCGAGAGTATGGATCACGTTTTGTTTATCCTATAATCCACAACGCGGGATGGCATTTCACAACTATGGGAGGGGTAATGCGCGTTGCGCAAAAATATGAAGCATTCTCTCATCAAGAGTACGATACTACTGAGAATAAAAGTCGAGAAGCTATGCTTAGATATATGCATAAGAATTGTAAATTGGTACCGATCGACGATTCTTTCCCCAAGTATATTTTGGACAATTTCAGCTTCTTAAACGAGAATGGATTTTTTTACGCAGAATCATTATTTAAATAGGAACAGCTACTAGTATGTTTTCAGGATGGTCTATGCACAAAAGAATCTTTTTAATCTTTTTATTGGGGTGTAATCTTTGTTATGCCAAAGCAAAGATCTATGACTGTTTCATGTTTTTTAATGAATTAGAAATTATTAATATACGTTTCGAGGAATTATACGATGTTGTTGATCATTTTGTTATCGTTGAAAGCGCATTTACTCACTCTGGAGAACCTAAACCGCTCTTTTTTGCAGATAATCGACATCATTTTTCAAAATTTCAAGATAAAATCATTTACATATTAGTAGATCGATTTCCCTCTTTCGCCAAAGATCCTCAGAAAAATGCTTGGCAACGAGAATATTATCAGAGAAATCAGATCGAAAAAGGCCTTAAAGGTTGTTCACCTAATGATATCATCATTATCTCCGATGTAGATGAAATTCCACGCCGATCCACCATAGTTAATTTGCCGCCATTAGACAACAAGGTATTTAATTTGGATGAGCAATTTTTTCGTTATCAACTCAATAGAATTGATCCTAGAGAAGATCCTGCTAAAACGCATGGCGCTCGCGTCTTAAGGTATTCTCGGCTCAAACAGTTGGGACCTCAGAAAGTGCGCACCTATAATGATGTTGTTCGTATACCCAATGCAGCTTGGCATTTTAACTCGATGGGCGGACTGGATTCTATCCTCTATAAACACCGGAGTTTTACGCACTTTTATGATATCGACCCAGCATTTTTTAAACGATCCAAGGAATTATGGGATAATGTGATTTTGAAACAACATCCTGCGATTCCGGTGGACAGCTCGTTTCCAAAATATGTGGTAGAACATCAGGATTGGTTCATAAAAATAGGCATGATCGCTCCTGTGGATCCCGATTGGGAAGAGCAGGTAGAAAATGTTCGAAACAATATACGGTGGGGGTTTGGTATGATAGACTTTCCTGTGGAGTGGGAGGCGCTACCAATAGATAGTCATTGAGAATGGGTAAGCAGCTTCATATGTTCTGAAAAAATCTTGTTGGGAATCGTACCCGATTATATCCTAAATGTGATCATTGAAGACCTTCTGGTGGAGAAGGGAGTATTTGTAACCAAAATCGGTGAAAATGTTTAGAAAAACCCTTCTAATTTTTATAAAAAAAGTTCTTCCTCTTGCCCTCTCAGTGTTGTTGATTGGTTTGTTGATAAGTGTGAAAAGAGAGTTTTGGTCTATAAAAAAGAACCAACGTTCGTTTAAGAGAGTCTATGAGGTGATCGAGCAAAAGTTCAACAATGCCTTCCCTCTCATGGGCGGTATGCCGATTCCACCTCAGTTGAGAAATATTCCCTTGGCCGAAAGCGAGGGGATTGTCTTAGGCGTGAAGAAAATTGCCCTTAGAGACATTGTGGCTCCTTATAATCCATCGCTTATCGAGAACGGAGATCGGTTTCTTGTTTTTTTTCGGTATGATGTCTTTGATCATCAGTCTCGATTGCCTTTTCATGCCAATATTGGCTGCGCCGAACTAGATCAGGAATTTAATCAAACTGAGAAGGAATGCGTCCGAATCGATGCAAAAAGTCAGTTTTCTGAAGATCCTAGGATTGTTAAAGTTGGAGAAGAGTTTATCCTCCTTTTCAATGATTTTGGTTCTGATAATCCCAAACAGCGTACCATGCATCTAGCTTCGCTGAATCTGCAAGATTTCGGTGTTGGCTATGTTACAGATCTCGATGTAAAAAGGGGCCAAGTAGAAAAAAATTGGGTCCCTTTTGCCTATGCAGAACCGGGGCAGCCGCAGGAACTGTATATTGAATACGAGAGAATGCCGCGCGATATTTTCAAAATACCAAATCCTAGGGTCAATCAGATTGAACAAGTGGTTCAACCTCAAGTTGAATCGATTAACCGATATTACTGGCCTAAAGATTGGGGAAAGTTACGAGGCGGCACGCCGGCCAGAAAAGTTGGCGATGAATACCTAGCTTTTTTTCATAGTGCATTTCGTGATGATGAGGACATTAGCTGGTATGTCATGGGGGCCTATACTTTTGAGGCTAAACCCCCTTTTCGCATGACCTCCATCTCCCATTATCCGATCCTTTTCAAGGGGATTTATGACTCTCCGCCGCTCAATACAGCGAATCCGGCGCTAAGGTGTATTTTCCCTGCTGGATTTGCGGTGGAAAACCGCGATGGTAGAGAATTGATCCATGTTGCCTGTGGCGAAAATGATTCGGCAATAAAAATTATTACATTGGATAAGATAGCGTTGCTGAAAAGCATGAAGCGGATCTAATATCCACGATAAGATTCTTTAAATTCCATTATGGCCCTTGTGCTTCTAGAAGGATCTAAAGACAAGAACGGTAGTGATAGGATTTTGATCTACCGCTAGTAAAATTTAACATGAAATGACGGCTCTTCTGTTTTTCGAAATCAAATGACTCATAGGTGAATTGCGTGTTTAAGAAATCACTTCTCATCATTGTGATGGTTGGTCTCTTTGTTTCAATCGGGTTGCTTTTCAATCGGTACAGTAAAGCCAAATGGAGGCAAAATCCGTCCGAAAGGCCAGATGTTACCATCGTAGGTCACATCATTATGGCGGATGGGATAGGAAGACAGACAGCAGAACTTGCTGATGTTCTGTTAGATGATTTTAAAGTGAAGATCATAGCGAACCATTTTGTCAAAGACGATGTCCCTAACAGAGTTAGAAGATTATTAAGAGAGCCGCGCGGTCAACTTGGCAAAGTAGTGATTTGGGAGGAGAGCTTATGGGCACCTGGCACAAAATTGTCGCGTATTTTAAAGACGACCACCGGAGAAGATCAAATTCGTATCGCCTATTCCATGTTAGAATCGACGCGTATTCCTCAGGAATGGGTTATTCAATTGAACCTTTATTACGATGCTGTAGCGGTACCAGATGAATTTTTGGTCGAAGCTTATCGTAAGTCTGGAGTTACGATCCCTATTTTTGTAGTGCCTCTTGGCTTAGATTTGGATTCTTTGCTGCAATCACCATTAAAACAAGCACGGGGCGACAAGATGGTATTTGCTAATCTCAGTTCCTGCCTCGATCGGAAAAATCACATCACGCTTATTCGAGCTTTCGCAAAAGTGTTAGGAAACAAAGAAGATGCCATTTTACGAATCAATTGTCGAAATGGCGATGAGGAGGCGAGAAAAGCAGTCATCGAAGAAATAAAAAAGGTGAATTGTTCGAACATCTATTTCACAGAACTTTCTCTTATGAGAGATGCATATGAGAAGTTATTTAAAAATGTCGATTGCTATGTCAGTCTATCAAAAGGAGAAGGTTTTTCGATACAACCAAGGGAAGCAATGGCCTTAGGCATTCCTGTCATCGCGACGAATAATACGGGGCAATCTACGATTTGCAAGAGTGGGCTAGTCAAGACAATTGAATCTCCGATTATGGAAACTTGCTATTACTTTGGTAGAGATTTGCCAACTGGACATAGGTTCAATTGTACAGTTGAAGATGCCGCTAATGCTATCGAAGATGTTTATAAGAATTACGATAGCTATTTATCAAAGGCACCGAATGCGCGCAAATGGGCATCTTTATATAGCTATTCTAATGATTATATTCAGGGACTATACAAATGCCTGATTTCTCCAAAAAAAATCATCTTAGGGGCTGAAAATAAATTGACTCCTGATTGTCTAATAACGGATTGCAAAGAACTCTATGAGAAATATATAAGTCTCACAAAAGCGGAGGGGAGCGATGTCCTTTCACAATGAAGTTGATCAACAAATTTAAGCCATCTTTTTCGCAAGAGGTGCATGAAACTTTTATTGAAAATCTTAGCGCTGCTTTGCCTTGGCTTAACTCTTAGTGGATTTGTTTATAGGCTCAGCGGAGAGACTGAAAATGTGTTACAAACTGTAAGGGGATTTCTTCCTGATGATCCAGTCATTATTGAAGCAGGCGGATATGATGGAACAGATTCTGTCAAGATAGCTAAAGCGTGGCCCAAGGGGCAGCTTTTTTCATTCGAGCCAGTGCCCCAGCTTTTTTCAAGGATCAGAAAAAAAATTCGCTCTTTTCCAAACATAACATGTTTTCAAAAAGCGCTATCAGACCGAACTGGTCATGCGATATTTTATCTTTCACAACGTGGTGGCTGTGTCGGTGGTTCAAGCTCTCTTCTTCCTCCAAAAGAACATCTAAAAGTCGATTCTTCTGTTTCCTTTCCCAATGTTATAGAAGTTGAAACAATTAGCTTGGATGAATGGGCACGAGAACATGGAATAGATAGGGTCGATTTTCTATGGCTTGATATGCAAGGTTATGAACTCAATATGCTTAAAGCAAGCAAGCTAGCATCAAACGCCACTGCAATATATATGGAAGTTGAATTCATTGAGGCTTACGAGGGACAGTATTTGTACGAAGATATAAAGTTGTGGATGAAGGAAAATAGATTTCATCTTATGGCAACAAATTTCGATGAGGACAATATTGCTAAAGAAATGAAAGAACGTAGAAGATACTGGGCGGATGCACTTTTTGTCAGAAATTCGGCAGTAGGACAATAAGTCCCATTTTTATACGGCCCAAGTAGAAGCAAGGTTACGCCATTACTCTCATTATAGGTCTAAAATGCTGATGAAATTTCTTAGAACCAGTTACAAATTTTTTTCTGCGAAAACCACGACGATTATTTTAGCTATTGCAAGTAGCTTCGCATTTCAATGTTGTGTAAAAGCAAACGACGCCTATGAATTGTTCGAAAAGGATACACCGCCCTGGATGCTAGAACAAATTCAAGAGGATTTATCTCCTTTTGTAGAGGCTGGCATAAGAATAGAGGACTTAGATAAGCAAATGCAACTCCAAGAAGATTTGCATCTTGGGCTACAACTTGTTCGGTATAAAATAGCGAATCGAGAAGTCTATGTTGCAGGCTTTCCAAATAGTCACCCAGATTATCATGCACGAGTTTTGCCTGTGGCTAGATTTTTGCAAAATTTAGCCTCGCTTGTCGATTTGCCGGATGTTGAATTTATTATGACTACGCACGATGCCTTAGATGGGCAGCAATTAGTATCGCCGGTGTTTGCCTTCGCGAAAAATACTAAAAATGCTCCTAAGGTTGTTTTGATGCCTGATTTCGAGGCTCTATTGGGCTATGGCAAGGAACTTGGAGAGGTGCAGAGAGGAAATTCGGCCTTTCCTTGGGAAAACAAGGTAAATAAAGCCTTTTGGAGGGGAGCCATGACGGGAGGTATCTATACTCCGGAAAATTTTTTGAGCTTTCCACGCGCCAATTCAGTTTATCTTTCTTTTCAATTCCCCAATTTAATCGATTCAAGATTTACAATATTATGTCAATGTGAAGACTGTCCACAAATCCGATCAACATATCCCAATTATTTTACTGATTTTATTCCCATCTACCCACAAGTAGCTTACAAATATCAATTACTTATCGATGGGAATTCTTGTGCATATTCACGGGCATATTGGCAGCTTTTTTCAAATTGTTTAGTTTTAAAACAGTCGTCGGATGCCATTCAGTGGTACTATCGTGCACTTCAACCTTATATTCACTACATCCCTGTAAAAACTGATATGAGCGATTTAGTCGATGTAGTTCAGTGGGCAATCGACCACGATGAACAGGCTGAAGCCATTAGCAAAGAGGCCCAGGATTTTGCACACAAGAACCTTTCCTCAATACGTATTAAACAATATGTTTATCATCTTCTGAAGGAATATGCGAAATTGCAGAGATAATGCATAGACTATGCCGGTTTTAGATTCGAGACAAGGTCAGTCTATTTAAGAAACCAACTGAATTTAAGACCTAGCTCTAATTGTAAATAGAACAGAGAAAATCTCCTTAGAGACTGTGCACAAAACTAAGACTTCGTCGACAGTCTCTTATGCCGGGTAAATCTGTTGTGATGCCCTCCGTGCATTCGAAATAGGCCTGAAAAAATGCTAGAGAAACTTTTTAGAATCGGCCGGAAAGTTCTTTCTGCCAAGATGGCACTGATCATTTGGACCTTAGCGAATGGTTATATAGTCCAGTGTTCTGCAGAGGGGGAATATGGGTCTTTTGAAAACAATGTTCCCGCCTGGATGATAGAACAGATTCAAGAAGATTTAGCCCCTTTTAGAGATAACGGTGTCAAAAGGAAAGATTTAGATAAGCAAATGCAAGTTCAAGAAGACCTTCATCTTGATCTACAACTCGTTCGGTTTAGAATAGCGAATCGAGAAATCTATATATCAGGCTTCCCACCACCGCATCCCAATTATCAGGCCAGAGTTTTGCCTGTGGCGAGATTTCTCAAAAAACTAGCCTTGCTTGTTGACTTGCCTGAGGTTGAGTTCATCATGACAACGCATGATGAATTGGACGGCAAGGAATTAGTAGCACCAGTTTTTGCTTTTGCTAAAAATCCTAAATATGCCCCCCATGTTATCTTGATGCCCGATTTTGAAGCTCTAGGTGGCTTTAGAAATGAGCTTGCAGAAGTAGAGAGGGGGAATGCTCTTTTTCCTTGGTCTAAAAAGATACCGCTTGCTTTCTGGCGAGGGGCAATGACGGGAGGCGCATATACCATTGATAATTTTCTCGAATACCCTAGAGCAAAATCGATTAGTTTTTCACTAGAATTTCCAAGGCTGATCAACTCGAGATTTACTGCTTTGTGTCAATGTGAAAGAGAGTGTCCAAAAATTCGAGCCAAGTACGCGCCTTATTTTGCCTCTTTTGTGTCAATTGACAAGCAAATTGCATTCAAATACCAGCTGCTTATAGATGGGAACTCTTGTGCCTATTCTAGGGCCTATTGGCAGCTTTTTTCTAATTGCGTAGTTTTAAAACAGGCTTCGGATTCCATTCAATGGTACTATCGTGCACTTCAGCCCTATGTCCATTACATTCCGATAAAAACAGATATGAGCGATTTAGTCGATGTAGTTCTGTGGGCAATTGACCATGATGCACAGGCTGAAGCGATGAGCAAGGAAGCGCAGTCTTTTGCACACAACAATCTTACCAATTTTCGCATTATGCAATATTTATATCTCCTTTTGAAGGAATATGCAAAATTGCTAATTTAAAAATCGTTTCTTTTTTGGAGAATTAGTCATTCATTCGCTTGATGAGTTGTGTCATTCAATAAATATTATTATGATAATACAATAATAAAAATTAATGCGTACAATTTAATAAAGAATGACTCTTGATTGAAAATTCCAATAGTTCATAGATGACTATTTAGTCGCCAATAGTTTGCATTAATCCGACTAAGTTTTTGTGGAATTCTTGAGTTTTTTCTAAGTAGAGAGATCTGTTGTTATCCCCGATTTTTTTAAGTTCATCTTGAGGTAATTGCATTAGACGATTGATGGTGTCGGCCAGGTCATCGCGATGGATAAAATACTCCATCCCCAGGTTGAAGGCAGAACAACGTTGATAAGGCACAAGACAACGGGCGTCGGTGATAAACTCATTCATGGGAGGTGCATCTGTTGTAATGACAACAGCACCGGCCGCTAAACCCTCCATGATATAATGGCCATAGCCCTCTCTCGAACTTGGGCATAAATGGATTCCGCAAGCATTTTGGAAATGATGCAAATCCTCTTCTGATATTGGCTGGTTCTTCCAATCGACATTAGGTTGGTTTAGTGCACCATTGTTCCAAACGATCACTAACTTGGGAAGTGAGAGATTGCCTCTCCAAAGATCTACGATAGCCGTAGAACCTTTAAGCGGGCTTGTGCCAGCCAAATGAAAGGACGTAAAGTAGTTTTTCTCAATGGTTTGGTCGTAAAAGTCTCGACTTGTAAAGCCCAAGAAGTAGGTTTTCTTCTTCAAGGATTGAAAAATGTTCTCGGCTTGACGTGTGCGGCACAAGATTAAATCTACTTCGTCTAAAAGGGGGATTTTTTGGAAGTAGCATTCAGGATTGGGGATGAACCAATTATGTTGGGCATACGATAGCCATGCAGGAACAATGAACTCGAAAGAAATATTGATGTCGACTTGTGGTTCGCTGGAATTTGGGAGATCCCAAAGCTCCTTTTCTCGCACAGTGTGTCCCAAATTTTCTAGTGCTGCTTTAAGAACTTGACGATCCCGTTCCAACCCTCGTCCATTGTTCAAACTAAAGATATTAATAGTCTTTGCTAAAAGAGATTGGGTAAAAAAAAGTGAAATCACTAAAAAAAACAAAGAAAAGATATTAAAAAATAGCGATCTTGATTTTACAATCGATTTATTTTCTGATCTATATTTTATATATTTCATTTGGTTCCATTTTGTTGCTGTAATGATTCTAGCAGCAACTTAAGATTTTGATGGAATGTTCTAGTGTTCTGTAAATAAACAGATCGATTCTGTTGTCCGATCTTCTCGAGTTCATCTACAGGCAATTCCTGAATAGCTCTAATTGTCGATGCGACATGTTGTGCATCGACAAAATAGGCCGTGCCGAAATGTCTTGGGCATGAAGAGGAGTAAGGAATAAGGCAGCGCCTATCTGTGATGAACTCATTCATTGGTGGAGCATCGGTGGTGATGACTACAGCACCTGCTGCCATAGCTTCCATGATATAATGTCCATAGCCTTCGGCTATGCTAGGACACAAATGAATACCACAGGCATTTTGTAAGTGGGTCAAATCGTCCTCTGGAAGATGGGAAGATATCCAATGGACATTGGGTTGGCTAAGTTCGGGACCGCCTAGATGTTTGATCATCACTAAATTAGGCAGATCTACATGATTTTTCCATAGGTTTACAACTATAGGAGTATTTTTGGTGAGGCTAGATCCAGCTAGGTGCAAGAATGTGGAAAAATTCTTATCGATCTTGTTGTCGTAACGTGAAATGCTCGTGAATCCCAAGAAGTAAGTGGGATGATTTAATGAGCGAAAAATCCTCTCGACTTCACGGGTGCGGCATAAGATTAAGTCCATTTTTTTATAGAGATCGCCCTGTTCGTAATATTCGGGGTTAGGGATGAACCAATTTAGACGAGCAGAGGAGATCCAATAGGGCGAGATGATTTCAAAGAAGATATTGATATCGGCTGCGTTGCCATTTGGCTGATCGGTTTTAACTTCGCGCTCGTAGACAATATGGCCTAAATCTTCGAGTGCCTTTTTGAGAATTTTCCGATCTCTTTCGAGTCCAACACCATTACTTACGCTAAAGACATTGATTTTGAGCGGAATGTTTGTTTGCGCCTGAAGCTGTGAGATGGAAATGACAATAAATAGAAAGAAACAAATAAAAAATCTAGCTGAAACTTTAAGCATCATAGATCTCTCGATCGAATCGGATTATCATTGGATGCTATCAGTCATAAAGATTTTTGTCTCAACGGATGCCTTCTGTAGAGCCTCTGATTCGAATAAGTTTCTTAGATTGTCGTGAAACTCCTTGGTCTTTCGCAGATAGACTTTTCGATTGGTCGTGCCGATTTTCTTGAGCTCATCCAAAGGCAGATGGAGAAGTCTGAAGACTACGGACGCCAGTTGATTGGCATTGGCAAAATAGGCCGTGCCAAGAGCTTGGGGCGCAGTACTAGAGTAAGGGACAAGGCAGCGATCATCGGCAATGAACTCATTCATGGGTGCCCCATTGGTGGTGATAACGACGGCTCCGGTGGACATAGCTTCCATGATATAATGGCCATAACCTTCGGCGGTGCTTGGGCATAGGTGAATGCCATGATAATTTTGGAAATAGAGAAGAGGTTCTTCGGCTATTCTGGAAGAGAACCAATGCACATTATGTTGCGCTAGTGGTGGATCTATATTATGCCGGATGACGGTTAAGAGAGGTAAATAGCGGTTGTTTTGCCATAGATCGACGACAGCCTTGGTGTTCTTTGTTGGACTGGCCCCAGCTAAATGGAGAAAAGAATGAAAGTCTTTGTCGATGCGGTTGTCATAGCGGTCGAGGCTGGTAAAACCTAGGAAATATGTGGGCCTATCAAGATCTTGGAAAATCCTCTCCACTTGATGTGTACGACATAAGATCAAATCGATTTTATCCAATATGGCAGGTCCTTGAAAGTAATACTCTGGATTGGGGATGAACCAATTCAAGCGCGCCTCGGACAAACGGTTTTCGTCGATGATCTCGAAATAGATATGGACGTCTGCTGTAATCTGTTCGCTAAGAGATTTGTGTGTTTCTCTTTCTTGTACGAGATGGCCCAACTCTCTTAATGCATCGGCCAGGATTTTTCGATCTCGTTCAAGGCCAACACCGTTGCTCACGCTGAAAACATTGATTCTAAGTTGGGAAGAGCTTGCTGCGCTGTAGAGCTGTCCAAAGGCAAAGATTCCAAATATCGAGGAGCAGACAGTCTTTAAGAAAAAGGAACTGAACATCAATACCCAAGTTCGAGTTGTTAAGGTATTTACAAATCATCTAACATACGAAACCAAAATGATCAGCTCAAAATAAAACACCCATTATGCCGGAAAATCCTTCGATTTATGTATTGACCCACTATGCATTCAACCATACAGCTGCTAAGCCTGGTGCAAAACCACTCGATGAGAGGTTGATAGAGGGTGATAAAAACTATATCTATTATTTGATCGATCGAGAGGTTCCCGAAGAATTAAAGGGTAAAAAGGTACTTCATGAACATCTGATTGATCCTGTTTTGTATGAAGCTGGGGCGAATCATTTGGCCGAATGGTCATTTCTCTTAGCTGAAGAACGCCACGCCTTTTGTCAATACCCATTTTTTATGGTCTCCTCACGTTTTTATGAGAAGAATCATTGGTTGAAGACAGATTTGAATAAAGAATGGGACCAGCTTTTTAGTTGTTTTTCAGATTACCGATATGGGTTTTTACCAAGCTATGATCGCCCGCTACGCTGGATCGAGATGAATTGGCAAGAAAAGCTCAAGAAAGAGGCATGGCGTTATTCGTTTTTTCCATGGAAGGAGAAATGCTTCGAACTGATCAAGGAGCTTTACGATGTGGCTGTGCCTGAAGACTACCGTTATATTGCTGATTTGCAGTGCAATTACATAGGATTTCGCGATCGTCAGGCACTACTTGACTATGTCGCCTTTTATCGTAAGATCATCGATTTTTTTCTCGATGAACATTACCAGCTAAAAACGGATCTCGAGGACTATTTTCGAAGAGCTGGATTTCGAAAAGAAAAACCTTTGACGTTTTTAATCGAGATTTTTTCGCACCTCTATTTTTACGTGCACGACGAAAAAATCTTCACCTTCCACTACGAGGGATATTATGAAGTCGATGAGAGAAGAACGCAGTTTCATAAATTAACCGAGCACGCCTTCCCTAATCGACTAAAATGGATGCAAAAGATGCGCTGGCAGGTGCGTCGCAGCAAAATTGAGG
Organism: uncultured Simkaniaceae bacterium; assembly: GCA_963791555.1. GTDB lineage: Bacteria > Chlamydiota > Chlamydiia > Chlamydiales > Rhabdochlamydiaceae > JAGXTH01. The sequence goes on from CAWBSQ010000001.1 coordinate 176,573, forward strand.
GGATCTTGGCGCCGCTTCGGGCACGATTCAACGGAGAGTATAAGTGAATATGAATTCGGCCTGGCAGGTGATCCAACTCTTTTTTAGCTGTGCGGTCGATCACAAAGCGCGGCGATTGACATGGATCGTGCTTTTCAATTTGATTGCCGCCTTATTAGAAGGAGTATCGTTTGGTTTTATCCTCCTGGCCTTAAGCAGCCTTAGCCAAGAGAGCTTTAACCAGTCGTTTTCCTATATCTCAACTTTTGTAGGTGGACAAAATAATTTTCTAGTTACACCAATGGGCTTTTTTGCGGGGAGCATTTGTTTAGCAGTGCTTACCCAGGTCTTGCGCAGCGTGTGCAATTTTATAGCACAAGTATCCTTGACTACGCTTAGCACCCATTGGCAGATGCGCTTGCAAAAAAACATTTACGAACAGATCTTGAGGATGAGTTTTTCTTGCGCAAGCCGATACAAAGTAGGCGATTTGGTTGACTATACAAGAGCGCCGACGTCGGTTGTTCAGCCTGTCATGGATCACTTGAATAAATTTTTGGTGGCAAGTTTGAATGGCGCTGCTTTATTGGTAACCATGTTTGTGCTTTCGCCAATATTGACGCTCTTTGCCGTGTTGATTTTTGGCGGGCTGGGATGGGCGCAAAAATTTCTCATCCAACGGCTATCAGCCGCTTCTAGAAGATCCTCCGAGCATCTAGCAGAATTTAGCAAGGAAACGGTACAAACCTTGCATGGTTTAAGAGCGATTTTTACGTTCAATCGCCAAAAGGAAATGCTTCGAAAAACAGGGTCGCTTTTAGATCAAATTGCCCTCTATACAAAGAAGATGTGTGTGTGGAACAATTTTATCGCCCCTATCAATGAAATATCGGGCATCCTTCTCGTTGGCATTTTTCTTATGGTGGGGCTTTCTAGCCAAACGATGGGCTTGCAAACGCTGCCACTGCTCTTAACGTTTATTACTATGGTCTATCGTCTCAATGGGAAAGTTCAGGGACTCGTTTCTAGTGTGGGTAGCATCGCGCATCACTGGGGCCAAATGGTTCGCATTCAAGAAATTTTGGACAATCGTGATAAGGAATTTGCTTGTGAGGGAGGCGTTGCCATTCATACCCTTGCACAGGCCATTGAATTTAGAGAAGTTTCTTTGCGCTATTCTGGTAAGCAGAGTTATGCCTTAGAGCATCTTTCTTTGGTGATACCGAAAGGCAAGGTGACAGCGCTCGTTGGGCTGTCGGGAGCTGGAAAGTCATCCATTTTAGATTTGCTGCTTAGACTCTACGATCCAAGCTCTGGTGCGTTATTTGTCGATAATCAACCCGTAGAAACCATAGAAATAGAAAGTTGGAGGCGGTTATTCGGCGTCGTCAGTCAAGATGTGTTCATCTTCAACGAAACGATCTATGAGAATATTTGTTTTGGATTATCAGAGATTACAAAACCGGAAGCTATCGAAGCGGCCAAGCTTGCTGGTGCAGATGAGTTCATTCGACGGTTGCCGCAAGGCTATCAAACATTGGTCGGAGAAAGAGGGTTCCGTCTTTCCGGCGGCGAAAGACAAAGAGTGGCTTTGGCACGTGCTCTTCTACGCGATCCGGAAATTTTGATTCTGGATGAAGCTACAAGCAATTTAGATAGCTATTCAGAATCCCTCATTAAAAAGGCCCTGCAATCGTTAGAAAAACAAAAAACGCTGGTGATCGTGGCGCATCGTCTCTCTACGATTGCGCATGCTGATCAAATTGTCATCGTAGATCAAGGCCGCATTAAAGAGATCGGGACTCATGAGGAGTTATTGGAGAAACAGGGGCTTTATGCTGAGCTTTGGAAAATCCAGGCTAATGAGGAAGCTGCTGAACCAGAATTGATCAACGTGTAACTAACATCCTTCAGCAGGGATGAAAAGATATTAATTATGGTGTTTGAATAAACAACTAAAGGTCGTTATGAAAATCTTTTTAGCGGTTTTGTTCAGCATAAATTCACTTATAGCAGGATCCTCCCTTGAACGTATTATTCCTGGAGAGGTAAAAGATAATGCTTTTGCTGATGCCATTTATCGACTTGCCAAGTCAGAGAACATTCAAACAATCTTAGAGATCGGTTCATCGAGTGGAGAGGGGAGTACGGAAGCGTTTGTGCGTGGAATTAGTGAAAATCCATGCAACCCCATCTTATTTTGCATAGAACTTTCAAAAAGCCGTTACACGGCATTAAAAAAACAATACGAAAACAATGCTTTGGTAAAATGCTATAATGTCTCTTCAATTCCTTTGGAATCATTTCCAACAGAAAATGATGTTGTCTCATTTTATACAACGACTAAAATAGCTCTACAGAAGGGTGACTTACCTTTGATCTGTGGGTGGTTGCAGGAAGATATTGCTTATGTTGAAGGATGTGATGTACCAACAAACGGAATAGAACTCATTAAAAAGGAAAATGGAATAAATTATTTTGATCTGGTGCTAATCGATGGATCAGAATTTACGGGCTCAGCTGAATTTAAACTGATTTATGGGGCTAATTTTATCCTTCTAGATGATATTAACACCTTTAAAAATTACAATAACTACCAAGTTCTTTTAAAAGATCCTGCCTATATGCTTATGGAACAAAATTTTGTGCTAAGAAACGGGTATGCCATTTTTAAAAAGATTAAGTGATCGATTGCTTGCTCAGTCCAAAGCTGTGAGCAGTAGTAGATTGTAAAATCAAAAGGCAGTAGATTCTAATTCTTGCACCTATCCCAAACTACAAGAGCATTTGTGGGATGTGTACATGGATTTTCTGGGTGTGTTTCATATTGAATATTATAATCATCCATATATTCTACTATAGTAGGCTTAAACCCAGTAATGTAGCCTCTTTTGGAACAGCCGAGGATCTCATCCATATACTTTTTCCGCATTCGAGCAGATAGTTCTGAATAAGCAAAATTGCTAATTACCAGATCGAAATCCCTCTCTGAAATGGAATCATCCATGCTTTTGTAAGTGACATTATGAATATTGTGCTTTTCCAGGTATTTTTTTGTTAGTGCAAGGGCTTCTGGAAGATCGACAATCGTATAATTTTTGAATTGATATATAGCTGAGAGGATCAAGCACTGTCCCCCATAACCGGCACCAATCTCAACGATAGATTTTTGATTGAGAGATGATCCATACGCTAAATTGAGATCGGATGCTACTTTCATATAACGCAATGTAGTCGGAGAAAAGGCTCCAACCCCTTCAAAATGCTCTCTTAGAGGACTGCCATAAAGATCGTTTTTGCGAAAAGCTTCTATAATTTCTAAAAATTCTGGCGATTGTTGTCTGATGATATCGAGATATTCTTGACCCTGCTGTTTGCTAACATGTTCAAGAATTGGCCTATACGCAAGATCGGTTTTAAATTGTGCAAAATATAATTCATCCTCTGCAGCCTTTTTACATACAGCTCTATATCCAACTTCTTCAGGATTGCCAGTTTCCCATCCAATGAGTGTTCCTCCTAAAAAAAACAAAACTAGGTAATATGAAATCTTATTCATTGCCGTTTTCTCCAGTTCAAAGCCAAACGATTTGTAATTGCAAATCCTGTTTTACTGTTTAAATTCTGCAAAGCTCCGCCCAAAGCACGATAGGTTATGATAACCTTGATAGTCGGTTCTCATCGCTTCGAGTTTTTGTCTTATAGCATCATCGCTAGCGATTTTATGGAGCTGGCTCCAGAAATGAGGATGCTTCCAATCGACGATGAGTTCATCTAGAGAGAAGCGACGCAGTTCATGGGCAAGCCAAGTGCGATCTGTTACAATAGGCATTTTTCCAGCAGCGACGCTTTCTACGAAGATGCCCGACGTCGAGCAACGATAGATCAAAGGATCATATGGCAGCAGGACGACATCGCAGTTGCACAGCTCCTTCCAATAATCTTCATGGGTTAAAATCGGTGCAACTGCTTTGATTTTATGAATGGAAGAAAAAAGCCTAGCTTCATCCGAAGCAATCAATTCGATCGATACTTGATCTGGAGAGGAAAACTGTAAGATCTCTCGAATTGCATCCCATCCTTTAGCCTTTCTTGGCTCGCCCGGCCAATAACAAAAGAGCATGCCTGGGGTTAGGGGTTTTCTCGGAGGAAGTGAGGCAGCAATATGGGGTAAGGGGATCTGCTGGATCGGTTGCTGTAAACGCTCTTCGAGCTCATTTTTGATGAGCAAACTGTCGGTCAACAGCTTTAGCCTTATGCCAAACTTCTGTTGTAAAAGCCGTATGAGCAAGGCATGAAACAGACCTTGGAATTTGAACTGTTTTAAATCTCTTCGCAAGAACAGCCATAAGTGGTCGTGGTTTTTTCCATAAAGCCAACATGCGATGGTAAGATGGAATAATTCTAAGAAGCTAAAGCATTCGAGGAAGAAATTTCTTGGTCCGAACGATGTGTCCTTGAGCAGGACCCGGAAATCGTTTCCTAACCAACGATTTTGTGTGCGAAAAAAATAGAACCAGCCTTCAGGCAAATAAGGGATCTTAGCGTCGCGATCGATGTAAACGTGGCATGGGATCCCTTGTTCTTGCAATGCCTTTTGTAATGCGAGATGATAACCATATTGGTGGCCCAATTCATCTTTGAGATGATGAGCAATGGAATAGAAGTGCATAGTGCTCATGGGCGTTACTCCGCTAAGATAGGAAAATAGAACTCGACGTTACGCTCAATGAGTGCCTGGTTATTTCGGAGAATTTCTTTTCTAAAATTCCAGGCCAGCACGTAATAGATATCTGGAGGTCGTTCTAATTCGTCTTCGAGGACGATCTCCAAATGGCTGCCAGGGCTAAAGAGTCCCTTGCGCAATCGATTTTTTTCAACAAGACAATCGAGCAGATCATTTTTGATGCCAAAATAATTGAGCAGCGTATTGCCTTTGACAGGGGCGCCCATGCCATAGAGGCGTTTGCCAGCTTGGCGTGCCTTGTGCAGAAAGGAGAGATTTTCTTCTTTCAGGAGGGCCATTTTTTTGGCCAGGGTATGATACGCCGCAAGTTCATTGCAGCCAGAAGCGATTTCTTCTTTTTGAAGTTGTCTTAGACGATCAGAAGACGTCCGTTGTCCTGTATGGCCTACATAGCCAATGATCGAACCACCATGAATGGGCGAAAGATAAGCATCGAAAAGGGCCAGGCCATGCCGTTCTAAAAGGGTCTGGAGTGTTTGGAGCGTATAATAGAGCAAGTGTTCGTGATAGATCTGATCAAACGCAATGTTCTCCATGATTTTTTTCATGTAGAGGAATTGCACGACAAAAACACCCTCTTTGGCCAGCAGTTGTTTGATCGCGATTGTGACAGAATGGAGTTCTTCAAGATGAAAAAAGACACCTGAGGCATTGATGAGCTGAAAAGGCTCATGAAGGTCTTTAGCTACTGAAAGATTGAAAAAGGCATGAAGAGTAGGGATGCCTTGGGCATTGGCTATTTCGGCAATGCGTTTCGAAGATTCAATCCCTAAGACCTCATAGCCAAGTTGTTGATAACAGTGCAGTTGAGAACCATCATTGGATCCGATATCGAGAGCCCGTTTCTTAGCTAGTGTAGAAAAAAAACGGCGATCGACCTCTTCAGCTGTCTTTTGAAAGTGATCGCGCAAGGATTGTGTGATCCCTGACAGGTAGGTATGATCGGAAAACATCACTTCTTTAGGAACAGTGTGGCTAAGCTGGGCAGTTTTACAGTGACTGCAAAGGAGGACTTTCAAAGGATAAACGGGTTCTTTTCCTACCTCTTCTTTTTTGAGAAAATGATTCCCCCACGGCTGATCGTTGAGATCGATGGCAAGATCAAAGGATGTTTTGTCGCAAACACGGCATTGCATAGAAAAAACGGTAGTTTTGGTGAGTGAAGATTATTACTTATAACGGATTTGAATCCAGCGTCTACCGCCGCATGGATCATCGCTTGTAAAAACTTGACCAAGCTCGATGAACCCTTGATTACGAAGGCTTGAAAGAGCTTTTTGAATTGCCGGAGCAAAATAATCATCGATCCAAACAAGTGTATTTTGATGGGCGAATTGCTTACAATTGATGACGTTAGCTAAACACCCACTATATTCATGGGTCCCATCGATGTAGATGAGGTCGAACGTTTGTTTGGGATACATTGAGTGATAAGCTGGCACTGTTACTGCTGAGTCCCCTTTGATGAAGGCAAAGCGCTCTCCATATTTTTGCTGTAAAAAGTTCACGGCGTAGCTTGTATATTTATGCTGCTCGAGATCGAAAGAGACAAATTTTTCGAAGTCGCTGCAGGATAACATGAGATGATAGGCGCTATGTCCCCCATTCAATCCTATTTCTAAGATCGTTTTTATATCGGGATGCAAGCTCAACTGCTCTGAGAATTGTTGTTTTTGAGCATTGGTCATATACCCCTGATTATTAGGCGGATTATCACGTGGTGTTATAAAAAATCCATGGTAGAGGAGATAGGCATCCAATTCGCTCTCTTCGCTATCGTCAGCGTAGGATAGATGACTGATAAGTGTAATAAGCAGAAAAAACACCCATGCGATTCGCTTGCTTTTCATTGAAAATCTCCTAAATTACATTATTGTACCATTCAACACGGGTCTTCCGTTTTTTTAAATCGGTTCTTTTCTGCATCGGCTCGATCGGATAGAATCGAGCTGCACAAGGATGGCATCGATGCTGATCATTTCCCGAACGCCTGTCAGGATCAGTCTGTTTGGCGGCGGGACCGATTATCCTGGCTATTATCTACGCAAAGGCGGAGCTGTCCTTGGCACGACGATCGATAAATATACCCACGTCAGCATCAGCACACCGGGCAATTATTTCGATCACAAGATCCGCATCGGTTATTCAAAAACAGAGCTCGTTAAAGAGATCGATCAGATCGAACATCCTAGCATTCGCGAATGTTTGAAATTTAAGCCGGTCGATAGCAACCTCGATATCCATATTTTCTCAGATCTGCCAGCAAAAACGGGGCTTGGGTCCTCTTCCTCGTTTACCGTAGGGTTTCTGAATGCGCTCTATGCCCTCATGGGACAAAAAATCCCTAAACAGCGCTTGGCGGAAGAAGCCTGTTTCATCGAGCAAGAGAGAATATGTGAGAATGTGGGATCGCAAGATCAGTTCCATGCGGCGTTTGGAGGATTCAACATCATCGAATTTCATGATAATGTTATGCAGATTCGTCCGGTTGTCACGACAAGATCGAAAATCGATGCTTTAGAGCAGCATCTGCTGCTTTTTTATACAGGATTGACGCGGCATGCCAGTGAGATCTTAAAAGAGCAAATCGAACGCACGCAGACTTGTGCAAATGATCGTTATTTAGAGAAGATGTGTGAAATGGTCTTCGAGGCAGAAAAGATTCTGTCGTGCAAACCAGAAGATGAGATGATGATCGCCCTGGGCAAACTTCTGCATGAAGGCTGGGATCTTAAAAAAAAGTTATCGAGCAAAATCACCAACCCTCTCATCGATCAGGCATATGAGGCCGCAATGGGAGCAGGTGCTTTGGGAGGGAAGCTCTGTGGAGCAGGCAGTGGCGGATTTCTTGCTCTGCTCGTACCTCCAGAGCACCAAGAAGCTGTAAAAGTGGTTTTACAGACGTTTCTAGTTGTTCCTTTCCGTTTTGAAAAGAGCGGTAGCACCATTATCTATATGAAAGAATAAGTCATGAATAGAGCGGATGCGATTATTTTAGCTGGTGGGCTAGGCACGAGATTGAGAGAAACAGTCCCTTATTTGCCCAAGTCTTTAGCACCTATCAATGGGATGGCTTTCCTAGATCTTATCTTGGACTATATCGAGCAGTCGAGGGTTGTTGCAAAGGTAATTCTGGCGCTTGGGTATAAATCGGAGATGATCTGGAAGCATTGCCAAACCAAAAAATGGACTATCCCTATCGAATATTCGATCGAGGAAATTCCTCTTGGTACCGGGGGCGCGGTAAAAAAAGCTCTGGGAAGCGTCGACTCCCCCCTGACATTTATTTTCAATGGCGATTCATTCCTTGGTTGCAATCTGAAGGAAATGATAGCGCATCATCGCCCTTCGTTGACGATGGCCTATACACATGTCGAAAATGCTAGCCGCTACGGAACAATCGAAATAGGAAAGAATAAAAGGATCGTTGCCTTCCACGAGAAACGATGCGTGACAGAGCCTGGTTTTATCAATGCGGGGATCTATCTCTGCGATCGGGCCGTTTTTAATAGGCCGCTTCCAGAAAGTTTTTCCTTAGAGAAGGAATTTTTTCCTCTGCTTCTCGAGCAAGGCATGCATGGTTTTCATTGCAAGGCTCCATTCATCGATATCGGAACAAAAGAATCTTATTGCTTAGCGCAAGAACTTCTATCATCGTTAACACAACAAAATCATCGGTAAGCATCGTGAAAGAACATATTCTGATTACTGGGGGCGCTGGCTATGTAGGTTCAGTTCTCACGCCCATGCTGCTCAATGCAGGTTTTAGAGTGACGGTGATCGATAATCTCATGTATCGACAATTATCGCTTCTAGAGTGCTTTGGCGATAGTAAGTTTACCTTCATCAAAGGCGATGCATCGAATCCGCAGATTTTGCAAACGCATCTTGCAAAAGCAGACATCATCATCCCTTTGGCCGCGATCGTGGGGGCTCCAGCTTGTGCCATCAATCCTGTTTTGACGAAGATCGTCAATTACGATGCTGTGAAACTCCTTCTCGAAATGTCCTCCCCGCAACAGAAGATCTTGTTTCCTAACACCAATAGCGGCTATGGCATAGGGGAAGCTGGCAAGGCTTGTTCAGAAGAGAGCCCGCTTAAACCTGTTTCGCTTTATGGGAAGCTGAAGGTACAAATCGAACAAGAGCTGCTCGACTCTGGACGGGCGATTTGTTTTCGGCTTGCGACTGTCTTCGGCGTTTCGCCGCGCATGCGGCTCGATTTGCTTGTCAATGATTTTACCTATCGCGCTGTCAATGACAGAGCTGTTGTTTTATTCGAGGAGCACTTCAAACGCAATTTCATCCATGTGCGCGATGTAGCGGAAACCTTTTTATTCGGGATTGAAAATTACGAAAAGATGAAAGGAGAAACCTACAATGTAGGATTATCAGATGCAAATTTGAGTAAACGTGAGCTATGCGAAAAAATCAAATGCTATGTATCCGAGCTCTATATCCATAGCGCGGAAATCGGCGAAGATCCCGATAAGCGTGATTATATCGTGAGCAATGCCAAACTCGAAAGGTTGGGTTGGAAACCAAAAAAATCGCTCGATGAAGGCATTCAGGAGCTCATCTCTGCGTATCGCATTATCAAAAATAATCAATTTGCCAATATATGAAAATTCTAGTTACCGGAAGCCGTGGATTTCTCGGTCGATTTCTTTGCCAGCGTTTGGAGGAATTGGGGTATGAGGTAATCGGAGTCCATACCTCTAATTGCGATCTGCGCCAAGAGGCCTCTTTGCATCAGTTTGACCATTTGCGTGTCGATCAGATTTTTCATTTAGCTTCTTGGACGCAGGCAGGTGATTTTTGTCTTTTTCACCCAGGCGAACAATGGATCATCAATCAAAAGATCAATACAAATGTTTTGTCTTGGTGGCAGGCGAAGCAGCCGCAGGCAAAGATGATCTGCATGGGAACTAGTTGCGCTTACGATCCTGAGCTTCCCCTAAAAGAAGACTATTATTTACAAGGAAAGCCCATCGATAGCCTTTTGACATATGCAATGGGCAAAAGGATGCTCCTGGTTGGACTCATGGCCCTGCATCAACAATATGGACTTGACTATCTCTATGTGATCCCTTCGACTCTTTATGGGCCAGGCTACCATACAGATGGACGGCAGATGCATTTCATCTTCGATCTCATGCGAAAAATTCTGCGAGGTAAACTCTACGGTGAAAAAGTCGAATTATGGGGCGATGGAGAACAAAAGCGCGAATTGATCCATATTCGAGATTTTGTCGAAGTTCTGCTCAATCTAAATCAAAGAGAAAAAAATACACTAGTCAATCTCGGTGTTGGGAAGGACTATTCGATCAAGGAATTTGCTAAAAAGATTTGTCAGCACGTAGAATATCCCTTTGAAGGGATCATGTATAATACAGATAAATTCGTTGGCGCGCGTTCAAAATTGCTTTCAATTGATCGTTTGAACGAACGTTTGCCTTTCTACCAGCCAATCGGTCTTGAAAAAGGGATTGCTGAAACCATCGACTGGATGTTAGAGAACCATGAAAGAACTCTGTGTTGATGCCAGGATGCTACTTGCATCGGGAATCGGAGCGTATCTGCGCAACCTTCTCCCGCGGATGAGGCAGGCATCTTTTAGAATGCGACTCATCGTCAGCGAGGAATTGGTCAAACAAATATCTTGGCTAACGCAGTTTGATCTCATCGTTACCCGTTTGCCCATCTATTCGATTGAAGAACAAATCAAACTCCCTTTACTCATCCCCAAATGCGACATTCTTTGGTCGCCGCATTACAATATCCCTATTTTACCAACGCAAGCACGCCGCCGGCTTGTCACAGTCCACGATGCGAACCATCTTGTCATGACCCAACCGCTCTCGCTGCCCGAGAGGCTGTATGCCAGATGGGTCATGAAAAGCGCCATTCGCCGCAGCCATAAAGTGATCACTGTCTCACAGTTTTCTAAGAAAGAACTTTGCAAGCATCTCAGAGCACATCCCGAAAAAATCGAAGTGATCTTGCCAGGCGTTGATCCTAAAGTTTATCCATCTCATGAAGATGGATTATCGGGCGAAGTGAGAAAGCACTACCATCTGCCTAAACACTATTTTCTCTTCGTTGGCAATATCAAGCCGCATAAGAACTTATTGGGATTGCTCAAAGGCTTTCTGCATGTTGTCGACATGATGGAAGATGTACATATGGTCGTGGTTGGCAAGCGCAAGGAATTTTTGCATAACGATCCTGAATCGGAAGCTTTTGCGCAGCATCCCAAGCTTACCCAACGGGTTCATTTCTTAGGTTTTGTAGATGAAAGATACCTGCCCTCGCTCTATCGTATGGCCATCGCCGCAGTGATTCCCTCTTTTTACGAAGGATTTGGCCTGCCGGCGATCGAGGCCATGAGTTCAGCCTGCGCAGTTGCCGCCTCGAAGGCCTCTAGTTTACCGGAAGTTTGTGCTGAAGCCGCCGTCTATTTTGACCCTCATCGCCCAGAAGAAATCGGCCAAGTATTGAGGCAGCTTGCTATGAGAGAGGAATTAGTCCAAGAGCTCAAGGACAAGGGTCTCAAGCGGAGCCAAGAGTTTTGTTGGGACAAGTGTGCGGCAGAGCACATCAAGGTCCTAGAATCCTTATGAAAACAGCTCTTGTGCACGATTGGCTGGTCACACATGCCGGCGCAGAAAAAGCCTTGAAGGCTATCCACGATCTCTTTCCAGGGCCTGTGCATACTCTTGTTAGCAATGGAAAGATTGCGAAAGAGTGGCCAGATGTTCATACCTCTTTTTTGCAAAAAATTCCGTTTGCTGCAACCTTCTTCAGAAATTTCCTTCCCCTATTTCCCTTAGCGATCGAGCAATTCGACCTGCGTCGATTTGATTTGATCCTCTCTTCATCCCATGCTGTGGCAAAAGGCGTTCTTACACACGCCCATCAGTTGCATATCTGCTATTGTCACACACCGATGCGCTATGCGTGGGATCTTTACCATGAATATTTGAAGGCCACAAAAGGGTTAAAACGCTTTTACATCAAATCGGTTCTCCATCGCTTGCGAACCTGGGACAGTCTTTCATCATTGCGCGTCGATCACTTCATTGCCAATTCCAAGCACGTAGCCAAGCGGATCAAAAAGACCTACAATCGAGATGCGGTGGTGATCTATCCCCCTGTCGCCACACATCGGTTTTCCCTTTCAGAAAAGTGCGATTTTTATCTCACTGTGTCGCGCTTAGTTCCATACAAAAGAGTCGATCTCTTAGTCGAAGCGTTTGCTCATATGCCACAAAAACGGTTGCTCGTGGTTGGTGCTGGCCCTGAGCTAGCTTCGATCAAAAAAAAGGCTGGCAAGAATGTGGAATTGTTAGGGCCTTTGTCTGATAAAGAGACGAGCCAGCTGATGAGCAGCGCGCGCGCCTTTCTCTTTGCTTCGGAAGAGGACTTCGGCATTACGCCGGTTGAAGCGCAAATAGCAGGTACGCCAGTGATAGCCTATGGTCGAGGCGGCGTCTTAGAAACCGTGATCGAACACAAGACAGGACTTTTTTTTGAAGAACAGACAGTATCCTCGATCATCGAAGCGGTCATCCATTTTGAGAAAAATCAAGACGCATTTTGTCCCGAAATAATCCGCAGCCATGGACTAGGTTTTAACGAAGAGCGATTCAAAAAAGAGTATCAAAGCTATATTCATGAAAAACTGAAAGAGTTTTATGAGAATCGTCATTCTAGCTGGAGGTAGCGGTACACGCCTATGGCCGCTTTCGCGTGACGAGCACCCCAAGCAATTTTTATATTTTGGAGAAGAGCATTCACTTTTGCAAAAGACGGTGCTTCGCTTTCTCAAGCGCTTTGATCCCAAACAGCTGCAAATCATCACCAGCAAAGAGGTCGTCGAGCTAGTGCGCGAGCAATTAATGGCGCTAACGCCTGCTTTAGAACACTCCATTTCTCTTGAGCCTTGTCAAAAAGGGACAGCCCCAGCGATTGCTTGGGCGCTAAAGAGTTTGGAAGAAGAGCAGGACTTGCAGCCAGATGAGCCAGTACTTATTTGTCCTTCGGACCATTTGATTTTTCCTGAGGAAATTTTCCTAGAAAGAATCATCGATGCCGCTAAGGCGGCGCAGGAAGGAAGGATCGTTGCTTTTGGCATTCGTCCGATTCGGCCAGAGACAGGCTACGGGTATATCAAACCACGGGATGCTAAAGTTTCCACCGCTCTTTATTCCATTGAATCGTTCATCGAAAAGCCCGATCTCGAGATGGCGACTAAATTTGTTCTTAGCCAAGAATATCTTTGGAATACCGGGATTTTTTTGTTGACGAGTCAGACCTTTTGGCAAGAAGCAGCCTGCTATCACGAACAGATTGGAGTGCTTAAAGATGCTAAACTTGTTGAGTTAATAGATCGGTTCCCTTCGATTTCCTCCGTCTCATTCGATTATGCCATCATGGAAAAAACTCAAAGAGCGCTTGTGATGCCTTTGGAAGTGGCCTGGTCGGATGTGGGTTCTTGGGACAGTCTCTACGAAGTCATGGACAAAGATGAACAAAGCAATGTCACCATGGGCAATGTTCATGCCCTGGATACCAAAAACAGTCTCATCATCGGGGGAAAAAGGCTCATTTCGACGATCGGCCTCGAGGAGATGCTCGTTGTCGATACGGAAGATGCTATTTTCATTGCGAAACGAGGCGAGTCGCAAAAGGTACGCACATTGGTCGAGATGTTGAAACTAAGGAAAGAATAGATCATGACCTTTGCTCTAAGCAGAGTCTACTCATTCAAAGAACGCATCGATGTAAAAAGCAACCTGGTTTTGCTGCTGTGCTTTTTCTATTTTTTGACGAGTTCAGCGGACCAATTGTATATAGAAATTTCCTTGTTTCATCTCAAAGTCAACCATATCCTAGCCTTAATGCTTCTAGCTTGGATGATTCTTTCGCGGCCATCTTGGTCCTTCGATCGAAAATTATTCATGCTATTCAGCACAACCGTAGTTTCAATGGCCATTTCTACTTGCTTTAGCCCATATATTTCGCGTTCATTAGGTTATTTATTTGTTTATCTTTTTACTTTTTCTGTCTACTTCATATTGCCTTATAACTTGGTGCTTTTCTATGGTCGCGAGAAACTTTTTACCGTTTATAAAGCCGCCTTTATTACTACGGGAGTGATCGCGCTTTTACAGGTCGTCCTCTCTTTGTTTGGAATCATTGCACCCTTCGTTGGGCAATTCATTGGGAATAAAATCGCACGCGGGCAAGCATTAACCTATGAACCTTCATATTTTGCTCTCTACATGATTGCGTTCGTTATGTACTGCAATGCAATCTATTTATTCTCTATGAAGAAATTATTCCACTGGAAGGCAATGCTCAAGCTTTTGGGGTTGAATCTTCTATTGTTGATTTCTACTTCGACTGGAGCATTCTTCGCTTATGGTGTTTTTTTCGCAGTCTGCTTAGGGATGCAATGTTTTGCCTGGGTACGAGCCTGCAATCGGCAAATCATGAAAAAACTGCTATGGCTTGTTTCGTTGTTTAGCCTTGTCTTCCTAGGGATTGCATTGGCTGCCAAGGACCTATTCCTTCAGTCGTTCTGGAAATTATGCAAGGTGGGCTTCATGGCTCATCATTCTTTTTTTGAAAGATGGCAGGGCATATTGAATGCGTGGAATATCTTTCTCGAACATCCGTGGTTTGGCGTAGGCGTGGGAGGTCCCGGTCCCTTGTTCTATTTGCAATTTTACTCAAGGGGAGACTCGACTGAGTTTCAGAACCCTTCTGTGGAGTCATTCAAAATATTTGACCCCACGAATGTAGGCACAGAGCTCTTAGCTTCGATGGGAATCCTTGGAGTGATCACGTTTGGTTGTTTTTTCCGCCGCTATTTTAGAAGTTTTCATTATGTTGCCAAACGTTCCGCGCTTCCGATAAAAGAAAAGGGCGTGATTTATGCTCTTTTGGTATCATTGATCGTCATGTTAATTGTCCTGCAATTCAATCAAAACCTTTTTAGAAGTTATGTTTGGATACACCTGGCTTTTAGTCTTGGTTATGTAAATTCGCTTGAGAATGAGAAAGAGTATGTTTGATCTAGAACAGCTTCTCGAAAATGCTGGAGATGCCACAACACAACCCCCACTTCCTGAAGAGGGCATCCCCAAACAATGGCTGCCAGGGTGGATTCGAATTCCCATCCGTTTGATCATCCTTCCATTTGTTCTGATGGATATCGCTATGCAAAAGTGCGCTAAGAAGATTGTAAAGCCACCCTTCGTTCAAAAAGGAGGGTGCAAAAAACGTGGCAACTGCTGCCATTATATCATGATCGAAGAAGGCAAGGGGCTTTTTGGGTGGGTTTATCATGTATGGAATACGCAGATCAATGGTTTCTATCCGCGACATAAAAAACTTCATATTTACGAAGGGAAAAGAGTGCATGTGATGGGCTGCCGCTATCTGCGTAAAGATGGGAGCTGCGGCAATTATACGCTAAGGCCGCTAGTCTGTCGGAAGTGGCCTGTCATTGAACATTTCGGTCATCCACGCATCTTAAAGGGCTGTGGTTTTGAGGCTGAAAAACGCCAATAACCGCGTGAAAAATTCTACAAAAGGCTTTTGCTGATTGAGTTGGATCCTCTTTAAGCGTATACAGATACCAAAAGAGGAAGTCAAATGCAAATTAGCTTTTGTAAATTGATGCATTCTTTATTTTTTCTGATGGGGTGCTTTTCATTAGCGATTGGAAATAGTGATGAATCTTCATCTGATTTAGATAAAAAAGCAGAAATGCTGATTCGACGCATTGAGGAGAGCTTGAGCAAAGCACACAAAAAGCAATCGAAGCTAAACACGCAGATTCTTCAGTTATAGGGGATGTCAGGACAAGAAATAAGGCATTTTTTGAACAATGTATGTGGATACCCTGATACATGTTATATGGAAATTGGTTGTTGGAAAGGGTCGACGTTTATATCGGCGTTATTTGGGAACGATCGTTTCATTTCGGATGCTATTGCCATCGATAATTGGTCTCAATTCGATGGACCGAAACAAGAATTTTTTGCCAATACCCAGTGTTTAATTTCTGATGTTCCTTTTCGCTTTTTCGAACAGGATTGTTTTTCCATTGATAAGAAAAGTAGCTTCAAAAAACCAGTGAATGTGTACTTTTACGATGGAGATCATACTGAGCAAGATCAAGAACTTGCTTTTACCTATTTCGATGAAATTTTCGATGATGTCTTCATTGCTATGGTAGATGACTGGAATGCAGATCAGATTCGGAAAGGTACATTTTCTGCCTTTAAGAAACTAGGATATAAAGTGCTCTATCAGAAAGAATTTTTTATAAAGGAGCAAGGTGGGGAAACGTGGTGGAATGGATTTTATATTGGTGTGATCCAAAAAACCTTTCAGACGATGTGAAAATTGAGATTCTCTTTAAGCGTATATAAATCACAAAAGTGAGGGCCAAATGTGGATCAGCTGTTCAAAATTAGTTCGTTCTTTATTTTTTTTGATGGGATGTTTTTCTTTTGCGATTGGAAATAGTGATGAATCTTCATCTACTTTAGATAAAAAGGCGGAAATGCTCATCAGGCGAGTTGATGAGAGCTTGAGCAAAGCACACAAAAATCAATCGAAGCTGAGTAAGGAAGTTCTAAAATTAAAAGGAATGTCGGGACAAGAAATAAGGCATTTTTTGAACAATGTCTGTGCATACCCTAATACATATTATATGGAAATTGGATGTTGGCAAGGATCGACATTTATATCGGCGTTATTTGGCAATCAGTCTTCTATTTCAGATGCAGTCGCGATCGACAACTGGACAGAGTTTGGCGGACCCAGACAAGAGTTCATATCGAATACTGAACATTTAATCTCAGACGTTCCTTTTCGCTTTTTCGAGCAAGATTGTTTTTCCATCGATAAGAAAAAGAGCTTCAAAAAGCCAGTGAATGTCTACTTTTATGATGGGCATCATTCTGAACAAGCTCAGGAACTTGCTTTTACCTATTTCGATGAAATTTTAGACGATGTCTTCATTGCTTTAGTAGATGACTGGAATTGGGACCAGGTTCGGAGAGGTACATTTACTGCATTTCAAAAATTAGGATATAAAGTGCTCTATCAAAAGGAATTTTTTATAAAGGAACGAGGTGAGGAAACGTGGTGGAATGGATTTTATATTGGTGTGATCCAAAAAACCTCTCAGTCGATGTGAAAATTTGGATTCTCTTTAAGCCTATATAGATAGCAAAAGTGAGGTACAAATGCGACTCAACTGTTCAAAATTGCTGCTTATTCTTGGCTGATCGATGAATAGCTTTTTCCTTACAGTGCTCTTTTGTTTACTTTCATGGATCCCTCTTGCCATCTATGCCAAAAATACTTTGCATGTTTGCACAGTAGCTTCGTATGACGATCCTGGATTAGTGCGACTACAGCGCTGCTGCGAAGGATTAGGCCTTGATCTCGTTGTCTTAGGCTATGGGAAACCGTATCCAAGGCATGGAATCAAGCTGCATTATGTTCGAGAGCATCTAAACACTCTGCCAAATGATGACATCTTATTATTTGTAGATGCTTTTGATGTGATCATTTTAGATGATGCCCAGACGATTCTGGAGAAGTTTTTTTCCAAAAAGGCCCCCTTCGTCATCAGCACGGAAATCAACTGCGGACCCAATCCTCCTGCTTACGTAAGAGAAAATTATCCTTCTGCGGCGACCAAATTTCGGTTTATCAATAGCGGAGGATATATTGGGTATGTCAAGTTTATGAAAAAACTTTTCGATAGCTTTGCACTCGATATTGGCAGCAGTGGTCGCGAACCGACACAGATTTATTTCTTAAGAGATCATGACAAAGTGAGCCTAGATTACTTTTACTATATTGATGATCAACACGAAATGCACAGACATTTTCTAAAAAATCCAGAAAAATTTTGTTTGGATTATTTTTGCGATATTTTTCTTTCTCTATATTTAGTACAAGATTCTGATCTCTCGTTTGATCAGGGCCAAAGAAAAGTGCTTTTACATCCGACGAATACTCGACCATCAATCATCCATGGAAATGGTCCAAGAGAAGATGCAGCTAAAAAGCTTTTAGAACATATCTCCTGGCTCTTTTGTCTATAAATAATCTACAAGTGTTATGAATCGCAAACTTAGCTTTTTGATTGTGGAAAAGTAGATAAGAGAACTACTGTCACACACGCCAACTTGTTTTTTAGAAATGAGCTTGATTACCGCAATGTTTTCTTGGTTTCTACATTAAGATGCTCTTGGAGCCTGGTTTGGAATTCGAAAGGCTTTAATCACTAGTGCTTGGCTTAGAACAGAGACGATAGAAAGGAGGATTATGCGATTATTCGATTTGAAAACCATAACGATGATTTTTATGTTGTTTGGATTGACGACATTGAAAGCGTCAACCACTACGGCAACATTTATAAAGTATCCCAATGAGTTCTTTATAGAAACTGGGACCTGGGACGGACACGGTGTTCAAATGGCTATAGATGCTGGGTTCAAAAGAATCTATTCCATAGAATTAAAGGAATCTTGTTACCATGCTTGTTGTTCCAGGTTTGCCTCTGTTCCTTTTATAAAGTTGCTTTTGGGTGATTCTGGAGATATATTGCCGCTTGTTTTAGAGGAAATCGATGCTCCTGCGACATTTTGGTTAGATGGACATTATTGCGGCGAAGGTTCTGGGAAAGGAAAGACGAATACTCCTCTTTTGCAGGAGTTAGAGCATATCTCAAAACATCCTATCAAAACACACACGATTCTTATCGATGATATAAGAATGCTTGGTTCAAATGATCTAGACTTTATCACTTTGGATACCGTGAAGGAAAAACTCCTCCAGATCAATCCCGATTATGAATTTGTCTTCGAAAATGGGCATGAGCCCAATGATGTTTTAGTTGCAATCGTTAAAAATAAATGAGTTCGGCAGAGGTTCCTTAGAAAGTATTGGCAAATTCTTTTCCCTATGAAAATTGAAAAATCCTTAAGAGAATTTTCCCGCTCTTATAGAGAAAAGTATTGGCAAATACTTTCTAAGGATTGATGTGTTTGCTAATGAGTCCAGCGAGCTTGAGCATGTCGACGGGCTTTTTCGAACCGAAGACTTTGGCTAATTTTTCATCGGGATTGATGAGCCGCTTGTTTTTTGGATCTTGGCATTTGTGGGCCTTGATGTAATCCCAAAGCTTTTTGGTGACTTCAGGACGAGAAAGTTCTTTGGCGCCGACGACTTCCTGTAATTCTTTTGAGAGCGGGTAGGCAGGCTGCGAAGAGGCTTTTTTAGAGGACTTCTTAGCGCCTTTTTTAGCAGCGGTTTTTTTGCCTTTGACAGCAGTTTCCTTTTCTTTGCCTTTTTTCTTTCCAGCTTTTTTGATGTAAGCCGTTTTAGGATGATTCGGATATTTCTCGTAGAGATCTTCAAGGTGATTGACGATCACATCGCAATCGGGAAAGTTGGAACAGGAGAAAAAGGGCTTGCCAAAGCGCGAACGTCGTTGGCGCATCTTTCCATCACAACCGACGGCTGGGCATTCGGGCATTTCATCTTCGGAGAGCTCTCCCTTTTTGGGGATATTGACGATGCCCTTGCACTCGGGATATCTGCTGCAGCCTAGGAATGGTCCGAATTTTCCAAAGCGCAGCTGCATGGGGCTGCCGCAAATTTTGCATTTTTGTTCCCAATCGAAGTCAGGATTGTATTCTTCTTTATTGAAGTCGAGCGCTTCGATAGGGGCGGTGTATTTGCATTCAGGGTAGTTGGAGCAGCCGTAGAAGTATTTTTGGCGAGACCAGATTTTTTGCAGCTTGTGGCCGCAATTGGGACAATCTATCTCGGTCATAATCTTGGGGACATGCGCCTCTTTTTCGGCATTCTCGACATAAGGGATGAAGTCCTTCCAGAAAAGACGGATGAGATCTTTCCATGCTGTTTTCCCCTCTTCGATCAGCTCGAGATCGTCTTCCATGGCGGCGGTGAAGCGGATGTCCATGATCATGCCGAAATTGTCTTCGAGCATGCGGGCGATCACCTTACCCAGTTCTGTCGGCTTCAGTGTCCCTTTTTCCTTGATCGTGTAATCACGACTTTGGATTTTATTCATGATCGTCGCATAAGTCGACGGCCGACCAATGCCCGATTTCTCGAGTTCTTTGATAAGCGAGGCTTCTGTAAAACGAGGTGGGGGGCGGGTAAACGATTGTTCGGAGAGGACATCGAGGAGTTTAAGCGGCTGGCCTTCTTTGAGCGGAGGAAGGAGCTTATCTGTCTCGTCTTGGGGTTTTTCGCTCTCCAGCCGATCTTCTTTTTCTTCATATACAGCTAAAAAGCCGCGGAAGAGGATCATCGAGCCGGTAGCGCGCAAGACGATTTTTTGGTCGGTGGCGATATCGCAAGAGATCGTGTCATAAATAGCCGGGTTCATCTGTGAAGCGATGAATCTGCGCCAGATGAGGACGTAAAGTTTATACTGGTCAATCGTTAGATGCGATTTGATGGCATCGGGCGGATAGCGTAAATTCGTCGGGCGGATCGCTTCGTGCGCATCTTGCGCGCTTTTCTTGGTGGCAAAATGGCGTGGTTCAGACGGTAGGTAGTCCTTGCCGAATTCTTGCAGGATGTATTTCCGAACAGCTTCGATCGCTTCTGGGGCAGCCCGAACAGAATCGGTACGCATATAGGTGATGAGACCTTCTGGCCCTTCTTGACCAAGATCGACCCCTTCGTAAAGGCTTTGAGCGATGCCCATGGTCCGCGAAGCGGAAAAGCCATGATGCCGGCTCGCCTCTTGCTGCAAAGTCGATGTGATGAAAGGAGGAACTGGATTGCGTTTTTTTTCTTTCTTTTCGAGCGATTCGACTTTGTAAGAAGCCTTCTTCAATCTTTGGACAATGGTCTCAGCAGTTTTCTCATTTGAGATTGTGAAGATTTCCTTCCCTTCTTGCTCTTCTTTGTCGACGCGCTTGCCATCGACTGAATAGAGCGATGCCTCAAAGGAGCGGTCGTTGGGATTGCCTTGGAGGATCGTCCCTAGGTTCCAATATTCTATTGGTTTGAATTCTTCGATTTCCCGTTCGCGATCGACGACGAGTTTCAAGGCAACGGATTGGACGCGGCCGGCTGAAAGTCCACCATCTCTAGCTCCTTGGACGCGGCGTGTCAGAAGCGGAGAGATCTTATAGCCCACGATGCGATCGAGCATGCGGCGCGCTTGTTGTGCATCGACCAACGATTGATCGATTGCCCGCGGATGTTTGAGAGCTTCGAGAACAGCATCTTTCGTGAGCGAATTGAACGTTGTCCTTTTGAATTTGGTGCCCGATGGTAAAATGGAGGCGATGTGCCAGGCAATGGCCTCGCCTTCGCGATCAGGATCGGGAGCGAGATAGACGATGTCGGCGGCTTGCGCTGCCTTTTTTAACCGTTGGATGACCTCTTTTTTATCTTCGAGGAGCTGGTAGTCGGGTTCGAAATCATTCTCGACATCGATGCCAAATCCTTTGGATGGCAGATCGCGAATATGGCCGAGGGAAGATTCAAATGTATAGCCCGATCCCAAGAACTTCTTAAGAGTCTTGATTTTTGTCGGAGATTCAACGATGATCAGTGCTTTGGCCATCTAGTTATACCTTCTTAAAAAGCCTTCCTGGAAGTTGCCGTACTGCATTTTTTAACAAAAGAGCAGATAAAAGTGCATTCAAAGAAGAAACTGGTAGTTGGCTGCGCAAGCCAAGCTCTTCAAAGGAGATTTCATTTTCTGTGAAAAGAGCAATAAATTCGCTCTCCTTTGAATTGAGATTGGTCGTGGCAACGTTTGTTAATTGGGCTGTTTTCTCTCTCTTAGGCACCAAGAGGGATAACATCTCTTGGGGATTTTCGACAAGCTTACCTTTTCCTGTCTTAAGCAAAGCATGGTTCCCTGAAAAATTTTCTATATCGATTCGTCCTGGGATTGTAAAACAGGGTTTGCCAAGTTCGAGCGCACGGTCGATGGTGATCATGCCGCCGCTTTTGACTGCGCCTTCTATAAGGAGGCACCCTAACGAAAGGGCCGCAATCAAGCGGTTGCGTCTTGGGAATTGAAATTTATCTGGCGGGGTATTAAGCGGGTATTCGCTTATAAGCGCACCCCGCTCTGCGATCTCTTCGGCTAAACGAACATTTTCTTTAGGATATAAGCAATGCAATCCGGAGCCGATGATCCCGATGGTTGTTCCCGTTTTTAAAGCTCCTTGGTGCGCGGCTGTGTCGATCCCTCGGGCAAGGCCGCTGACGACGGTACAGCCTGCAGCGGCGACTTCCCTGCCAAATCGTTCAGCCATCGACATTCCATAGATAGACGCAGCTCTTGTACCTACGATCGCTATAGCTTCCCTATCACAGAGATTAAGCGCCCCCTTGCAATAGATGAGCAGAGGTGGATCGGACAATTGCTTTAAAGCGGCAGGATATTCTGGATCATCCAGGCAGAGCAAGCGGATGCCAGCCTTTGCAGCGCGTTCGATCTCCTTTTCCCACGCGCCTGTTTGTAAAATCGTGAAGAGAGGAGAATCGGCTTCTATGGTCTGCGACCAAAGAGCTTCCATGCCTCCCCAGCGCTGGATCAAATCGAGCGATTTGCGAGGAGAAAAGGGATAGGCTAAATGCAAAGCCACAAAAGCTGATAAATCACCCATAATTATCCCTCATATTCGCTAATTTTATTAAAATTAAATTATTGTCAATAAATTAAATAAAATTAAAAAATTTTATGCCAGCAAATTCTTTTGCTCTTTTCAAGAGAATGGGGAAAAATCCATGGGATGGAAAATTTACGTTCTTTATATCGCCAAGGCTTTATCCCGGGTCCCGATGAAGAAGAAGTAGAGTTTCAAAAGCGCTTGGCCCTCTTTAGAAAAGAGAAGGTGAAAGACTCTCCCATTTCTTTAGAAGAAAGAGAGAAAGCTTTTTCTATTATTTTCTCTCTTTATCAGATTATGCCCGATTGGGTCGAGGTTGTCGTGACTTCCAAGGGGCTGCGCTTTTGGGAAGCAGGCGCAGCCTGGGAAACGGTGGATGGACGTTGGACGATTTGTCTCAATCCCAAACAACGATTGACCGAAAGGGCAGAAGTTTTAGGACATGAAGCGGTTCATGCCGTGCGTGCGGCATTTGACGAACAACGCTTTGAAGAAATTCTGGCCTTTCGAACATCGACGAAGAGCTGGCGTCGGTTTTTCGGCCCGCTCATTCAGCGGCCAAGGGAAGTATGGATTCTATTTGCAGCGATTTTCTTCGATTGTCTTTGGACGATGCAAGGAAAGGTTGCCTGTGCAACGTTGCTCATCAGTAGTCTGGGACTGATTCGACTTCTTTGGAATCAATGGCGATTTGCCTGTTGTGTGAAACATCTTCCTAGCCCAACCATCGCCATCTGCCTGACCGATCGCGAGATTGTGACGCTGGCTAAAGGAGTTCCTTTTTCTTCGTTGGACGATGGATCGTTGCGCTGGCGCACGATCACTGCTTGCGTAAATGAGCGTTTGGCAAATGCATCGTATTCCGATATTTAGCCACCGTTCGCCGCGAACAAGAAAATCCCGCTTGCGATAATTTCTCTGTGATAGCTGCATCGCTCAAGGGATCGTTTTTATCTTCATTCTGTATAAGCTGGGCGATCTTGCCCTCTATTTCAAAGGGAAGTGCCTGCCCATGACGGAAAAAGCTCTCCAGCGGCTGCATACCAAAGGGTGTATCGATGACTTTTTCCTCGATAGCACGTCCAATGGTAGATCCATGCAAGTTGAGCTGCAAAGCTGTTTGCTCGATGCTCAACTTGTAAGGACGGGCACTTTTCCCTAAAAAAAATGCACTTTGGGTTTTGATGAGAAAAAGCCCTAGCTTACGAAGCGTATTGGAACGTTTTCGCAGCGCTTCGATGAGCAGAGTGGCCTCTTTGCGCTTTTGCAATAAGTAAGATCGCGTTTCCTCATCGCTGGATTGGCCAACATAATGGCGGTTGAGAAAAATACGAGGAAGAAAAGCCCGGTTCACATCTACTTTGAGCTGTCCATTTTCTTCTAAAATGGATAGATCGGGAATCCAAGGGATAGTGGAATGAGTTAAGCATACATCCCCTGGAGCTAGAGAGAGCTGCGCTAATTCGCGCTGGATCAAGGAGCGAAGAGCGCCTTGATCGATTTTAAAAAGTTTACTCAGCTTTGCTATTCTATGATGCAAAAGATCATTATAATGAGTTTGTAAGATCTGAAGCAGAATGGAATTCGTATTTTTTCTTTTGAGTTGTAAAAGCAAAGCTTCTTGCATGGAGCGTGCACCCACACCAGGAGGGTCGAAGGTCTGAAGAACACTCAAAACAAAACTATCCTGGACCGTGGAAGGTAAAAAACCCTTTTTATCGATTTGTTGGACCAAGTCGAGCACTTCTTTTAGTTGAGCGGCATCGGCAAAGGCCTCTCTTGCTTGGCTAGATAGGAGCGTATAGAGATCTCTTTGCTCGACAATCGCAGTCGTTTCGATTATTCTTGGCTTACAATAATCTTGTCGATTTGGGTAAATATCCCCTTCTTCTTCAAGAGATTCTGAATCGGTTTCAAAGTCCACAGGGGCAGGATCTAGGGAAAGAAGAGGATTTTCTTCGATGCGTGATTCGAGCCAAACAGCCAGTTCTGGTAATGGCTTTGTGAGCACCTGCAGCGAAGTGAGAAAGCTAGGTGTTAAGAGGTGACGTTGGTTAAGCGAAAGTTGTTGCTCCATAGTTTGTTCCATATGTGCCAAGCAGAGTTTTTGTCGAGGAAGGTATTAGAGGGTCTATCGTGCGTGCTGCAGTATTGAGTTGTCTTGGTCTAGGAGATGGGCTGATTTCCCTTGTTCTATCGAATAATTTGCTTCGAAACGGAGCCAAAGTCACTACGTTCCATCCTTGGTTGCAGGCTTTGCAACCCTGGTTTCCCAACCTTCCTATCGAATCGCAAGTCGATGCGCCACTAGACTATCTTGCTTCATTTGATCGGATTTTCCTCTTTCATGAAAAAAAGCCTCGCATGCTGGAAATCCAGCAGTATTGTCAAGAAAACGTGCCAGATAAACTCACCATCCTCAATCCGATTGCCACGTTAAACACCGACTATCCATTCTGGGAAAACGGTCGCTTCAATGGCGCTTATACATTCGTCGATAATTTGGTACACTTCTGTCAAAATCTGCTGCAATTAAGCGATGTCACAAAGCACAATGGCATTGTTCCTCCACAAGATATCGTTCTGCAGCGCTTCCCTAAACGGGTTGTTTTTCATCCTACGAGTTCTCAAGAAACCAAAAATTGGCCGTGGATTAAATTTGAAAAATTGGCCGAGGCACTAGAAAAAAAGGGATGGGAGCCATACTTCCTGCTTTCCAAAGAAGAAAAAAAACAACACCCCCAGGCCTCCCGCAGCCCTGAGTTTACTGATCTATCTACTATGGCAGCCTTTGTTGCTGAATCTGGAGCTATGATAGGCAATGATTCAGGGATTGGCCATTTGGCCTCTTGTTTGGGTCTTCCAACAATAACCATCTGCCGCAATCGGAAGATGTCCTATTTCTGGCGTCCAGCCTGGACAAAAGGAAGCGTGCTCACTCCCCCGAGCTGGGTGCCAAATATCAAAGGGACGCGCTGGCGGGATCGTTATTGGAAAAATTTTATATCAGTCGATCAGGTTTTTAAAACCTTTCAGCAGCTGTTGTCTAATTAATTTATATTTTAAACAGATAGCAAGATTTTAAATAATTGGTGTTTAAAATTTGATTTTATTGTATTTATTATTATGTTAAAAAAATACGTAAAACAAATATTGTAAATATTGATTAACTGTATATTATCGATTATAATTACAAGGAGTAAAACAACATTAATTAATGGCCGTATGACATCTAGTGTTTCTAATTCAGTTATAAAAGATATATTGTATACAAGTTCGATGAATCTGCATTCGCTTGATATTGCCAGAAAGTCATTTGAACAAAATTATTCCAATATTGATTCAGGTAGTAGCGCTTTAAAAGAGATTGTAAAAAAATGTAATACTGTTTCACGTCAACTTAAAATAATTTCTTTAAAAGTTGGCGCTTCTCCTTTTAAAAACGACTACGCACTCCTCAAGGGCCGCTTGAATGGCCAGCGGGAAAAAATCAAAAGACTTGTGCAAGTAGATCATTTGGCTTCTTTCGTAAATTCTATGCAAAAGTCGAATATTAAAGAGGATCTTCAGCAAGAAAAAAAGGATAAGGCTCTGAAACAAAGACTTGAAAAGCTGTCAAAGCCGGCGCCCGCGTCCCATCATTCAAAGCATAAACCTTCGGCCAAGAAATCTGCAGCACAACCAAAAGCCGTCAAGGCAGAGTTCCGTGCTTTATTAGAAAAAGCTCTGCATGCTCTAGAAACTGGGCACAAAACAACTGGCTTAACCCATATCCACGCGTTAGAAAGCAAGCATCCTAAAATTGCCCAAAAAATCTTCGGCCAAATATGGGATCTAGAAGGTGAAGCTTTGGTGCGCGCCAATAAAAAACTGGCCCATGTCCGGTTTGGAAGAGTGGCTTTCTTCAGCTTAGAAGGAAGATCTGTTTCTTCGCTCACCAGAGTTAAAGCGATAAAAGCAGTTCTCAACGGGCAATAAGGTTTGCGTCGAAAAATTTGTTAATTTTAGATGTGGTCTGAAGTCGCGAATATTATAATTAATTCTTTTATTTTTTCTTGCAGTGTTTTAATATACAATATATTCAACAATTAAAAAACAGGTTTATTATCATGTCTAGTCCAGTTTCTCAGTCTACTATAAAAGCAACACTCTATAAATGTTCGCTCCAACTACATTCTATGAATGATGCAAGAAGAACCCTTAAACAAAAATATTCCACGATCGGTCCCGATGAAGCAGCTTTAAGGGGCCTAGTGAAAAAAGGCGACGAGATCTCTAAACAATTGGGATCTATCGCATCAAAGACTAACCAATTTCCTGCTCTTAAAAAGGACTACGCGCTCATTAAAGGCGCCTTAAATACGCAAAAAGAAAAAATCGCAAAATTCGCACAAGAAGCAGGAATAGTTTTTCCTTCATCCTCTGCTGCACCTACTGCCTCACAATTAAAGAGTAAAATAGAAAAACTAAAAAAAGAATTCGAACAACTAACTCTATTAGGTTCTGAAACACTTAAAAAAGGTGATTTCAAAAAAGGTTTCGAATGCCATATTCAGGCATCTGGACTTTTTGAAAAAAATAAACGCATAGTCGAACTTGCAATGGGGCCTCAACATGCTGGATTCTTGAAAGAAATCCAACAGCTAAAAGGGCTTTTCAAATCGAGTTCTGCTGCATTTGAATCAAAAAATTTTTTAAAAGGTATGGAGCTTCTTCAAAAAGCAATGACTAAAAAGAAAGAATGCTTTGCTAAATTTTCGGCGATATCTTCTCCAAATAGTGCAGAAAAAAGCAGAGCGGAACCCACCCCACCGACAGAAGAAGAAAAAAAAATACTGAAGGCAAAATTTCCAGAAGTGACCAAGATCCTAGAAGAGATCGCAAAAATGGATAGCTGCTCCAGGGGTGGATCAGCATCGAAAAAATCTCGTGAAATTCTCGCACATTTCAACAAGATAATCAGCCTAACAGAAAAACATTTGGATCGATGTCAAAAACTCGACCCCAACACTAGCGGGTTACGAGAAAAAAATGTTAATGGGATAAAGAAACTGAAAAAAGTGAGTGCCGCGGCCTCTAAAGCAATAGACTCTGGCAAGCATTCAGAAGCGTTTAAGGAGCTGGATGTAAATCGGATATCTGAAATATTCAGAGAGTTGTTGGAGGGAACTAGGGAGCTTGTGCGGCGAAGTGTCAGATCCAAACCAAAAGGTTCTTCTGTAGCACAACCAAATTCCAAGTTAGAAACAGGCATCCAATCGTTGTTACAGAAAGCTGTGCAAGCCTTTGAAGCTGGGAATAAGAAAGAGGGCATGGAGTGCATTCGCAAGCTTGAAAGCAAAAAGCCAGCAATCGCAGGAAAAATTTATGGCAAAGTTTGGAGCTTAGAAGGTGAAGCGTTAGTCAAAAAGAATAAAAAGCTTGCGCACCCAGACTTCGCGAAAGTTGCATTTTTTGGCCTAGAAGGACGCTCGGTTTCTACTCAAACAAGAATAAAAGCTGTAAAAGCCGTTTTACAAGCAGGCTAATGCCCTCTTAGATAGTTTTTGCAAATTCTTTTCCCTATGAGAATTGGAAGATCCCGAAAAGGTTTCCGTTCACTAGGAAAATGAATTTGCAAATACTTTCTTAGATCTCCTTTTGTAACTAACACAAAGTTTACCCCCCATTTTGCAATCCCAGACCTTAAGGCCTGGTTGTTCACTTGTGCGAAAAATCACCAAAATAATCTTAACATTCGACGATCCCTTAGTTGCGAAAAGGGATATTCTTGAGTTCTCTTCCATTACAATCGAGAACATTAATAACTCGGTCTTCGGTTTTACGAATACAAAATTGAAGTAATAATCTATGACGTAAACGCAGGTTTTCAATAAATAAACATTACAAGTCTTTTGTAATTGTGCTTTTATAGGTTTTAGGTTAAATTTTCTGCTTTTATATATACAATAGTTACTCAACCTTAAAAATATAAGGAAATTATATGTCTGTACCCGGTGCTCAGTCCAATGTAAAGACAACACTCTTCCAATGTTCAGTTCAATTACATTCTCTGAATGATGCGCGAAGAGCGCTCAAGCAAAAATATTCTACAGTTGGCCTCGAGGAAATAGCCTTAAGTGAACTTGTGACGAAATGTGAAAAAATCGCAAAAAAATTGAGTTCCATAGGAGCAGAGATTGACAAATCGGGTTATGCGAATTTGAAAAAATATTTTACCATTATTAATGACGCCCTAAACCTGCAAAAAAAGAAACTTGCAAAACTGCTGGAATTAGCTGGAGTAAGTAGCTCTTCATCTTCTGGAGTAATGGCAATTTCAAAACAAGAAATCGAAAGACTAGATCCAGTAGCATTACTAGTAGCAGGGCTTGATGAAACTTCGAACGTTAACGATGCATTTATAGGTGTAGAAAAGACGGTGGCTATGTTGGAAGGCAACATATCTTTCTTTGAGATAGGACAAGATGAATTTCTAAAAATCATTAAAAATCTCAAGGATAGTTTAAAAGCGTGCCGCCAGGCATCTGAAGCAGGGAATTCAACGGAAGTTTTACAAGGTGTTCTATCAATATCGATGGGAGTGCGAGAATTGCTATCAAAGCAAGCTAGGAATGAAAACGATAAAGAGCAAAACATCTCTCACTCACCTTCAACAACATCGCACTCTTTAGAGGATAATTTGCGCAAGTCGCTTGACAACTTGAAAAGATCATTCTTTGAAGCACTTATAGTGGGAGACTTCAGAAATTTTTATAAATGTATGGAAACAGGTTTGGATTCTATAGGGGAGCTCCTACCTCGAATGAATACTAAACGAGATGAGTGTTCAAAAGAGCTTCAAAGAATGAAACAAGTTTTGGAAAGCAGTCGCCAAGCATTTGTAGATAAGAATAAGGGTGCAATCGCTGCCTGTTTTAAGGAATTCAGCAAAGGATTTCAAAAACTGGCAGAGATTGCTGCACAGGATCAAGACAAGAGTGTAGAGGAGCAAAAAAATGAGAGGGGTGACAGTCTCGAATCTAAAGCCAAGAGTTCCGCTAAGCCGCAATCAAATCCTAAAAAACCTGAAAATGAGATCCGCGCCTTATTGGAAAAGGCTCTGCAAGCTTTTCAATCTGGCAATAAAAAGGAAGGCATGAACTGCATTCGCAAGATAGAAAGCAAAAAGCCAGCGATCGCTGGAAAAATCTATGCCAAAGTTTGGAGTTTAGAAGGCGAAGCATTAGTCAAAAAGAACAAAAAGCTAGCTCATCTAGAATTTGGGAAAGTTGCATTTTTTGACCAAGAAGGACGCTCTGTTTCTAAAACAACTCGGATTAAAGCGGTAAAAGCTGTTTTACAAGCGAGCTAAGTTTTGTTTTTTCTAGGATTATTTAGCCGTAAGTACACTCTTAGAAAGAATTTGCAAATTCTTTTCCCTATGAGGATTAAAAAATCCTCAAGAGAATTTTAATGAAAATAAACGCACAGACGCGCAAGCCGCAAAGATGCAGAGAAAATTGATAATGTATTAGCCGCGCTGATAATAGACGCTGCAATCGAGTTACATCGGATATTAGGCAGCCCAGGATTGTTGGAGAGCGTGTATCAAGAGACCTCGTATCAAACTAGGGTTACTTCTCAATTTTGGGCAGAAACTTCTCCGCAATGGCATGCAAAGAGTCGTTAATGATTTATAAAACTCTTTGCGTCTTGTGCGTCTTTGCGTTCATTTTCATTGTACTCTTATTCGAGCCGTGTGAGCTTGGCGTATTTGGCGACAAGCGAACGTTCGATGTCTGCCTCATCGAACAGCACATCATAAGTGAGTCCAAGCGAGGTCGTGTAGGCTTTTTGCACCGTGCCCCAGCCATAATCGCGATGTTGGATGCGAGTGCCGATAGAAAATGCTTCTTCGCTTCCCTCATATGGCGTAGGAGTGCGTGCTGAGCTGACGATTTTTATATATTCTTTTGGGACCTCATTTAAAAAGCGGCTGGGTCGCATGACGCGCGGCGTACCCCACAGATAACGATGTTTCGCAGCGGATAAATAAAGCTCCTCTTTGGCGCGTGTCATTCCAACATAGCAAAGGCGGCGTTCTTCCTCGATCGCTTCAGGGCTGTCCATGGTATTGATGTGCGGGAACAATTCTTCTTCCATGCCTCCGAGTGCTACGAAATCAAATTCTAGCCCCTTGCTATTATGCAGAGTCATGAGACGGACAGCATCCTGCTGATGTTGACGATCTTCATCTAATGAAGATTTGAGTGAAAGTTCTTCGAGAAATAAAGAAAGAATGGGTTGTTCAACTTCTTCTTCCCACTCTGCGGCCTTAGAGACGAGTTCTGAGACGTTTTCTCGGCGGTCTTGATAGGTGTCGGGATCTTCGCGCAATGCTTCGAGATAGCGGCTTTTTTCAATCAGAAGAGATAGAGTTTCATGCAAAGAGACGCCAGCATGCAAAGCTTTTTTGGCTGATTGGATCGCTTCGACGTATTCTTTAAGCCCATCGAGTTGTTTGGAAGAGAGTTTACAGGAGATCTCTCCTTGGCAAATCTTTTGGCAGCCTTCAAAAATCGATAAGGCTGTCCTTTCTATAGCCTCGCGAATTTTAGCAATAGCCGAATCTCCTATTCCTCGTTTAGGGAGATTGATCGTACGCGAAAAGCTTAAAGTATCAGCTCCACTATCGACGATGCGTAGCATAGCTAAGAGATCTTTGATCTCTTTGCGCTGATAAAAAGAAAGCCCTCCAATAATGATATAAGGAACGCGGCTGCGCAAGAGAGCATCTTCAAACGTACGCGATTGCGCGTTCGTGCGATAGAAAATGGCACATTGGTTTAAACTAGCATCGTGGCGTTTTTGGAAATCGAGCAGCTTTTGTACTACGAAACGGGCTTCGCTTTGATCGTCTTCGGCAATGTACAATGTGACCAGTTCTCCTTCACCTCGGGCACTCCAGAGCTCTTTTTCGAAGCGGGAACGATTGTGGCGGATGAGACCATTGGCAGCTTTTAGGATCCGGGCCTTACTGCGATAGTTTTGCTCTAAGGTAACGATCTGGGCTCCAGGGAAATCTTTTGCGAAATTGAGGATGTTCTGCACGCGTGCTCCCCGCCATGAATAGATCGATTGATCTGGATCTCCAACGGCAAAGAGATTGTTGCGTGGAGAAGCAAGCAAGCGAACCAATTCATATTGTGCATAATTCGTATCTTGATATTCATCGATCAGAAAAAAAAGCCAAGATTTGCGATAAATCTCCAAGACATCAGGAAATCGATGAAAAAGACGCACTGTTAAGAAGAGAAGATCGTCGAAATCAAGGGCTTGAGAGGTTTTTAGTCGCTCTTGATAGAGCCTGTAGCTCTTTTTCAAAAGTTCTTCTTCTGGAGCTATGGCATCGGGCTCGATGAGATCATTTTTAGCCTGGGAAATTTGGGTACGAAGAGTGCGCACCGTTCCCTTTTCGATGGGGATGTCAAGCGAGGCCAGGCATTCCTTGAGCAACTTTTCGCTATCTTCTTCATCATAGATCGTAAATTGACGGGAATAATCCAAAAAGCCAATCGAAGATCGCAAGATACGAGCGCATAAACTATGGAAAGTGCAGGTCAATACATTTTGATGTGTGAGCTCTTTGATCCGTTCACGCATTTTTTCGGCAGCCTTATTGGTAAAGGTAACTGCGAGAATTTCTGTTGAAGGGATTCCTAGAGTCAGCAAATGGGCAATGCGTGTTGTGACAACGCGTGTTTTTCCCGAACCAGCACCTGCTAGTACGAGCATTGGGCCTTCGAGATGTTCGATGGCCTTTTGTTGTTCTTGGTTCAATTCTTCGATCATGCTGTTCGATCATACGGCAACAGGGCAATTATATACATCGCGATGTGTATACTGCAAAGACCTGCATGATCTGCGTTCCGCAACATACTTTGCAAGCAAGGGGGATAGGAACAATCTTTGATGCTAACAATCATACATTTGATATAAACTTTTGGCGCAATAAATTTTTATCAACTAATTGTCTTAAGTGACAATAAGACTATCTTTTTATTTAAAAACGCATTTCTTAACAAAAGCGAAAAAACTATGGCTTTAACTGCATATTCCTCTGCAATTCCTGAGATCCCTAAACCTTGTGTTCCTAGTATCTCAAAAACTAAGAGCTCTTGTTATGCTAACAAAATAGACCATCACCACGATGGCACAAAAAGGGTTGGGACAAAAAAAATTCTCGAGATTCAATGGAAGGGGCAGAAACTCATAGGACGTATTGCGCAAAATTCGTTGAAACCAGTGATTAGAAAGCCAAGTTCGTACATCCCCTTAGAAGAGCTGCGGCTCCTTAATTATTTCTCAATTGTTCCTACTAGTGTCATTACCTATCTAACATCCTTTGTTGCAGCGCAAGATTGGGCCAATCTGCAAAGCGTGTCTCAAGGAATGCTCAGGAGCAAGAACGGTTCTCTTACTATCAGTACCCCAGGCATTGCCCACTTGTCACACATCTATTTTTCTCATCATTTTGACCACCTATCCCATAGCGAAAAAATCAAAGCTGTCGATGAATTGATGTCATTTGCATGTGAACTCAGTGCACGGGAAGAGTTAGAGGCGCCGGGCTATTGTTCAGTTGAACAGTTTTTCAAGGTCGTAGAAGCAAAAAATCTTTTGAAGATGGCCAAGGCGATGCATAAAGTTCAGGCCATCCCTAAATATCCAGTCGTCAAACTAAAGATCGTCGATGAGAATGCTATCTTACAAAAAGCAGATGGCATCAGAAAGTGGTTCGACGCGAATCGATCTGCTTTAGAACGGGTAACTGAGTTGGATTTGCAAAATTGTCAATTAACTCTTTTGCCTCGAGAAATTGCATATTTTAAGAATTTGAACGGCCTAAGTTTAAATAGCAATCAGCTCGCTATTCTTCCTGATGAAATCTGGGGATTAAAAAGCATGAAAGCTCTGAGTTTGGATAACAATCGTTTTGTTAGAGTATCTTCAGCAATTCAAAGATTGAGATCATTAGAGGGTCTTAGCATAGCGAATAATTGCCTTAGTGGCTTGCCCAAAGAGCTCGCATATACAAAATGCAAGCATCTTCTCTTTGTAGGGAATGGCATGATTAGTCTCCCGTCCCAACTAAAGAATTATAAGTTTCAATTGCAAAGACAGAATAAGAAGCTCCAAATGAAAACTGTAATCGATCGGTTATTGGAACAATTTAAGAAAGATAGCGCAAGCAAGCAGCTTTCTATGTTTTGGAACAAAATGGAGAAATTATGCGATAAGCAAATGCGCCAAAAATTGTCTAAATGCCTCTATGAAGTGAGTAAAAATGAAAGAAGAATGATGCAGAGTCCGGAAATTCTATGTTTTGCAAAACAAGCCTTTCTCGATCCTCGTATCCCTCCTAGGCTCAGAGCAGAGGCTATTTCCCTATTCCGGAAACAGATATGCCAAGAAGGCCGTCAGGAGAAAAAAAGAGCTTTATTAACCTGATGGCTGTTCGTCCTCTTTCTACATTAACGAATCATCCTAACCAACCACCAAATCTGGACGATGAGAAGCCTAAGCCTCTACGTTTGCAATCGAACAAATTGCCCTCACTAGATGGAAGAAAAGCGAAAATTCCCAAAGGGTGTATCCAAAAATTCATCGCACCAAATGTGCAAACAGAGTCAGCGCATGCTGTGGGCATGAATCATTTGCATAAAGTGCCCAAAGCTCCAGCTGATGCCTTCATTGCACCATTTCTCAACGTAAACGAGTTAGCATGTCTTCAAATAGTATCTCGAACGACTGCAAAATTTTGCGATGCAACAGGGATTCTTACCAGATATGAACTTACTCCGCTTATCGAAAGATATTGCCATCATAAAATTGGCAAGGAGAAAGAGACCATCAAAGACTTGCATGAATTGATATCGTTTGTCAGTGAGCTTAGTCAGCTCGAAAAGATAGAGCCTCCAAGGCTATATGGGGCGATTAAAGATTTCTTTGCATTTGTAGAAGCCAAAAATCTCTTGCGAATGATGGCTGAAATGCAGAAAGAACATCCCTTGCCAAATTTTTCGATTTTTAGTCTGAAAATTGAAGGAGCTATTGACGAAATCCTTAAAAGGGCCGCAGAAGTTCGAGAATGGTTAGAGCAAAACTCAGCGGTTTTAATGGAGTTTGATAAATTGCAACTGATGTCTCGTGAACTCACTCTTCTGCCTAGTGAGATAGGGAAGTTTGAGCGTTTGGTCAAGCTTAGAATAGAGCGGCTTTGTTTGATGAGCCTACCCAAAGAAATTGGCAAATTACGAAGGTTGCAAGAAATTTGGGCAACAAACAATCGTCTGGCTAGCCTGCCTGCTGAAATTGGACAGTTGAAGTGGTTATATTGGCTTGATTTCAGTAATAATCGTTTGAATCGTCTTTCCAGAGAAATTGGACAGCTAAGGAGATTGGGCTATCTACTTGTAAATGGTAATCAGCTTATCAAATTGCCAATAGAGATCGGGAGACTTGCAAATTTGGACACGCTAAATGTGTGTAATAATCAACTGACTAGTCTGCCCATAGAAGTTGGAAAACTAAAAAAACTCAGACAGCTTTATTTAAACCATAATCGTCTTACAAGCATCCCCAAGGCGATTGGACGATTGCGAGGGTTAAGACAGATTCTTTTGTGTCATAATTTTATTCAGAGGCTACCTAAAGAGATCGGCCAACTTAGTATTTTAGAAGAGCTAACTTTAAGCCATAATGCTCTTACTCAATTACCGAAAGAAGTGGGGAGCTTGGGGAAATTGAAACAGTTTTGGGTCTCCAACAATCAGCTTTCGAGTGTGCCTAAAGAGATCGGACAGCTAGTGGCCTTGGAAGAGCTTAACTTGGAGTATAATCAGCTATTGTATATTCCCTGCGAGATCAGCCTGTTACCTTTATTGAACCGATTGTATTTAAGTAACAATTTGCTCAATGCGATTCCAAAGGGGATTGGTCAGCTAAAAACTTTGGCTCATTTGGATTTAGATTCCAATTGCCTTAAGGAGATTCCGGAAGAAATAAGTCAACTGGGCGATTCCCCTGCCTTCAGATTACTCGTACGTGAAAACGGCCTAATCGATTTACCACTAGGGCTTCGATCTTATAATCAGCAACTCGAAAAACAGAATAAAAAGCTACAGACAATAACCTTTTTAAAACGATTGAGCAGCTGTTTAACGCGTTGGCATGATTGCGATCGTCTTGCCTTTCTTTTAGACCAGATGGAGAAATTGATCGGTCCAGAAATACGGACTAAGCTGGAAGGGTGCCTTTACCGAGTTTGCAAAAAAAAGAAAGCACTATATGAAAATCTAAGGGATCTAGAGTTCAGAAGAGGCGCCTTTGCCAATCCACACATCAGGCCCAAACGGAAACTTGCTGCTATTTCTATATTCTCAAGACAACTACAAAAGAACTAATCCAATCATAGAAGTGGCGCGCGTTTTTCTTTTTCGCGCAGTCCCAGGTTGCCATAACGATGGTAATCGATGCTAAGACTGATTTCGCGCAGGTAATAGAGCATCTCAAAACGTCCGTTGGCGAGCACAGGATTCACTAATAATGTTGTAGCATGTTCTGCTGCGGCCTTGATAAGGGCTTCATTGGGCTTGGAGAGGAGGCGGACTCTTTTGAAACTGCCTTTGGCGACTCGTCCGTGAAATGAGGTCTCGGATTCCTCTATCCATTGCAGGCCATGAAGTGAGTGAAGGGGAAGCCAATTATGAGGGGTGGGCATCTGATCTTTAGAGTAGCTGATCTCTATATGGCAGCAAGCTGCGATCGCAGCTGCGATTGAACGGAGAATATCTAAAGGAGCATCGGTTTGAGAGATTCTTAAGACTGTATCATTGGTGGCACGATAGCGAAAAAGATTGTCTTGTCCAATGATTTTACTTGGATCGTGATCATGGTCGAAGCGTTTGGACCAATAGGAATAGCTGCCGATGCTGGCCTGCCATAGACCAAAAAGTTCGGGGCTTAATTGAAGTTTATCTGCTAAAGGCATTAAAGGTTGAAGAGCTGGAAGCACGGGATCTTTTTCTTGTGGAATCCCTACGGGCGCAGGAGTGCAAAGTTGTGCAACATAATTAGGCCCGCCCGCTTTTGCTCCGGCTCCAAAGCTGCTGGCTTTACAGCCTCCAAAGGGCTGCCTTCTGACGATGGCGCCGGTCGTCGTGCGATTGATATAACAATTCCCTGCAACGATGTGGTCGCTCCAGATCTTTTGTTCACGATCATCGAGGGAATGAAGCCCTGAGGTCAATCCATAGGGAGTTCCATTGGCAAGGTCGATCGCATGGCGCAGATTGTCGGCGCGCATGACCCCTAATACAGGTCCGAAGAGTTCTGTTTGATGCATGAAACTTCCCTCTTTTACGCCGAGCTTGATGCCAGGGGTCCAAAGTTGGGGGTTGTTTGGATCTTGCTTTGGCTCGATCAGCCAGCTTTCGCCAGTCTCAAGAGATGTCTGGGCGCGCAGCAAAGCACCAGAAGAAGGACGAATTAAGGGAGGGATTTTAGTGGATAAGTCCCAGGCTGAACCTACTGTTAAACTTAAAGCTGCATCTTTGAGTTGTTGAAAAAAGTGAGGGTCGTCATAGACTTCCGCTTCTAGAATGGCCAAACTCGCCGCGCTACACTTTTGTCCTGCATGCCCAAAAGCTGATTGAAGTAGATCCTTGATAGCCAGATCGCGATCTGCCATGGCTGTGATGATCATGGCATTTTTGCCGCCGGTTTCGGCGTGCAATTCAAGACTAGGGTGGAGCTTTTTGAAGAGTTTAGCCGTCGATGTTGCTCCCGTGAGAATGACAGAATCTACCCGAGGATCGCTGATTAGCTTGCTGCCTATCGGTTCATCGATGCAGGAGATGAATTGCAAAACCTCTTTAGGCACGCCTGCCGCCCACAGCAAGTCTGCCAGAATCCAACCCGTCAATACGGCTTCAGGAGCAGGTTTGAAGATCACTGAATTGCCGGCCATCAAAGCAGCAAAGATGCCGCCAGCTGGGATCGAGACAGGAAAATTCCAAGGCGGAGTGACGAGAACAACTCCTTTGGGACGCCACAGAATGTCTTTACAGGTATCCAATTTTTGCATGCTGCGTCGATAGTATTCGGCAAAATCGATCGCTTCAGACACTTCTGGATCGCCTTCGATGATCGTCTTGCCTCCATCGGCTATCATGACGCCGATGAGATCATCGCGATGTTCGCGAAGTTTTTCCGCGCAGGCTGCCAGCAGATGCGAACGCTCTTTGATGGTTTTCTTTTCCCACGATTTTTGGGCTTCTTTTGCAACATTCAAACAATGGTCGATGTGTTCCCAGTCGGCTAAAGAATAGGTATAGAGAACATGATCGGATCGCGAAGGATCGTTCCCTTGACCTTTGTGCTTTGTTTCGCGCAGTTCTTTGCCACCAATGGCAAGGGGAATTTCTCCATGCTGCTTTTTTTGCCAGCTCTCGACGATGTGATATCCCCATTTGCGATTAGCTTCTAAAGCGAAATCAGTGTCAGCTTCATTTTCAAAAGGCATGTCCTCACTTGGCGCCTTGGATGTCTGTAAACGATTTTGCGTGCGGCGCGGACTGTGCGGGACTCTTTCCACCTCCTCACAGGCTTTTCTGAAAAGAGCTGCTTGTATATCCCATTCAGAAGTGAAAGGACGAAGGCCAAATGTGTGCCTTAAAAAATTGTCAGGGCCAGTATTTTCATCGAGACGACGAATCAAGTAGGCGACCGCACTTTGGAAATCTTTACGCGTTGCTACTGGACAATAAAGAAGGATGCCGCCAGCGATATATTGGACAACGCGGCGCAAATGATCAGCCATTCCCTCTAACATTTCGAAAGTGATTTCTTTTTCTACGCCATTTTCTCGACGCAAGAGGAGGGCATAAGCGATGTCAAAAAGATTATGGCTGGCAATACCAATATGCACCGCTTGAGCATGGGCTGGCTGGCAACCATAGATCACCATCCGTTTATAATTCGCATCGACGTCAGATTTTTTTGTATAGGGAGCCTGATGCCAGCCGCGCAGCGAAGCTTCGAACTGCTCCATAGCGAGGTTTGCTCCTTTGACAATGCGGATTTTGATAGGAGCCCCGCCGCGGCGGATTCTTTCCATCGCCCATTCAGTGAGCTCTTTTTGGATTCCATGAGCATCGGGTAAATACGCTTGAAGTACTATGCCCGCCGAGAAATGAAAAAACTCTGGTTCGCCTAGGACTTGCATGAAGAGCTCTTTCGTGATCTGAAGATCGCGATATTCTTCCATATCCAAATTGACGAATTTGGGGACGCTTGTTCCATCAGCCCGATTGAATGTATGACTCATAGCTGCCCGATAGAGCAGGCGCAGGCGGCTTTTTAATTCGTGGAGGGTTTTATCCCATCCAAGAAGATGGATTTGGCTATAGATGGTGGAAATTTTGATCGAGACATATTCGACATCATCCCGTTCCTCAAGGTCTTTTAAATAGACGCTTAGCCTATGCTGGGCCTCCTCTTCTCCTAAAATTGCTTCCCCGAGGTGATTGAGATTGATCCGCACTCCTTCAGCTCGCCGCCTTTGCATGTGATGGGATAATTCTTGCTGTTCTCCTGGTAGGATCACCGATGAGGTTTCTCTTCTGAGGGCATTGATAGCTACTGGGACAAAGAGAAAAGCAAGGGGCCTTCCAAAAAGAGCAAAGAGGCTTAATTGAAGACGTTTAAAAAAAGAAAGATAGCGGGGGGTGCCGAACTTGCGCAAAAGATAGGCCATTTGGTTGGCCACGCGCGCTGAGCGATGGCTGCGAAAACATTCATCGGTCATGCTAGTCGTAAAGGCTTTTCCCTTGGGATCATCCATCATGCGGGCTAGCTGTGCTTGCAGGAGTTTTTCCTTCCTAGTTTGAATTCTCTCTGCCTCTAGCAGCATTTGTGCGGCCAGGTCGATGGCTTTCTGCTCCCGGTCTTGCAGTGTAAGAGAGTGGTTTTTAACTTGAGATAAAAGTTCTTGTGCTTGGCGTATAGGTGCTGAATCTGGAGAAGGATTCGCCATTGATTTCCTCTAGGATAGGAGTGTTTTTTCATTCCGTTTTTAAGTATTTCCTAGCATATAAAGTATTTATTTAGTCAAAGGATCTATAAAATAGAGCAACCCCCTAGATTAATAACGGCAATCATAAAAAAATAAGTTGCTCCCATTTCCCTAGGCACTCTCTTAGCACTCGGTAATCTGATCTGCTAATTTTATCCATTTTCTATTGACGAAAATTGACAAGAAGCGCTAATCTTGCCCTTCAATAGAATAAGAAATTTTAGGAGCAAGAGCATGTCAGTCAATCACATCAAGCCAATGGGAAATCGCGTGCTAGTCAAGCGTTCCCAAGTCAAAGCGACTAAAGGTGGAATCCTTCTGCCTGATTCCGCTCAAGAAAAACCAAAGCAGGGGGAAGTCATCGCCGTCGGCCCTGGTAAAATAGAAGATAATGGAAAAATCACGCCGATGAGTGTACGAGTTGGCGACCAAGTCCTTTTCACCGCCTATGCTGGTGCTGAAGTAAAAACCGATGAACAAGGTGTTGAATACCTTATCATGTCGGAAGATGATGTTCTTGGTGTTCTTGTTTAAAAACCCGCTAATTTTGAGGACAATCCCATGCCAAAAATGCTCCAATTTAATGAAGAGGCGCTAAAATCCCTTTTAAAGGGGTGAAAACGCTATCTAAAGCGGTCATAGTTACCCTTGGACCTAAAGGCCGCAATGTCGTCATTAAACGAGGCAGCGGCTCTCCCTTATCGACGAAAGACGGTGTAACTGTTGCAAAAGAAGTTTCTCTCAAAGAAAAATTTGAAAACATGGGCGCCCAGCTCGTCAAAGAAGCAGCCTCCAAAACGTCTGATGTGGCTGGTGATGGTACGACCACAGCTATCGTGCTCGCTGATGCTATCTTCAGTGCAGGTGTCAAAAATGTCACTGCTGGCGCCAATCCGATGGACGTCAAGCGCGGGATCGATAAAGCTGTCGATGCCATGACTGCAGCACTGCAGAAACTGGCTATAAGAGTTACAAACCTGAAGAAGTCGTCAAATCGCCACGATCTCGGCCAATAACGATGCAGAAATCGGTGCAATCATTGCACAAGCCATGGAAAAAGTTGGCAAAGATGGCACGATCACGATTGCCGAATCTAAATCGAATTGAAACGACATTGGATGTTGTAGAAGGGATGCAATTCGATAAAGGTTATGTTTCTCCTTATTTCATCACGAATGCTGAGAAGATGACTGTTGAACTAGAGAATGCATCGATCTTGATCACCGATAAGAAGCTTTCCAATGTAAAAGAACTCGTTCCCTTCTTAGAAAAAGTCATGGAGAAAGGTCAGCGGCCATTGCTCATTATCGCAGAAGATATAGAAGGTGAAGCTCTAGCTACACTTGTTGTCAACAAAATCAAAGCGGGACTTACCGGTCTGTGCAGTGAAAGCGCCTGCATTTGGCGATCGACGCAAAGCAATTCTCCAAGACATTGCTATCTTGACAGGCAGCACTGTTGTGACCGAAGAATTGGGCTTGAAGATAGAAGATGTCGGGATCGAAGTTCTTGGAAAAGCTAAAAGAGTCAAAATCGGAAAAGAAGATACCACGATCATCGATGGAGCAGGAGAAGATAAGCTCGTTCAACAGCGCATCGCACAGATTGCGGGCTGAAATTGCTGCTAGTACCTCCGATTACGATCGTGAAAAACTTGAAGAGCGGCTAGCTAAACTCGTCGGCGGGGTGGCTGTGATCAATGTTGGCGCTGCAACAGAGACTGAACTGAAAGAGAAGAAAGCCCGCGTCGAAGATGCCTTGCATGCGACAAGAGCTGCAGTTTCCGAGGGGATTGTGGCTGGCGGCGGTGTTGCATTATTGCGCGCTGTACCTTG
Source organism: uncultured Simkaniaceae bacterium (assembly GCA_963791555.1). Lineage (GTDB taxonomy): Bacteria > Chlamydiota > Chlamydiia > Chlamydiales > Rhabdochlamydiaceae > JAGXTH01. The sequence continues at coordinate 217,964 of CAWBSQ010000001.1, forward strand.
CCTCGATTCACTCAAATTGAATGGAGATGAACAGATTGGGGTGGACATCGTTCGTGCAGCTGCGTTTGCGCCTGCTATTGCGATTGCTGCCAATTGCGGAAAACAAGGCAATCTCATCGCTGAGAAAATCTGCGAGGGCCAAGGAGGATTTGGTTTCAATGGGCTGACCGGCGAATTCTGCGATCTCATCAAGGCAGGTGTTATCGATCCTGTAATGGTGACAAAGAGCGCATTGAGAAATGCCGCATCTATTTCGGGAATGCTCATTACGATTGCGGCCATGATCACCGATAAGCCCCAACCTAAAAAAGCTGATGCCGGCGCTATGGATGCCATGGGTGGAATGGGCGGCATGGGGGGTATGGGTGGAATGGGCGGAATGGGAATGATGTAAGGAGCAACAATGCCAACGTATCCCTATCTCTGTGAACATTGCGGGCATCGCTTTGAGCTCTTCCAAAAAATTACGGACCAACCAGTCAAAGATTGTCCGGCATGCCACGTAAAAGATCGAGTACAAAGACAAATCGGAGGAGGGTCTGCCCTCCTTCGTTTCCAAGGTAGCGGTTTTTACGAAACCGATTACAGACGGCCAGCCCAAAAAAGTGAAGAGCCGAATGCATCTCCCTCTCCAAAGAAAGGTGGATGTGGATGTGGAAAGCCCCATGGTGGCTGCGGTCCTAAGAGCTCCGATTCCTAAAGATAAATCCTGTCCAGCCTTCGCATTCCTTGCTAGTCAACATGTCCCAGCCACGTTTAGAAAGAACGTGGCTTATGTAACTCTCTTTTTGTTCGGTCAAAATCCCAGAACTGATCACTAATCCTTCAAAGTTATGCAGATAAGGATGTTCTTGCCAGGCTGCCTCTTGCTCTGAGGAGATCATGTTGATCAGGACGAGATCGGCTTTTCCCCCTTTTCGGCCGAAGGAGATATTCGAGAGGTGGTTGAGCTGGGCATTTTCCGAGGCGTGGCGAAGAGCTGCCTCGCAAATATCGATGCCAAAGACTTTTTTTGCACCAAGGATTGCTGCGGAAAGAGCGAGAATTCCGCTGCCGCATCCAAGATCGACGATACATTTACCAAAGACATGGTCTTTCATCAAATCGAGAAGAAGGCGCGTAGTTGGATGAGAGCAATCACCGAAACCGGGACCAGCCTTTAAGCGTAATACCTTGTTATCGCCCAATTCAATGTGTGCATAGCCATCGCGATAATTTTGGGCATAAAGAGCCCATTGTTCATGCCAGTCGATCATAATAAGCAGCTAGTTTACAGAAGGATCCGAATAAATTGAATAAACTCCTTAGTTTAGGCACTATTATATCCGGAGGAAAAAGCCACAAGGTCGTATGAAATCTGCAATCATCCCCCTAAGAAAGGTTTTACCATTTCTGTTCTCTATGAGAATGGGAAGATACTGAAAAGGTTGTCGTTCTCTAGGAAAATAGACTTCTTTCGAAACTCAGCGATTATGAGAATGCACAGACGCGCAAGCCGCAAAGACGCATAGAAAATTGAAAATGTATTAACCGCGCTGATAATAGACACTATAATCGAAGTACATAGGACATTAGGCGGCTTTGGGCAGAAACTTCTCCACAATAGCATAGAAAGAGTCGTTAATGATTTATACAACTCTTTGCGTCTTGCGCGTCTTTGCGTTAATTTTCATAATCGCTGAGTTTCGAAAGAAGTCTAATGAATTTGCAAATACTTTCTAAAAAACCAGCCGAAGATTCAGGTTAAACTTGCCCTAAATTCCCTACATAGCCCATGATTTTGGCTCCATGCACCGGTAGCTCAATTGGATAGAGTACCCGGCTACGAACCGGGCGGTTAGAGGTTCAAATCCTCTCCGGTGCAATAGTTAAATTCCATGCCCTACGAAATTTTTACTTCAGGTCCTGTTGAGACGAATTCTATACTTTTTTATATAGAATCGTCGTCTAGCGCTATACTCTTTGATTCCCCGCTAGGATGTGTCAGGCATTGGGAAAAAAGACTTGCTAAGTTGAAAAAATCTATCGGGACTCTTTTTCTTACCCATTCTCATTGGGATCATACCGCAGACGCCGCTATGGCTAAAGCTGTGTGGAACATGCCTATTGGAATTCATAAAGAAGACCGAGGTAATTTAGAAGTGCCTGGAAGTGATGGTTTGCCTTTGATGATCCCTATCGAACCTGCCATAGCTGATTTTTTCGTCGAGGATGGCGAAGAGAAGGTTGTAGGTGAAATCACCATTCGCGTAATCCACTCCCCTGGCCATACGCCGGGATGTGTTTGTTACTACCTTCCCCAGTTTGCGGTGCTCATCTCTGGCGATACCCTTTTCAAGGGAACCATTGGCAATTTGAGTTTTCCAACAGCTCGACCCCAGCTTATGCGCGATTCATTAGAGAAAATATTAGCTTTGCCGTTCGAGACTCTTGTCATTCCTGGGCATGGTGAAACGACGACAATCGGCGAGGAACAGGACATCATTGGGAGGTTTTATGGATAGTTTATTGGTAGGAAAAAAGGCGCCATTTTTTCGCACAAAAGCTGTGGCAGATGGGAGAATTATCGACCAGATTTCCTTAGACGATTTTCAGGGGAAGTTCATCGTCTTATTTTTCTATCCCCTCGATTTTACTTTTGTTTGTCCGACAGAACTTCATGCATTCCAAGAAAAACTGCCTGAATTCGAGAAGAGAGGGGCACAGCTAATAGGCTGTTCTGTCGATAGCCATTTTTCTCATCATGCCTGGATTTCTACTCCGAAGGCCAAGGGGGGGATCGAAGGGGTTCGCTATCCAATCTTGTCGGATATGAACAAATCGATTGCTCGTAGTTATCATGTCCTTAAAGAAGACGATGGGATTGCCTATCGAGGTTTATTCTTGATCGATCGCAAAGGGATGGTGCGTCATCAGCTCGTCAATGATCTTCCTCTTGGAAGAAGCGTCGATGAAGTGCTGAGAATACTCGATGCATTGATCCATTTCGAAGAATATGGCGAAGTATGTCCCGCTAATTGGCAGACAGGAAGTAAGTCGATGAAACCTTCTCAAGAAGGGCTCATTTCTTATTTTGATTCGAACTAATTCGATCAAAGATCTTCTGAACCGTGGTCCTGAAAGGTGAGATAGTCATAAAGGTCTTTCTCTTCGATGATGAGGAAGCTCTTATATAAGTAACAAATAGCTTGTGTGGCATCGATGATGGTGGCATTACCCATCCCAGGCATGCAAATGGCGCTTAGGCTGTGGGAAACTTCTTGATTTTGAAGCAGTTTCAAGCCTTTCATGTAATCTTGTGTACTGAATCCCTCCTCTTTTACGCGAAAAAAGAGGAGGTCTCGACCGTACATGAGAGCTTGAACAGCATAGAGAATCCCTTTACTTTCTCCAGGTGGATTGCCAAGCAGATCTGAAAGCTGCGGCAAAGATTGACATAAGCAAGGGATGCAATAGTCTCCTTTTTCAGCTTCTCCAAATAGAAAAATTGTATGGCGCACGGTCACTATCCTAGGTTCATCTAACTTGCTACTGATTAACTGACATATAAAAAAAAATTTATATGTAGGCAAGCAAGTGTCATATGTTATAAATCTAGAGATAGTTGCAACTTTAAGGATGAGAGGCCATGAATAGGAGTCTGTCGTTAAAAGCTGTTGATCAGATTTCGAGTCTGCTAGCGATTTTATTGATTTCGCTTTGCTTTCTGTCATTGAAACCGATCGAATTAGATGCCCCTCTTCCAGCAGATGAGCATGCATGGCAGCAGATTCCTGGAGAAATTTCTCTTATCTTAGAAGAAAGCACGCAAGAGATGGCCTTGAGATTTGTTATTGAGGAGCAAGGCCCAGACTTCTCATCAGAGATTCTCGTCCTCGATCAGCCAAAGAATCAAGAAGAAGTCAGCATATTTTTACAGAAGTGCAAGAGCTATATCGAAACAACAGGAAGTTATCGAGCCGCGTTTGTTGCAATCGGATGCTCATTGGTAGAGCAGTTGCAAAGATGGGTGGAAGAAAGCGTAAGGCAGACTGAAGAAAAAGCTCCTGATTTAAAAAACATCGTCTTTGGCTCTTCTTCTTTGCAAGTGCGGAGTTCTCCTGAAATAAAAGATCCGTCATTGCTGGTGAGCTATGGCTTTATTCTGCCGAAAATGAAGACAAGCCGCGATCTTCGCAAACTGTGGAGTTTGGCCCTTGTCGAATACATGACAACAAAACGTTTGCAAGATCAAAAGATTCAGTGCCATAAAGCCAAGGAGTTCTCTAAATTCCTTCTTCCTGAAAAAAGCATAACTTATCAACTAAAGTACGTGGAATCAGAGAAAGGATTTAAAGCGTTTTTAAAAGTGATGCAGGAAATTAAGCAGGTGGGATTCACCTTAGAAGAGTTGAACGAAGCTAGGCAGTCGTTCCATAATAAGCTTGGAGATCTTCAACAGACACAGCCAGGAAAAGGGTTAATCGTCGAAGCATCCTTTCATGCGGAAGGGTTTCTAAGGAACATGGGGCTTCTCTCATATGGGTATTTTCTCGAATCTGCAGCGACTTTAATTGATTCCATCACCCCCGTAGATATCGCTATCACTTTAAATGATTGTTATGGTGATGCTAAAAGACACATCGTGCTTTTAACAAACCCTTCACAAAGCGATGCTATGGAGATATGCGTTCAAAAAGAGCTCGATGAGAGCAATCAACTACGCATCGAGCGCGTCGAAACACATATGGCAACGGAATTATTGATCGATCCGGAGATGTCGCATCGGCTGTTCACTGAACTGGAGATTACCGAACACGATAAAGAGCTCATTTTTAAAATCATCGATACCATGGCCCGCGACAATGTTATTAAATTGGGTCTAAAACGAAGATCGATGGAACGGAAAGGAAGAAAAGTTCGGCATGTCCACCCTTTAAAATTTCTAGGGCACATTTTTGCAGATCCCCATCTACATCAATGTATGCGAGAGGTCCACCGCAGCCATTTTAAATGGAATGGATTTATCGACGGGCTTAAGGATCGGATCAAAGAAGAGTCTTCTCGAGGGAACCTACTGCCCTACGTTCCCGCGTTTGCAAAACAGACGAATCGCGATGGAGACAAAATTGCCCATTATATCGAACGGCGCGACTGGGAAGGGTTGGTGAGATATCTTCTTTGAGTTAAGATGGATAGCAAAAGAAGTGATTGTTTAAAAAAATCTCCGATCTTTTTTAGGAATATCGAAAGAAAAACCTTTCCAAACATAAGAAATTACCAATAAAGATGCGCACCTGATTTCATAAACATAGTTTGTTGGCAATCTTTTAGAAGCATGGGATTGACGGAAACAAATAAATGAGGAATAAGGCCGATTATATAGCATCTTAACCAAGAGCATACTGCTTGACGAAGGCGAACTCATCTCATGCTCCTCTGCGACTCAATTATGTCTATTTTGGGCTGATCTTTCTTTTACTGGCCATTCTTCATGGATGGAGCGTCATTTTAGCTGGAAGGCTCACACAAGCTTCTCCTGGCGTTTTTATAGGACATGCAATTGCCCAAGCTGGATTCGAGGCGCTTGTACTCGCTTATGTGGCCGCCTTTCTCCACGCTCGCAAGGCGCGCATCATGGAAGGCATCTTCATTGCCTTTACGATGATTTTGTGCTTGATTCACATCATCGATTTCCATCTCGTACGATTGATGGATATCTCGATTTGGTATGCGTTAGATTTTGTGCTCGATGAATCTTGGAGAAATTTCCTCGAACTTCTCATTGCTAGTACAGTTCCCTTCAGCAAAATTTTTCTTGGGCTTATTCTCTTAAGCCTTGGTCTGATTGGTGCTATCTGGTTTTTTACCAAATCCCAGAGATTTGTCGTCAGAAAGAAAGGTTGGGAGAGATTCTTGAGAAAGCCTGGCCGTGTGCTTGCGATTGGATTTTGTACTCTGGGCATCTGGGAATATGCTTCGATACAGAGTTTATCGCCCCACGATTACGATCGCTATGCCAAGGCCCTTCCTTGGAAAAGAGCGTTGATTTCCCCAGCTAAAACGCATCTGGTCGATTGTTCGCTTAAGCCAGCTATGCACCCGCGGGAGATGAGCGAAAAATTAAGTGGACAGTTTAGCGAAGCTAAACAAAAGCCAAATATCTATTTATTCGTCGTTGAAACACTGAGAGAGGAATTCTTAACGGAGGAGATCGCTCCGAATTTGGCCAATTTCAGAGAAGTAGATCGACCTTTGACTTTTTCTAGTTCGAATGGGACGCAGAAATCGTGGTTTTCCTTATTTTATTCTCAAGCGCCGCTCTACTATGGCGATATATACCGATCAGGATGGACTAAAGGCAGTCCGATTCTCGAACAGTTCAAAAAGGGGGGCTATCAGATCCATCTCTATTCGTCCTCTCGCCTCACTTATTATGGTATGAACGAGGTCATTTTTGGCGAGCAGTATGCGCTTGCTGATGACGTCCATCTCGACCTTCCTTCTACAGACAGGCCGGCCTGGCAGTGTGATCAGTCTATGTTCAAACATTTAAGCGATGATATCGATCGCTTTAAGCAAGAACAGGGACATCTTTTTATCGTTTTCATAGAATCGACGCATTTCAATTATAGTTGGCCTTCTGCGCAGAAAAGCCTATTCACCCCTTACATCGACGATATCAATTTTCTCAAGGAAGCTTGTTTCCAGACCGATATGATGGAAATCCAAAACCGCTATCGCAATTCCATCCATTATGTCGATGGCCTCTTTGGTCAATTTTTCGAGGTCTTAAAGCGAAATGATCTCTATGATGAGGCCTTGATCGCCATTACGGCAGATCACGGGGAAGAATTCTTTGAACAAGGGAATCTTTTCCATGCGTCGGCTTTGAGCAAGGAACAAATCCGGGTACCGATCTACTTCCATATGAAAGGGTTCACTCCTCAAACTAAAGTGATGTCGCACGTCGATATCCTGCCGACCTTGATGCATATCGTTTTTGGCGAAGAAAAGGGAACAGATGTTTTGTATGGGAAATCAGTGATCAGCGAAAGGCCATCTACGCTTGCTATGACAGGTCGCTATAACGGCAGCCGCAGCCCCCATGAGTTCATCTTGCAGAATCAGGGGGTTCGCATGCATGCCCGCTTTACGAATCCTGCCTGTCCTGGACGCTCTAAGAGCATCGAAGTTCTTTCTTTGCAAAAAGAGGGGCAGCGCATCGATGAGGTCGACTTTGAAGAACTAGAGCAACTCATGGGATGTTCTTTCACTACGCTTTTTTCTGGGAATTAACCCTTCCATAAATTAGCTGTTGAAGTACGAGAAGATCTAGGGGGTCTCCGCAGTGCGAAACAGAAGGTATGCTTACGCAGTAGGACACACTATCTGACGTGTAAGATATAAGCGCTTATGCGCCTTTATTTTTCTGAATTGGTATAACAAATCCCCTATGAAAATTTTTCAATTCTCATAGGGGAAAGAATTCACAAATACTCCCTCAGAGATTATCTCTTAAGGGAGTGATTATCCATTTATGAACTATACTGTTCCTACTAAAACAGTTTGTGCACTCTTGCTTCTTCTTCCAATGTTAGTATTGACATGAAGAGTATTTGATTTGAATTTTTCTCTGCGTTTTGCTCGAGATGCTACTGTTGTTTTATGTACTACTGATCTTGGACTCTCCGTGCCTTTTGTTGAATTAGAGGATGGACTCATTGATTCAAACTTAGCAGACTGCGGCTCTGAACTAACAGCAGACATAGGTTCTTCTGTTTTTGGTTCTTCTGTTTTTAAAATAACAGGAGATACAGACTCTGTTTCAGACCTTGAAACAGGCGATGTTGATCCCTTCGAACTCACTGGCGATGGAGTTGGTGATATAGCCATGAATTCATGGGTATCCCCATTATCATTGGTCTTGCTAGCCAACGATTGCTTTCTAAGCTCTTCAGGCGATAGTGGGTCTTCAACACGAACCATATCTAATGGTAGTTTCCGTGATTCCTCATGGGAAGATATTAAGGATGGTGATGGTGCGAACAACAGTCCAGATTGTGGCGATAGGGGAGGACTTAAATCAGTATGCGCTGTTATAGGAGAAGGTACTTTTTCAGTTGGGGTCACAATATTCATCCTGTTGACGGAAGGAGGTGAGAAAAACCTAACAGGCGCACTTTGCGGAGTAGGAGGTACGTGTATCTTTGAGAGATGACGACTATCCGTATGCACGTGGATGTTGGTTTTCTTAGGTTCAGCGTGCAGCGTTGCTGAAAGCGTAGTTGGTGTAAGAAGATTATCATGCGATAGGGGTTGTTCTTGCAGCCTGCGCTGTTCCTCTGCTCTTTGAGCAGCAGCCGCTCTGTCCATTTCAGCTCTTGTCTTGTCTAATTTTTCGATGTCCTTGCAAGCTTTTGGATAGAGAGTGTAATTATGGAGAGCTGCCTTAGTCTTTCTAAGATCTTCTATCAGTACCTCTCTGTGGTAAGTACTATGTACCCCCATAGAAATTGAGTGATCTTCATGCTCTTTAATGTTCTTTGGGCTTAGTTCTTTCTCTAGGCTTTTTACATTCTTTTCCAATTCAGACTTTACAGTAGAGAAAGTTGAACCTCTCTTGCGTAGATCTGATTCGACATGACGGATTATGTCTCTCTGTTCTTTCTCTTTTTTAATCATTTCATCTAATTCAGGTATTAAGTTAAGAGCGTCGCCATAAGCTTCTAAGTTGGCCAAAGCTGTTTCGCATTCATGCAAGTCGAACTCGGTTTGTTTAAGAGTGACTTCTGCAGCAAAGAGAGCTTCTCTGGCTTTAACTACTCGTGGCAAGCCTTCTTTTGGTGAGCCTAATTTTCTATGGGCCTCCATTACGTCATCGAGGTCATTTTGTGCTTGATCCTTAACTGTCAAACTTTGTGTGTGGGCATCTTTTATTGCTCGATGTAAGTCTTTTAAGCCTTGTGGGTTTTTAACTAACTCAGGATTTTCTTTGCTATAAGCATCTGTTAGATCTTGAAGTCTATTTTTTAGCGCTTTATCCATTCCCTTTTCAGCAAAGACTCTCACTACAGCAACAGAGAAACCGACAGCAGTTGCAGGAAGGCCGAGGACTGGAACAAATGAACCCCCTACGCCTACAGTATCCGCAGCTACAGCTACAGTACTACTAGTAACCATTCCAGATGCATGAGCATGGCAAGCTGCTATAATATCACGTTTATATTGTTGACCTTCTCCCTCAGGGATCTCTGCAAGTATTTTACGAAGTTCATCAACACGTCCAGAACGGATCGCCAAGGTGATGCAGTCAGTGGCCAGTCCAATAATTGCTCCAGCCGGTCCTAGGGCTCCAGAGGCAGCAAGACCTGCTTGTGCGGTTGTGGGGATGAATGCAGCACCGCTACTAAGTAAGCAACCGAAGTCATTACCTATACCTGCAGCTTTGCCAACCTTTTCAGTGAGTGTTGTTGGCTTGCTTCTGATATCGGAAACTCCATTTATTGTGCTTACAGCCATGATTCCGGCATTTCCCGTCGCTAAAAAAATATCTGCTGACATGATAATGAATCCTTTTTTTTTATTGGTTTATTTGTTATTTATATAATATTAATTATACATAATAAAACATTAATTGTGTATATAATTTAATATGTTCTTGATAATTACTTTGTAATATGTTAAAAATTAGTTATTTATATTAATAATAAGATTGGTAATTGTTGAAGTTTCTTAAACAAATACAAACCAATGTGTTGTTAGATAGGTGATTTTTACTATCAAGTTTGTTTTATTAGTTTTTGAAAAAAATATTGTATTGCACTGACTTGTAATTAATTAGTTATATTTTACGATTATTTAATCGTATATTTTTGAAAACGACTTAAAACCAGTCTCTTAGAGGATATAACAGCACTTAACTTGCTCTTTTATAGACGCTTGCGCTTTTAGAGCGATTTCTTAAAGTGGATTTCGCAGTTAGGTTGGGTTCCCAACCTAACTGAGAGCTAAACGCTTGCTGATACAGACTCTAGATCTACCAGTGATAGTGATGGGGCAACGTATGTTCCAGATTGTGGCGATAAAGGGCGGGTAAAACTTCCATTCACAGATGTTGGAGAAGCCACTTTTGGCGTTGGACTCGTACTAACACTTCTGCCTGATGAAGGTGGGGTTAAGCGGGGCTTTCCTGAAAAAATTCGAAGTTGTTGAGGATCATCAGCTTCACTTGTAGGAGTAAGCTGTGTTTTTATCTTTGGAAGATGTCGACTTTTTGTGGATACGTGGATGTTGATATTTGGCTGATTATTGGATACCGGTGTGTGAGTGCTTGTCGTGAGAAGATCATCATGCGATAAAGGTTGTGATAGCAGCTTGCGTTGTTCCTCTGCTTTTTTGGCAGCAACCATTTCAGCTATTTCAGCTCTTTTCTGGTCTAATTTTTTGATGCCCTTACAAGCTTCTGTATAGTGGTTATAATTATGCAGAACTGCCTTAGTTCTTCTAAGATCCTTCAATAGATCATTCCTGTGGTAATCACGATCTAACCCAGCAGAAATTGAGTGATCTTCATGATCTTTAGTGTTCTTTGGGTGGAGTTGTTTCTCTAGACTTTTTAGATGTTTTTCCAATTCAGATTTTGCAGTATCGAAATTTAAACCTTTCTTGCTTAGATCCGATTCGACATAACGGATTGTGTCTCTCTGTTCTTTCTCTTTTTTGATTAGTTCGTCTAATTCAGGTATTAAATTAAAAGCGTTCTCATAAGCTTCAAAGTTAGCCATAGCTGTTTCACATTCCTGCAGATCGAACTCAGTTTGTTTAAGAGCAATCTCTGCAGTAAAGAGAGCTTCGTTAGCTTTAACTACTCGTGGCAAGCCTTCTTTTGGCAAGCCTAATTTTCTATGTGCAGCCATCACGTCATCGAGATCTTTTTGTGCTTGATCCTTGACAGCCAAAGTTTGTGTGTGGGCATCTTTTAGTACTTGATACAAGTCTTTGAAAGCTTGTGGATTTTTAACTAACTCAGGATTTTCTTTTCTGTAATCATCTGTTATCAGTTGGAGTGCATTTTTTAGCTCTTTATCCATCCCTTTTTCAGCGAAGATTCTTACGATAGCGACAGAAAGAGCAATAGCAGTGGCAGGAAGGCCTAACACTGGAACAAATGAGCCGGCGACGCCTATACTATCTGAAGCTACAGCTATACTGCTACTAGTAGCCATTCTGATTGCATGAGTGCGACAAGCTTCTATAATATCGTGTTTATATTGATAACCGTCTCCTTCAGGAATCTTTTCAAGTTCTTGACGAAGTTTATCAGCATGTCCACTGCGCAGAGCTAAGGTTATGCAGTCGGTGGCCAATCCAATAATTGCTCCAGCTGGGCAGAGGGCTCCGGAGGCAGCAAGCGCAGCTTGCGTGGTAAGGCCAACTTGTGTTGTTTTGTGTAGCAATCCACCAACACCGCTAATCCCAGCTCCGGCATAGTTTCCTATGTCTGTGACTTTTGAGACCTTTGCAGCGGTGGTTGTCACCTTGTCTCGAACATCGGAGCTGCTGCTTTTGGGACTTAGGCCAACAATGGGACTATTTCCTACAATATTGTAGCTATCGGTAGACATGTTAATGGATCCTTTATCAGTTTCTTATGTAATATTAATTATACATAAAAAAATGTTTATTATATATATAAACCGGCGAATATTAATATTAATTGCAATTAACTGATAATTAATTGCTTGCGATGTTCGCAATTAGGTGTAATTATTTATCGGAGTTTTGATGCTGTTTGAAAGCAGCTGAAAACCAGTCATTTAGAACGAATGGCTTGACTTAACCTATTCTTTTATAGGCGCTTGTGCTTTTAGAAGGGCTTACTAAAAAGACCTCGGGAATATCCCTTTAAAATAGCGAGAGATCCGCGAATTGGGCCGCGCCCCCAAGTTCTTCTTCGATTTCTAGCAAACGATTGTATTTGGCGATGCGGTCGCTGCGCGACAAAGAGCCTGTTTTGATTTGGCCGCACCCCATGGCCACACAAAAATCGGCAATGAACGTATCTTCGGTTTCTCCGGATCGATGGGAGACGATGGAGCGAAAATTGTGCCTTTTGGCCATTTCGATCGCATCGATGGTCTCCGAGACAGTACCGATTTGATTGAGCTTGATAAGAATTGCATTGGCGGCCGCTTCTTCGATCCCTTTGCGCAAGAATTGAGGATTCGTCACAAAGATATCGTCTCCGACGACTTGAATCCGCGAGCCGAGCTCTTGCGTGAGTATTTTCCATCCTTCCCAATCATTTTGGTCTAACGGATCTTCTATTGAAGAAATGGGGTAAGACTTGCAAAGGCCTTTGAGATAATCGATCTGTTCTTGGCTGGAGCGCAAACCAAGGGTTTTATTGGCAGCCAGGGAAGCCTTTTTATCGATATAGCCTTTCTTATTGCCATCGTAAAATTCTGATGCTGCACAATCTAAGGCAAGAGAGACCTGTTCGCCAGGTTTAAACCCGGCTTTTTCAATGGCTAATAGGATGATCTCTAAGGTTTTTTCGTTGCTCTCGATGCAAGGGGCAAAACCCCCTTCATCTCCGACAGCTATGCTATATCCTTTTTCTTTAAGGAGCTTTTTCAGGGTATGAAAGATCTCACAACCCCAGCGAACAGCCTCTTTGAAGCTTTTAGCACCGATGGGCCTCACCATGAATTCTTGGAAATCCAGAGCATTATCGGCGTGGGCGCCCCCATTGAGGATGTTGAACATAGGGCAAGGCAAAAGCCGGCTATCCTCCCCTCCCAGATAACGGTAAAGTGGGGTGCTTACTGCGGCCGCAGCAGCGCGTGCCATCGCTAGGGAAACTCCCAAGATGGCATTAGCGCCTAATTTGGCTTTGTTAGGAGTGCCATCGAGGCCGATCATCAATTCATCGTTAGCGCGTTGTGCGAATACCGATTGGCCGATCAATGCCTTGGCAAGGGGTTCATTTACCATGGCAACGGCTTTTTGCACTCCTTTGCCAAAATAACGGTTTGCATCACCGTCCCGCAGCTCAACAGCTTCATGAAGGCCAGTCGATGCTCCCGAAGGCACAGAGGATTTCCCCATAGCGCCAGTGTCTGTCTTCACTAAGACTTGCAAGGTGGGATTGCCGCGTGAGTCCAGGATTTCTAATCCTTTGATTGAGGTAATGCGTGCCATGGTCTTAAATCTTTGCTTAAAGTAATCAACGATGTCTATGTTCTTGAGATAGATCCGCTATTAAAGCGCAGTAAGAGTCAAACCGCAAGGGGGAAATTTTTCCTTCTTCAAGGGCTTTTCGCACGGCACAATCGGGCTCTTGCACGTGGCTGCAATCAGGATATCGGCAGAGCGCGCCAAAATCGAAGATTTCTGGGAAAAAGGCTTCAATCTCTTGTTTTTCTAGATCCCACAGTCCGAAGCTACGGATGCCTGGTGTGTCGATGCAAAATCCTCCCCCTTCGATGGGAATCAGACGAGCTGTGCTCGTCGTGTGCGTTCCTTTGAAAGTGCGGCTGGCAACATGTCCCACAGGAAAATTTTCGCCGAAGATTGCATTGATGAGAGAGGTTTTACCAACGCCCGATTGTCCTGAAAAAACAGAGGCTTTTCCTTGCATGATTTGTTTTAAATCATCAAGCCCTTCTTTGGTTTCGGTACTGACAGGGAGAACTGGGATACTAAGTGCGCGATAGGTATTGACGAAGAGCTCGTAAAGAGCTTTTTCCGACTGTAAAAGCGCTTGTTCAGAGAAGCTAAGAGAGTCTATAGGTTGCTTTAACAAATCTATTTTATTGATCAAGATCACAGGCTGCATATTGCCCTTTTGTGCAGCGATGATATAGCGATCGATGAGATGTGGTTTAAGAGGAGGATGAAAAACCGAACAGGTGATCAAGACTTGATCGATATTGACGGCTATCAGCTGTTCTTTACGGCGTGAAAGATTATCAGCTCTTGAAAGGATTGACGTTCGTTCTTTGACGTGTGCAATCGTTCCATAGAGCTCCGGGGTTGTGGAGGGCTGTGGCTCGAATAAAACAAAATCTCCCACGGCAACGAGGTTTTTTGTGCGGATGTTTTGTTGTTTAAGGGCTCCTTTAAGAGAGCAGAGATAAAATTTTCCTTTGTGATCGACTAAGATCCCTTCAGAAAGGATTGCAAGGACTCGTCCTTCGAGAAAATGGTCCCCAGGAGCTTCGAGGAGATCTTGTCTTTTGCGTTTTTGGTCCAGATCGCTCTTTTTGAATTGCGAGCGATCTTTAAAACTTGCCTGTTTTCTTTCTTTACGCTGTTCTTTGCGTTCCTGATAACGAAATGATTCATCCCAATCATCGTGATGATTCGTCATAGGCACCTTGGAGTAAATAGAGGAAGATCCCGCCAGCGACTGCCGCGTTAAGTGATTCCATATTGCCTTTCATAGGTAGCGAGACCGGCTGGAATCGTTGAGAGACAAAATCGCTCAACCCATGACTTTCATTACCTATGGCAAGGAGAAGAGGGTGGCTATTTGGGACAAAATGTTCTACAGCCTGACCAGAGGTATTGGCAGCTAAGAGCATCCAGCTTCGAGCTTGGAGGAGCTGCTCGAGATCCTGCTCATTGCCGTGGTCAAAAACCAATTGAAAAATCGCTCCCTTTGACGCACGTACCACTTTGTCATTGAAGAGATCGACAGACCCTTCCAAAACAAAAACACCATCCCACCCGAAGGCAAGTGCTGTGCGCAAAAGCGTGCCCAAGTTCCCAGGGTCGCTGATCTTATCGATTAGGAGTACACGGTTTTTCATAACAAGGGACGAAGGCTGCGGTTGATCGATTTCTGCGACGAGCTCCTCGGGATTTTCTAGAGAGGTGATTTTCTCTATGATGGCACGTGATACGACAATCGTTTCCTGGGATTTGAACGGGAAAGGGGCAGAATATCCTTTTTGAAGAAGTACTCGTTTGAATGTGTAGAGTTGTGCAAGTTCTTCGATCACATTCTTGCCTGTGATCAAAAGAGAGCGCTGCTCTTGCCGATAAGCCTTGTTTTGGCGGATCAGCACGAGATGCTTGACGATCGGATGTTGTAAACTCAAAATTTCTTTTGCTAACATGGTGGGAATAGCGAATATAGAAGATATCATGACAGATTGGCGTTTCCCGAGCAAGCAGCCGGGTGGTTCTAAAAGTCTTTCAGCTAGTCTAGGCTGGCGTGTCCTGTGGGTATCTCTAGCGCTCATCGTGCTACCCATTGTCTTATTCAGTTGCCTAATGGGTTTTTATATCGCTGAAATCAAGCGAGAAGAGATCCTCATCGAATTGGGGCTTATTGTCCAAGAGCAAAAGATAGCGCTCGATCAAAAAATTGCTTATGCCAAACGGTTTTTGCATTTAGCTGAGCTCAATGCCCAGAAAATCGAAGATAAAAAAACTCTTAACGATCTCTACCAGAAGATGGTAGCCGATTTTCCGGAAGAGGTCCTTGTCTTAAGTCAAAATACACCTGATCTCGGATGGATCAACATAGCCGGCTCTGAGCCAGCATTGCAACACATGAAACCTCCTTGTGAAATGCTTGATATGCCCGAAGAGGAGACGGAAATCGTAATACAAAATTGCGAATGGGATAATCGCAAGATGATTCTCTTTGCCCACTTTCTTGGACCACGATGTCGGATCTCTTTATTGGTTCCATTGCAAGCTAGCAATGCCATCGACAATCATTTGTTGCCTACTGCAGAGCAGGTTCATATGAGGTTCTTGCAGCAAGGCATTGTGATCGACTCGGACCAGCCCCCATTCAACCCTGAAACTACGCTTGTGGTCCCTTACGACAAAATCGTAAAAATCATGGAAGGAAAAGAAACCTTAAAAATTCCAAGGAGAATGGAACGGATCGCCAGCCAAATTCCTCTCAATGGGACCTCCTACGAGCTCATGATCGATTTTCCTTTGAAGATAGGGCCTATTCATCATCATGTCATCTACCTCCTCTTTTGGATGGCAGCATTTTTGATTATCGTTGGAGGAAGTTTGCTATATTGGTTGACTCGCAAGATGGCAAGGCCTTTGGAGAGTCTGGCTATGGTCATGCATCAAATAGAGAAAGGAAATATCGAAGTGCGCTACACACAGCAGCCGATGGGTTTTGAAATCAATGAACTTGGAGCAGGATTGAATCAAATGCTTAAGAACATGCAAGCAACAATTCAAGAGCGCGAAAAACAGAAGATCGAAAAAGAACTGCTAGCGAAAGAATTTGCAATCGGCCACGAAATCCAAAAGACTCTTTTTCCACGCTCGATTCCAGAGCTGCCCCATTTTGATATCGCTGCCCTCTTTCACCCAGCGAATAAAATAGCTGGTGATTTTTACGATCTGTTTCTAACCAAGGGAAAATTATTGATCGTCATGGCGGATGCAGCGGGCAAAGGCATTTCAGCCTGTCTCTATTCTTTGTTGCTTAGAGGAATGCTCCGTAGCTTGGTGGAGAGTGGAAATTCGTTAAAGGAAGTTATTCCATTAGCGCAGAAACTCTTGATGGCCGATGCTGCAGAAAGTCATATGTTCATCACGGCCTGGATTGGATTATTGGAAGTATCTTCGCTCGATCTCTCTTACATTTCGTTAGGTCATTTCCCTGCTTTGTTACGGAGGGGGAATGCTGTTCTAGAACTGACTACAGAAAGCGGCGCTCTTGGTGTAGAAACTCATAAGAATTTTGCCGTGAATCACTTTCAATTGCAGCCGCAAGATCTGCTCTTTCTTTACACGGATGGCTTTGTCGAGGCATTTCATAAAGAGCGGAGCCAGATTGCAGATCGATTAAAAATTTTAGATGAAGAGCTCTCTTCAGCGCAAGTCCTTGAGCAGCTGGTCCCTCCTCCTCCCTATCACGATGATCTTACTCTTGTTGCTATTCGGATATCCTGATCGCCATTATACTAATTCTGCTATGAACCCAATTAGAGTTTGTTTCATGGAGTCTTGTCCATCTCTCGAATTCCATAACAATCCTTTATAAAAACAAACCAAAAATTCAAATTATGAAGAAAAAGCTACTCTTAGTCCTATTAGTTTTGCTCCTAGCTGCAGTTGCTATCGTTTCTTTTAAGAAGACAGGAGAATTAGAAGGTTGTGCATTTTGCTCCGAAGATGTCTTACAAAGACAAGCTATCTACGAAGACGAACTCGTCCTCGCCCTTTATTCGCATAAACCGATCGTTCCTGGCCATGTTTTGGTCATTCCTAAAAGGCATGTCGAGCGCTTCGAAGAACTCCAAGAAACGGAGTTCCTAAAGATCAAAGAAGTCATTGAGAAAATAGATAAGGCCGCACAAGAAATTTACAAAACGTCAGATTATTTACTTCTACAAAAAAACGGTCAAGCTGCTGGTCAAACTGTACCTCATGTCCATTTCCACTATTTTCCAAGAAGTGACAAAGATCAGGTTGGACCTCTTTTTCTTTTACGCTTTCTCGTCATACCGCGCTTGCCACCGATCTCTCAACAAGAAATGAAAGAGACAATAGAACAATTTCAACTTCGATTAAAGTAACTGATTTCCTAGAAAGTATTTGCAAATTCATTAGACTTCTTTCGAATATGAAAATTAACGCAAAGACGCGCAAGACGCAAAGAGTTTTGTAAATCATTAACGACTCTTTCTATGCCATTGCGAAGAAGTTTCTGCCCAAAATTGAGAAGTAATCCTAGTTTGATACAAGCTCTCCAATAATCCTGGGCCGCCTAATGTCCGATGTACTTCGATTGCAGTGTCTATTATCAACGCGGCTAATACATTTTCAATTTTCTCTGCGTCTTTGCGGCTTGTGCGTTTTTGCGTTCATTTTCATAATCATGGAAGCGCTTAAATCGCTTTTATCCTAAAAATTCTCATAGAAGAAAGTGTTTGCAAAGGCTTTCTTAGCTTTTTTGCAGAGCTAGGATGCGTGCATAGCACTCGTTGATGAGTTCGGAGATCCGCTTATATTCAGCAGTAAACGTTGTCATAGGTTTTTGATCCCGCTCTGGTAGAGTAGAGATCATCTTCAATAGAATCTCGAGTTCTTCCTGGATGCTTTTAATGGAGGGAAAAAGGCGGAGAAAAAAGAAGTGATTGGTTTTATCAGCATAACCTGGCGGAGTATCAAAATGGGCCCAAGTGCTAGGAGTTTTGGCCTTCTCCAAGAGAGCATCTAATTCGGAAACATAGATTGCGGAAATACCAGCAAGCTCAGCCAATCTGCGCACATTGGGAGCTTCGCTTGCATGCGTTTTATCGTAATATGCCTCGTTTTGAGCATAATCTCTGTGAACGCGAATATCGAGATTGTCGATCGTAGTGCGAGAGACTTTCATGGCGCTTCTTTGGTTTGGTTGAGGGCGCGGTCGAAATTGGTTGGAGCTGATTCACGCCGGAAAAGATTTTCTTGGTTTTGCGTGATTCTCTTATATTCTTCGATGCTATGGATGATTTGTGGACGAACATAGACGATGACATTTTTTTTGTCGTCATGCCGTGTATTTTTACTAAAGGCTGCACCAATCAGAGGTAATCCTCCTAGACAAGGGATCTGCGATTTGCGCTTAGCCTGATGATTCCGCATCATCCCAGTAAGGACGAGGAAGTGTTGGTCGGGCACGTGCACTTGAGTAGACATATCAGTTTTCGTCGTACGGATGCCGCCTACATCGGACAGGCTGTTTGGCACGCCCATTTCAGGCAGTGCCTCAGTGATTTCTTGTTTGATTTCCAACGTAATGATGTTGTCGTCGCCTAACATGGGAGTGATGTTGAGCGATACGCCGACATCGCGATACTCGATGTTAGAGGTCGTTTGTTGACTGGCTCCGACGGTTTGGATGACAGATCCTGTAAAAGGGATATTATCGCCAACGAAAAATTTGGAATTTTTATTATCTTGCGTGATGATTTTTTGATTGAGGACGATGGTCGAATTACCATCGACTTGTAAGGCTGAGACAAGTGATCCAAGAGAAAAGAATGATTTGCCTTTGTGTAAAATCATATTGCCAATCACACCAAGGTTAAAGCCGCCTAGAAGAGGGATTTGGCTAAGTCCAGAAGGAGCTGTACCTGGGTTTTGTGCTTGCATTGCTGAACCAAATGGGGAAATTCCCCCTTTTGAAGGGACAAAGTTGCCAATGCCAACACCTAAACGATTGTCCCAGGTTCCAGAAGCTGCCCACTCTAGCCCGAAATCGAGGCTTCCTCGGACATCGGTTTCTATAACAAGCACCTCGATGAAGACCTGCTTTAAGGGGACGTCGATCGACTCGATCAATCGTTTTAGCGAAGCGATCGATTCTTCGTCGCCCGAGGCAAGTAATGAATTGGTAGTTTTGATCCACTGAAGAGATTGGATGGCCCGCAATAATTTATGCGGAGCATCGGGCTGGGTTTGCAAATCCTGACCGATTTTTTTGATAGCTCCTTCGACTTCGCTGCCTTGCTGGTATTGCAATTTGTGAACCATGAACTCGCGTTGTGATAGTTCAAAAGGCAATAAGGCCATATCTGTAGAGGCAGCCAATTGCTTTAAGTCGACCTTGCCCGTATCGACCAGAAGCTGCGCTCTTTCATTGCTATGAATGACATAATAACCATCTTGTTCCATGACAAACATGCCCCTGACTCGCAACATGTGGATCAGAGCACGAAGCACATTTATCGGTGCTACGGGTTTTCCATAGGAGAGAGAAATATTGAATAGGAGGTCTTTATGGTCGTAAATGAAATTGACATTGGAAATGCGGCTGACAAAGCGGATGAATTCTTGAATCGGCACGTTATGAAAATTGATGGTGACGCCTTCAATACTGCCATTGGCAACGGGGGTAGCATCTTCTTGAACAGAAGAGAGCACTGCCTCTAGCTCTGGTTCGATATCGCTTGCAAGCAAAGAAATAGAACCAAATATAGTAAACAAAACTTTTACTAACGAGTCTGATCGAAATGAGAACATAATTATCTTTGGACCTGGACATATTAACTCGATTCTCGATTTTTTGTTGAGAAATTTAAAGAAGGAGTGCAATAAATGCCCTGAGAATAGCGCCTGAAGGCGATTATTAGGATAGTGTAAAGGGGGTGTTTGCCATTAAGAAGCTGCCTAGAAACTAAGGTTTTGCTAATTTTTGGGTTCTTTTGAGACGATTTTTGACTTTTCCCCTTCTAAAACGCTGGTACAATTTCGCCGTGGAAGCGGTTGATGATGAATTGACGTGTTTTATCTGACGTGAGCGCCTCTTTTAATTTTTGGATATCTTCGCGCGATTCATCGCCGCAGCGCACGACGAGGATATTTGCATAGGGCGACGAAGAATTTTCACGAGCTAAAGCATCTTTCGATGGAGAAAGGCCAGCTTGTAAAGCATAGTTTGTTGGGATAGCGGCTAAAGAGACCTCATCGAGAACACGAGGTAGAAGAGCTGCATCGAGTTCAAGGAATTGCAAATCCTTGGGATTTTTATCGATAGAGAGCACCGTAGAAAGAGTGCCGCCTTGCAGCGTGATGAGGTGTTCTTGTTCTAAAAGAGACAAGGCTCTCGCCTCATTGGTGGGATCATTAGGAATGGCGATCTTGGCAGCGTCGGGCAAATCATTCAAAGAAGAGAGGGTATGCGAATAGAGACCTAGGGGTTCGATGTGAATTTTTGCAACTGGAACAAGACAATAATGATATTCGTTAATTTGATTCTTTAAAAATTGTTCATGTTGGAAATAATTAGCGTCGATTTCTTTGTCAGCTAAACTACGATTCGGAATGTTATAATCATCGATTTCGATGATCTCCAAATTGATCCCCTCTTTTTTTAAATCTTCTTTTACAGAGTTCAAGATGATGGCATGTGGAGTCGGCGAAGCAGCGACTTTTAATGTTTGCAGTTTTTTGTTGTTCGAAGAACATCCGAAAAATGCACAGAGGCAGGCAAATAGAGTAAAAAATTTGATCATGCTTTTTCTAGTCCCCTTTGAACCATGATAGAATGTGCCAGGCGAGCACCTACAAATTGAATGAGCTGAACAAGGATGATGAGAACGGCGACAGTGGCGATCATGATGGGTGTATTAAACCGCATATAGCCATACTGAATAGCAACTTTGCCAAGCCCCCCACCACCAATCATACCGACCATCGTGCTGTAGCCAATGAGTGTTACTACTGTATTTGTAAAAGCCAAAATTAATTTTGGCAAGGCCTCTTTTAGAAGAACATGCACGATGATTTGAAAAGAGGTTGCTCCCATGAGTTGGGTGGCTTCAATGGTTTCGCGGTCGACTGATTTCAAGGCTTGTTCAAAGAGACGCGCGATGAAGGGAGCGGCAGCAATTGAGAGGGGAACGATAGAGGCATTGGTGCCAAGGCTTGTGCCTATGATGAGCCGGGTAACTGGAATGAGGGCGACCATGAGAATAGCGAAGGGAAACGATCTTCCAATATTAACAATCCAATTGAGAAAAACATGGTACCCACGATGAGGAAATAAACCGCTTTGATCGGTGCCGCATAGGATGACCCCGAGAGGGAGACCAATCAGGGATGCAATGATCGCCGAGGAGAAGACCATGTAGAGTGTATTCCAAGTTTCAATCGGCAGAATTCCTATGAGAAGAGGGAGACTATCTTGCATCATGTTCCTAAAAGTTCTACGTTTATGCCCTTTGAGGAGAGAAAATGGAAGGCCTTTTCGAGGTTTTCTTGGCCGCCTGAAAGCTCGATGATGAGTGTGCCGATGGTCTCACCTTGGATGGCATCGAGCCAGCCGGAGTGGATGTTGGCATCGACATTGCATGTCCGGATCATCGTCGAGATGATCGGTTCTTGAGAGCTTTTTCCTCGAAATGAGAGGCGGACTGTCTTGTTTGTTGGAGTGGGTGGAGAGCAACGTGGAGAAAGATGGTGTGTAGTTTGTAAAAGTTTTTTTGTGATCTCATGCTGTGGAGCACAAAATAGATCGATCGTCGAACCTGTTTCGACGATTTGTCCATGGGAAAGAACGCCGACGCGATGGCAGATTTGGCGTATCACGTCCATCTCATGGGTGATCAGCACAATAGTGAGATTCAGTTGTTTTTGTAAGCGCTGGAGAAGATGGAGAATTTGCTTTGTAGCACTGGCATCTAGAGCGGACGTTGCCTCATCACAAAAAAGCAACTTAGGGCTCGTGGCAAGTGCTCTTGCGATGCCGACGCGTTGCTTTTGACCGCCGCTGAGTTCAGAGGGATAGGCCTGTTTTTTATCGCTTAAAGAGACCCATTCGAGCAGCTCATCAACTCTAGTTTTTATGAAAGAGGGATCGAAAGAATGGATCTCCAAGGGAAACGCGATATTCTCAGCAACCGTTTTTGAAGAGAGCAACTGAAAGTTTTGAAAGACCATGCCAATTTCTCGGCGCACACAGCGTAAAGCAAGGTTGGATAGATGAGAAATCTCCTTTCCTTCAAAAAAAACATTTCCTTCTGTTGGCTGTTCGAGAGTGCTAAGACAGCGCAGCAGTGTTGATTTGCCAGCGCCGCTGGGGCCGATGATGCCGAAGATTTCCCCTTCTGGGATTTCAAGGTCGATCTGACGAAGGGCGTAAAAGGGGCGATCCTTCCCAAAGAAAGTTTTAGTTAGTTGACTCGTGCTGAGAAGAATTGACGGTTTATCCATAGCTAAGCAAAGATAGCAAAAGGATTCCTATCCTACAATCTTAGAAGCTGCTCTAAAACCCAAAAATCGGATGTTCGAATTTTAGAACAGATTCTAAGAAAGAATTTGCAATTTCTTTTCCCTATTGAAACTGAAGAGTTCCCTTGTGAATCCTTCAGTTTTTTAGGCTTCTTGATTCCAAAGGGTGGAGTTGCGCAATAGTCTGAGGAGTTCCTCTTTGTTTTCGAGATCAAAATTCGCGGCAAGACGTTCGGCTTCCTTGAGAAGTTTGCCCATAGCAGGGCCTGGAGAGATTCCAGCTTGCACGAGATCTTGAGAAGTGATGATCGGGGTCGCGCGACGAATTCTTTCTATGAAGCGCCAAAGAGCTTTTTGTCTTACATCGTGAGTTTCAAAAAACCCTTCTTTCTCCTCACGAGGCAGCCTGGCAGCATAGATATGAAGACATACATCGGCCTGCTCTTGAGCATAGAAACGTACCCATTCGATTGGTTCGAGATTTGCCTGCCAGTCGGGGGGCATTTTGAGCATTTCAAAACAAGCATGGAGCTTGGCCGTGAAAGTTTTTTCTTCGTTAGATAGTTTGAGATAATCGCAAAGTTCTAGCCATTCATGAAGAGAGCTTTGTGGAAAAATTTCTAAGAGTTCGGCAATAGCGGGTGCGCCTTTAGGGTAGTGTTCAACTGGAGCAAGCCGATTTTCGATCTCGCCTGGTGGTACGCCACGCAATTGAGGAAAGATCGTCGAGAGGAGTTTTAGGCGTTGTAATTCAGCGAGCCCTTCATCGAAATGAGCAAATTGGGACATTTTTTTAAACTCTTGCCAAATGCGTTCCATAGCTACAGCGGGTAAAAGAGTCTCAGCATGATCGAGAATAGCTTTTCGCGTCGCCTCTTCGATCGTGAACCCAAAACGAGTCGCATAGCGCACAGCACGCATCATTCTTAGCCGGTCTTCACGAAATCTGGCATGGGGATCGCCAATGGCACGAATTTTTTTGTCAGCAATATCTTTTTTCCCTGAGGTGTAATCGAAGATCGTGTCAGTGATAGGGTCGTAGAACATTCCATTGATGGTAAAATCTCGCCGCAGAGCATCTTCTTCTGGGCTGGCTGGATCAAAGCCAGCTGGCCTTCTGCCATCGAAGTAATCGCGGTCTTTGCGGAACGTTGCGACTTCGAATTGGCACCCTTCTTCGACGACGATGACGATCCCGAAAGCGATACCAACAGGGATTGTTTTAACAAAGAGTTTTTGTACTGTTTCTACTGAAGCGCTTGTTGCGATATCGATGTCATCAGAAGGATGTCTCATAATGAGGTCGCGCACCCATCCCCCAGCAAAATAGGCAATATGTCCTCCCTCTTGAAGACGTTTTACGATAGCGGTTGCGACAGATGCATTCGACATGGCAAACTCTGATGGAGAGCGTTGCCTATATACTATGCTTAACCAAGAGTTTTATTTTCTATGGCGATCCGCGTTCTGTCAGAGTTGTTGATCAATCAAATTGCAGCGGGAGAGGTGATCGAAGACCCTCTTTCTATCGTCAAAGAACTCATTGAAAATTCGCTCGATGCTGGGGCGCAAACCATTCATATAGAACTCATCGCAGGAGGACATCGTCTTATACGGGTAAGTGACGATGGGTGCGGTATGGAGCGCGATGATGCGATTTTGTGTTTTGAAAGGCATGCCACTTCAAAAATACGCAGGATGGAGGATCTCGAAACGCTATCGACGATGGGATTCCGTGGTGAAGCTCTTGCTGCTATTGCCGGGGTTAGTAAAGTGACTTTACAAACAGCTGCAAAAACCGATGGCGGGACTCTTATCGAAATTCAAGGCGGCAAATGTTTCAACGTTGGACCTTGCGCAAGGATGGTGGGGACGACAATCGAAATACGCGATCTTTTTTACAATGTTCCAGCGCGAAGAAAATTCCAAAAAAGCGCTCAGACCAGTGGAGTTAAGATTGAACGATGGTTATCGCTTTTTTCTTTGGGATATCCAGAAGTGTCATTTTCTCTTCATGAGCTAGAAAAAGTTGTCTGCTTTCCAAAAATGGAAACGGGATTGCTCGGTCGACTAAAGGATGTTTACGGAACTGAATTTGCTGAAAAGCAATTAACAGTCGAGGAAAAATTAGAGGACTTTGCAATACGAGGATTCATCAGCCCTGTCGATATGCATCGTCCCCAAAGAAGCGGTCAGGTGGTGTTCATCAATCGAAGGTTGGTCCAAGCCCCTCTTGTCAGCTATGCAGTAAGAGAAGCTTTTGCAACGCGTCTTCCAGAAGGAAGGCACCCGCTATTTGTTCTTCATCTGCAGATCCCTGCCCATCGAGTGGATGTGAATGTACATCCACAAAAAAAAGAAGTCCGGTTTTACGAGGAAGAGAACGTAAAAAAACTCATCCATGAGAGTATTCGCAAAACTCTTGCCGCACCGTGGCAAAAAGAAGGATCGCCGACCGTAGTCTACGCGAATTTACAAACCTTGGAAGAAGTTCCTTGGGCGCTTTGTGAGAGTTTTCCTGCTCGGATTGAGCAGATTCCGCTTCCCTTGCCAATTATAGAACCAAAGATTGTAGGCCTGCTTTGGCATTATGCCTTCGTCGAAGCTCATCCCAAGCTTTCTTTCAAAGAAGGTATCATCATTGTCGATTTGCAAAGAGCCATAGAACGCATTATGGAGGAGCGCTCTAACGCTTCAAAGCCTTCTTTGACAACACAATCGTTGCTCATTTCGATTCAAATCGAATTGAATAAAAAAGAGGCAGAAGAGATGAGAAAGAGAAAAGAAGAGTTGGAATCGATGGGAATCGCGATTGCGGAATTAGGGGAGAGGCTCTTTTGCATCGAGCGAATTCCTATAGAGTGGGCATCTGAAAGAGTCGCCGAGGCGCTCATCGATTTTCTTGATGAAGGGAAAAAGGAGAAGGGTTCCATTGCCTCCTTTCATCGATGCATCAAAAAGAATTTTTTGCTACAAGAAGCTGAAGAAATCTTACGGACTCTTCTGAAGAGCGAAAACCCTCATTTCTCACCATTGGGACAGGCAATTGTGGCACCTCTTCGTGAAAATGATCTGCTTCGCTTATTTTGAGCAATAGTCCCGGGCACATGGAGGAAGTGTTTTTTATGGATCAGCGCAGAATCGATGCCATGATTGAAAGGATGGACCGTTCTTCACATGACGCATGTCTTCTTGAAGATCCTATCGACCTCTATTATTTTACGGGCCTTCCCCTCTCAGCAGGAAGTTTGTTGATCAGTCCTAAGGCATCTGCGCTTTTCGTAGATGGTCGCTATTACACGATCGCTAAGAAGTATTCGCCAGTAGAAGTCTTCTTGAAAGAGCAAGAGTCTGTCAAAAAATTCTTTGAGCAAAATGAGGTCGAACGTATTGCAATCGATAGCACTCAACTTAGTGTAGATGCATTTGAGCAAATGAAAAAGGGATTTCCTAAGACCTCATGGATAACAATTCCCCATTTGACTAGGCCTTTGAGAGTAATTAAAGATATGGAAGAGTTGGCAAAAATGCGTCGCTCGGCCCATATAACCAAAGAAGCTTTTCTATTTGCTGCTAAAACGTTAAAAGAGGGTATCACTGAACTCGAAGTAGCATGGAAATTTGAGAGTTTTTGTCGTGAACATGGTGCTACTAAAATGGCCTTTGAGCCGATTGTGGCCTTTGGGGACCATAGTGCTTTTCCTCATCATCGCTCTGGTAACAGGAAATTTAGGCAAAGTGATGTTGTGCTAATCGATGTAGGATGTGTATTCGATTCCTATGCGTCAGATATGACACGTACGCTCATTCCTGTAGATGCACCAAAAGAGATGCAGAAGATTGCGCAGATCGTCAAGAAGGCGCAAGCAGCTGCGCGAAAGCTTTGCAAGGCGGGGGTAAAAGTCAAGGAACTCGATGAGGCTGCTAGAAGTGTCATGCGCAAGGAGGGCCTCGAGGCCTATTTTACTCATAGCCTTGGCCATGGCATTGGACTGGAAACTCATGAATTTCCTCGACTGACTTCTAAAGGCCCTGAAAGCGAGACAATTCTGCAAGAAGGGATGGTTGTTACCATTGAGCCCGGTCTTTATCTTCCCGAATTGGGAGGTGTGCGTCACGAAGATACAGTTGTTGTGATGAAAGATGGGATAGAGAATTTCTATGAGGATCTTCCATGAAACTGCGCTATCGCATGTTTCTGCAGATAGGTTCGCTGTTCATCATCATCTTTGTCATTGCCGCTGTGCTGCAAGCTTATTTCACCACCAAAACGCTCAAAAAAGCGGAATCCAATCTTTCTTCTAGCATAGGAGAACTCCATCAGCAAAAAAGAGAACGCGTAGTACAATTTCTTACACAAACAGTTGCCCAAAAAATGGGACAATTGGAGACCTTATTAGCTGGGGTTGCTGCCTATCCCATTCAGTACAAAGCGATGATGCAAGCATCTGAGACCTGGCAGGCCATTGGCGAATTGCTTTTTTCGAATAAGTGGCTGGATTTCCTTGAACATTCGCTCAATGGAAAGATGCTCTCCTCAGTCGTCGTCGATCCAAGGAGTGCTAAAACAGCGTTGATCATTGGAAAAGCAAAGGGATTGGAAGGAATTTATCAATTGCAAAAAGAGCGCGAAAAATTCGTGGCGATAGAGATTCCTCTTGCTATCCTCGATATTCCTGTTGCTCAAGCAGATCATGAACAGACCAAATTGTATCTCGCATTTTCTGATGAGCAACTCCCCCTATTGAAGCAAATACAGTTTGCACCAGACTCTGGTGATTTAGCCCCTGTGACCAAATTGCTTGAAGAAAGGCTGCATCAGGCGAGCCAACCTCTTATTTGGGAAGCGCAATCTTCCATTCTGGGACAACCTCTTTCAAAGAAAAGAGAGTACTCTGACCGTTTTTTGCACGATGAGCTCAGGGCTATGAAGCTTCGATCGGATGTGCTCGGCGCTATAAGGACGCTGACCACCATTCTCGATCCCGGATTATTTGGAGATTCTCCGACAAGCCCGCAGTTTCCTAAAGGTGTGGCCCTATTCAATGCGGAAGATCCGATCGGATTTTTGATTTTGACAGATGCTGTTGTTCTCGACCAAATCGTCGTCCAAAGCCAGGCTGATGGTGAATTGGCTAAAGAGATGCCATTCACTCCTTTCATCGTTGCCGATGATAAAAAGAGATTATTCCTTGCTTCTTCACTATCGTTGATCAATGGATCAGACAAGAGCGACCTGCTCGTCGGTGCTTCCATCGATGATATGACCAAAACCCTCTCGATTGCTTTTGATGCACCGGTATTTTGTGTTTTTCGAGATCAGATCTATTTGCCTTCTTTGACAGAGGAAAATCCATGGGACAAACCTCTGCAAGAATTTCCTTATCGCGAAAACATAACAAAAAGCGAAGGCGTTGTGGAGACAGGGGGATGCTCTTTATTTTTTATCCGAGTCCAACCGTTGCCTGGCATTGATCTGCATTTTTTTACAGTTAATCTTGCCGAAAAGGAATTTGAGTTCCTCAATACATTTGAAGAAGGTGTAAAGGCTGTCACCGGAGAAATTGTAAAAAAAATGTGGGTTGTCGTTTTGATCGCTGTAGTTATTGTTTTACTGAGTTTGAATCGCCTTGCTAAGAGAATTACAGCACCGATTAGTCAACTTGCAAAGGCGGCAAGCGCTGTGGGTAAAGGAAAATTATCCGAAGTAACTTTGCCAAAAATGCGTATCGATCAAAGCGATGAGGTACATTCTCTCTATGATTCTTTCGATGAGATGATCCAGTCTTTAAAAGATAAAGAGAAAGTTCGGGCTGCATTAAATAAAGTGGTTTCACCTGTTATCGCAGCCGAGATCCTCAAGAGCAATATGATGCTTGGGGGTGAAAGAAAAACTGTTTGCGTTATGTTTGCTGATATCCGTGGATTTTCTAAGATGACAGAAGCTATGCATCCTGAAGAGGTCATTGTTATGCTCAACCATTGCATGACGCATGTCTCGCAGATTATCGAAGAAAATAGTGGCTTGATCGATAAGTATGTTGGAGATGAGGTCATGGCTCTTTTTGGCATCCCTAAAGCCAAGCAAGAAGATGGGCTGCATGCTGTAAAAACAGCTTATGAAATCCAAAGACGATTGAAAGAATGGAATATAGAAAGAGAAAGGGAAGGTAAGCAGTCGATTCAAATGGGCATCGGCATCGATATTGGCGATGTCGTAGCTGGAAATATGGGTGCTGATGATAGACAAAACTACACGGTTTTGGGCAGTCATGTGAATCTTGCGGCTCGCTTGTGCTCCCTTGCACCTCCAGGAAAAATTTATCTTTCGGAAGCAATGGCTGCTGCATCACAAGTTCGGGAGCAGTTTACCATTCGGGAAGTTGGCAAAGAAGCTGTAAAGGGATTTAGCGAACCGGTGCTTGTATATGAGGTAGAGGTAAAATGTTCTTAAGACTGAGTTTTCGTGCCAAAGTTTTTTTTAGTCAACTCATCCTCTTTGTTCTATTTTTTGCCATTCTGATGCCATTCATTGGAAATACAGTAGAAGAAATCGTTCAAAATTCTTTTGTCAAAGAAACGCAAAAGATCATTGATGGGATAAAACCCGCTAACGATGAAGAGCAAATGATTGCTCTCTTGAAGGAGCAAAAATTATTGTTTGTCTTCCTGCGCGCGACGCTTTTTGATCGTCAGGGCGTTCCCATTTTTGATACCCGAATACCGCTTGCACAAGTGAAAACGATCGAGTCAACCGTCGATGCAGAAGTCAGTGAAGCGTTTAAAAAAGGAGAATCGTATGTCGAAAGATATTCACATGCATACGGGTCGCAGTTCGCTTTTATCGCTGTCGCTTTCACATCTCATGGAAAAGAGTATGTTCTTCGCACCTCATATCCCGCTTGGCAAATCACTGGGATGATGCATAGTTTTGAAACGAGTTTTTTGATCCTTGGCTCCATCTTGCTTCTCTTCTTTCTGATCATGACATGGCTTGTCTTTGCAAGGTTGAGCAAGCCCATCGAGCAAATCATTCATGAGATCAAACCCTATCAGGAAGGAAAAACAGATGATCTGCCAAATATCCAATTAAAAAGGAAGTTGAGTGAAGAGGATGAGATAAAAAAATTAGCCGATACATTGAATTCGCTATCATCGAGGGTAAGATTGCAAGTGCAGAGAGTGAAAGAAGAACGAAATGAAAAAGAGGCGATTCTGGAATCTCTTGGCGAGGGAGTCATTGCCATCGATGGAAATCTCAAGATTCAGTACATCAATTTCATCGCTGGAAAGATGTTGGGGATTCCACGCAGGCAGTTGATTGGGCAATCGATAGTGGCAGCAGCAGAGCAGTTTAAAAAGCCGCTGATCGCACGGTGCAGAGAACTTCTTTTGAGTTGCCAGCGAGAAAAAGCCGTTGTCACAGATTCAATTTCACTTGGCGACTCGAGAAAATTGTATCTCGATTTGATTGCAGCTCCCAAGGCTGATGAACGAGGAGCGATCATCGTTCTTCAAGATAATTCGGATCATTATCGTGTGTTAGATATGGGGAAAGATTTTGTCGCTAATGCTTCCCATGAATTGCGTACGCCGATCACGGTGATCCGCGGTTTTGCTGAAACTCTCCAAGATTTGCCAGAGATCTCCGAAGAAATGTTGCACGATATTACCGAAAAAATTTTAAGAAATTGTCAAAGAATGGACCACCTTGTACGAAGCCTTTTGACACTGGCTGATATAGAAAATTTGCCTCTTGCAAATTTGCAAGATTGCAATCTTGGGCAGTTGGTCGAGGATTGTCGAGACCACCTTTTAGCTGTGCATCATGAAGCAAAAGTAGAGGTGAAAGTAAGCGGTACGCAGCCGATCATTGCATCTGTTGCAAGGGATCTTCTCGAGCTTGCGATCTTCAATCTTTTAGAAAATGCAGTGAAATACTCTGCACCAGGTTCCTCGATCACGATTTTATTGAGTAAACAACCAGACACTGCCGTACTGTCTATCAAAGACGAAGGGATCGGCATTCCTGAGGCAGATCTTCCTCATGTTTTTAACAGATTCTATACCATCGATAAAGCTCGTTCACGAAAATTAGGAGGAGCTGGGTTAGGCTTATCCATTGTGAAAACGATCATCGAAAAACACGATGGCACCATACAAGTTTCTTCTGAACTTGGCAAGGGGACGACATTCACTATTTTACTTCCTTTGAATCATCTCTAAGAGTGCAACGGCGGGATATTTGACTTCTAGGGTCTTCTCCCTGTTCAAAAGATCTGCGACCGATCGATTGGCTGAAATAAACAAATGTTTCCACAAAATCGATCAATTGACTGCTTTGTCTATTGATTCTAAGAAAGGGCAAGAGTTCTTTTTTTAGACAATAACGGTGACGATGGTGTTCTTCCCATTTAGATTTTTCTACCTCTAAGATTTTTTTAGTGATTTCTTCTCCGAATATAGCTTCCAGGATAGGAAGGGGTGCAAAGGGAAAGTGACAGGCGTGTTTTGCTGATGTGGGGGAAAAATCGAGATAGTCGTGAAGAGGAGGATAGCCGATTTTTTTCTCGGTATCGTAGATTTGCGTTCCCCTAGACATAGGATACCACATACTATAAAGTTCCTTATCGAGTTGTTCGCTAAAATCTGCTTCTTTAAATTCCCCTTCAAACTTGGCCATCGCTTCGATAAGACGGTTCACTTTGATGGTATCGAACCAAGGGGCATGTCCATAAAGATGCGTCAAAAGACGTTCTAGCACAGGTTGGAAAAGAAGCTTATGTTCTTGGTTCCATAATGGTGCAACGTGCAATCGTCCCTGCTCAAGAGGAGGATGTTTATCCCTATGGCTGACATGCATTCGCTTCGAAGAGGAAGATGGTTTTTTTGAGATAGTAACTAGCGTCGGTATGGGATTTAACTCTTTCCAACGGTTAAATCGTTTCTGTTCTGCTTTGTTGTGTGCTTTGCGGGCAGCTTCGAAAAATCCCTTGGAGGCCTTCAATGTGTAGGAAGAACTCAATGCTTCTTTCCAAAAAAGACCGGAGCTGATGGCGAGGACGAAAAGCAAAGAAAACGTCGTGATGAGAATATTCATGACTGCAATTGTGGAGTGGAGGCGTCGATAGCGAAGAGATAGTCGACTTGGCCAAAAGTTTTTGAACATTTGATCGAGAAAAAAGCTGGCAAATCAGCGTTCTTTTGGGACCAATCGTTGAGCCAGGTTTTTTCTTTAGTCGAAAAAAAGCGCATAGAACAATTAAGGAGGCCTTTCACTAAAAGCTCCCTTCGTTCTTGCCCGGAAGCATTTTTCGTTACTAGATAAAGGTGTCCTGAAGCAGGATCAAATTGCATGGTACAATCAAGATTTCCTAGAAAAGCCGGGTCGGCATCGATCGTCTGCTGGATCTGGAAGACCAAGCTGTTTTGTTGTGTATAAAAAGAACGATCCTGTTTTTCCTTATCCGAAACAAGAAGCAGGCTAAAAAGTTCTTGTAGGCGAATCTGGCATAATTGTCTTTCTAGGCATTCCGATTCGACTTGTTTAAGCTGTTTTCTTAGAGAAGCAAATTCACGAATTTTGGAAAATAATACGATAAATAAGATGCTGGCTATGCTGATAGAAACTAAAATTTCTAGTAGGGTAAATCCGGATCTCTTTGGTTTTCTTAAAAAGACTTTCTCTCGATTCTTCATAATTTTTTAAGACTTGAGCTCGACGACGAGAGCAGAGAGGTTGTCGTCTGAACCTGCCTTATAAGCAGAATAGACGATGTCCTCTGCTAAAACTCGCGGTTTATCGCCCCTATGAGCGTGAACCCCTTCGACGAGCTGTCTGGTACTGCAGACGTCAACAATGCCATCGCAAGTCAGAACAAGGTGACTTCCTTCTTTGATTTCAGAAAGAGGAAGGACAGTGATTTTTGGCCGGGCGCTTATGGCGCCTTTTAGACGGAAGTCGCCGATCGATCTGGCTACTGCTAGATCGCCATTTACCCTTGGCACATCTTTAAGAATCACCTTCCCTCCACGATTCTGAACGCCTCTTTCATAACGAGGCTCTCCTGGCTTTGCATCTTCGCTGAGCTGGATAGGGACCCCATAGTTATCTAAAACTGTTCGAGAATCACCTACATTTGCCGTGAAAATCTTTCCATCTAGGATGATGGCGACCGTAGCTGTCGATCCTTCTTCATCAGAGATAAATCCTTTCCATTTCCCACTAGTTTTTTCGATATTCTCATATTGCGCCTTAAACTCTTGGTTCAACCGCACGAATGTCATTTTCAAAGCATTCCAAATACCGACCTCATTTAGGCCATTCGGATTATACTTGATTAAAGCTCTTTCTAAGTGCCGATATAAGTGATCTCTTATAAAACGGGCTGCTGTACGACCGCCATGACCATCGAATATGCCAAAGAGTTGTATGGGATACCTTTTTCCTTGGATGACCAAAGTAAAAGCTTTAGCCAAGTGCTCATCTTCCATTTCTTCTCGGCGTCCTTGCGCATGGCATAGACCGACGTCATACTTCCCTATTTTCAATTCTTGGCCATGGAATACCCTGGATTGAGGATGCAAATAACGAAATGGTTTATCTATCTCACCAGCCATCTGGTCTTGAGCATTTTGAAAGGCTCGGGCCAACCTAGCACGAATATTGGCAGCTCCTTCTCGAATCCGGTATTCCCTTTCTTTAGGAGAGAGCGATCGACTCTTTTCAATGAGTCCAAAAAAACGCAAAAAAGAGCGAAAGAGATGAACAAAAAAATCCCAAAATTTTCTCAGATAAGAATGGCAAGACCCTTCTAGCGAACAAAGCGAAGAAGAGAGAAGAGCAGGCCTTGCGGCTGAGCGTAGAGCTGCAATCGAGTTAGGAGGATTTACGGCATGTGAACGGGGGGGGCTAAATTGGGACAATCTTTGGATAGACATGAGTCCTCGAGCCAGAGTGGAATGCGGAGAGTATAGGGATTATTGGTTTCGTATTCTAGAATTTTCGGGCTCAAATAAATGCGCTTGTCCTAGCCATTTTTGGCCAGCAAGCGGCGGGCGTGATTTTTTTTTCTCTACAGATCTCTTGGCAAGCGAACGTTTCTTTTTCATAATTTTCACTTAGCATACTCATTAAAAATAGATCAAGAAGAGCTGTTAAGAATAGCAATTTTATATTCAAAAGATTGTTCCGCTCCTTGTGTTTTCGGAATAAAGGAAATTTTTATGTTGACCAATCTTCCTTCGCGATCCTTGGAAAGGATTTTTTTCCGCGATTCAGTGACCATCTTTTTTACGACAAAGGGAAGCCGATGCTGTTTGGAAAAGACGATCGTGCCAGTTCTTTCTTCCAGTAAAAGGGGGTTGGATTCAGCTTTGGCAAGAGTTTTCCACGGAATTTCTTGATTGAGCAGTTGAATCTTTATCGAGTTCCATTCGAGGTCGGCCAGCCTAGCGAATTCTGCAGCATGAAGAGCGAGCATCTCTTGTTTGGCTAGACGAAAGGGAACGCTGAAAAGAATCGGCCCTGCCAAAGCCACCAAGCTGATAGCAAGGAGCACTTCGAGTAAGGTGAAAGATTTTTTTTGCATTATCATGGGTCGACTTTCGCAAAAGAACGATAATGAGTATATGCAAGAGCACGTTTGACGAGATACCCTTTTTCAGCATATTCTCGTTGCCAGAAGCCAGATTACGCAAGTTTTGGTGATTGGTTCTCTGGAAAAAAAGAATGATTTATCCGAAGTCCCATAAGAGAGATATGGATGGAACTTAGCGGCAAGGCGCTATATAATCTATTGCGCAGCAGTTGGTTAGAAACGCCCACCCTTTTAGTCGAAGACTGGCAAGTAGAAGATTATCGCCTGCTCTCAGAGCAGGAGCTCTTCGACCGTCTTAAGGAGCTGAAGATTTTTTTGACCACAGAGACTTTTCTTGCCTACGCCAAGGAATGTGACGGGCCAGAGGAGCTGACAGATTTGTTGACGGAGAGTGATGAGCTAACTGCTGAAAGAGAAAAGACCTATCTGCTTTTTTTCGAAGTTTGGCGAAGGTACCTACCCGATCGGCAGACGCTTTCGATCTTTTGCGATGAATTGGATCGCATGATCGACCTTTTCGATAGACAGCACAATCCAGATGCCGCGCAGCTTGAAGAGTCTCTAGAAGACCTCGAAAGAATTCTCGATGAGAGTGTCGATGCTGGGTTGGAGCCTAAAGATGCCTTTGACCTCATTGGACAATTTTGTGCCCATGACCTAGAAAGCTTTCTCTACGATTATATTGCTGAATTGATCGATACGAGCCAGGAACTCGTCGCCTCAGAATGGATCGATGGGTTCTACGATTATCTCCGCGATCAGCGCTGGTTTGATTTCTTACGTGTACGACTTTTCACAAGAGTAGGTACGGCTGAAGCTGCTGATACCCTTGCCAGGCTATTAGAATCCCTCCAGGAACGACCAGAACTCGATCTTGTACTAGAAATCGCAACCTTTCTTGCGCACGAAGGGGAGCCGGCTGTTTTCAAGCAGGTAATCTTGCTTTGTTTGAATCTGATTCAAACGGAAGAAGATTTTCAAGATGTTTTAGCGATTGTCGCAGATTTTCATCGTTGCCTAGATCAGGAAAACGAAGAGAAGGCTGTCGATGCCCTTTTCCAAAGGCGGTCCAGCCGTCAACTCGATCAGCCCTTCCACCAAGCAGATGAAGATAAAGATCATCTAATCAGCCTACTCAAGCAGTAAGGTTGTGTTGGAAAGTTCTTTTCCCTATGCAAGGAAAAAGATTTTCAAGAGAATTTTTAGGATATAATCTGCATAAGCGCTTATATCTTACATGTCGGGTTGTGTGTCCTACTGCGTAAGCACACCCCCCTGTTTTCGCACTACGAAGATCCCCCGGATCTTCTCGTGTCTTCACCAGCCCCCTTGCGCTTCATTTCGCTGTGCCAAATCGCGTCCTCGCAGTCGGGCTGTGCCGTGCACAGCTTCCGTCGCCCTTGCGGGCTCTCCTGCGATGCGATTTTGCTTTGCGATCTAAATCGGTGGGCTGCTCCATGCGCTCACGCCCACTTCGTGGTCTTGCTTGCGTCTTGTCGCAGAGCCAAGTCTAGTTCTGTGCATGCGTTAGAGTAAGGATTTTCAGGAGTTTTGCAGCATGTAAGCGGCTATAGCATTTTTATGCTAACTATTAAGATCTTTTCTTAATGGATTCTTATGGGGGTGAAGTCGATCGCATCGCAGGAGGAGAGCACATAGCGAACATTTCTCGCTGATCCAAATAGCGGCAGGACCTCTTTTTTTAAATTATGAAGATGCCCAAATACGCAAATTTCTACGCCATAGCGCTCAAGCAGGACAGAAGCCCTGCTAGGCAGTAGATCGGCCCCTATAGGGGGATAGTGTGTAATGGCCATGCGAAGCTTAGCATCAGGATTCAGCTGTTTAAGACTGAATTCTAATCGATCTAATTCGCGGCAAAAGATCTTTTCCTCTTGATCGAGGTCTTTAGGTACGGCGGGTTTGGCTTTAGGATTCGATTGAAATTCGATGAATCGTTCAAAAGAATACTCGGTGCTGTCCCATAGCCGTGTACCGCCAATCGTGGCATCTTGCCAATTATAGACAGAATTATGGAGAAAATGGATGGAGGGGGGGAGAGCAGCTTTCATTTTAGCGGCGGAAGGCCACCAAAAATCGTGATTGCCTTTGACGAGCAGTTTTGTGCCCGGCAGAGCATCAAGCCAGTTTAGATCGGACATTGCTTCTTCAAGCCGCATGGCCCAAGAGATGTCCCCAGGCACCAATACGAGATCCTGCGAGGAAATCAGCGATCGCCACCCACGTTCAATTTTTTCCGCATGGTGGAGCCAAGAGGGCCCAAAAATATCCATGCTTTTGTCTTTAGTGCCGAAGGAAAGATGTGGATCAGAAAGAGCCCAGATTCTCAAAATGAAAAGCCATCGGGTAGATGCGTTCCTGTTGTCACGATGATAATACCATCGCGCACATAAATGCCATCTCCGTCGAAATGAGAAAGCTGACGCTGATTGGTGAGCCGGACATTATCCCCTAATGTGGCATTTTCATCGATGATAGCGTTTTCCAGAAGGCAGTGTTTTCCAATGCTGACGGACGAATTGGCTGCTCCAAGAAGGATTGTTTGCCGCAGGATGGTATGCCGATCGATTTGTGCTCTTAGGCCAACAAGGCTATGGGTGATTTCCTCAGCTTGTATAATGCTCCCCTGTCCTAAAATCGATTGTTCTACACGTGTCTTTTCGATCATAGCCCCTGGCAAATGCAGCTGTTCTGAATAAATAGGCAATCGATCGTCATAGATGTTAAGACAGTTCTGCCGTTTTGTCAGAGCAAGATTGGCTTGATAATAAGAAGCAATCGTTCCGATGTCCTCCCAATAGTCATCGAAGATGAAGCCGTAGGTTTTACCTCTTTTGACTTGAAGAGGGATGATCTCTTTTCCAAAGTCATCCCCTTTTTCTTCGAGAATGGACAATAGGGCGGCCTTTTTAAATACGTAGATGCCCATCGAACCAAGATAGCGAGTCTGAGGATGAGATCGTGCACTTTCCTTGCAAATACATCGTTCCAAGATATGAGCTTCTGATGGCTTTTCAAAAAATTCAGTGATGCGCTGTGAATGATCAATTTTCAGCAGGCCCATTCGACGCGCCTCACTTTCATAGACCGGTTGAGTGGCGATGACGAGATCGGCCTTTTTTTCGATAGCAAACTGAATCATTGGCCGATAGTCCATTTTGTAGAGCTGATCGCCAGATAAGATCAAAAAATAATCGGCTGGAGAAGTGAGCAGATGGGTAAGATTTTGCCTTACAGCGTCGGCTGTCCCTTGAAACCATACCTTCTTTTCCATCGTTTCCTCTGGGCAAAGGAGATCGAGTTTTCCACGTTGGAATTGATCCAGGCGAAAGGTACAAGCTATGTGTTGGTTTAATTCCGAAGCAAAATATTGAGAAATAACGGCAATATGGCGGATGCCAGAATTCAAAGAATTAGAGATAGGGATATCAATAAGTCGATGCCGAGTTCCAAAAACAACAGCAGGTTTGCAGCGCTTTTGGGTCAGAGGAAAAAGTCGAGTGCCCTGCCCACCGGCCAAAACAACCGACATTACATCCTGAGAGATATTCATCGTAGTATAGGCTCATCGTATCCTGGATAATTTGTCAGTTAACAATTTTTGAATTTGTAAGCAATAGTAAGTAATATTTTTTTATTACATAATTTACGGAAGATGTTGATAGTTTAACCTAAATAAAGGTATAATTAAGACGCCCTAGACGAAATTAGATATTCTTACTTGGAAACCTAATTTTGACTTCGGGTCTTTATAACAAAGATTTAGGCTATGGCGATTTCATCAGACAAAATGAATACTGAGCACTATTTCTGTCCAGTGGCAGGAGCTGTTATGCAGCAGCCTATGTTGCTGCCCTGTTGTAAGCAGCATTTGGATCAAGAATCTATTAAGGCGATGGTCGCCAGGCTGGCTTTGAATAAAGCAATGCTCCCCTGCCCCCTTTGTCGAAAGAATTTGAGTATCTTATCACCTAAGAATGACCAATCGCCCCATCAGATCAAATCGAGCGAAGCTCAAAAAAATGGCCGAAAAATCCAGGGGATTGTTTTAAATAGCAATCTGAAGAAAGAAATCGACCACTGGGTTTTGCAGGATCCAAAAAACCGCAAAAAACTCATCTGCAGAGCATCTGATTTTCCCGATCCGTCCTCTGCAGTGGAGGAACCACTCAATACAGCTCCTACTGAGAATCTCCCTGTCCATGAGCCCTTGCCCACAGGTCATAGCGAACTCCTATTATCTCAGCCTGCTGTTCATGATAGGAAAATTTTTGGAGAATATGTTCGTTTTATACCAGAAAACTCGACCTTCGAGGCAAAAAGGATTCGAGATTTTCTTGCGGTGTTCAATGTCATTTGGATAGAGATACCGCCTCAAGAGCGGCCTAATTTGCAAGCCGATTCACAAAAGAGGCTTTATGAACTAGCCCTGGAGTGGATGGAGAAAGAGGAAGCAAGAATTCTCTTATCGAATATTCAAACCTTAAACCTTACTCGATTGCATTTACATAGTTTGCCCCAGGGGCTTTCGAAACTGTCATCGCTTGAGTATTTAGACGTTTCGCAAAATACCATCAGTAAACTGCCTGTCATACCAAGTCTTAGATGGCTGAATTTACGAAATAACCGCATTTGCAATGTTGGCCCGCATATTTCCAAAATGAATCAATTAAGAGTGCTTTATCTCGGAAATAACCCAATCGAATCCATTTCCAAAGAAACGATGAAGATAAAAACTCTAATGCTTTTAGAGTTAGCCACCTTTTCGACAAAATTCAAAGGCTTTAAGTTAGAACTTGCTGAATTTTTCGGTAAACTCGTTTGCCCGAAGGAATACCTAAATAAGGTTGGTTCAAAACTAAAATCTCTTACAGAAGAAATTCTTCAAGCAGAGTATGGGATAAAAAAGGATCGCAAAGTACGCAAAGCAGACATTCTCAAAAAAATGCCCCACTTTAGTCGGGTTAGGATCGAAGGTTTGCAAAAAATAATGAATTCTTCTGCAAAAAAAGGCAAAGAACCCCGTAGCCAGTTTGCGAGTCCTTTTCTTCTCACGGCGATAAGTTATATTGCTTGGCTATATTATCATCATCTCGATGATGTTGCGGAACCGCTGTTCCTCAAGCTGCCTACCACTTTCCGCAATGAAGTTTATGGATTTATCTATCGAAAGAATGCATCTCTCCCATCTATGCAGCACCTGAAGGACTTGGAATACGGCAAAAAGGCCTTCCTTCATAAGAGATATCACATTGATAGCGCACTACGCTTCGAAGCGCTTGTTTCTACAGGAAGCCAGGCTTTAGAGCGCATTCTAAAAAACTCCAATTAAAATCAAAAAATAGCGGCCTATTCTTGAGCAAGGAAAAGGAAAAGGGTAGCAGAAGAACCTTATAAAATAATGCAGGTTTCCTCAGTTGCCGCAGAAAGTTGTTTCATACTAGATTGATAAATAATAGCTTCATTATAAAATCTCATCTGGTCATCTAGCTCGCTCAATTTGCTTTGGAATATTTGCTTTTGTCCCTTGGAATAGGGTTTTTGGGAATACTCTTTTAATATCTCAATTTTTCGCTTTGAGAAAGAAAGTTGCATTTTTAAAATCCGTCCTACGCTTCTAAGCGCATTAGCGACAGTTTCTCGTGCACTATCCTTACCCATATACTTTATGTGATCATATTGGGGTGGGGAACGATCTTGTAATTGATTAAATTCGAGCTTTTGACCTCGTACAGCTAAACAGAGTGCATCTAATTTAGATGCTATTGTGGCAAATTTAAGTTGCTCTACACTTTCTTCATATTTATGAAGATCGGTTGTTAGTTTGCCACAACTTATCGCGTAATCGGTTGCCATAGACTCCCTCCATTTGTGAGGTCCATTCGAGTCAAATATATTGGCACGGAGCTAATTTTAAGTCTAATTTG
The DNA here is from genome assembly GCA_963791555.1 of uncultured Simkaniaceae bacterium. GTDB lineage: Bacteria > Chlamydiota > Chlamydiia > Chlamydiales > Rhabdochlamydiaceae > JAGXTH01. The sequence continues at coordinate 258,204 of CAWBSQ010000001.1, forward strand.
CGTTAATCACTCTTTTGCAGTCATCAGGTGGAGGACTTCTTGGGCGTTATAACTAGAGCGCACAAAGGGCCCTGAGTACATCTGCTTGACCCCTATCTGCAGGCCAAACTCTTCGTAGAGTTTGAATTGGTCAGGGGTGACAAATTCTTTGACCAACAGTTTACGAGTATTGGCCTGAAGATAGTGGCCGATGGTGATGATATCACAGCCTGCCGCATGAAGGTCGCGGATGGTCTGGAAGACCTCTTCGGTAGTTTCTCCCAGCCCTACCATGATGCCAGACTTAATAAACGAAACCTTGGCCGATTGTTTTGCTTCGGACAAGATCATGAGCGTGCGATCGTACGTCGCTTTATGGCGCACGCGAGGTGAAAGAGAGCGGACAGTTTCGATGTTGTGATTGAAGATCTCTGGATGCATATCCAAAACAGTATGGAGGGCTTGAAGATTTCCAGAAAAATCAGAGGTAAGGACTTCTATGGTTGTTCCAGGATTGATTTTTCGTGTTTCATGGATGATGGCTGCGATGTGTGCTGCGCCGCCATCTGCCAGATCATCGCGTGCGACCATCGTAATTACAGCGTGCTTTAGTCCAAGCTCTGCTACGGAAGCTGCTATTCTAGTTGGTTCGTCTATTGCAGGCGGAGCTGGTGTTTTCGTAAAATCGATATCGCAAAATCCGCAATTTCTGGTGCAGGCTTTACCGAGGGCCAGGAACGTTGCTGTTTTTTTTGAATAGCATTCGAAACGGTTAGGGCACTTGGCTTCTTCACATACTGTATTGAGCTGATATTTTTCTATTAGCGCATTGGTCTTAAAGAGATTACCGCCTTTTGGCAATTTGCGATGCAGCCAAGAAGGAAAACGCCCGATTTTCTCCGATTCGGGATTGTCGGGCAGGATATTTAGACGGCGCATAGGTTGTTTATGCTCTATCTCTTCTTCAGACATTAGATCTCTTTCGTAACTAAGGGTTCGTCGCTTTTTTGGGTTTTGGCGGAAAATGAATAGGTGTGTCTAGTGCCAATAGACCTGCTTCCAGCCATACTTCAGAAACTGTGGGGTGAGCATGGATCGTGTCGGTAAGAGCCTCTAATGGGATTTCATTGGCAATGGCCAGGGCTATTTCTGCAATGAGGACAGAAGCTTCGTGCCCGACAACTTGCGCTCCGAGGATTCGCCCACTCTTTTTTTCACTGATGATCTGCCCAAACCCTTCGGTCTGCTTAGCAGCGATCGATTTGCCGAGGACTTGAAATGGAAATTTCCCAATGGTGACTTGATAGCCGGCTTCAGCTGCTTGTTCCTGCGTCATGCCAACAGTTGCAATTTCTGGCTCAGTAAAAATCACAGCTGGCACAGCATCGTAGTGCATGCTCGCTTGTTCTCCGCATGCATTGACTGCGGCCACTATTCCTTGATGTGAGGCAACATGCGCAAGAAGAAATTTACCTGTTACGTCGCCAATGGCATAGATGTTGGGAACATTGGTCTGCATCTTGTCGTCGACGATGATAGCGCCTTTGTCATCAGTGAGGACACCAGCTGCCTGCAGATTTAAATTCTGCGATACAATTTTTCGACCGACGGATACCAGTGCGCGGTCGCAATGGACAACATCGCCGCCTTTGAGACGGATTATTAAACCTTCTCCATCATGATCGATCCCTTCAACCATGACACCAGTGCGGATTTCGATACCCTTCTTGGTAAACGCTTTGGTTAGGGCTTCTGCAACAGATTTACCTTGTAGGGAAACAATGCTAGATAGAGCCTCCAAAATGATCACTTTTACCCCTAGTTCTGCGTACAGGCTGGCAAACTCACAGCCAATGTATCCGCCTCCGATCACAGCCAGAGTCTTTGGAAGAGCAGTCATTTCTAAGATCGAACTGGAATTGTAGATTTTTTTATGATCGCAAGGGAAAGCTTTGATATCGACAGGTTCCGATCCTGTAGCAATAATGATCTTGTCGAATGTGACAAGAAGATTGTCTTCGCCTTTTATTTTGAGTTCTTGCGGAGAAATAAATTCAGCTATCCCTTTGAAGATCTTTATTTGATTGGACTGTATGAGGCCGCCTAAGCTTTTACGTATCGATTCGACGACAGAATCTTTACGACCCTTCATTTTATGGTAATCAAAAGAAACCGGCCCTGTTGAAATGCCAAAATCAGCGGCGGATTTGATTTTATGCACAACTTCGGCGCCAGCGAGAAGAGTTTTGGTGGGAATACAGCCGACATTTAGACAGGTGCCACCGAGAAACCCTTTTTCAATCAATGCCACTTTTTTACCAAATTGAGCAGCTTTAATCGCAGCAACATAACCGCCTGGCCCTGCGCCAATAACGACAATATCGAATCGCTCGGTATTCACAAATCCCTCATAATAAAAATCGAGTATATACTAACAACTTTGGAGATCGATTTCCATAAATACCAATCAAAAACTGATTGCACCCTCCAGATCGCTTATAAACTTCAAAGTTGGATATAGAAAGAATTCGGTTCCTTATGCCATTCTGAGGATGGTGGAAATAGAGCGTTGTCTAGGTTTCATTGAAAAAAAAGATTGTCAAGAGCAGCTTGACAAGAGTAAAGGACATTTGACAACGCATGCTAAAGAGGAAGGAGTTGGTATGAAACCCGTAGATCGTCAAAAAATGTGCACGAGTTGCGATGGTAGAGTTCCTTTTGAAGCCATTGCCTGTCCATACTGCTCCTCAGACCTTTCGAAAGTTCCTGAGATGGAAGTCCCAAAGCAAGACCCCCTTTCCCGTAATCAAGCTATTCAAGATAGTCTTACCTCACTCTATGCACCGCCTTATAAAGGAAAAAAAACAGAGGCGCCAAAAGCACCACCTCCTAAAGAACCTCGCATCATCGCTCCTGCACATCATGGTGGAACAGCCGCGCTACCAGGAACTTTGCCTCGCGAAGAGGCAGAGGATAAGGTCGGTAAAACCATTCTCATTTCTATTTTGACGCTTTCAGCTGGGAGTGTGTTTTTTATTTTAGGCCTGCTGCAGATCTTTTTCTCTGAGCAAGGAGTGCTCAGGCTAGAATGGAACACCAAATACTGGTTTATCTATATGCTCGCCTCTTTGCCTATGCTTTATTGGGGCTACCGCAAAGCAGAACAATAGAAATCCAAAAACCTGCTGCTCATCTTTTACGATATCTTTCCCTATGAAAATTAAAAAATTCTTAAGGGAATTTCTCATGCTTAGGATAAAGCCTGCATAAGCGTTCCATTAGACTTCTTTCGAAACTCAGCGATTATGAAAATTAACGCAAAGACACAAAGAGTTTTATAAATCATTAACGACTCTTTCCATGCCATTGGGGAGAAGTTTCTGCCCAAAATTGAGAAGTAATCCTAGTTTGATACAAGCTCTCCAACAAGCCTGGGCCGCCTAATATCCGATGTGCTTCGATTGCAGCGTCTATTATCAGCGCGGCTAATACATTATCAATTTTCTCTGCGTCTTTGCGTTCATTTTCACAATCGCTAAGTTTCGAAAGAAGTCTAATGAAAGCGCTTAAATAGCTTTTATTCTAAAAATTCTCTTGAGGGTTTTTCAATTCTCATAGGGAAAAGAATTTGCAAATGCTTTCTAAGCTAGAAAAGCAAGATCAGATCGTGATCGTTGTTTTTAATTCAGGCTGAACCTCTTCTTCAGCATCGCGCAATGTATTTAAGAATCTCGGAGCGACCATTTCAAATTTAAAAAGCGAATGGCAAATGGTCGTTTTTACTCGAATAGTAAAACGATCGAAAAGAGAAAAAGCTTCTTGCTTGAATTCCAAAAGAGGATCTTTCTGTCCAACAGCTCTCATAGAGACTTCGGCCCGCAGATGATCGATCTGCAAAAGATGTCCTTGCCATTCGCGGTCGATATTGCGAATGAGAATATTGCGAATGACCTCGCTTAGGATTGCTTGAGGATCGAGTTTTTGCTCAGTTTTTCCTTCAAGAAGAGTCTGAAAATGCAAGAGGGAGTCTTTTTCCTGCACTAATTTATTGGAGAAAGCCTGGATGATGGTCTTACATGCGTGATCTTCGATCTCTTGACGTGTTGCATAATCGTTTTCGAATACATGTGCATCGAAAGTGATAGGAAAATGGTTGACAAGCCATTCGCAAAAACCGCGCGGATTCCATCCACTATTAGCATCACGATTGCCAAGGAATTTTTCTGCCATTTGCAGGGTAGCGCCTTCCATGACTTCCCGCGTAATTGTAAAAGGTTCTTCAGCAAGCAGTACGTCATTGCGGAAGGAGTAAATTTCAGTTCGCTGCTTATTCATGACATCATCGTATTCAAGAGTGTGCTTACGGATCATGAAATTGCGTTGTTCGACGCGTTTTTGTGCAGTTTCGATCGATTTATTCAGCACTTTAGCAGAAATCGGTTCACCTTCAGGTGGGCGAAAACGTTGTAAAAATCCTGTGATGCGCGGGGATGTGAACATGCGCATTAAAGGATCTTCAAAGGATACATAGAATTTGGAAGACCCGGGATCTCCAAGACGTCCGCAACGTCCGCGTAGCTGCCGATCGATACGTCGCGATTGGTGCCTTGTAGTTCCGATGACGTGTAAGCCTCCAAGCGAAGCTACATCTTCTTTGAGCTTGATATCCGTTCCCCTGCCGGCCATGTTGGTGGCTACCGTAATAGCGCCGCGTTTGCCAGCGTCAGCAATGATAGCGGCCTCATGGGCATGGTTTTTTGCATTGAGGACAGTGTGCTCAAGTTTATTCTGTCGTAAAATGCGCGAGAGTTTTTCGGAAACTTCGACAGATTCAGTTCCGATGAGAATAGGACGACCTTTAGCGTGGATTTCTTGGACTTCCTTGAGAATGGCGTTGTATTTTTCGCGTTCGGTCATGTAGATCTCGTCGTCCGCATCGATCCTCTGAGAAGCACGATACGTAGGGATGGCAAGAACTTCGAGTTTGTAGATCTGTTTTAATTCGTTGGCTTCCGTCATTGCTGTACCAGTCATCCCAGCCAGCTTTGCGTACATCCTGAAATAATTTTGAAGGGTGATCGTAGCGTAGGTTTGTGTCTCGCCTTGAATGGCTACGCCTTCCTTAGCCTCGATCGCTTGATGCAAACCATCGGAGAAGCGTCGGCCGGGCTGGGGGCGCCCAGTATTTTCATCGATAATAACAATTTTACCGTCTGCAACGATGTAATCGACATCGCGTTCCATAAGAAGATGGGCGCGGAAAAGTTGTCGTAGATTGTGAGCCCTTTCTTTGCGGCTAGAATCTTCTTCACGTAAAACGACTTTGCGCTGCATTTTTTCTTTGGTATCTAAAGAATCATCTTGGTCGATGCGAGCATACTCATAACCAAGATCGAGCATTGTGAAATCATCTTGTGAAGAACTCCAAGCATTGATCCCTTTATCGGTCAGTTCGTATTCATTGCCTTTTTCATCGACGATGATATAGAGCTCAGCAAGTGTCGAGGTGCGCTCTTCTTTATTGCTGTCGTGATAAAAATAGGTATCCCATTTCTCGACACCGGCACGAATTTCTGGGTCTTCTTTGAGTCGTCTTAAGATTTTATTCTGGGGCGTCCCTTTGCCGACGATCCATAGTTTACGGAGGGCTTCTTTAAGCTCTGTTTCTTGCTCTCGAGACAGTTTTCGCTTTTCACCTTCTGCAAGATAATCAATCGTTTCAAGAGCTTTTCTGGCATCAGAGGCCAGTTTATTGCAAAGATCGCGTTGCAGGCGGACGATATGTGCAACATGCTCTTTTAATTCCTCGTACATTTGCCTTGAGACAGCTGCGGGGCCTGAGATGATCAGAGGTGTTCTTGCCTCATCGATTAAAATCGAATCGACTTCATCGATGATCGCAAAAAAATGACCCCTTTGGGATTGCTCTTCTTTACTCTGCGCCATAGAGTTATCGCGAAGATAATCGAAGCCGAATTCTGAACAAGTTCCATAGACAATATCGGCCGCGTAAACATCTTTTCTCTTGTGAGGAGGGATGGCATTAGTAAGCGGCTGAACAGAAAGCCCTAACCAGCGAAAAATAGTGCCGACCCATTGACAATCACGCTCTGCAAGATAGTCATTGACTGTGACGAGGTGGACGGGTTTTTTGCTCAAGGCATTCAGGTAAAGGGGCATTGAAGCAGTGAGAGTTTTTCCCTCACCTGTTTGCATCTCGGCAATCGCACCATAGTGCATGGAGATGGCGCCAAGAATTTGAACATCGTAGGGGATCATATCCCAATTTTGATCGTACCCGGAAACATGGATTTGTGTGCCGCAAAGTCTTCTGCAAGCATTCTTTACAGTCGCATAGGCTTCAGGTAAGAGATCATCTAATGATTCACCTTGTTCGTGCCGGTTGCGAAATTCCTCTGTCTTTGCACGCAGTTCGTCGTGGCTCAGTGCTTGAAATTGTTTGTCCCATTCATTCACTTTCACAACGATTTTCTGATAATGCTTAAGCGTTCTCGTCTGTGCTGTGCCAAAAATTTTTTTTAAAACATTCAACATGAAAAAATCCCTAATCCACGTACGATCATATTGTCCCTATTATAACGGTGTTTTTTGATTCCTTCCACAATCATTTCTTCCAAAAAGCGAGAATTTTCCGAGAATTCTAAGATGGGTTGTTGCTCCAAATTTCGATTTAGTTAAAAGTAAAAGATAGCTGGTTTTTTAAAAAATGTTCTGGGTAATTGCCACGTTCAGTTCTTTTGCAGCTCCTAATGCAGATGCTCTAGAATCACTAGAGCAATCGATCGAGTGTACGCGTAAAACACTTGAAAGGCAAAAGAAACTAAAGGAATTTCTTGACGAATTCACTGTTTTGAAAAAAAAATTCATAAAAGAAATTTCCACAAAAACAGAAGCTTGGCGAATGGTCAAGATTTCTCTGGAAATGAGAAAAATCATTGAAGAAGGGCATTTAGAGCCTCTATTCACCCTAGAATTTCTCGAAGAGCTTAAAGTGTTTTCTTCATTCGCAAGAAAAACAAGTATTGTTTTAGGGGATCAAAGACCATGACAGAGATCCGCTACGTAGATCGGATAAGTAAGAAAATCAAAGAAGAAAAAGTCTATGGAGGGGCATTCATCGATTTGCTCTATGGTGATGGAATAACGAGCAAAATCCTCTCTTCTTTTCTAAGATATATCGTTGCTCACTGGATATGGATGTCTCGCTTTTATGGCTGGCTGCAGAAGACTTGTTTAAGCCGCTGCAAAGTTGTCCCGTTTATAGAAAAATACCAAGTGAATCCTGATGAATTTCAAGAACCTGTCAAAAGCTTTAAATCTTTCAACGATTTTTTTATCCGTACGCTCAAGGAAACAGCGCGTCCGATTGCAGCTGGATATGATGTAGCAATTGTGCCTGCTGATGGTCGTTGCCTTGTCTTTGAAAATATTGAAAATCAAGATGGGTTCCTAGTGAAAGGCGTTAAATTTTGCTTGGAAGGCTTTCTGCTCGACAAAGCTCTTAGCGAGCAATATCGCAATGGGGCGATGGCCATCATTCGACTGTGTCCAAGCGATTATCATCGCTTTCATTTTCCTTCCAACTGTTTGCCTCAAGAGGCGAGAACGATCGATGGTGCACTTTATTCTGTGAACCCAAATGCCCTAAAGAAGGACATTACCATTCTCACAAAAAACAAACGTGAAATCACAACCTTGCTGACAAAAGCCTTTGGACAAATTCTCTATGTGGAAATAGGCGCCACCTGTGTAGGTTCTATCCATCAGACCTTCATTCCCAACGAATTTTATGCTAAGGGCGATGAGAAGGGATATTTTTCGTTTGGAGGGTCGTGTATCGCTCTTATTTTTGAGCCTGGTCGTATCCAGTTTGACCAAGATTTGCTCGATGCATCTCGTAAAACCATGGAGACTCGCTGCTTGATGGGGCAATCGCTAGGACGCTCCCTTATTCCCTTTTAAATCACGTTCTAAGAAGCTGTCTCAGAAAGTATTTGCAATTTCTTTCCCTATGAGAATGTTTCAATTCTCATAGGGAAAAGTGTTTGCAAGAACTTTCTTAAAACCCGAGCATTTGTTTTGAGTGCTTTTCGCGATTTTTTAATTCATTCTTCTCGGCTATATGCAGCTTTGCATATTGTCCTCGTCGAATGAGGAAAAATCTCATCGAAAATCTCGCTAAAACTCAAATGCTGGGGTTTTAAAACAGCTTCTAATAGCATATCTATCGAACTTTTTTATAATCATCATGGCAAAGAGAACACGGTTTGGTGTTGTCATATCCCTTTTTTTTGTGGCGGTTGGGGGATGGCTCCTGCTCCATCTTGTTGAAAGGAGTTCTTTTTTAGATTCGGGTTTTCCAGATGCGGATGAATGGATGCTCGGGCAAATTAAAGAGGACTTTGCCTATTTTCGCATGCAAGAAAAAGTGTCGAAAAAGGAGATGGAGCGGTTAGCAAGCAGCAAAGACTACAAACATTTACAACTCGTCAAGTTTACCATCAAAGACAATCGAGTCAAGACGAAGAAGAATTTTTCCGCTTATAGCAGGCGGGTGGGGTATATCGAAAAAGCACTCAAAGAAGTATGCCAGAGCCGATCCTTGCCCGACATGGAGTTCATAGTCTCTATGCATGATGAGGTTGGAGCACAGTTTGATGTTCCGCTATTTGTCATGGCAAAAAATCGCCATAATGCAAAGCAAATCCTTATTCCTGATTTCGAAGCGTTGCGCGGGAAATACCAAGTTTTAAAAAAGGGCGACATTACAAAAGAGACCGTAGATTGGAATGCGAAGAAAAATCAACTGATTTGGAGAGGGTCTACAGCACAGCGGCCTTTAAGTGGCTCGTATGGGATCGATGCAACGAATATCCATTCTTTTTCTCGAGTAAGGCTATGTGAGCTCTCTTTGCTATTTCCGCGATGGATTGACGCAAAATTTACGCTCTATGTCAAAGATGCGAAAAAGATCCCTATTCTTAAAAAATTCCGGGGAAATTTTGTCTCCTTTGAAGAACAATTGAATTATAAATACCATTTGCTTGTCGATGGCAATACGTGTGCCTATTCGGCATCTGGCTGGAAATGGTTTTCGAATTCGCTGCTCTTTAAAGCAGATTCAGATAGCGTCCAATGGTATTATGGCATGCTCAGACCCTATGAGCATTACATCCCTGTTCGTGCAGATCTCGATGACCTCATCGATAAAATTCATTGGGCTGAAGCGAATGATGGCGAGGCGCAAGCGATCGCCAAAAGAGCAAGAGACTTTGCTTTGGGCCATATCATAAAGAAGCTGAATATGGCGTATCTCTATCAGACACTCATGGAATATAGTTCACTTAACTTTGTCGATTAGGACATTGTTGAACGATTCGATCTTAGTCAATTTTTGGGAAGCTGCTTGGAAACATTTATTCTAAAGCTCGTTCTCGTATTCCTTCCAATGGGATTGTGTGCCGAATTAATAAATCCCTTTTTTTCGAAATGGGATTGGATGGATAGACAAATTGCTGCCGATTTTAAAAATGCCAGGAAATTTACTAGAGAAGAAATCGAAGCCGCGTATGCAAAATTACCCAAGGGATTGGTGGAACGTTATGAGATCAAGGGAGGCATTGTCTACGGACCTAAGAATAAAATGACGCAGATTTTGCAGGAAATCATCAAGAGATATCCGACTCCAGATGTGGTGTTCTTATTTTCCCTATTGGACGTGATCCGATTAGATATCCTTAGATATTTTGCTGTAGACGTGCCTATTTTTAGTGTAATCAAAGCCCCGATGACAGATGGAAAAATCATCCACTTCATCGATTGTAATGAAAAGGCTGTCAGCCAATTGGATGCAATGTGGGAGCAGATCGATCAAATAAGGCCTTTAGTCCCCTGGAAAGAAAAAAAACCGAGACTCTTTTGGAGAGGAGAAGTGGCAGACCGTTATGGACAAGGTGATTGGCATGATGATCTAAGCACTTTTCCAAGGGGCATCCTGGTTTTGAATGGTGCACGAATGCCTGAGGTGATCGATGCCAAATTCAATCGACTCGCTAATCCGTCTATTCAAACAATATTCCCTTTTGTTCCAAAGGATGCACTCAAACAGCACCTTCTCTATAAATTTCAAATCGTCTTAGATGGAGAGACGATCAGCTCATCGGAATTGCAATGGAAATTGTTCTCAGGGTGCCTGACGTTAAAACAGGATTCTGATGAAACTTTTTGGTTCTCAGCTGCTTTGAACCCTTGGCAACATTATATGCCATTACAAAGAGATCTGGCAGATCTCGAAGAAACAATAACATGGCTTTTAAGGCATGATAATGAAGCAGAGCAAATAGCCAATAATGCCTATGAATTTGCAAGAGAGAATTTGGCGCTGGAGCCTATGTTGATCTATGGCTATAAGGCGCTTCTCATGTATTCGTTGTTTTTTCAATAGCAAAAGATCAGAAAAACCGATAAGGTCGGATTATAGGGATCTTATATAGCCAATCGATAAACGCTATGCGAGTTTTACGCACAATCTTTGAGATTGTTAACGGATTTGGTTTTGGTCGATTTTTGGGACTTTTTGAACCGAGTTTTCGTTCCGTTTACTGGGGGTTAAATCAAACTTCGTATATTACCTTCAGCAAACAGAACAAAAATCGGTCCAAAATTCTCCAAAAAGCCACGAAATCCAAATTCGTTAACAGTCTCTTAGCGATCGGCATGCTCTGCTTACTCACGTTAAGCAGTCCATTGGCCGCCAAAAGTATTACGGGTTTTTGGAGAAGTATTAACGAGGTTAGCGGTCTGACCCAATGCATCATAGCCGTCTATGAATACGATGGGTTGTGCTACGGTCGGATTGTTGGTACGTGCAATACGGAAGGCAAGGTGGTTGACACCATCTATGCACCAAAAGGCAGGGCGCCTGGAATCAATGGAACCCCTTTTTATGCTGGTTTAGATCTAGTATGGAATTTGTATAAAAAAGGCTCTCGATATAAGGGAAAGATAGTAGATCCCGAGAAAGGGAGAATTTACGATGCGAAATTATGGGTCGAAGAAGGCAATTTGATCGTGCGAGGAGAGCTTTTAATTTTTGGTAAAAGCGTCACCTGGATGCCTGCTTTGGAAAGCGATTTTTCAACAGAATTTCCCAAACCCGATGTCACAAAATTTGTCCCGTCGATTCCTCTAGTGAATTAATGCTGTAGCCGAATTGCCGCATCAAATCGCCCAGCTCATGCTCGATGAGTTGCAGATCTTCTGAGGAATAGTGATGAATGTGCTTTAAGAGACCTCCTCTAGGAGGATATTTTACAAGGGCGCGCTGGATAATAGTCTCCTCTGCTTCATATCCTAAACTTTCTAGAATTTCCTTAAAAATGGGATAGGGATGGTTGTAGAGGTCTTCATAGCGTATGGTGAGTACGTCATGGGCTTGATTCCAATGGTTTTGAAAGGCGCGCCATAAGTCGATGTATTCTGTGAGAGTTTCTCTTGGAATGATGGGCGCGGGATCGGGGCCGCAGAAAAAAAGATAGAGGGAATAGAAACTATCGATAGGATGACGAACGATGCGGATAGCTTTACCATAGGGTTGCTTAGCAAAATAGGGGATCACACCGCAGGGGGAATGCGTTTTGATAACGACGATCTCATTGGGATTAGGATAGCGGCGGTTTCCTTCATAACCATGATCGACGCAGTACCCTCCCCATGGAAATGGAAACAAATAATGCGGCGGGTCTGGATCGGTATAGACTGAGCTTGTTGCTACATTGGTCGCTTCTTCGAGCAAATTCCGTATCCAATGATTCCCAGAACGAGGGAACGTGGCCAAATACACTCGTTTTTGCCATGGGTAACCAAAAAAAGGAGGCAGGAACACAAAAAGGGCAGAAAACAAGATGGCTGCATTTGCAATGAGGAAAAACAGCTTATGCTTTTGATAAACCATAGATCAAAAGCTTAGGTTTTTTGTCGCCACTGTTTGGGAATTGCAACGAATTTAGCTCGACAGTAGGTCGATTTCGGGATGAGATAATGAACAGTATAGTCCGAAAAGATCTCGCTGAGTCCGTTTTTGATATACTCATAGGAACACGCGTGATCACCATAGGCATCATAAGGTATGTCAGCTCTTCCAGGCACTTTAAAATCATCGATGACGATGATGCAATGGTCCTTATGTGTTTTACTGATCTCTTTAAGCTCTTGCAATAATGGCCAAAATTGCCGCCAATGGGCATCTAAGTAAAAAAGAATCGGCTTTTCTTTTAACGAAGGTAGCAATTCACTAAGGATTTTTTCTGAACTTCCAAGATGGCAAGTAATATTAGAATAGGGCTTAAGGCTTGCTTTGGCCTTCTGATAAATATCAGGTGAAACGTCGATCGTATGAATATGAGCAAATAGAAGAGAGAAAAAAGCTGTGGTTCTCCCGCGCCACGTCCCTGTTTCAATCACAGTATCGATTGGGTAGACCTGTTTCAGGTAAGAAAAAAATAAGGCGAGCTCCGGTGCACTATTGAAGGGCTGCAGGCTATTGGTTGTTTTCTCTTCCAAGCTTCCTAAAGGGAATTTGGCGATCTCAGTGAGATGCACTGTGTTGAAATCGATGATTTGAGGCAGAGGTGTCGAGGTTGAAAAAATGGTACAAGGGACAAAAAACAGTAGGATCCAAGAAAAATAACTACACACATCGTGCTTCAAGAATTGGAATTTTGTCACAGCTACCGCCTTGAATTTAAGCCGGACATTCGAGCCATGATGGGTATAAACATGAAACTGTGATGCCGTGCAAGTGTTGGGCAGTGTAAAAGCTCTGCTGTTATTGTGCAATGATACTACAAATCGGGCATTGATCGATGTGATGTCCTCTAGCTTTGCAAAAGGTTCTTGCGAAGTAGATGATTTGCAGATGGATTTTTGCCCATTCAGATCGAGGGAAAACTTTTTTTAGATCATGTTCTGTCTGTTCTACGGTCTTTCCCAAAGAAAGACCCCAGCGTTTGGCACAACGATGAATGTGTGTATCTACTGGAAAAGCAGGGATATGAAACGCTTGAATCAAGACGACAGAAGCTGTTTTATGTCCAACGCCAGGCAGCTTTTCCAAAGAGGTTAAATTCTTTGGAACCATTCCTTGATGTTCTTCGATGAGTTGTTTCGAAAGTTGCCAAATAGCGCGCGATTTTTTTTTGGCAAGGCCTACAGGGCGGATGAAATCCTCGATTTCTTCGGGTGTGAGCAATACCATCTGCTCTGGTGTTTTTGCCTTAGCAAAAAGAGCAGGTGTACATTGGTTGACGCGAAGATCGGTGCTTTGTGCCGAGAGCAAAACAGCGATCAGCAAAGTATATGGATCGTCGTGGTAGAGAGGAATTTGTGGATTGGGGAATAAGCCGTCGAGGATTTTTTGGATGAATTGGGCTTTTTCGTGAACATCCATGACTTGTTATTTCCCGACACAGAATTTAGCAAAGATGGCATTTAAAATCTCTTCCGTAATGTCGCTGCCTATGATCGTGCCAAGCTCTCTCAGTGCTTGCCTCATGTCGGAAGAGAGAAATTCCGGTGAAACACGATCCTTGAGACCATTTAAAACCATTTCCAAGGATTGGATGCATTGTTGCAGAGCCTCATAATGCCGAACATTGGTCAGCATGATTTCTTGTTTGTCAGGAGGATCTTTCCATAGACAGGATTCAATGCTCCTTTTCAACTCATCGATCCCGAGGTTTTTCAAAGCAGAAATTTTGACCATCGGCACTGTAGGAATTTGCAAGCATGGAGCAGAAGGCAAATCGCATTTGTTCCAGACGAGGAGCACTTTTCCCAATGGTAGATTTCGGATCATTTCCACATCCTCTTCTTCAAGACCACGCGTGGCATCGATAATGAAAAGGAGCAGATCGGCCTCTCGCATAGCTTTTTTTGTGCGGCGGATCCCTTCTTGTTCGATAATCTCATCTGTTTGACGAAGGCCAGCTGTATCTGTGATGCGAAAATGTAGATCGCCTATACGAACGTCTTCGTGCAAAAGATCGCGCGTGGTACCTGGGATCGGAGTGACAATCGCACGTTCAAATCCTAAGAGCGCATTCAAAAGCGAGGATTTACCGGCATTAGGTCGTCCTGCTAGACAAAGGGTAAATCCTTCTTGTAAAAGGCGTCCATGATGGAAGGTCGATTCAACGAGTTTTATCTGATCGATGATTTGATGTAATTGCTGAGTGAGCTCGTCAAAAGTTGCAAATTCAAGCCCTTCTTCTGGAAAGTCGACCCAAGCCTCTAGAATAGAGGCGATGTCGAAGAGCTGCCTTTGAAAAGAGCTAACGCATTCAGAAAGCCGCCCTTCTAATTGCTGTTCGGCAGCTTTCAGGGCTAAGATATTTTTTGCAGAGATGAGGGCTTGGACGGCTTCAGCCTGCGCAAGGTCGATCTTTCCATTTAAAAAAGCGCGCCGAGTGAATTCTCCTGGGTCGGCCATCCTTGCGCCAGCATTTAAGACGGCTTCTAGGAGATGTCTTGCGATCAAGCTGCTACCGTGACAATGAAATTCAACGACATCTTCACCTGTAAACGATTTTGGTGCTTGCATGACAATAGCCAGCCCCTCATCGATGACGCTACCGCCACCGTCGAGGAATTTTCCAAAATAGACTTTGTGCGAACACATCTGAAGGAGCGGTCTAGAAAATACCCGCGCAGCAACTGCTCGCGCCTCCTTCCCAGAAATGCGAAGGATGGCAACACCCCCTTCACCTGGAGGGGTTGCAATGGCGGCAATCGTTGAAGAGGGATCGAACGGTCGATGGGTAAATAACATGCCAACAGTATAAAGGCGTTCAGATTTGACGCAAAGCAAGTGTTATGAGTTCTGCAAGGGGAGGCGAGTCATTTTTCGAGGCCAAAACCGCACGTACGGCCTTCTGCGCTTGCAATGCATTATAACCCAGATGGATAAGTGCGTTTATAGCATCGCCCGTTATCGAAGAGACACTAGACGGCAAATCAGTAATAAAATTTTTGTTTTCTGGCGCTTTCATTCGATCTCTTAGCTCAACAACTAAGCGTTCTGCGGTTTTTTTCCCGACGCCAGGAATTTTGCACAAGACGGAAACTTGCGACTGCGCAATCGCCATGTAAAGATCGGTTGCTTCCAAATGACCGATCAAGGCTAGAGCTGTTTTGGGGCCAATGCCAGACACGGAGCAAAGCGAAATAAAAAAATCACGCTCATCTTTGGTCATGAATCCATAGAGAATATGAGCATCTTCGCGGATCGCTTGAAAGAGATATAACGTGACCTGGGTGCCAGCCTTTGGAAGTTTGTTATAAGTGCTTAAGGGGATATGGATAGCGTAACCAATCCCATGTGTTTCGATCGTTACTTTGGTTGGAGAGGCTTCGATGAGCTCTCCACGGATGTAGTCAAACATAATTTTCCTCGATTTGTCTTTAGAGTCTTTAGTCTCTTAGAAGGACAACGTATGAGCATGGCAAATGGCAACAGCAAGCGCATCAGCCGCATCTTCGGGCTTAGGTAAACTTGGTAATTGGAGCAGAAGTTGAATCATCCTTTGTACCTGCATTTTACTCGCGCTTCCTTGTCCGACAACAGCGAGCTTAGTTTTTTTGGGTGCGTATTCAAAAATAGGAATTTTTTTTCTAGAAGCTGCTAAAATGGCCATTCCTCTAGCGATCCCTAATTTTAACGCCGATTGGGCATTCTTATGGACAAATTGTGTTTCAATAGCAAGGGCTGTAGGCGAATGACGTGCAATGAGCGTTTCCAGGGATTCAAAAATCGCTAGGTAACGATCATGATAGGGAAGATGTAAAGGAGGACGAATGCAGCCGAAATCGATCGGGCAAGTTTTATTGTCTTGGCAAAGGATAACGCCATACCCGGTGATCCTAGTCCCAGGATCGACTCCTAAAATCACGATCGGGTCTTTTACGGGCATAAGATCAAAAGAAGTTTATCAATGGTATTGCTGAGTATCTCAAAATTGAACTTTAGCTCTCGATCTAAAGATAGCTTGAGAAAGAGCCTTTAGCAATTGAATTTTTTCGGCGGACCATGGGATGATGTCTGGTATGGAGAATTTTTCTAGCATCATTGTTAGAATGCCGAATTGGATTGGCGACCTGGTCATGGCTACGCCTATTCTTTTCGCATTAAAAAAGGCTTATCCGGAAGCCAAACTAACAGTTATGGTTAAAAACCCTCTGGGAGAAGTTTTGCTGAAGGATCCTCATATCGATGAACTGTTCCGTTTTTATCGACCGAGCTTGTTCGCTAGGCGCGATGAAAGGCGGGATCTTGTCGAAAAATTACGGCAGGGTAAATACGACCTTGGAATTTTACTCACGAACTCATTTAGTTCAGCTTGGTGGTTTTGGCAGGGACGTGTAGCTCGACGTCTTGGGTATGCAGTGCACGCGAGGTCGCTTTTATTGACCGATGCAGTTCCTTTGCCAAAAAGCGTCAAGGGCCAGCATTTGGTTTTGACCTACCAGCAACTTTTAGAACCTCTTGGGATTCCTGCTACAGGACGGAGTCCAAAGCTTTATTTGAGCCCAGAAGAAGTCGAAGCAGCCAAAAAACTGCTGAACAGTTTTGATGTGGATCTGCAAAGGCCCATTATTGGTATAAATCCTGGCGCAGCTTACGGCTCAGCTAAATGTTGGCTGCCAGAACGCTTTCGCGAAGTAGCCGAGCAGCTTTTGAATAAAACTGAAGCGAACATTCTTTTTTTTGGCGATCAAGCAGGTGCTCCGCTCGTTAGAGAGATCTGTAGAGATTTGCCAAGCCGTGTGATCAATCTCGCAGGAACAACGACGCTTAGAGATCTCATGGCATTGATTAGCTTATGCGATGTATTGTTGACGAACGATAGCGGCCCTATGCATATTGCGTATGCATTAGGGATCGAGCTCGTTGCTTTATTTGGTTCTACAGACGATGTGGCAACAGGTCCCTACAAGAGTGGAACAGTGATTCACAAGCATGTAAGTTGTTCCCCGTGTTTTCGGCGCACCTGTCCGATTGATTTTCGTTGTATGAAACAAATCTCTACCGAGGAGGTCGTGCAGGAGATCCTTGGTAAACTAAAGAAAGAAAATCCCAAATTAGCCCTACTTTAAGAATTTTATGTTGCAACTTCTAAGAAACCGCTTCTTTCGCAATCCTTTTGATATAGCATTGGGCAAAGCCGTTGCCGAAGGAAAAAAGAAATTCCTTGTCGTTTGGAATCGAGGATTAGGAGATATACCTCTTGGTCTTTATGCACTGACACAACGCATGCGAAGCTTTATCCCTGATGCGGAAATCACTTTTTTGACTAGGCCCGATTTGCGAGAAGGATTTGCCTTATTGGGCAATGTTGAAACACTTGTGAACCCGAATATAAGGCGCTGGCAGGAATTTTCTTTAGAAGAAGTCCTTGGGCAGCTTGGTCACCAGCTTTCTGAATTCGATCAAGTGTTTGAAAAACCTGATCCTACCCGGTGGCTCAAATGGCAAATTGGATCGTTAACACCTAAGTTGAATTGGCAGACGAGGTGGGATAGTTTGTGCGAACGATTTGCAATCAAGAATGATGGGCCTATCATCGGGGTTCATGTGCAGACAGAGACGTTTTATAATTATGAAAAGAACTGGGCTGAGGAGAAATGGCGCGCTTTGTTCACACGCGTTGCAAGTGACATGGGAGCAAAAATCTTGTTATTTGGGTTCCAGCCAACTCCACAATTCGAGGGGGAAGGGATCATCGACATGCGCGGACGTACAAGTCTCATCGAGATGATGTCCATCATCAAAAATCATTGTACCCATCTCGTTGTTCCCGATTCAGGTGTTTTATCCATTACCTATTACCTCGATATCGAACGTCCTTTGACGATTGTTTCGTTGTGGGCAGACCCAGAACAAGGTGTCCTGCGCCAAAAAGTGCCTTCTCCGAATATCCGGCTCAAACACTACCCCTTAATTGGGAAGCGCAAAGATGTTGGACGCATTCCTATCGAAGCAGTGTTGGAGTGTCTCCAGAATGAGTATTTGATATGCCAAGCCAGAAGCTTTTAAGCAGTCTAGGTGCAATTCTTCAACAGTTTGATCACCTTCACTTACTCAAGGATGCAGATTGTCTTGGGATTGAAGAGATTCGACAGCTTTATCATCAGGTCAATGAACACAGCAGCGATGTTCTATTTCGGCAGCGCCTTGCACTCGCAGCAAAAAATCAAGAAAAGCTCAATCTCGATCCTTGGTTGGATATCCTCGTGCCAAAGGCAAGTGACGAAGGAGAAGCTATCCTTGCCGAAGGAAAAGTGGCTACAGTCATTTTAGCCGGAGGTCAAGGAACAAGGCTTGGCTGGCCAGGACCGAAAGCGTTGTATCCAATCTTTCCTGAACAGAATATTACGCTTCTACAAATTCTTCTCGAAAAGGTGGCGAAAAAAGCTGCCAACAAGCTTCCCGTTGCTGTCATGACGTCGCCTTTGAATCATCTGGCCATCGAAGACTATGTAAAAGAAAAAAATGGGTGCGGCTTAGGGCAAGGACAGTTGGCATTGTTTATGCAAAAAATGCTTCCTCTACTCGATGAACAAGGCAACTGGTTTCTCGAGAGGCCAGGGCAAATTTGCATGGGGCCCGATGGAAATGGGGGCGTATTCCAACTCCTTTTTACCTCTGGAATTTTAGAAGAATGGAAGAAGGCCGGGATTGAATATGTGATCATTATTCCTATCGAGAATCCCCTGGCCGATCCGGTCGATGCAAAGCTGGTTGATGTTCTTGTGCGATCAAATGCCGATGTCGTTGCTAAATCTGTGGAGCGATTACAACCGGATGAAAAAGTAGGGATTTTTGCACGACGCCAAGGAAAATTGCACGTCGTTGAATATTCCGAGATCTTGGAAAAGGACAAAAATGCTTTGGATTCCGAAGGCCGCTTGGCATGGCCTTATGCGAACATCGGGCAATTTGCCTTTACCATCGAGTTCATAGAAAAAGCAGCTGTAGCCCCACTCCCATGGCATATTGCTAAAAAAACAGCCGGTGCCTGGGGAAGAGGGGAAATTTCCGTAGCCAAATGCGAGACATTTCTCTTCGATGTGCTGCCTTTGGCAGAAAATCCCAAAGTCTTACTTTATCCTCGCGAAACTTCTTATGCTCCGCTCAAGAACCAAGCAGGTGACAAGGATCCAAAGATGGTTCGCGCGCATTTAGAAAAATTAAGAAATGCATCCCCTAACAACTTAGAAACTGTTTGAAAAATAGTTTTCAAACATTCCCTAGAAAGAATTTGCAAATTTTTCCTCTATAACTTTTGAAGAGTTCGGGGGGAGATTTTATTCTAAAAATCTCCTAGAAAATCCTCCTATTCTCATAAAAAAAGAATTTGCAAATGCTTTCTTAAGGAGAGCCTTTGTTTCGCTTCCAGAATAAAGAGAAGGCAGCCGCTTTGAATTTTGGATGAATATGTGGATCGACAAAGCCTAGTTGTCCAAAATTGGGGTCTTTTACCCTTTTGTGAAACGCGGTCTCTTTTTTGCAGATATCATATAGGCAATGATAGAGCTTCGAGCACATTTCCTTACCGATGTAATATTCCATTTGCTCTAAAAGTTTGGCAAGGAGATGACAATCATGCTTCTTTTTTAAAGCATCGCCCATGCGTTTTAGAAGGGTTATGGTCTGGAATTTCTTGTTCTGTGCAGTAAGCTGGCCTTTAAGTATTTGAAGGGTTACGGGGAGATCGACAATCCCATTCCCAAAAATGCTAATATTTGTTTTTTTTGAGCTGGAAAATATCTGCCAAAGTTCCTCGGGTATATATGAAAGGCGATTATGAGACATATTAAGGGCTACTAGTTGCTTAAGCAGACTAAGCTCTTTAGGTACATTCTCCAGTCGATTTTTACAAAAAGAGAGATAAACCAAAGACGAGAGTTTGCAAAGGCCTTTAGGTATGTGAGTGATTCGATTGTTATCGAAAGATAAGTGGGTTAAAGCTTTTAAAAGGTGTATCCCCTTAGGAAGCCGGGTCAGACGATTATTGCTTAAAAAAAGTGAAGTCAATCTTTTTAACAGACAGATTTCTTCAGGGATTTTAGTTAAACGATTTTGACTTAACCCAAGGGAACGCAAAGCAGTTAATTTGCCAATTTTTTTAGGAAGGTATGTCAGAAGATTATCGGATAAACTAAATGCGGACAAGGTCCACAGTTGGCTAATCTCTTCAGGCAAATCAGTCAATCGATTATGATCTAAACTCAGCCAAATTAAAGCTCTCAGATTCCCAATCTCACCGGGTAGGTCTGAGATTCGATTATTGTTCAAATCAATCCATACCAAATCTAAAAGTTGGCCGAGCTCTTTAGGAATACGAGGCAAACAATTATTACGTAGCCCAAGATCTCTCAAAGAAGTTAAACAACCCAACTCAGGCGGTATGAAAACCAACTGATTGTGATTAGCATTCAAAGTGGTCAGATTCTCTAGCTGGCCAACCTCTGGAGGCAGAAGGGTCAGTCTTTGGTGATTCAAGTCTAATTCGCGAAACCTTGCTAAAATAGCTCGATGCTGAGCAAACCATGTTCTAATGGCTGTCGCTCGGAGTAGAATCTCTGCGTAATTCCCTTCTAATTGTAAATTAGAAGAATTAAACCCAGGTAGAGGCCGTGGCTTGTGCATTTTCGTTGTCAGGCGCAATAGATTTCTTGCTTCGACGAATGAGAAGAACTCTTTTATAAAGCGATAGGGTGGAGGTTCTAATCCTTCGAATTTACTGAGTTCTTGAACAAGAGACATCAAGGACGTCAAGGCTTCGAGGGCAGTCTTCTTTTCGCCAAGTTTGCAATTGCAATAGCGTTCGATGAGCGGTGCAAGGTCATAGGAAGTGATGATATGAGCAGCATCTCCGAGCTTAGCAGTTTCTTTGGAAACACATTGAAGGAAGACTAAATCTTGGGGCGCTAAAAAAGGGGTGATGTGGGCTAAGGCCGGGGCTCCGTGGATCTTGTGGAGATGATTCTTAGCGATCTGTTCTATGGAAAGGATTTGATGTGTGGCCTCTTTCAGCAGGGTTTGGACATGCTTTTTGAGCATTCTTCCTTTATTACCATGCACATAGGGAAGTTTCTTTGTCCCAAGAAAGGTTTGGATAAGAGTTCGATCTTTAGGATCTAGCGCTTTAAAAGCTCTTACATAACCATAGCCTTTCTTAAAGGTCTGGAAAAAACAGTTGAGGTGATCAAGCCTCGCTGCTGCATGCGATGTGGTTTTCAAAATTTCTAAACTCATTAAATGCACTTTGTATTGATTCTATGAGGAGAGGCTAATTGGTTTCGAGTTGAAAGATGTGAACAGATGATCGATAGAATTGTACAAATTAGGTGTTAATTGCTTTCTTTGTTATGATGCCTGTATCTATGTAGGGCAACGGCAAATGAAAATCGCTTACCTCGGTGCGGGAACATGGGGGTTCTGTCTAGCTTCCCTTTTAGGAGCAAAGGGTTTTGATGTACGATTATGGTCTGCAAATCCTGAGTTTGTCAAACATCTAATAAAAAAGCGGGAGCATCCCAAACTTCCGCGCCACAAAATCCCTGATAATATTCTCATCACAAGCGATCTAAAGCTAGCTCTTGAAGATGCAGATGTCCTCGTCGAATCGGTCACTTCAAAGGGGATTCGTCCTGTTTTTGAACAAGTCCTCTCATTAGGAGGGTTTCGCAAGCTCATCGTCATCACATCAAAAGGAATCGAACAAAATAGTGGGTTGCTTCTTCCTGAGGTCGTTCTCGATGTTTTAGGCGAAGAGAGTCGCCATCATATTGGGTGTTTAAGCGGGCCATCGCATGCTGAAGAGGTCATTCAGCATCTACCTTCTTCAGTGGTTGCTGCTGCTTTTGATCCTGGGGTTGCCTTCAAAATCTGCGAACTTTTTAATACACCCTATTTTCGTGTCTATCCGAATAAAGATCTTTCTGGCGTGGCATTTGGCGGTGCAATGAAAAATATCATCGCGATTGCGTGCGGTATCTCAGATGGTTTAGGGTTTGGAGATAATACTAAAGCAGCTCTTATGACACGGGGGTTGCATGAAATCCGTAAACTTTCGATTACAAAAGGATGCCAAGCTGAAACCTTGAACGGATTAGCTGGGCTAGGAGATCTTTGCGTTACCTGTTTATCCAAACTTAGCCGCAATTATATGTTTGGACGGTTGATCGCAGAAGGATTGAGTCCAGAAGCTGCACGGGAAAAAATTGGCATGGTCGTCGAAGGCGCTTATACGACGATTTCTGCTTTGCAATTAGCCGAAAAAGTGCATATCGAAGTCCCTATCACAAGAGCTGTCTACGCCATTCTCTATGAAGGGATGAACCCTCGAGATGCAGTGAAAACGCTTCTGCAACGCGCTATCAAAGAGGAGCATCTGTGATGCCAGCTGCCCTGGGCGATAAAATAGTGACTTCCCAAGAAATGGCGCGCATAGAACGGGAAGCTTATACTAGAGGCGAGAAAGCCGAAGAATTCATGGATCGTGCCGGTTTCAATGTTGCTGCACTAGTTCAACGCTATATTGAACACAAAAAACTCTCTCGAAACATTTTCCTCTTGGCTGGAAAAGGAAACAATGGTGGAGATGGGTTTGCAGCAGCAGCAGAATTATTGCGTCGTGGTTTTAGCGTCGAAGCTCTAGAAATCTATCCTTTCGATCAGTGCGGGCCTCTTTGTAAAGCCAAGGCCGATAGCTTCCAAAGGCTTGGAGGTAAGATCCGTTTTCTCCAAGAACAAGAACCGATTCCCTTCCCCAAAGAGGGAATTCTACTAGACGGACTTGTGGGAACAGGGTTTAAAGGTAAAGCCGAAGGAGTGTTAGCAAGGGCTATCCAAGAGACTAATCAAGCATCCATACCAATCATCGCCATCGATATTCCTTCTGGTGTCTCTGGAGATAATGGTGAAGTTGGATCTGTGGCTATCCGAGCTGCCCTGACGATTTACTTAGGGTTGCCAAAATTAGGTTTCTTTCTTGGGAAAGGATATGAACATATTGGGGAATTGCAGAAAGCAGAGTTTGGCCTTAAAGAATTTGATCTAGAACATGCGCATGCTGAGGGAATCTTGTTCGATGAATCGCTTTGGCCTTCGCTTCTGCCACCGATTTCTAGAACACAACATAAATATAAAAGAGGGTACCTGCTCGTATGGGCTGGATCTCCAGGGATGCCGGGAGCCTCGTTGCTTAGCTGCATGGGCGCCTTGCGAGGCGGTGCTGGAATTGTGAGATTGTTTTACGAAGAAAAAATGGTTTCCCAACTAGCTTCAGCTCCTTGGGAGATCATCAGACAGCCGATAAAACATGTACAAGCCATATACGATGAATCTGAACGTGCTGGATGTTTGATGCTAGGCCCTGGTTTAGGCAGAGGGCCAGTACTAGGAAACTTATTCAAGAAAATTCTCAAAGGGATCAAATGCCCTCTTGTCATCGATGCGGACGGTCTCTATTTTCTTGCAAAAAATCTCAAAGCAATTCCTTCTAATGCGATTCTAACTCCGCATAGGGGGGAGATCGTTTGGTTGATTGGTCATTTCCATTCTGAACACGAATTGTTGCACAATGCCCAAGCTTTTGTCGAAAAACATCAGGTCGTGTTGTTATGCAAAGGAGCGCCAACGATCCTTTTTCACCCAGGCCAGAAACCTTTGTTTCTTCCCGTTGGTGATCCAGGTATGGCAACTGCAGGAGCAGGGGATGTACTAAGCGGAGTGATCGGCGCACTTTATGCGGCTGGCCTTTCAGCATTTGAGGCTGCTATCGCGGGTGTCTGCGTTCATGGAAAAGCGGGACAAATCGCAGCTCATGAGAAAGGAGAGCGCTCTGTCATTGCATCAGATATACTTGAAGCAATACCCACAGCTTATCTCTGTGCCAACCCGTGCTGATAAGAGTCTGGCTTTTACAAAATCGGGTGAGATCGCCATAGCTTGTTCTTAGCTGGAAAGACAGAGGAGAAAATGCCAATCAGTTTCTCACTATTTTCATAAGCCATAGGATCGTCATCTTCTTTTATTCCCAATTTTGAAACCTTATCCTTTGTGCGTTCAATAATCTCTCGGCCTTCTCCTTGGTCATGAAGAAATTTGGTTAGTGTTTTTTTTAGATCGGTTATATTGATATACACACGATCTGTTGTTCTTGTATCGCTGTTAAAGACTACGATTTCTTTCCATTTGCTGCCTATGAGACTGGAGAGCGAATCGCGGGCCTTATCCATAAAACTCAGCTCTTTTTTAACAGTCAGTCGGTAATTATCCTCAAGACCAGCAACGGTCATTTTATTGCCTTCGATTGCTACAAGAGGTATAGAACCGATGTCAGTGTGAATGGCCATAATTACTCCTTATTATTTATTCAAGCCCTGTACTATTAATTATATAAGATTATTAATTATTTTTTAACAAATAGTTAACATTATTTAAATTAATTAATTTATAACGCCATCTATTTGATAATCAATAGCTTGAATGTTGATTTGTAGTTTTATTAAATCGTGTGATTTTTAATACCGCTGAGGTACTGTTGGAACGCTCTGTCAATATTGAAACGCCAAAAACTTAAATTAAGGCGAAAAGAGGTTTCAAAAGGTCCTTTAACTCTCTAACGGGAAGCGATGTAAGATAGATACCAGCCGATGAAGTTTTCGATCCCTTGCGGGAGTGGGGTTTTAGGAGAGAATCCGAGCATAGCACGGCTTTTTTCAATATCGGCAAAAGTGGTGTGCACATCGCCTGCTTGCATAGGAAGAAGTTCCTGAATGGCCACGCGTCCTAACGCTTTTTCGATCAAGTAGATCAGTTCTTGAACATGTTCAGGGGTGTTATTCCCAAGATTGAAGATTTCGCACGGATAACTTTTATCGATGGCCGCTATGATCCCCTCGACGATATCATCGATATAGGTGAAATCTCGAAACATTTCCCCAGCATTGTAGACTGGGATGGGCTTGCCTTCGTGGATGTTTTTAGTGAAGGAAAAATAGGCCATATCTGGACGCCCCCAAGGGCCATAGACAGTGAAAAATCGAAGTCCTGTCACAGCAATGCCATAGAGATGATGATAGGCGTGCGCTATGAGTTCATTAGATTTTTTGGTTGCCCCATAGAGACTGGCTGGCAAATCAGTTGGATCTGTTTCTGAAAAGGGCTGTTTTTGGTTGAGCCCGTAAACGGAAGAGGAGGATGCATAAACGCATTTTATAGAAGGGTTGAGGCGGCAGAGTTCCATCACAGAGACAAATCCTTCTAAGTTGCTGTGTACATAGGCTTCTGGATGTAAAAGAGAATAACGAACACCGGCTTGTGCTGCCAAATGAACGAAATGGGTGATGCCATATTCGACAACCATTTGTTCCATAAGCGTCTTGTCGCAGATATCTCCTCGTATGCAAGAGATGCCAAGCTGATTGAGGATTTGGACTCGGCGTCGTTTCAGCTCGATGTCATAATAGTTGTTCATGTTATCGAGCCCGATGACAAAATCTCCTCTCTTTTTCAAATGCGTGGCCAAGTGAAAGCCAATAAAACCCGCCAATCCTGTGATATAGATTTTTTTCATCGTTATTGTGTTGTTATCGCATTCTAAATAAGATAAGGGGACTTTGCATTTCTCTCTAGATGGAATCTCATGAGGTGTGTTTTTTGCTTGCTTTTAGCAGTTATCGCTGCTTGTTCTAATCCTCCTTACCGAGGGCATAATGTGGTAGGAGCTGATGAGTTCGTCATCGATTCCTATAAAATCCGCGAAGGGAAATTTGCTATTTTGCAAATGGAGGGGGTTCTCACTGAACCTTTTTCACAAGAGTTTCTACAAGAGTACAAAGACCAAATCCACGATGGGGATATCCTGAATATCGTCGTTTATCATCCTTCGCGATCGGATCTTGTACAATCTATTTGCAGTGTCGCCGAAGCGATCGGTTTTAAGGTAAGCGAAAGGCAAATCGTCTTACCGGAAATTGGCTCGATCGAAGTGGAAGGATTGACATTGGATCAGGCGCGCAGCAAGATTCAAGATCGCTATCGAAGCGAAATTAAAGATGTCGATGTCTTTGTCGACTATAAAGAACGCATTCAAAGAAAAGTAGAATTGGCAGGACTTGTTGCAACGCCGGTTTTACCTGTTGATGGACGGATTCGTCTTTATGAAGCCCTAGCGACAGCACGTGTTCCTCCCAATGCAAATTTGTTCAAGAGCTATATGGTGCGCGAAAATGCACTCCTGCCGGTCGATCTTTATAAGCTCATCAAAGAAGGCGATATGAGCCAGAACATCGTCCTGCGAGGGGGGGATAAAATCTATATCGCTGAACCAGCCGCGACCTCGCTCATGGTTTTGGGAGAAGTGGGAAAAGAACGGCTAGTCGATTTGCCCAATGGCTTTATGACTTTAAGGCAAGCGTTGGCTGAAGCAGGGGGCATTGCCCCAACGGGGGATCGGGCCTATATTCAGGTCATTCGAGGCAATATCCTCCATCCAAAAATTTATACGCTTCATTGGCAGCACGTCATTGCCCTGCCAAGCGATAGTATGTTACTCATTCCTGGAGATATCGTTTATGTAGCGGCAACGCCGATCACAGAATGGAATCGGTTTGTTTCGCAACTGTTGCCCACATTCATTGGAATCGATTTGATTTCGAAAGGGATCCGGAGCATAGGAGTCAATGTCCCGTGAAAGAAGCCCCCCAAGCAATTTTAATCACGGTTGAAGATGTAATGCGTGTTGCCTTAAAACATGGCAAATCGCTTTTGCGTTGTATGCTTATAGCTGCATGCTTAGGGGTAGTCTTTTCGTTGATACGACCTGTGCGGTTTAAAGCCAAAGGTTCGTTTCAAGAAGGAGATGTTCTTTCTTCTGCTCTTTCATTTTCGCAGCTCTTGTCCAATAATTTTGGGAACAAGAAAGAAAACAGTGCACAATTTTTGATGCAATCTGATGTGATTTTGCGTCATGTCGTCGAACAACTCGGACTACAAGTAGCCGTTGATAGAGTTTTTTCTTCGGGTTTTATTAGAAATTTCATCGATAATTTGCAATGTTCTATTACAGGAACCCTCTCTAATACCGATGATTTTTCATTTGCGAATGTTCAGTTCTTTGGCAAAAGACCCAAGAAACTTCTCATACATCTGGATGAGGAGGGCAGATGGATCTTTTTAGATGCCAAAAAGCAAATTCTTGCCTCTGGAATGCAAGGAGAGAACATCCAGATGCCCGAACTTTGTTTGACGATAAGGAGCGTTCCCGAATCTGTGCATGCAGGCCATACCTTTGAGCTATGGATTTCACCGCTGTATAGTTCTGTCACGGAGCTCAAACGCTCGATAGAAATTCGGCCTGATCGAAAAGACCAAAGAGTTTTATGGCTTAGCTGCAAACATCGCAATCCCCATCGAGCCGCAGAGATTGTCAATCAGATCAGTGCAAGTTTTATTCACTACTTGAAACAAGAAGAAGAAAAATTAGCAAGAGAGCAACTAGCTTTTCTCGATGAACATAAGAAAAAATTAGAATCTGAATTTGACCAAGCACTTTCCCAGCATGTATCTTTTCTCAAAAGGAACATCGCTAATTCTGGATTTATCGAAGTCGAACAACAGATTGAGTTGGTCAAAAGACCGCAGCAGGATCTTCGATCGCGCATGCTGGAATTGACCACCTTTGAGGGCAATCTTAGAGATGTTCAGACAACGTATGCACAAGCGATGGGATGGCAGAAACAGGCTGCAGACTCTTGCACAGCACAAGCTGGAGAGGGGCTTCAAGCTAATTGGCTTATCGAAAATGCGCGTTTTTGGCCCGAGCAATTTGCTGGGATCGATCTACATACGGCAAGAGAACTCCATGGAACCTATCAAAGGGGACTCGATCAGATCGAAGAGCAGATCGATCGTATAGAATTCCTTCTCCCTAAAGTGCGCGAAGAGGAATTCGAACTCAATGCCATCAGCGCGCTTTCTCAGGGAGATGCTGTGATCAGTTCAATGATGCAGAAGGCAAGCGAACTTGCCCTTTCGCTGAGAGAAGAAGAGAACTATAGCCAAAAAGATCTCCATCGTCTGAAAGAGGCGCTCAAATCGCAGAAAAAATTCATCGAGGCGCATTTGTCCCATACGCGCGATCTTTATCAAAAACAAGGAGCGATTTTGCATAGCAAACTCGCTTCCCTGCGTACTGTAATGCTAAAACTCATCGAAGCTGAAAAAGGTGTTGTCCAAGATCAATTAAGCAATCTTCAAGAGCAGCTAGCTGATGTTCCAGAGCGTTGGCAATCTGAAAAACAGCTAGAGGCCAAAAATGAGTTGATGCAAAAAATTATCGAGGGGATGACGCAAGTGATCGAAGGGAAGATCATCGACCATCATCTCAAGAATATTAGCAGTAAAATGATCGATTTTGCTCGATCTCCTGAACGACCTCATCGAACAGGATTGATCAACACGATGGCGCTCTTTTCACTAACGGGGGCGGTACTGGCCTATTTTTTCTTTTTTACCCGCACACTGTGGCGTGGATTTCCTCTTTCCTCATCTACGGCGCAGGCATACGGTTTGTGCATAGCTGGAAAATTATCGATTTTTCGTGGAGCGAAGTTTGCTGAACTGCCTAAAACCGATCTTGAGACGATGAGAAACATGGTTGATTTCATCGAATCCCACGCCCATCCTTTGGGAACCACCACTGTAGCGATTGTAGGATTGCAGCAAAGGGGTCTTTGCGAAAATCTGGCCCGCCTCTTTTCTTGGGAAGCTATGGTTAAAGATTCTATAGGCGAAGACCGTTGGTCAAAAAAAGCGATTTTAGTGGTCGATCTTTCTTTTTCTCCAAGCATCTCTTCTGCAAGAGAAGGCCTCTGGCAATTTTTGCAAGGCAAGACAGAAGAGTGGGAAGTCGTTCGTAAAATGGGGTTCGATCTCCTTCCTTCAGGGGGTGCTACACGATTTGCAACGGAGATCTTCAGAGGAGATCGGTTTCATCGCTTTCTTGAAGAGGCAAGACAGAAGTACGACAGAATTTTACTGGTGAGCGAAACGCCATTAGATGCTAGTGAAACATTGCTCCTTTTGAAATTGAGTGATCTTGGAATGGTTTTCGTGCAGGAAGAATCTTACGAAACCTTGCAACGAATTGGAATCGCAGAGATGGCAAAAGGGCAGCATAAAGCAGCAATAATCTTAGAGAGCGTTTGAAAATACTTTCTTAAATTAGGTACGACCCAATATGGAAAAACACAAACTACGAGTAGGGATTCTGTTTGGAGGAAAATCAGCCGAGCATGAGATATCCCTCCTTTCTGCTAGAAATGTCTTCGATGCACTCGATAAGGAAAAATATGAGATAACACTCATCGGCATCGATAAGGATGGACACTGGTGTTTGTGCGATGAAGCGGAATATTTACTTCATCGAGATGATCCTAAAAAAATCCAAATGCACGGGATGCGCGACAATGTGAGCCTAGTCCCGCACAAGAGACAGACGCAACTGGTCAGCCTATCACAAAAAGACACGACAAAACCTTTGGATGTGATTTTTCCTGTTTTGCATGGTACCTATGGCGAAGATGGAACGGTTCAGGGATTGCTTAAATTAACCGATATCCCTTTTGTCGGGGCGGGTGTTTTAGGATCGGCAGTGGGGATGGACAAAGAGGCTATGAAAAGGCTGCTGCGCGAAGCAGGAATTCCCATTGCTAAATTTCGGACGATACGCCGAAGAGAGCTCGAAATTGTGAACTTTGAACAAATTGTCCATGAATTAGGGCTTCCTTTATTTGTAAAACCTGCCAATTTGGGATCTTCAGTAGGGATTTCTAAAGTGAAAGACCACTCTGATTGGGAGCGTGCGTTGTTACATGCTTTTAAATACGACCATAAAATTTTAGTCGAAGAAGCCATTGATGGTCGAGAAATCGAATGCGCTGTCATGGGCAATGAACACCCCGTCGCCTCTCTGCCAGGAGAGGTCTTTCCCCATGATGAGTTTTATTCTTATGCTGCAAAATATTTTGAGAATGGTGTCGATTTTGAAATTCCCGCTAAGGGATCTCCGGAGCTGCTAAAAAGAATTCAGGACCTCTCTATTGCAGCATATCAGACCCTATATTGTGAGGGATTGGCGCGCGTCGATTTGTTTATCGATCGCAATGAGAGGATTTTAGTGAATGAGATCAATACCCTGCCGGGCCTTACGAATACGAGCGGATGTCCAAAGCTTTGGCAAGCCAGCGGGCTCGAGTTTCCCGTGATGCTTGATCGGCTCATCGAATTAGCTCTAGAAAGAACTTCTAGGGAAAAACAATTGAAAACAGAGTTGAACGCTTGATTTCTCGCGCGCTCTTTTTGGGAATGAGTTTGATTCTAGCGATTTCGAAGCTTGTGGCTGCTAAAGGGCCTGAAGATGTGAATCCTAAAGAAATCAAACTCGATCCATGGTTTACAGGCCCTCTTTTGGCGTCATCGGCTGAGATAGTGCCTATTGGGTTCATCAACGTCGAACCCTATTTTTTCAATACTGTTAACCATGCGCGTTACAATCGCGATTGGCATTCGGAATCGATACCCAATGTCTACAACATCAATCCCGAGTTGCTCATTCAAATCGGTATCGCTAAAACTGTCCATTTTCAACTCACACCGCAATATGTGTGGAATGAATCTAAGGGGAGATGGGCCTCTGGATTAGGTGACTTGCCTGTAGAATTCGATTTCCAATTAGTGGCAGCGGAAGACACGGACTGGTGGCCCAATGTTAAGCTTGCCATACGAGAAAATCTCCCGCTTGGACGTTACCAAAAACTCAACCCCAAAAAATTAGGGCTAGACGCTACAGGTGCTGGCTCATTTAGCACGGCGGTTACATTAGCGCTTTCTAAGAAGACATGGTTCGGTGGGCACTACTGGCTTTCTACGCGCTTAAACTTCATCCCTACTTTCCCCGCGCCTGTTCACGTAAAAGGATTTAACACGTATGGCGGCGGACACGGAACAAGAGGCAAGGTTTATCCTGGGGTATTTTATCAAACCATTTTTGCTTTTGAATTCTCGTTCACCAGGAACTGGGCTTTCGCTATGGATATCTATAATTACTATAGCAATAAAACACGCTTCAAGGGGAACCCGGGGTTTGTTTCCCACGGGGTGCCAGCTAAGGTGGGAGGTCATTCATCCACTTATTTTAGCCTAGCGCCAGCCATCGAATACAATTGGAGCGACTCGCTCGGAATTATAGCTGGATGTTGGTTTACGGTTGCTGGCCGCAACAGCAATAATTTTGCGAGTGCAGTGGTGGCGGTGAACTACTATGGACCCATAGGTGGAAAGAAACAATCCCAGGAAGAAGGAGATCATGGAGGGGGTGGTGGTGGAACGGGCAAATAGTCCCAAAAATCAACAGAACCTTAGTTACAAAAGAGGTCAATGAGATTTCAGACAGGCAACGGTGGCGTGATTGCCAGTGGGTTTTTCTCTTCGGTAAGAAAAGAAGTCTTCGGGTTGGCAATAGGTACAAAGTTCGGCAAATTGGATATGTTGCGGTCGAATACCCGCTTCGATCAATTGATATCTGCTAATGGCCCATAGATCAAAATAATTGGGCTTTATTTGGAATCCCCAATACGACTCTGGCCATTCGTTTCGGAAGTGTATGAATTCAGAATGGGCAGGACAAAGGCTTGGAGAAATGGCCACCAAGAGATTGTCTGCCTTACAGCCAGCCTGGGTTTGCATTTTTTCTACAGTGACTCTAAAAATGTTTTTCACCTGCCCTCTCCAGCCGGAATGGACACAGGCGATTGTTTTGGTAACAGGGTCAAAGAAAATGGCTGCTTGGCAATCAGCATGTTTGATGAGCAGCGCTTTATCAATGAGATTGGTGATCATTCCATCGCACTTGTTCAAGCGCCAATCGTGATCTTCTGATAAGAAGATAACGTCGTTCCCATGGACTTGAAAACAATCGCGAAGCACATCAACGCCAAGCGTTTCAGCGATGCGCCGATGATTCTCTTCGATCATTTCTTTGAGCTCCCCGTTACTGCCGGCGCTCAATGCTCCGCTCACTCCGGCGCTGACACCGCCATGGCGTAGAAAGACGGCAGCGATCAATTCAGGAAAAGGGGCAAAGAGTTCGAATTCCATCCATTCAATAGCACCCTTTTTCCTGCGGATCATTTTTACCAGCTGAAGGTATAGGTTACGCTCACAATGCCTGAAACAAACTTCGAAGTATTGCGTCCATAAACATCAAACCATACACCTGCTAAAAAACCAAGATTGGCATTCCAGTTATATTCTATGGCAGGCGCCAAGCTCAATTGATCGCTGGATCCCCCGCCGACAGAAGCCGTTGTGCCGTCAGCATTTTTACCTGGGTTGCCAGAAAAGGTGGTTCTATTGGCCCAAACATAGACGACATCAGTAGAAAATACCCAGCGTTGGGTAAAGCTATATTCAAAAGCGACGTCGGCTTGCGAGTTATTGCCGGGTTTTACCTTCCCGCGTGTTCCGTAGCCTCCGCCATAGCTATTAAAACTCTTTACGTGGACATCAGAGGGAATGATATAGGTATATGATGCGCGCAGATTCATTGGATGTTTATAAGACCAAAAGACCAGTTTGCTGATACGAAATCCAAATGCTGTTTGAAATGAGCCTGCCCCTGTGGCATCCAAGCCGATTTTTTTCGGGTTGAGTTTTTGATAGCGTCCTGTGGGGAATGTTTCACTAATAGTGACCTTCATAGCTGGACGATATAAGCCTTCTTCGAGAAGGGGGAATCCGATGTTGAGCGACATATCCCCAAAACCGCCGCTGCATTTATCTTTTTGCCAATTGACATTGCCCTGGATAGCAAGAAGAATATCCATCCAATTCGTAATGCCCGTTTGGATGACGAATTGAGGGTTCAAATTCCATCTGTCGGGGATACTGACTGATTTGCGTTCATTGTTCCAAACAGCATAGTTGTCGGTGACAAAAATATATGGCTGGATGTTAGCAGAACCTGGCGGCATCATGTGGGCGCCCCCAGTCAACAAAGGACCGGTATACCAAGGGTTGAACATCTCTTTGGCTTCCTTGAATAGCTCCTCATCTCGATCCAGCTCTCGTTGAATTTCTTGAGGTGATTTTATCCTTTCTTGATCGGACGCCTGCGCTATGTATTGGCTCTGAAAAAGGTTAGGGTTGATCCTATTGCTTGTTTCATCTTTCACCTCAGGCGTTAGCTCTTGCTCAGCTTGTAGAGGTTCTCCTATTTCGCCGTCCGCTTGAAGCAGGAAGGGGATGGCGAAAAACACCAAAGGGAAAAACAAAAATCGCATACACACCTCGTATGATTTTTCTTGTCAGAATCGTCACATCCCCCCCTTCTCTCCTTTTAGAGATGTGAGCGAGGAAGTTTTTTTGTTTGATTCTAACCTTTTTTTTTGAGAAGTAAAAGAAAAAGGAGTGTTTCTATGTCAAGCATTGAAGGAAGCGGGCCAATCAATCCACAAGATATGCAAGCCTATCGTCATGAATACAAGCAAGGGGTCGACCTTTTCCAACGTGCCTTAAAAGAATATAGCACTGCAGATGAAGTACATAAAAAAGAAGCCTTCAAGAATGTCATGGAAAATGCACTGCAAGTATTGAATGATTCTGCAAGGGGCATGAAACGACCCGATCTTTTACAGAAGAATCAACAGATCGCAAAAGATTTTCAAAATTTTCAAGATTCTGAGAGTCCACAAACACAAAAAAAACTTACGCAAGATCTTAATCAAGCACAAGGTTCAGTATAAAACAAGGAGCGGCATTTCTTCCCAATCCTAAAGAACTGGGGGTCCATGCCGTCAATAAGATGAATATCTCTTGTCTACTTTCAACAACAGGCTAATCGGAGTCAGCTTCTAACGCACAGGGCATCCGCTCGAAGATCGAGGACTTGGGGTGGATGGCATGATATTATTGTTTCTTGCTACCTGCTCGACAGCTTGGTCGGCGCTCATTTTAGTGCCATTCATGTTTGATGACGATGTCATTTGCATAGCTGATTTCCTTTGATCGGTGTTAAAGCTATTGCAAAACATGTTTTTATTTGACGAGTTCAATTGCATGGAAAAACTTTGTTGATCAGCTGGAAGAGCTGCGCAACCAGAGGACATCGTATCGTTGCTATTCATCTGCGCAATTTCTTCGAGCTGATCTGATTGGGCGACAGCATCTTCTGTTGAGTTGTTGGCAATAGGTGCCTCATCAGTAAAACCAACAGCACTGAACATCATACTGAAAAGCAAAACAGTAAGTAGTTTTTTCATGATAAAATCCTTAAGTTAATCGGTGTACAAAAAAATAATTGATATATGATCACCATATTCTAGATTCCTATTTTTGTCCAAGTTAGATACACTGAGATTCTCTAGGATCTTTTGATCTCTTCCCTATGATTCCAACAATATTCCTTATTTATCTTGGACATTTCTTAGTCGATACCACTGTTGGGATTTGGCCTCTTTATAAAACACTAAGCGGTATCGATCTCAAAGTTGCTGGTATGATCGCAGGTATGTGCGGCTTCTTGGGAGAGGGAATGCAGATTTTCTTTGGTTATTTTTGCGATCGAGGGAAACGCAAGCAGGTAGTCGTAGCAGGGCTTCTCCTTTCTTCGGCGATTTTCTTGATTAGTTCTGTGCACACGCCGCTGGCCTGTTTTTTTCTGATATTATGCGTCATGATAGGATCAGGCGCTTTTCATCCAGCGGCCGTAGGATTTATAGGAGGACTTTCAGAGAAAAATAAAGGAAAGATCATTTTAGGATTTGCATTTGCGGGAGCTTTGGGTCAGGGATCTTCACAGCTTTGCTATATCTCCCTTTTGCATGGCCATGCAGAGAGGATGGTTATGTTTGCTCTGATTCTAGGGGCAACTGCTTTGGCGATCTATAGGTTTCGCTTTACAAAAGAACCTCCCTCGCGCGAACGACTGAAGCTTTGCGACTTTTTACGCCCGTTTCAAACAGAACGACGCTCTCTGACCTTGCTCTATTTTTCCCAAGTTTTTAGCCAAGGGTTGCTGCTTTCGTTTTTATTTTTACTGCCAGATTTTTTAAGGGAAAAATCTTGCGGCGAGTGGCTATGCCACGGAGGTGGGTTGTTTAGTTTCCTTTTGGGCGCGAGCTTGGCTCTTTTTCCAGCAGGTATGATTATCGATAGATTTGGTCCAAGACTTATGATGATTGTTGTCGCAGGTCTAAGCATCATCTTTTTTTACTTCTTGCTATTTGTTCCTGCAAATTCTAGCTGGCTCATCGCATTGCTTTTAGCTCTTTTTGGAGCATGCGCATGGCCGATTAATCCAACGATTGTGACGTGGGGAAATAAGCTTGTCCCAGAGAGTCCCAGCTGTGTGTCAGGACTGCTTATGGGTATGGCATGGTGTTTTTCCCATCTAATGGTGATCGTTGCCGGAATTCTCAGCACAGCCTTTTCTAACCAGAATTGTCATCTAAGCCTTCAAATTCTTGGCATCCTCATGATCATGACATTTTTCTTCGCAATCGCTATGCCGCGCAAGCGGGCATTCGAGCCAGAGCCCACCCTGGAAGAGACCTCAGTATAATTGATCCTGTTACCTACGCCATCGCACCTGTGCATACGCAGGCGAAGCTTCGTAGCTGGCTCAAATCCAGGGCGGTAGCTGTTGCCAAAATTCCAATTTTTGAATCGCGATGTGTATATTTTTGCAAAATTGGGTAAGGAGTAGCTAATAAATAGCTTCATTCCTAGAATCCGATTTTTAGAGACTGTTAACAGTTTCTTAGAAGTTGTGCTAAAACCCCAGCATTTGAGGTTTAGCGGGATTTTCGATGAGATTTTTCCTCATTCGACGAGGCCAATATGCGAAGCTGCATATGGCCGAGAAGAAAGAGGGAAAAGATCGCGAAAAGCCCTCAAAAATCGGATGCTCGGGTTTTAGGACAGCTTCTTAGACAGCCTCTAAATGAAGATGAGGAGTTCACTATGGCTGATCGACCGGAAGAATGTACCGGCCAATGTCGTAGACCTGTCGCTGTCATCTATAAAGAGATCGCCCACGATCTCGTTGTTTGTACTGAAATGTGTTCTGAGTGCCCTGTTTTACAAGCCAAACTCTATGGCAATACTTCTGTTGGGTCTGGCAAACAGATCGTGGGAAAGGAAGCAGGAGTTTGTTGTGGCCGTTGTGGTACGACCCTTCTTTCTGTTCGGACGGGGGGGATAGTAGGTTGTCCGGAGTGTTATGACGTTTTCAATGACATACTCATACAAGAGCTAATAGCAGAACGAAAGATTCCAAACAGGATGCAAAAAATGAAAGAAAACAGCAAAAAGCAGGTCCTCCATACTGGCAAGGCACCGGATAAGACGGTAGAACTTTCCTCTACAAGTCAGATCGTTAGCTTGAATGAAGCACTTAAAGAGGCCCTAAAAAAAGAAAATTACGAACAGGCGGCTTGGTTGCGCGATCAAATCAAGGTTTTGACAGAAAAAGGGCAGCATGAAGGATCCAGCTGAGCTGGCGAGCGTTTTTCTCGACCATAATCCATGGCAGCTAAAGAGCAATCCAATCTGGTCTACAACGATCTTCCAATGTAAGAGAAATGTGGCTCGATCGAATTTTCCAGCAAGGCTCTCTTCTGAGGAAATGAACCGGCTCTTTCAGTTGTTAGAACAATCGGTCGCTAAATTCTTTGGTAAAGAACGATGCCAAGTTGCTCCAGCCGAAAAACTCTCACCTATTGATAAGGAATTTTTTTGCGAACATTTCCTTTGTCGGGAAGGATTTCAAAATGCAGGCCTAGGGCAGGGAGTAGCGTTAGATCTGCAGGGTCGATTCTTTGCCTTGTTGAATATTCAAGACCATCTCCTTTTACAATGGATAGACGTAGAAGATTCATGGGATGATACGTGGAATGAACTTGCTAGATGCGAGGATGCCTTAGGCAAAGAACTAGCATTTGCTTTTTCACCAGAATTTGGATTTTTAACGGCTAACCCAAGAGATTGTGGAACAGCTCTCAATGTATCCGCTTATTTGCATATTCCTGCTTTACGTTATTCCGATGCTTTAGACAGTGTTTTTAAAACATTGGAAGAAGTGGAGATCATTGGGTTAGATGGCAGTAAAAGCGACTTTATTGCTGATTATATCATAGTGAAAAATGCTTACTGCTTAGGTGTTTCTGAGCAAGAAATTTTGCGTTGCGTACATCTTTCAGCTACCAAGATCGTTGGCGAAGAAAGAAGATTGCGGGCGCAGATCCAAAAAGAGGGCAACACAGCGATGAAAGATCGGGTCAGCAGGGCCTATGGCTTGCTCACTCATTCTTATCAACTGAGCACAAAAGAGGCGCTCTCCTCATTGAGCTTTATTAAGCTTGGGATCGACTTGAATTGGCTTGGAGGAGTATCTGATCAAGCCATCAATCATCTCTTTTTGCTCGTACGAAGAGCGCATCTCTTAAAGACATTAAAGCAAAAAGATGAAGAGTCTCCGCAGATTCAGCACCAGCGTGCGGCCTTTTTACATCAGCAATTGAAGGGCTTGCAGCTTAAAGAAGATCTGGCCTAGTATTGGTAAAATAGACCTTATGAAACGTACTTCCAATAAGCACTATCTATTTCGTTTCTTTCCTGTATTTCTGGTTCTCTACGAATTCTGCACGAACATGTCGAATGACATGTATTTGCCTGCTTTGCCATTAATCGCTTCCGATTTTTTAACAAAAATCCAGGTTGTTCAATTGACGATCACAGCCTGGCTGGCAGGAGATACTGCTGTGCAACTCATCATTGGACCGCTTTCTGATCGATATGGACGCCGTCCTATTCTCTTGGGTGGGGGTCTTCTTTTCTTGATATCGACGCTGGGATGTGCTTTGGCCCCTAATCTTTCTGTTCTCATTGCATCGCGGTTTTTGCAGGGAATTGGGGTGTGTACCATGATGGTAGCAGGTTATGCCAGCATCCATGATCTCTACGATGATCAAAAAGCTATTCATATCTTAGTTTGGATGGGGAGTGCCGCCGTCATTGCGCCAGCGATCGGTCCTGTTTTTGGAGGATTATTTCTTTTGGTGGCCGGTTGGAGGGTCATTTTTTTAAGCCTCTTTATTCTAGGGGCAATTGCTTTGATAGCTCTATGGTTCAGCATGCCCGAGAGCACCTCCTTGCAAAGTCGCCAACCGTTGAAGATGAAAAATCTGATCAGTTCCTATAGAAAAATCCTTTCCAACGTTTCTTTCATGACATCAGGGGGTTGTTTCGCTTTGGGTTATGGAGGGATCATCGGCTGGATCACGATTTCTCCTTTTATTTTAATGGATACCTTAAAGCTATCTCCTGCCCAGTTTGGTTACTTGCAATTTCCTGTTTTTGGCGCATATATCGTAGGAGCGCAGCTTGTGAAACTGATCATAAAAAAACGGGGTAAGGAGCTGTCGATTAATTTGGGATTGACCATTTCCATGTTGGCAGGAATGGCTCTTATCCTTTTTTCCCTCGCGGCCCCAGGTAATTTTTTATCCTTCATCCTGCCTATGATGGGATATTCAATCGGCTTTGGCTTCGCAGCAGCTCCACTCAACCGTATAACTCTTACAGCTACGCATGAACAAAAAGGCGCTGCTATGGCGGTGTTCTATTTGACAATGATAGGGGCGGGGACCTTGATCAGCTTACTGCTCAGCATATTCACGCCAACGATAGCATTTTCAAGCATTGTCATCGCCTTATCGAGCCTATCCGCATTCTTGTTGAACATGCGCCGAAAGAGCCATGCAGTGGCTTGAATTCTCTCTGAAAATTCTTCCTCGTATTAGAATCTAAGTTCAAAGCCGATATTCATTCCTTGAACCCATAGGCTTTCTGTTTTCGGAGAGCCGGTTGGGAGTGGTTTACCAGTTAGTACTGGATCAGGAGTGAATTCTAACAAGGCTGATTGTGTAGGATTTAGGTTGCGATTTAGTTGTTTACTTGCCCAGAGTACATTGGTGGCATACAAAAAGGTATAGCCGACCTGCAATCGAAAGGAATCAACCACTTGACAACCAAGATTGATCATTGCTTGCGGAATGACCGAAAAACGGGTCTGTTTATGAGATCCAATGTTTGATGGCAGCGCAAAATATCCGCCCTGGAACGTCTGAACAGCGTTAAACCCATCAAAATCATTGGTGTAGAGATGTCCTTGAATAGAGGATGTTTGGCACATCCCTCCAAGAGCGATTTTCCCTTTTAAATTGAAGAAAAATCGCTTGTAAACATAGTCCAGCATGGCGCCAATTTGCCCGCCATAAAAATTGTTCTTCACATGGAACTTTTCCTTTGTTTTATAAACATCCAATGTATGCGGGGGTACATAAGGACTGTTTGTGTCAAACGATAGATGTTCGATAAAGTTCCAGTATTCAAATCCAGCCAATAAGCCAAAATGTAAAGAGCAAGAACGAATAACCATTGTTAATAGGTTCAGTTCAGCGCCTTGCATAGTGTTGGAATTCTTAAGGCTGGCTGTCCCGGCGTATTCTCCTAGAGAAGATGCGATGGAGGAGGAGCTCTCTTGACCGGTATTCACATTAAAATAGGGGATTGTAAGAAAGGGGGTCCCATTAGAACTGACCGATTGTTTTTTAGTTCTCCGTGGCAAAAAGAAGTAATTGCCTTCGATGCCGATGCGCTCCTGACCATCAAACCAATAGCCTAAAGCAAATCTGCCTCCCGAGCGCCATGGATTATGTATTTTCTTGCCTCCTAAGACAATTTTGGTGCCAGGTTGCCCTAAAACCGGGGAGCCATCGGCTACCTCGGGTCCCTCGACCACAAGCGGGATGACTTTGGGAGAATCCTTAAGTTTCCAATATAGATAGTCGGCATCGGCCCAAAATTGCTTAGTACAATCCTCAGATGAAGGAGGCGGAGACGTGTTTTTTGTCCGTGGTGGCGTAGCAGACCATAATGAAACACTGGTGCCAGCAATAAGAACGGTCAATGTTTGTCTCAACATAAAAACCTCAGTCTCTAAAATCGTTTTTTTTATCACATATAGCATTTCATCCTATACGCTCAAATAGTAATGTTCGATAAGCATTCCCTACCTTGATTTTTCCTTGCTGATTGCCTACTATCTAGTGTCGTTTTTACAAGGACTTTTGTGTCTAATAAGAAAGTGTGTCTTGCTAGCGATAATTGGACTTCGGCTCATCCCTCGATCATGAAAGCTGTGATCGAAGCCAACGAAGGATATGCAGCCTCTTATGGTGCAGATTCTTGGACTGAAGAGGCACAAACCCTCATTCAGGGGATTTTCAGATCTAAATGCAAAGTCTTCATGGTCCCAACGGGCACTGGAGCGAATATTTTTGCCTTCAGGCTCGCCTGCCGCGCCTATGAGTCGGTTCTTTGTACAGATATCGCGCATATTCAATATCAAGAATCGGGTGCTGCTGAGGCTATCGCCGGATGCAAACTTTTGACTGTTCCTCAGCGAGGAGGGAAATTGACACCTGGAGAAGTGTTAAAAAAGTTGAAAAGTGAAAGGGCGTTTGGAAAACATTCTACGGCTCCTCGTGTTTTATCTATTACCCAACCCACTGAAGTGGGAACAATCTACTCTCTTGAGGAACTCAAATCCTTATCGAAATTATGCCAAGAAGAAAGATTACTTCTTCACATAGATGGCAGCCGGCTCTATAACGCGGCAGTTAGCTTAAGGATTGATTTGCATGAAATGATCGAAGTCATCCATTTAGATATTCTGTCTTTAGGGGGCACTAAAAATGGATTGATGGGGGCTGAAGCTCTTCTCATTTTCAATCATCATTTACAAGAGGGTAGCGATCATCTTCATAAGCAAACATTGCAATTGCTATCGAAAATGCGCTTTCTTTCAGCACAATATCTTCCATTTTTCAAGGAGGATCTGTGGCGTACTCTTGCAATGCACGCTAACCAAAAAGCATTAGAAATCGCTTCAATCATCAAAACAATCTCCCCGCTTTCTTTAAGTTATCCCGTCGAGACCAACCAGATCTTTTTCACGGCACCAAATTCTTGGGTACCCTTGATCCAAGAGAAGATTTTTTGTCACCTATGGGATGCAGAAAAAAATGAAATTCGATTCGTAACAGCCTGGAACACTTCAGAAGAAGATGTAAAAACTGTGAAATTGGCCCTTTCTGAAATATCTCGGAATCCTATTTAAAACTACGAGAAAGAATTTGCAAAAACTTTCTAAGGAGAAATGGATTTTGCGAAACTCTTGAAAGGAAAATCTTTAGCACGACGCAACCAATTGCTTTCTGGAAAACTACTCGATTCATCGATGACGTGCAAAGTGAATGCATGACGAGACTTCGGCGAAGTATTCATATAGCTCAGATGAGGAAGATGTCCATGGAGAACAATTAAAGTGCCCTTTTTGACTTCAATGGGTATTAAGTTCTCATCGCTCCAGGGCGTGTTGTCGAATGTCAAAAACTCCGTATGATCGCCGTTTCTTACGCAGAGTATCTTTAAAGGAGATTTATGCTCTCCAGGAATGACCCAAAGACATCCATTTTCAATTGTTGCATCTTCGATGGCTATCCAATAACCGATAGTCGTATTCGGCTCTGAGATAATAAAGGCACTATCCTGATGGCAAGTGACTTCTCCGCCGATATAAGGTTGTTTGAAGATGTACATCGATTGGATAAGAAGTGGGTTAGGAACGCCTAAATCGGAGGTGAGTGCAGCTAATTTAGGGGCCCTAGAAAAATCATTGAATTGAGGGTCGAGGTCATGCATGGCATGGCCGACTTTATTTAAACATAGCTCTTTAGGATATTTCAGAGATCCATCAGGTGCAAACGCTCCTTCTTCAAAGAAGAAGCTAACATTGCCACCAGAATTTAAAAAATAGGGATCACTCGATGAGATAGGTCCATCGGCAAATATCGATCTAACCGAGCTCTCATCAAAAGTTTCAACCATCTCAGCCATACGATTCTTCAAGTTGTCACAATCTTCTTCGGTGTAAAAATTGGGGATCACTAAGAAGCCATTCTGTTCATAGAAGTTGATTTCATCTTGAGTGAGGAGAGCTGTAACGAAAGTTGGCAAAAGCAGAGTAAGCAAAACGGCTTTGAAAAAAGACTTCATGGCGCGTTCCTCGAGCTAAATTAAAAAAACTTTCACAAGATAGCAGCGCTTAGAAATCAGGAAAACAAAAAAACGAATAGTTTATTAGACTGATTTTCTTCTAGGACTGAGTAAATATTTCGTCCTTCTTCTTCTCAAAGGGTCTGGCATCATAAAATAACTCATAACGAATGATTAGGCCCTCTTGAAAAGTCAATAGTACGGCCCCTCGGAAAAGACCAATCGGAGCTGGGCAATCTAGATCATAGGCCAGCATAACCTGATCTCCATTGCCAAGTTGAGCACGAACTGTAAGCTTTTTAAAGACTGCAAGAAAGTGCTTTACTGAATTGAGCACAGCATCTTTTCCTGTTATATCTGCAAGCGGTCCTATCAACCGAACTTCGGGATGAAGATAGTTCTCTATGACAGAAAGATCTTTGTTGCTCATCGCCTGATAATAGGCTACGGCGGAAGCTATATTTTTCTCTGACATAGCGATCTATCCTTTTGATCAAGGTTTGACTTTTTTCAATTGATTATAGTAAGCTATAATCAATATGTCAACACGAAAGAAACGATCCTACACTTCCGAGTCCCGGCAAGCACAGTCGCGAAAGACTAAAGATCGTATTTTGGCTTCTGCAAAAATGCTGTTTGAGTCCAAAGGATTCGAGAAAGTGACTATAGAAGAGATAGCTAGGGAGGCACAAGTATCCGCCCCTTCCATATATTCTATTTTTCAATCGAAGCGTGGCGTTTTGCTTGGTTTAATGGATGAAGCTCTTTCACCTGAACAGCATGAAGCCCTTGTTGAAAAAATAAAGATAGAAAAATGTCCTCGTAAACGTCTTGAAATTACTGCGACCATTTCAAGGCAGCTTTATGATGCTGAGAAGGCGCAATTAAGTTTTCTGCGAGGAGCTTCGATTTTAGATCCAGTGTTTAAAGGGTTAGAGATTGAAAGGGAGAGACGCCGGCATCAGCGGCAAAAAGAAACAGTTGAAGCAATGGCAAATGAAAAGGCTTTTATAGACAACCTGAGTCTTTCTAAGATTAGAGATATTCTTTGGGCGTTTACTGGAAGGGATTTCTATCGCATGCTTGTGATTGAGCGCAGTTGGTCATCAGATGAATACGAAAAATGGTTAGCCGAATTGCTAATTCAAGTTCTCTTATCTAATACACCTAAAACGTAGCTCTTCATTTTCGCAGTAGAGGTTACTAAAAATCTTCTTGTGTTGTTTCCAAAATCGACAGTTCTTCTTCTTTTCTAATATCACATAAGGCAATGTTTGCTCCCCTTTCAAAATCAGGAGCTACATTTGGATTTTTAGATCGATTCACATGCCTTTCAGGATCAGGGTAATAATAGATGTTACCAGCACGTCTATGGCAAAAATTCTGTTGTTCATATTCTGGGAGCTTTTCATATTCTTCTATATTTAAGATTTTTAGATCC
Organism: uncultured Simkaniaceae bacterium; assembly: GCA_963791555.1. Classification (GTDB taxonomy): domain Bacteria; phylum Chlamydiota; class Chlamydiia; order Chlamydiales; family Rhabdochlamydiaceae; genus JAGXTH01. The sequence continues at coordinate 301,895 of CAWBSQ010000001.1, forward strand.
CATTGTATAACAACATCGCCTTTTGCAAATTCTTTATTAGCAAAAACACCTAGGCCGTCTTTAAACTGGCCTATTTTTGATTTTTTTATCTGAACATCTGCAAAATCCGTAGAGTCAACTTTGTTAGCAGAAAGAAATTTTTCAATGGAGGCAACCAAAGCCACTGGAGTTTCTATCATCGGATAATGACCCGACGCTTTGCAACACTCTAGTTGAACATTCGGATACCACTTCAAAAATGTATTACGCATGAATGCTTCACTTCCTTCAAAGTCATATTCACCAAACAAGACTAATATGGGAGTGCGTAGACCTTTTACCGATTCAGAAAAGTCGGTACACGAAAACATGTTCAAATAACCAAGGCGTGCTTCACTTGTAGACCATTGACGCAGGCTTGTAACCATGTTTTTAGCGAATGTCTTGATATAACGATTACTGGTCAGTGTGTTGATACATTGCATAGCAGCCTCATCGTTGTTTAAGGCTGCACTTTCAAGAAAGTCCATCATCTCTTGAGGACCAGGTGATCCACAAGCAGGGACGGGTGTTATTGCTACGACGCTTTTAACTCTAGAGGGATTGTCTACAGCAATTTTTTGAACAATCATGCCGGACATAGAGTGTCCAATCAGATGAAATTTATTCCAGGTTAAGGAATCAATGAGTTTGATAGCATCGGCACTTGCTTCTTCTACCGAATATGTACCTCGCATTTCTTTGGAGCGACCGTAGCCACGTAGGTCAACAAAAACGTAGGTATATTCATCGATATTAAGATATGGGAGCATGGAATCGTAACTTGTCGAGTCGCCCATCCAGTTGTGCATAACGAGGACTCTTTCTTTTCCTGATCCAATTTGTTTATGAGCAATGAATTCCATAGTTTGATTCTCCGATGAGCTGAGGGATTGCGCCGATAAAGACGATACAAAGGTGACAAGAAAAGTAATAAGTCTAAGCATTTTTGAAAGAGTGAATCGAGATATAAGGTTTTTTGTTCTACGGTCTTTGGGAGAAATTATGGTAAAAAACAGCGATTCATAACAGAATAAAATTATATTGGTAAGCTTGATAGACAAGAAATATTTTGTGAAGGAGTGGATCATAAACAACTCTAAACATCCACTGAACTTGGGGTCCATCTGACCAGTTGGACTCTACCAACCATCTTTCCATTGCCTTCCTTAAATAGAACCAGGAAAGCGTTCAGTAATATGGCTAAGAAAGTATTCGCAAATTCATTTTCCTAGAGAATGGAAACCTTTTCGGGATCTTCCAAAATGCGGTTCTCGCTTGTATCATCGTCCCGATACTGGCTTCACCCCGCATTTCGCAATCTCCTCGAAAATCCTCTCATTCTCATAGGGAAAAGAATTTGCAAATGCTTTCTAAGGCCGAAATCCCCTAGGGGCCGGTTCATGCATCGTAGCGCACTTCACTTCGATTCCGGACGCAACCCAAACTATTGGGTTGCTCATTAGTCATTTTTTGGGAAAAAATGCCTAAGGCGGGAATCCCCTACGGGCCGGTTCGTGCATCGTAGCGCACTTCACTTCGATTCCGGACGCAACCCAAACTATTGGGTTGCTCATTAGTCATTTTTTGGGAAAAAATGCCTAAGGTGGGAATCCCCTACGGGCCGGTTCGTGCATCGTAGCGCACTTCACTTCGATTCCGGACGCAACCCAAACTATTGGGTTGCTCATTAGTCATTTTTTGGGAAAAAATGCCTAAGGCCGGAATCGAACCGACAACCTCTGCTTTACGAAAGCATTGCTCTGCCAGTTGAGCTACTTAGGCGTGGCATAAAAACCCAAGTATTGGGTTTAATTTGCACAAGAATGGCAATTTTCATCGTGCAGGTCAAAAATCTAGCCCATAGGCACAATTCTCTCAAGATAAGATATGGCAAGTTGTAAAGATATTCGAGCAATTCTTTTGATGGGGGGAACGGGCGAAAGATTTGGGAGTTTACGCCCAAAACAGCTTCATCTCATTGCTGGCAAGAAGCTCTATCTTTACACTTTGGAAAAATTCATCGATAGTGCCCGTTTTGAGGAAATTCTTCTTATCTCTCCACTGGATTGGATGGGGGAAATAGAAGAAGATTGCAAAAGTTATCCAGACGCTCCGATTCGCATCCTTCCTGGAGGGGTTTCCAGACAGGAATCTTCTTGGATCGGAGTGAGGGCTTGCCCCACAACGACGAAAATCGTCGTCATTCACGATGCAGTAAGGCCTTTTGTGACGAAGAGGATCATCGACGAAAATATCGTAAAGGCCCAAGAAATAGGCGCTGTGGATACTTGTATCGCCTCTGCAGACACATTGGTGTATGCCCCCAATGGAGAGTTCATTCAAAATATTCCTCTCCGTTCGCATTTTTTACGTGGACAAACTCCTCAGAGCTTTCGCTTTGATTTGATCCATCAAGCGCATCTCCATGCTCAGCTTCATAAGCTAGAAGGCGTTTCAGATGATTGCCGGCTTGTGCGTGAGATCGATGCGGCTGTAGCAGTTGTTCAAGGCGAAGAAGGTAATATAAAAATCACGACGCCTTTAGATTTATTATTAGCAGAGCAAATGCTCAGACAAGGGCAAGTTGAAGAGCGATGGGAAATAAGACGCGATTTACGAGGGGCTAGAATCGCGATTTCAGGTGGAACGGGAGGAATTGGAAGCGCTTTGACAAGTTTGCTCGAGCATGAGGGCGCGCTCCCCATCCCACTTTCACGTTCTTCAGACAATGCCGTGAATTTTCGTTGCGGCGAAAGCATAGAGAAATGCTTTGCTCAACTTCATGCACAGTTCGGGCCTCTAGATGGATTGATCAATTGTGTAGGTTATTTGGAGCGAGCACCCCTTGAGGCTCTTTCCAAGGATGGTATTGATGCACAAATCGATCTGAACTTTCGGGGAGTTGTTTTAGCGTGTAAACATGCTCAGCTCAAGAAAGGTGGACAGATCATCAATATTGCCTCCTCTTCTTATTCCCATGGCAGAGAAGAGATGGCCGTTTATGCAGCCGCCAAAGCAGCTGTTGTGAACTTTTCTCAAGGCCTAGCAAAAGAGAGGACCGACCTCATTGTCAACGTCGTAGCGCCCGCTCGCACAGATACGATGATGCGCAGAACCCAATTTCCCGAAGAAGATCAAGAGCTATTATTATCCGCGGAGAGAGTGGCTGAAGAGATTGTCGATCTTTTGCGACAAGCACGACGCTTCGAATCGGTTATCCAAATTAGAAAAGGTTGAGATAGTTTGCACTATGGGAAAAGCACCCTTGTCAGCTGCCGATAAGAAAGATATGAATTTTGTCATACGGCTATCTTTCTATATCGGGCTGCTCACTTTAGTCATGAAGATTTATGCCTATATCATCACCGGATCGGCAGCCATCCTATCCGATGCTTCTGAATCGGTTGTGCATGTGTTTGCCGTAGGTTTTGCTGCCTACAGCATGTGGCTTAGCTTAAAACCTCCTGATGAAGATCATCTTTATGGCCATGAAAAGGCTGGCTTTTTTTCAGCGGGTTTTGAAGGTGCCATGATCATCGTTGCCGCTTGCTACATTTTCTATAAGGCGGGCTATAAATTGCTTTTTGGATTTGAAATTGAAAATATCGATGAAGGCATGGGATTTACAATAGCAGTCATTGTAATTAATTTTGCTCTCGGCTTGTATTTAATAAAAAAAGGGAAAAAATATAAATCGATTGTATTAGAAGCCAATGGTAAGCACATTTTCACCGATTGCTGGACGAGCATAGCGGTGATCATTGCCTTAGTCCTAGTGAAAATCACCGGAAAAGCGATTTTCGATCCCATCATTGCGATGCTAGCAGCAGCAAATATCTTATTGACCGGTAGCAAATTGATAAAGAAGAGCATCTCCGGATTGATGGACCGTGCCGATTTAGCTTTGCATGCCCAAATTTCGTCTATTATCGAAAGAGAGACCTCATTAAGGAATTTGGAGTTTCATCATCTTAGACATCGACAATCGGGATATAAGTTATTCATCGAATTTCATCTTTTATTTCCGAAAGAGATCATTTTAGCTTCGGCCCATGAGATGGCGAGTGAAATAGAAGCGGCATTGAAAGATGCGCTTGATTCCGAAACCGATATTTTCACCCACCTCGAACCTAAAGAAAGTCATGATATAACCCATAGTAAATATGGATTATCCATCTGATGATAGGCCCCTGCTTGCTTTTTGCGAGCAGACTTTTAGTCTAAATTCTACTGATTTCTAGAATTCAGCAGATCTGTATTTTGCACCCTTTTGGCATTAGTTGCAGCTCGCACAAAGGGCGCTACACCAGGCTTATAGTGTTCAGCTATGCGCTTTTCTCCTTGGACCTCCTCTAAGGAATAGGCTCCGAATGCTTGGGGAGTCATTCCCATGTTCCATTCGAGATTGTCGACAAAAGACCATAAGTAATATCCCAAAAGATTTTCCTTCCCGATTTTTTCTTGCGCTTGTTGTGCAGCGTACAAGGATCTCGATAGATAGCGGGTACGTTGAATGTCATCATGAGTGGAAATGCCAGTTTCTGTAATAAGGATGGGTTTTTTGTATGCCTCATAGCAACGTAAGATGGCCTCATAAAGACCCTCTGGATCTTCGCGATAGGGCATCAATGTCATAGGTTCGTGAAAACTTGTCGAAGCATTGTTTTCAAGGACGGGGCGTGCATAATATTGCAGACCAACAAAATCTGTCGGCGGCAAAGTTCCATCTCCTTCATCTATGATGTCGTTACCTGCCCCGAGAAAGATGACGAATTTGCCAGTTTTAAAGAAATTTAATTGTGCTTCATTAACGACATGGGTCAATTGCTTGGCAATCGGTTCCATAGTCTCGTCACGTGCAAGGAAACGAAGATATTGATGCACAATGCCGATCTTCCCTTCAATGTTGATTTCTTTAAGAGCTCTGTAGACTTGGCAATGCGCTTTCAAAGCACCCTTTAAAAAGAGAGCAGCGCGTGGAAAATCTCTGGAGAGGCCTGGAGAAAAAGAACCCATAATGAATCGATTAAATGCCTCGATAGCTGGTTCATTGATCGAGCAAAAAAGACGCACGAGCGGAGTGCTTCGATAAGGTTTTATCAATTGTGCGTATACGTATTTTGCAAAGCGGACAAAATAGGGGATATTGGTTTCCTTTTCAAAACTGCCTAGGTAATGAAACCACTTGGGCTCAGAAAAATGATGCAAGGTCACCATAGGTTCAATATCGCAGTCGCGCAGATGTCGACAAAATTCTAAATAGATCTGGAGCTTTGCATCGTCAAAGCAACCTTCTTTAGGCTCGATATGACTCCATTCGATGGAAAAGCGGTAAGAATTGGCTCCGAGCGCCTTCAATCGGCGAACGATTTCATCGGGCTGATTCTGATAGAGGGCAAAGAGATTGGCGCTTTTTCCTGAGCGATTCGTCTCATCGAGACATTGCATTTCCCAATCAGCCCATTGGGAATCGGGACAATGAAAGAATCCAGAATCTTGATAGGTACAGGTAGATATTCCCCACAGGAATTCAGCTTTCGTCTCATTGAGTTGCTGTGCTTCGATGTTGTTGAATTGATTCCACAATCTAGAATCATCTAATACAATAGAAAAATCTTCAGCCTTGTTCGGTTCCATCGCTTACCCCCATGCCTGGTTGGAAAAGATTCATACACTATTTTTGCATTTGCAGAGGTGAGAAAATTTGCCTTCTTGCTCTCTTTTATCGATTCCTAGTAAGATGACTCCTATGGATAAGAAGATTACAAGCTTAGAGATTTGTTCTGACATGCCTAGGGTTGTGTCTTCTCGCCCATCTTTACTTCCCATTAGCCTTTCTGTAGTCCTTCTGCGCCCAGGCGCAGGAACATAGTTAATTTTCTTACATTTATTTTTTCCGATCTCTTCAAGAAGCCCAGAAAGGGCTAACGATTAACTAAAGGATTTATTTTATGAACGCACCTGTTTCTAAGCCGCGCATGATCGCCTGGATGGTCTGGATCATCGCGTCGGTCTTTTATGCCTACCAATATGTGTTAAGGGTGATGCCGAACATCATGCTAAGCGATATCATGCAGCAATTTCATATCGATGCGGCCACATTTGGCCAATTTTCGGGTGTTTATTACATTGGCTATTCGCTGATGCATCTGCCAATAGGCATCATGCTCGATCGTTATGGCCCAAAAAAAATTATGGCTGTCTGCATTCTTCTGACGGTCATGGGATTGTCTCCACTTATTTTTGCTCATCATTGGATTTATCCGATTATAGGGAGATGTTTGATTGGCATAGGGTCTTCGGCTGCGATCTTGGGAGTCTTTAAGATTGTGCGGATGACGTTCAAAGAGGAACACTTTACGCGGATGCTCAGTTGGTCTGTAACTATAGGCTTGATTGGAGCGATCTACGGCGGAGGTCCAGTGAACTACTTGTGTACCAAGTTTGGCTTTCAAGCCGTTGTTTATTTATTTGGAGCCGTAGGAATCGTGCTAGCATGCGCCACCTATTGGATCATTCCCAATAGACAAAGTGCATCACGAGGACCGGTAACTGCGGATGTTAAAACTGTTTTGAGTAATGGCAAAGTCCTCTTGGCATGTTTTTCAGCAGGTTTGATGGTTGGCCCTTTAGAAGGATTTGCCGATGTATGGGGAACTGCTTTTCTAAAACAAGTGTGTGGATTCGATGGTACGATTGCTGCCAGCTTACCTTCGATGATCTTCATCGGCATGTGTTTTGGATCGCCTATACTAAGCTTGATTGCAGAAAAAATGGGAAACTATCTTCTCACAATCATCGGAGCTGGAATAGCCATGGCTGTAGGTTTTATCCTTATGTTAACTTGTCAGTTGAGCTCTAGCTTTATCAGTCTGAACTTTATAGTCATGGGCGTTTGTTGCGCATATCAGATTTTGGCCATCTACAAGGCCTCGACTTATGTGCGCGAAGAGATGGCTGGACTTACGACAGCAGTCGCCAATATGATCATCATGATCTTTGGCTATGCATTCCATACGATCATGGGCGGCACCATCAAGGCTATGGGTGGTCCAGCCAGTCCCCAAGGACTTTTCTATGGAGTCGCGGTGATTCCGGCAGCCTTGTTTTTAGGCTCTTGCGGATTCATCTTCTTGTTCATTCTTGAAAAAAAGGCCAAGAAAGTCAAAGAGCAGCCTGTGTAATACACCGAACCGTTTTTTAGATACGGACTTGGGACTTATGCCCAAGTCCCCTCAGTCTCTTATGGGTAAACTTTGGCCATTTCTGAAGAGACAACATGAGGAACACTTGTTACAGCTGGCATGGGACTTTTTCTTTTGAAATAATAAAATTCACCCTTCCCATTGGCATATTTTCCCTTATAAGCAGTCTTGGGGTTGTAATACCTCGGCACTTCTCCTAGGAAAGAACAAGTAAACTCGTTGTGGTTTTTCAGCTCATCTCTTACGTAATCCCGCAATTCTGGAGCCACATCATTAGAAACCTCGAGAATGATGTGATTGCCAAGGCTAAATAACGTTTCGATGGCAGCTTTACGGATTTCCATAGAGTCATCGATTTGATGAACGACGAGCATAGCTAAGACAACATCAAAGTGCGCTTGATGATTCAAACTTTCTAGAATTGGGACAGAAAGTTCCTTATGAAAAAATGTGATATTAGGCAAAGCATTCAATAGACAAAGTTGATACAACATCCGTGCATGATGGTCGTAACTCTTATTGGCATGCTCGATCATGTAGCAGTGTGCCTTAGGAAAATCACTTGCGAGCTTGAAGGAAAAATATCCTTGGCCTGCTCCCACATCTAAGACAGAGAAATTCTCCATTCCCAAAGCTTCAATAAGCGGTTTCACTATGGCATATCTGTTCTCGCAAAGGTTAATTCCTCGAAAACGAGTTTTCCCTTTGATCAAAATATCTTGGTACACAAGAGCAGGATCTTGCTGGCAAAACTTTAAAAAATCGACATCGGTTAGTTGTAGATTTGGGTCAAAAGCAGGTGGAAGTCTTACCTGATAGCTAACCGTTTCTTTTCCTGTTTTGCGACCAGAATAAAAGCCTATTACGAAGACGATCAAACACAAAATCAGAACTTGTATCCAATGTTTGGAGCGCTTTTTTGTTCTCATCGATGACCATCATTGAATAAAACGAAGCACTATAGGTAGGCATGTGTTCGATGTAAAGGGGATTTCGATGCTAATAGTTTGAAAATATCCGGCCCTTAAGGCCGGGGTGTTCATCTTACCACTTCGCTCTCTTTTTTGGGAAAACCTGCTACCTTCCACAGCAAATTATATTCATCATCCTTTTACGCTGCTGCATTTCGATAATCTATCTCTTATTTGTGACCAGCTTTTAGGTAATATTCTGAACGAGCAAACCAATCCTCACGTACGGGAGTGAAAATATCGATGTTGATCGTATCTTCGGGAATAAAAAACTCATGGGGCACAAAAGCTGGAAAAATGATGACCTGACCTGCTTTGACAACAAAACTCTTTCCTTGGGATTTTATTTCGGCGATACCCTCTGTAATCCAAGTGATTTGCTCATGCGGATGAAAATGCAAAGGGATGACAGCTCCCTTTTTGTACATCCATTTTACAAGCATGCTTTGCGACGCTATGACATATTGACGACTGATCTTGTCAGAGATTTTCTCCACCATGCTGTTTTCAAAATCATAAAAAAGCGGTATAGCGGGACAGTGATTTAAGACAAGTGGAACTGTACCCTCTTTCGGGTCTTCTGATTTTTGGCTGCTCATTAGTCATCCTAGTTAAACTTAATAACTAGTTTCTGAATGAAAGAATGAGACCTATTTTGTCAACCGTAGAAGTGGTTAGAATCCTAGTTATTCGGATTATGGCAAGCATATACAATATAATGTGCTTATTAATGCAGATTTTCAGCAGACAAAACTAAGGTTTAATCTTAGAAAGTATTTGCAAATTCTTTTCCCTATGAGAATGGGAAGGTTTTCGAGGAGATTGCAAAATATGGGGCGAAGCCAGTATCGGACGATGATACAAGCGAAAGCAGCATTTTGGAAGATCCCGAAAATGGTTTACGTTCTCTAGGAAAATGAATTTAAATTGAGTATTTGCAGTCATGTGTTAAAATAATGGAAGTTTGTAGGAGTTGATTATGGAAGATAATTCGTTACAGAATTTATCCAAGGTTGGATTTCTGACATATTATGAAAAATACATGGTAGTAATCGGTATTTTTGGCCAGCTTATGTTTTATATTCAAGGAGCGAAAATCTTTGTGACACAATCGGCAAATGATGTTTCAATACTTGGATTTTTATTAGGCCTTATTACAGTTTCTAGCTGGTTGGTTTATGGGATATTAATCAAAAATAGAATTTTGGTAATATCGAACATATTTGCAGTCATTGGTGCGCTGTTTGTAATTATTGGCGCATTATTATATAGCAATTAATCATAGGTAAAATGCCGCTGCTTACTTCTATGCGGATCTCTCAGTATTTAATTCAGTTTCCAAGAATCGTTTTAAACTTCCTAAAGGATGCCGAAGTAATATCATCTAAACTGTAGATCTGTTTAGGCCAGCACTGGTGGGGTAGTACATGGTGCATTCTGAGAAGATGCTAATTGCTTAACTTGATCATTAATTATTCGCTCAAGAGCTTCTCCGGAAGGTAGTATTAGTAATGGGCGGTTAGTATTGGCAGATATGGCTATAGCAAAACAACAGGACAGGAAAAAATAGAGGGTGGCGAGCATTGTATAGCCCCAAACTTTCGAGATGTACTGTTCTTCTTCCCAACACATTGATTCTTAGTCTATTATAAAAATTCCTTTGACTTCCTATCATCGCATAATTTTAACGCGCTTATTTTCAATAATTTGCATTTCTTATGTTTGTTCGCTATTTAGTGGTAATTCAAGAGCAGTCGATTGTTGTAATATTAATAATTACCGCCTTATTCAAATTTATTGTCATTAGGTGTATCTACGTAAGGATCTAAAGCTTGCGTTTAGAATAGTTCATAAAAATCGAATATTTTCAACAGCCATTTCAAATGCTGGTTATTAATAGCAGCTAATTCTAAATTCTTTTGTTAAATTATATTAAAATTTTATGTATAATATTATTATAAATTTAAAAATAAAACAAAATAAGGTAGATATGTCAACAATAGAAATAATTAACAAACCAACAATATCTGTTGATCGAGAAAAAGATCCCAAAGAAGAAAGACTATTAAAATCTGGAGCACTTTGGGGCATGGACAAGCCTCATGTTGATACACAAGTTGCAGTTCAAACTCCTAAGATAAAAACTAGCTTAGATGATTCCACATCCACATCCACATCCACATCCACATCTCCAGGAACGCTCTCTTCTGGAAGAGCCAAAGTCTTGATTGTACAGAATTATGCTGGAACTGGTGGAACAGAAGGTGTTTCGCTTCAATTAGTCCAAAATGCAACTGGAAGAATCCAATATTCATTTATGGAAATTCTTTGTGGATCTTTACGAAACATCGGCAAAGCCTCTCCAGGAGGCAGAGCGATGGAAAGGATGCAAGAGGTTATATCTACTGACCCTATTACAGGAAAGGTTACCAGAGAAAAGGAGATGGTTAAATTTAATTTCGATCTGAGTGGGAGAATTTCTTCATCCGGTCGGTTCGAAAGAGGGTCACCTCGCTTAGATACGCAGGGAGTAGATCTGAGAACAGGAAAAATTGGAGAACAAATTCGAAATACAATCCTTGAGCAGGGTGGGACATATGAAAACTTGGAACTTGCCCCTAGGTCTGCGACATTAAGCGACGGTTCCAAAAGTGTAGGTATTTTGAGCAGCGAGAGTCCTTTAGTTCTGCATAAAGCTTCAAAGGCGCGTTTGATGAGATCAATACAGAAAGAGCGTCCAGATGTCATATATGTGGCGCAAGATCACGCAGCTCGTGCCATTGTTGAGGTCGCTGGCGAGCTCGGCATTCCTGTCGTATATGGAATTCATAGAGAGGATTTATCACTTACGGCTGGGGGTGCAGAGAAAATTGCATGTGTCGCTTATAATGCGAAAGCTTCGAAAGAAGGTAGATTTGCAAGTGTTATTGGGTGCTCTCCTTCTGTTCAAGATAATTTTCGCAGCATTGGCGGAGATGATCGTTCCTTTAGAGTGGTTATTAACGGTATAGATAGTAAAAAATATGCAAGAAATAACGAAACCGGTACGGCTTTTCGTATTGCGAATAAAATCCCACCTACAGCAAAAGTTGTTACAATTGCAGGGAGATACTCTCCTGAAAAAGATTTTTATACTTTCGTCAGAACCGCGGTGCAAGCACTTAAAGAGAAACCTGAACTCCATTTTGTGATGTGCGGTAATCAGGTGACTCCAGAAAATATGGAGTTATTTCCATTTTTACAAAGAGAACTTGAAAAGGAGGGGCTTGCCAATAGAATCTCCCAATTCCACCTGCTCGGATTTCAAGATATGCCAGCAGTATTTTCAGCTTCAAATGTCGTCATGTCTACATCCTCTACCGAATCATGGGGATTAACATTGTTGGAAGGAGCTGCTGCCGGAAATATTATTGTTCATTCTGATGTGCCTGGCATGAGTCACGCAATGAAAGAAACAACAGAAGGACGTTTTCGTGTAGTCAGAGAAAATTCGACTGAAACCTATCAAGGTCAACCTTTGTTGACACCCCATTGTATTACTCAATTTAAGGATGTCTTATTGGATGCTGTTAGAGCAAGTGATGACGAGTGTTTAAAACAGAAATTTATTGCCCGGGCCAAAGAATGCGATATACAAACAACAGTTGAGGGATATGAGAGCGCTTTCCTAGATAGTTTATCACCGCGACATTCATCAAGTCCTTCCCTATCGGATGATGATAGTCCTGGATCACGCCCATCAACTCCAAGTCCGTCTCAGGTTGATAGTGTACATTCGGATTCGCCAACTCCGTCATCCCCTTTATCAAGCCCTACCTTATCGGGTGACGATAATTCTGGATCACGCCCATCAACTCCAAGTCAGACTGAGGTTGAAGATGTGCAGTCGCATTCGGTGAATAGTGTGCCGTTGTCCACTTCAAAAACTTCTGGCAAACCAAAGAACAACAGCTAGATATAAGAAGAGGCTGTTTTAGAAGAATGGACTCCTTTTCTGGCGGGCGACGAGTCGTCCCGTCCGAAAAGCCGGCCCAAATCGGTTTTTACTTTGTAAAAACATCGCTTTGGGCTTCGAGGTCCATACGCAAGCCAAACTGTTGGCTTGCTCAAGTCTCAATTCCCAAAAAGTTAAAACCCATAGCAATAAAAGAGGATAATTTAGAAGAGATGGACTCCTTTTCTGGCGGGCAACGAGTCGTCCCGTCCGAAAAGCCGGCCCAAATAGGTTTTTACTTTGTAAAAACATCGCTTTGGGCTTCGAGGTCCATACGCAAGCCAAACTGTTGGCTTGCTCAAGTCTCAATTCCCAAAAAGTTAAAACCCATAGCAATAAAAGAGGATAATTTAGAAGAGATGGACTCCTTTTCTGGCGGGCGACGAGTCGTCCCGTCCGAAAAGCCGGCCCAAATCGGTTTTTACTTTGTAAAAACATCGCTTTGGGCTTCGAGGTCCATACGCAAGCCAAACTGTTGGCTTGCTCAAGTCTCAATTCCCAAAAAGTTAAAACCCATAGCAATAAAAGAGGATTCTTTTATTGCTATGGGTTTTAACTTTTTGGGAATTGAGACTTGATGGACTCGAACCATCGACCCTCTCATTAAAAGTGAGATGCTCTACCGACTGAGCTAAAGTCTCGTATAACACATACTAATTAAAAGCCTACTCGAATAGAAGGTAGGCTTTCAACAAGTATATTGACCCCAAGGGGATTCGAACCCCTGTTATCAGAATGAAAATCTGGTGTCCTAGACCGGGCTAGACGATGGGGCCAAACTGAAGTGAAAACTATACGATGGATAAGGGATTTTCTGCAAGGCAAAAACTCCCCTTAAATCGTCATGATCTCCTTTTCCTTAGCCGTGAAGAGATCGTCGATTTCCTTACAGGATTTATCGGTTTCTTCTTGAATCTGCTTTTCAATCTTTTTCATCAAATCTTCGGTGATATCACCGTCAGTCTTACTTTTTTTAACTAATTCATTATTTTTACGGCGGATCTCGCGAATGACAATTTTGGTGTCCTCTGCTTTTTTCTTGCCTTGTTTGACAATTTCACGCCGCATAGATTCGTCCATGGGTGGAACGTTGATCCGTATTACATGCCCATCAGCGATGGCTTGAAGGTTCAGATTGGCTTTTTCAATGCCTTTTGCAATCGCTTGTACAGTCTTGGGATCGAATGGAGAGATAAGAAGCTGGCGTGCTTCAGGAGCTGTGACGTTGGCCACTTCGCGCAGCCGCATCGGAGAGCCGTAAACCTCTACTACGACGTTGTCTAGCATAGCAGGATTGGCGCGATTGCTTCTTAAGCTTTTCAGTTCCTGTTTAAAGTGTTCAACTGTAGCGTGCATCTTCTGCTTAGTTTGATCTGCTATACTCATATTTATTCCTCCGTAACAAGAGAGCCGGTTCCCCTAGCGAGAATGCCATCGATAAGAGCACCTTGCCGGAATGCATTGAAAACATAAATAGGAATTTTATTTTCGCGGCACATGGCAAGTGCGGTAGCATCCATGATGTTCAAATGGCTTGCAAGAGCCTGCACATAAGAGAGATGTTTAATTTGTTTTGCATGGGGAAATTTTAGAGGATCCATATCGAAGACTCCCTCTACCTTAGTCGCTTTCATGAGGACATCGGCTTGGATTTCACTAGCACGCAAGGCAGCGGCAGTGTCTGTGGTGAAGTAGGGATTGCCAGTGCCGCCAACAAAAATAGGAACAGCACCTCCCTCTAAAAGACTATTTGCCTTCAGCCAGGCATAATTTTCGACGATCCCACCACAAGGGATCGCACTCATGACATGGGCATCGAGACCCAGATTATTGAGCGTTTGCTGAAGAGCCAGTCCATTGATGACAGTAGCCAGCATGCCGATTTGATCAGCTGGTGTGCGCTGAAAGCCAAACGTTTTTGCTTGGGTTCCGCGAAAGATATTTCCGCCACCAATGACGATGGCGATTTTGACGCCTAACCCTATGGCTTCTTTGATGCTTGCTCCGATTAAAGAGCAAGCCTGATATTCAAGGCCATATTGCTGCGAACCCATGAGGGCTTCACCGGAGAGTTTAAGAAGAACTCGCTTGTAATAAGGCCTTGTGCTCATAGCGGAAGAGTTTAGCCTCCTACTTTCCAACGAATGAAATTGCGGATACTAAGCTTTTTACCAAGATGTTTGGACTCCTGTTCCAAAAGTTGCGTTATCGTAATGTTATTATCTTTAACATACTTTTGATTCAAAAGACAAACTTGGTCGTAAAAAGCTTTGATTTTCCCTTCGACAATTTTATCGATGATATTCGCTGGTTTGCCTACGATTTGTCCTCGTGCAACTTCCTCTTCACGAGCTTTGACATCGGCGGGAACATCCTCAGCGCAGAGGTAATCAGGTGCTTCAGCAGCGGAGTGCATTGCGATATCGCGTGCAAGCGCTTCATGCCCGTGGCCTCCTGTAAGTTCTACAACGCAAACAATCTTGCCGCCCATGTGCGAATAGATCCCAAAGGAGCTATCGCCAGCTTTAGGAAGAATTTTAATTCGTCGGATGCGAATATTTTCTCCTAATGATTGGACGACCAACGCACGTGCTTGGTCGATGGTCATGCTAGGATCTTTGCGAAGGGGCTGCGCTATGAATGCTTCTAAAGAAGACGGAGCAGTCTCAGCAGCTTCGGTGCATAGCTCTTTCAGGAAATGCTTGAATTTCTCATTCTGCGTGACAAAATCTGTTTCTGCGTTCGCTTCGACTAGCGCGAGGTTCTTATGGCTTTCAGCGTAGCCGATCGAACCTTCATTAGTCTCACGCCCTTCTTTTTTGACAGCGGATGCCATGCCTGATTTCCTCAGGATATCGATGGCTTTTTCCATGTCTCCGCCTGATTGTTCAAGAGCTTCTTTGCATTTGCCCATAGCAACATTCGTGCGCTCGCGGAGCTCTTTGATCATGTCTGCTGTGATCTTACTCATTTCATCTCCTCATCAGCGGCATCTGCTAGCTCATCGTCGGCACTGTTGGATCCCTCGATAAACTCTTTTTCTACTTGGGTTTCATCGCCTTTCGAAACGGGGATCAACATGTCGTTCTTCTTATCGATGATGCTTTGTGTCAAAGCTGAAAGGATCAATTTAATGCTCTTGAGAGCATCATCGTTACAAGCAATCACGTAGTCGATAGGATCTGGATCGCAGTTTGTATCGACGAGTCCCATAACCGGAATACCAAGCTTACGGGCTTCTGCAACAGCAATGTGCTCATGATTAGGGTCTACGACGATCACAAGGCCTGGAGGCTTGCGCATGGGTCGGATGCCGCCAAGGTTACGATTGAGTTTAATTTGTTCTTTTCCAAGCTGGGAGAGTTCTTTTTTTGTCAGACCTTCTCCACCGGTGGTGATGCGCTTTTCAATCCTTTCGAGCGTTTTCACAGATTGGCGTATGGTAGTAAGATTTGTCAGAGTACCGCCAAGCCAACGTTCGCAAACATAAAATTCGCCACATTGCTCTGCACATTCGCGAATGACGATTTTTGCCTGCTTTTTTGTTCCGACGAATAAAATAGAACGGCGTTTGCCGACGATGTCGCGTACGACTTGTGCACCAGCACGGATTTGCTGGATAGTCTTTGCTAAATCGATGATATAAATGCCGTTGCGCTCTTCAAAGATGAATCGTTTCATCTTCGGGTTCCAACGTCGTTTCTGGTGCCCAAAGTGGGCGCCTGCTTCAAGGAGATCCTTGATGGTGACTTCTGTAGAAGGTAGATCTTGTTCTTTAGTAGCCAAGCCTTGTCCCTTTATGTGTTTGACGACGGCATTTTCTCTTTTTAACTATGAGAAAATTTCGGTCTTGGGTTTGTTTTAATGTTTCGAGGGTTGCTAGTTTCGCAACAACCTCTTTTGGGTTGAAAAAGCAAGCGCCTGATCAGAATCGAACTGACACAAGTAGCTTGGAAGGCTACGGTTCTACCATTGAACTACAGGCGCAAAACAGTCAGAGAATGTAACAAAAAAACCCTTTTTTTCAAAAGTAATTCGGAATGATATATGCTAATGGGCTGTTGTCGAAAGTTTATTTTAGTCGATTTTTAGGCCAAAAGGCCGTCTATAAAGCGACAAAAGCAGCGTCGACAGCGAATTCAAAGATTTAAAATAATTTTAACAGCCGTGGGAAAAGACGACATCGTTAGCAGGAAAATTAGCAAGGTGCTGGCTATGATTGGGCTGGCATTGTTCGTTATCCTATTAAGGGTGTGGTATTTAGCTATTGCACGACATGAGGAATATAACGAAAAAGCACGGAAGCCACAAAGGCGTACTGTCGTCGAGCACATGGGGCGAGCTTCTATTCGCGACCGCTTTAATCTTCCTCTTGCGATCAATAAAACACAGTTCAATGTTGCCGTACGCTACGCCGATCTTCGCCAAATTCCAGCCGTTCGTTGGGAAACAGACAAAGAAGGAAAACGGGTTCGCGTGTCTGTACGGACAAAATATATCGAACAGCTGGCACTGAAACTAGAGCAGGAGCTTGGGGTGAATGCTCGCGAAATCGAAGATACAATTCATGCCAAGGCGTCATTGATGCCTCATGTGCCTTTTACCATTGCAGAGCAGATCGATGAGAGACAGTATTATCGATTGCGGATTTTAGAAAAGGATTGGCCTGGAATTGTGGCGCAACGAACTGCACAAAGGCATTACCCGAAGGGGAAGATCGCTTGCGATGTCATTGGTATGATGGGAGCGATCAGTGCAGAAGAATATCTTAAGCTCATCGAGCAATTAGCGGAACTCGAAGAATATGTTGCTAAGCGAGAGGCTGGGGAAACGCCCTTTTTACCTAAAGGTTTTACATCTCCTATCGATGTAAGAGAAAGATTGCTCGAGTTAAGGCACCAGGCTTATTCTCTACGAGACTTAGTAGGAAAAAGCGGAATTGAGGCTGCATTTGATCATGAACTTAGAGGCTTTAGTGGAAAGCGTTTATACGAAATCGATGTGAAAGGGAATGTAGTTCGACAGCTTCCTCTTGCGCTTCCGCCGATCCCAGGAAAACGAGTCATATTGACGATCTCTTCGGAATTGCAGCAATACGCTGAAGAATTGCTCGCACAGGCGGAAGCCAGAAGGTGTAAGAAGGAAGGATCGCTGGCTGAACCTTGGATCAAGGGAGGTGCGATCGTTGCTATGGATGCAAAGACGGGTGAAGTCCTCTCTCTGGCCTCCTATCCGCGTTTTGACCCGCGGGATTTTCTCCCTTCTTCGGGAGCAAAGACCAATCGTTCAGATAGAAGTAGAGTGCTGGAATGGCTAGAAAACGAAGAGCATATTGCCGAAATCTGGGACGGCCATTTTCCTATGAGAAGAGAACTTTTCCACTCTCAAAATGGCTACCGACAAGAAGAGCTAAGGCTTTCTTGGAGGATGTTTCTAGAGGCTGTGCTGCCTAAAGAAGGGGAATTAAAGCGGTTTTTCGATGAAGCAGAGTATTTGAATCAAATCATTGCGTATCAAGAGCCCTATCTTAAACAATCGTTAGCGGGTTCGCACAGGGATGAAGATAATTATCTTGCCGCCGATCTTTGTCGTTTGGTCGTACGCAGCGAAGAATTAACGCCGCAATTGAAAAAAAAACTCGCAAGTGTGCGGTGCGAAGAGTTTTTTGCAGAAAGGCAAGCATTTTTGCGTTTGCGGAGTAAAGTCGAAGAGCGGGCAAAAATTCTTTATAGCAAAACACTTTTTCAAGAATGGCGCGAAAAACATTTTAAACAGTTTCTAAAGGAGAAACGGCAAGAAGAAAAGCAAGAACATCGCTATCCCAAACCCTACACCGACTATCTCGAGCAGATGAAAAAAACCATGTTTCATGATTTTTGGAACGAGATGCATCTGCTTTACATGGAAGGATTGCTTTTGGAGGAAGAACGAATAGAACAACTTCCATTTTTTGCTAAATTGAAGGAAGAGCTTGCCGAAAGTTTAAAAGGGGATGCAGATCTCAAACGATTATCGGGAAGATTGCCTCCCTTAAAAAATCATGAAAGAAAGGCCTTGCTAAGATCGTTCAAGGGATTTCATGAGCTCAAAGGCCCGCTTCTTGGACGGTATTCGCGCATCAGGCACAGCAAAGATCGGCAGGTGCTCAAAGGGCTAGCAGCATCGTTTTATTCGCTAAATGGATATGGATTTGGTAGATCGCAAGCCTTCCGTCAATCGACGCCGGCGGGATCGGTCTTCAAGCTGGGGATAGCGTATCAAGGGCTGCTCGAATACTACGAAACTCTTAAAGCGCAGGGCCAATCACCTGGTTTTTTGAATCATCCATTGACATTGACCGATGAATCGCCCCAGAAAGCGATGGCGTCGACAGCTGTATTTGGACGGACATCTGATGGTAAACCGATCACTAGGTTGTACAAGGGGGGGAGACTTCCTAGAAGCAGCCATGCTGGTATCGGCAAAGTCGATTTGATCGGTGCTATTGAGAAGTCAAGCAACATTTATTTTTCCCTGCTTGCAGCAGAGCATATCAAAGAACCTAACGCTCTTTCTGATCTAGCGCTTCGTTTAGGCTATGGGGAAAAGAGCGGCATCGAGCTTCCTGGAGAAATTTCAGGAAAAGTTCCGGATGATTTAGCTGAAGATAGAACGGCTCTTTATGCCTATGCTATTGGACAGCATACGATTGTCGTGACTCCCCTTCAGACAGCTGTCATGATTGGAGCGTTCGCAGGAGAAGGCAGTGTCGTAAAGCCATCGATTGTTCAGCTCAAAGCAGGACAAGAGATTGAGCAAGATTTTAGTGAATTATTTGACAGCTCGCGATTTGCCTATCAGGAAGAGTTTGCAGAGATAGGAATCCATTTTCCTCTGTTCACTATGTCAGAGGCTAAAAAAGAACATGCTTCTGTTTGTTATTCACCGGTTCAGATCCGAAGGTCGCTTTTTTATCCTAAAGAAATCAAAGATGTCTTGCTAGAGGGGATGAGAAAAGTGATCCAAGGTGCGCATGGAACAGCTAGACCTTCCGTAGTCCGGCCAGTTTGTTTTTCAGAGAAAGTCTATCGGACGTATCAGGAGATTGCACCGCGATTAGCTGGAAAAACAGGTACGGCTGAGATCCTCTATAAACAAACGATCGATAAAACGACAAAAGCCACTTTACGCAAACATACGTGGTTTGCAGGAGTCGACTTTGCGAAGGATGAACAGGGCCGCGTTGATTGGAATGATCCACAGATCGTAGTTGTTGTATATTTGCGATTTTCCGATGCGGGCCGTGAAGCCGCGCCGTTAGCAGCGCTTATGATCCAAAAATGGGAGGAGATTTGTAAAAAACATGGTGGAAGCTCTTATGTGCGACCGCCTCTTGATGATCGAATTAATTGACAATCGTATTGATCGTTTCAAGAATCACTTCGGCAACCACGAATAAAATCAACACGGTAAGAAAATATCTGCCGCCAAAAAGTTGTTTTGTTTCGTCGTGATAATGTTTGTAGTGACGTCCGACCCAAACCATAAGGGGGGGGAAGAGTCCGAAAAGGATTGCGCAACTGTATCCGCCGGCATAACTTAAAGCTATGAGAAAGATATGAGGATGTAGCAACGCGATCACTGTAGGCGGGACAAAAACCAACACGCATAGCCAAGCTTTATTTATGGGATTCTTTTTTATTTTGAATCCATCCGCCAGGAAATCGAGATAAGCCAGAGAGAGCGCGAGATAAGAAGCTGTAAGAGTGAAGAAAGCAAAGGCTTTGCCAACAGAAAAGAGGTAAGGATTTTTGGTAATGGCTTTTAGCGGGATAACAGCCGTTTGCCCATGGCGTGCCGCTTCCATTAAGCTATCTTTGCCTTCATAAGGGATGGTTCCCAAGATCACAAATTCCCAAAAAAGATAAACGACAAGAGGCAGGGCAGTGCCAATAAAAATCGAAAGGCGGATCTTTTTAACATTCCTGTCCATGTAACTTGTGATCGTTGGAATGATGAGTTGAAAAGTGAAAGCGGTAAAGATCACAGGCAAGGCAAACCATGCTCTAGCCCATTCAATGCGTTTTAAAGGTTCGAGCCTTACATGATCTTTGATGAAATAGATAAAGAGAAAATAGGAGATGAGCAATCCTGCCATAAGAAGAATATTCGTTCGGTCGACAGATTTTGTTCCTAGATAGACGATTGGAATAAAGAGCAAAACATAGATGACCTTGGACAATTCACTCGGTATTGCATTTTCAAAAATAGCGTTTAGAATATCTCCGCCGCCGGCGACGTGAGCGATCATCACAGTAATAAATAAAAAGAGATATACGATCCAACAAATGACTTTGCCAGGTGTTCCGAGAAGTTTTGTCACCATGGTAATCATATTCGCATCTTTCGGCATCCAAATGCACAACTCAAGCATGAGCAAGCCTGTGCACAACATAAAAATCCAACATAAGAGGTAAAGAGAAATAGCGGGCAGAAAGCCTCCCTCCGCCGTGGCAACAGGCAATGCGAGCATGCCCACACCAATCATTGTACTGGCAATAAGTACGGAGCCGCCAAGAACGTGTCCGCAAGAATGAAGCAGTTTCATACGTTTAACCTTTTACGAAGGTTGTGAAAACATTGATGCTGATTTCAAAAAGCACAAAAACCATGAGGAGTGAAAGGAAATATTTACCGCCAAATAGTTGCTTTGTTTCATCTGGATAATGATGGAAATGCCTTCCTGACCAAACCATGAGAATGGGAAAAACACCGAAGAGAATGGCACAGAAAAATCCACCCGCATAGCTGACTGCTTTAAGGAATATCGATGGGAATAACATAGCGATAATGGTTGGTGGAAGGAATACTAAAACACATAAGAGCTGTTTTTTTTGCTGTGTTTTTTCCCATTTAAACCCATCAGCAAGAAAATCGACAAATGCCAGAGAAAGTGTGATGAACGATGTCGTGATGGCAAAAAAGGCAAAGAGTTTGCCGGCAAAGAAAATCATTCTATGTCCTTCGATAGAAATGATGTGCGAATAACCTGTAAGCGCTTTCAAGGGATGAATTGCCATGTGACCGGTCTTAGCGGCCTGTTGCAAGCTATTGGGTCCTTCAGCTGGGATAATGCCAAGGAGGACAAATTCCCAAAATACGTAGACGATAAAAGGAATGGCAGTGCCGATATAGATAGAAAGGCGGATTTTTTTAATATTTCTATCCATATAGTTCACGAGCGTAGGAATGATCATTTGATAAGTAAACGCTGTGAAGAGTATGGGAAGAGCGATCCAGCTTTTTGACCAATTAACATGCTTTAACAAATTGATGTCTATGAAACCGATCGATAACAAAGTAAAGATCAAATAAGAAAGAAGGAGGCCTAAGACTAGAACTCCGTTCGCACGATCGACGCTTAAGGTCCCTAAATAGACAAATGGCGCAAAAAGTAGAACGTAGATAAAGATGGATACCCAAGGTGGAACCGATTGATTCAGGATTTCTGCAATGAGCTCGCCACCGCCGCTGATATGCGCGATCATAAGTGAAAAAAAAAGAAGC
The DNA here is from genome assembly GCA_963791555.1 of uncultured Simkaniaceae bacterium. Taxonomy (GTDB): domain Bacteria; phylum Chlamydiota; class Chlamydiia; order Chlamydiales; family Rhabdochlamydiaceae; genus JAGXTH01. Next base: position 323,632 of record CAWBSQ010000001.1, read on the forward strand.
AGATAGGTCACCCAACAAATGGCTTTGCCGTATGGCCCTAAAAGAGTCCTCGCGATTGTAATGATATTGGCTCCTTGCGGCATCCAAAGGCAGGCTTCCGTGAGAAGCAGGCCAGTGCATAGCATACACAGCCAGCAAATCGAATAAAGTGCTAACGAAGGAAGAAAACCGCCTGGTGCTGTAAAAACTGGGATGGCAAGCATACCAACCCCTATTGTTGCTCCCGTGATCAAAAGGGAACCGCCGAGAACAGTGGCTGCTTTTTGCATAGCTCGATGATCCTTGATATAGCAGAGGTTCAACCCTTGATGCGCTGAGCTCCTATCTATTGCACTATTGAAGATTTTATTTTAAATTTGAATCGAAAAAATTAAGGATGGTCTCTCAACATCATGCTTTTGCGTTTTTAACATATATGCTTGTAATTGCGTGTATTAGCTAAAAATTATTTTTGTTTTTTAGTCTCTAAAAAGTTATTTCCAATGAATTTATTCCCAAACCCTTGGGAGCAGATGATGGAAAATCAACTATACGTTAGAATCGTCTGAGTATATAATGCCCCCTATGAAAATTTGGATCCTTGGCGGATATGGATTTATAGGGCGAGCACTATCGGTTGCTTGTATGCAAAAGCAAATCGCCTGGGTTGCTTCGAGCCGCGACCAAGCGGATGTTACTGATTTGGAGCGGCTTCTCAAAATTGGCGATTGCATTCGCCCTACCCACATCATCAACTGTGCAGCGATTGCAGATGTAGAGCAGGCGCAAATGAATCCGGAAGATAGCTTTTTGATTAATGCCCGGGGCGCAAAAAATGCGGCTTTGGCGGCTATCGAACTAGGTGCCGACTTTTCTCATCTTTCGACGGACTATGTGTTCGATGGAGCCTCTTCGCGCCCCTATAGAGAGGATGATCCCTGCAGAGGGTTGAACACTTATGCTCAATCGAAGCTAAGAGGAGAGGAACAGATACGTGAAGTCATGCCGCAAGCATGCATTCTTAGGACCTCATGGGTCTTTGGAATTGGAGGGAAGAACTCTCTTTCTCTATGGCCTCAGCGTTTTCAAAAAGAAGAAAAGATCCAGGTTGAAACAGATCAGATTAGCAGTCCTACCTATGTCCATGATCTAGCAGTTGTCATATTAGATATGCTTGGAAAGTCGGGAACCTACCATTTTGCTAATCGTGGCGAACTATCCCGTTTTCATATAGCCAGCTCGCTTCATCAGGCCCTGCTTCGGAAGGGAGTAAATACTAAATGCCAGGAAATTTCACCTGTTAAGACATCGATCAATACAAAAAAAGCCCTGCGTCCGGCCTATAGCGTACTCGATACGACGCTAATCACGAAGACTCTTGGAAGAATGCCGCGTAGCTGGGAAATGATTTTAGAGGAGTATATAAAAGAATTATGCGTTTAGCATGTGTGATACCCGCTCGTCTTAAGTCTACTCGGTTCCCGCGAAAGATGCTTGCCTCCTTAGCAGGAAGACCTCTTCTTCAATGGGTTTGGGAGGCTGCTTTAGCGACCAAGCGATTCGATGAAGTGGTCATTGCTGTCGACGATGAAGAAATCGCAGATGTTGTGAAAGAGTTTGGTGGATCATTTGTCATGACGTCGCCGGCTTGTTTAAGTGGTACGGAAAGAATTGTAGAACTCGTCCGGACCAATCGGCTGAAAGCAGATATTTACGTCAATTGGCAGGGGGATGAACCCTTTATAGATGGGAAAATCATCGATGATCTTTTGCAATCGGTCGATCGAGACGATAGCGAAATTTGGACACTCAAAAAACGGATCGAGGATCCTTTGCAGATCACATCGATCCAGTGTGCTAAAGTTGTTACAGATGTGCAAGGACTTGCACTTTTATTCTCTCGCAGTCCCATTCCTTATTATCGCGATGAAAAAGAAAGTCAAAGAAAAGTTTACTACAAACACATCGGCCTTTATGCATTCACAGATGACGTATTGCAAAAAATTTCTTTACTTCCCCTCTGTGAGATGGAAAGTGCAGAACAATTAGAACAACTTCGATTTCTCTATCATGGACTAAAGATAAAAGTTCACGAAACGCGCTTCGAAGTGCAAGGCATTGACCTTCCAGAACATCTGGCTATGGCTGAAGAGCTTGTTAAGATTCGTCATCCATCAGTTGTAGTAATCTGATCTAAAGAGCTATAATTGCCCCACCATGATTCAAGCAGATTATAAATACGGTTTCGTCACAGAAATCGAAACTGAAGAATTTCCCAAAGGCTTAAACGAAGAAATCGTGTGCGCGATTTCTGCCAAAAAAAACGAACCTTCCTTTATGAGGGAATTTCGTTTAAAGGCTTATCACAAATGGCTCGAAATGAAAGAGCCGATGTGGGCCAATCTTCGCTATTCTCCCATCGACTATCAAAAAATTCGTTACTATTCAGCGCCTAAGAAAAAGCAATCGGTGAACAGTCTCGATGAACTAGATCCTGAATTGTTGAAGACGTTTGAGCGGCTTGGGATCCCCCTCGATGAGCAAAAAAGACTGGGGAATGTTGCAGTCGATATCGTATTTGATTCGGTCTCTCTTGGTACCACATTCCAGAAGACGTTGCAAGAAGCAGGAGTAGTGCTGTGCTCTATTTCTGAGGCCATGCATCGCTATCCAGATTTAATAGAAAAATATTTAGGCAGCGTTGTTCCGATTGGCGATAATTTTTTTGCAGCACTCAATTCGGCTGTGTTCACTGATGGGTCATTTGTCTACATTCCTAAAGGTGTGCGCTGTCCTATCGAACTGTCGACCTATTTTCGTATCAATGATCGTGAATCGGGGCAATTCGAGCGCACGCTCATCATTGCTGAAGAAGGTTCTTCTGTTTCTTATCTCGAGGGATGCACTGCACCAGCCTACAATGTCAATCAACTACATGCAGCAGTTGTCGAACTCATAGCGGAAAAAGAAGCAGTGATCAAATATTCCACAGTACAGAATTGGTATGCAGGCGATCCTAAAACAGGAGAGGGCGGCATTTACAATTTTGTAACAAAGCGAGGACGATGTGCAGGATTTCGTTCTCGAATTTCTTGGACACAGGTCGAAGCTGGTGCGGCGATCACTTGGAAATATCCAAGCTGCATTTTACAAGGCGATGAATCTTCTGGTGAGTTTTATTCTGTTGCTCTGACCAATGGATTTATGCAGGCTGATACGGGTACCAAGATGATCCATCTTGGAAAGAATACGCGTTCGCGTATTGTCTCAAAGGGTATTTCAGCTGATCGATCACACAATACATATAGAGGGCTTGTCAAAGTAGCCCCTCGAGCGGAAAATGCAAGGAATTATACACAGTGCGATTCGATGCTCATTGGAGATCTTTGCTCAGCTAATACATTTCCTTATATCGAAATTGGCAATCATTCAGCTGAGATCGAACATGAAGCATCGACTTCTAAGATGAATGAAGCACAGCTTTTCTATTTACAGAGCCGCGGGATCGATCGTGAACAGGCGATACAGATGATCCTGAATGGCTTTTGTGAAAGTGTTATCAAAGAATTGCCGCTCGAATTCGCCGCAGAAGCGCAAAAGCTTCTGACTATCAAATTAGAAAATTCAGTAGGATGACCATGTTGCAAATTGAAAAACTTTATGCCATGACAGAAGGGCGGACGATTTTGAAAGGAATCGATCTCACCGTCCACCCGGGTGAAATTCATGCCATCATGGGGCCTAATGGTGCTGGCAAGTCGACGCTGGCCAAAGTTTTGGCAGGCGATCATGCTTATGAAACAACCGGCAAAATCCATTTCCAAGGACAAGACATTTGTGAACTCGATCCTGAAGAACGAGCTCGATTAGGACTATTTCTTGGCTTTCAATATCCTATCGAAATACCTGGGATAAGCAACATGCGCTTCTTGCATGCAGCCCATAGTGCCCTGCAAAAGGCAAAGGGCAATTCAGCATTGTCCGAAATGCAATTTGAGGAACTCCTCGATCAGAAAATCGATAGTCTCAATATGCGAAAAGAATTCAAAACGCGCGGAATCAATGAGGGATTTTCGGGAGGCGAAAAAAAACGCAATGAAATCCTCCAGATGGCGGTTTTAGAACCAAAGCTTTCTATCCTCGATGAAACTGATTCAGGGCTGGATATCGATGCGCTCAAAGCGGTTGCTGAAGGCATTGCCAAATTATCTAATTCTGAGAACGCGATTCTTTTAATCACCCATTATCAACGTCTCTTGGATTACGTAACCCCTCATTATGTCCATGTTGTACTAGATGGGAAAATCGTCGAATCTGGGGGCGCCGATTTGGCAAAAAAACTCGAAGAACAGGGATATGACTGGCTGATGAAATTGGAGAAGCGGGAAGGCGTGCTATGACGCTTACTGCTATCGAAGGAAAAAGCACCCCATTTGCCCTCTCTCTCGAAGATCTGCTTCCTACTGGCCTGCCCAAAGATTCCTTGCATTTACTGCGCTCGCAAGCCAAACGAAAATTTGAAGAGATAGGGCTGCCAGATCGAAGAGATGAGGCGTTTCAATATTTTCCTTTGCGTTCTTTTTATCAGGATCGATTAGCTATTCCCAAGTCTTCATCGATTGTCGACGAAGAAATTGTTCAACAGCATTTTGTTCCAGAATGTCGAGGAAGCTGCGTCGTATTTGTCGATGGCCACTTTCGCCCTGAGCTTTCGATCATCGATGCCTTAGATGCTAAAGTAGGCCTCCTTTCTTTAGAAGAGGCGATGAAGACATTTAGCCATTTTCTAAGTGGCCGTATGAGTAAACAGATCAAAGAAGAAAAAGATCCTTTTGCGCTGCTCAATATGGCTTTTCACCCAAAAGGAGCCTTTCTTTACATTCCCCCTAAGTTGATTCTCGAACAACCGATTCAAATTCTCCATGTAATCACTCAAGAAGGTGCACTGATTGCACCCCGGTTGCATATCTTTGCCGGCGCGCACGCTAGAGGTAAGATTTATTCGACGACATGCGCATGCAAATGGCAAGAGGGACTGTCATTAGATACAACGGATATTGTTCTCGAAGAAGGTGCGCGATTAGATGTTTTATCTACGGCTTGTGTACGGACACAGGGATGGAATTTGGAATATCTTCGAGGAAGTTTAAAAAAAGATAGCTCCCTTACAGTTCATCAAGTGACAAAAGAAGCTGTTAAATTCCGAAAAGATGTCAAAATCGATCTAATTGGTGAGAATGCTTCTGTAGAGGTCAATGGCTTGGCGCTTCTTTTTGGCCAGGAACAAGCTCATATGCGGGTGGTCGTTGAGCATGAAGCCCCACATACACAGTCATCGCAACATTTTAAGGGGATCCTTGCGGAACACAGTCAATCTAGTTTTGAAGGAAAGATCGTCGTTCAAAGGGCAGCGCAAAAGACTCAAGCCTATCAACTATGCAATCATCTTCTACTAGGGGAGAGAGCGATAGCAAATAGCAAGCCCAATCTAGAAATTTTTGCCGACGATGTAAAAGCTTCTCATGGAGCAACGGTAGCCCAGCTTAAAGAGAGCGAACTTTTCTATTTAAAATCCCGAGGCATAGGCTACAAAGAGGCTAAAACTCTTTTAATAGAAGGGTTTTGCAAAGTCATTGTCGATAAACTGTTTTTAGCCTCAGTAAAAGAAGAACTAAATGATTTTATTCGAGATTATGCGCAGGACTGATTTTCCTATGTTGCAGAAAAAGATCTATGGGCATCCGCTCATTTATCTGGATTCTGCCGCAACAACGTTAAAGCCTTTAGTAGTGATAGATACTCTTTCTTCTTTTTACAAAGAAAGCTATGGGACTGTCCATCGCGGGGTTTACCATTTAGCTAAAGTAGCGACGGAACAATATCATGCGGCAAGGCGCAAAATTCAATTATTCTTAAACGCGCAATATGTAGAGGAAATTCTCTTTACCAAAGGAACAACAGATAGCATCAATTTGGTTGCTTTATCGCTAGGTGAAGGATTTTTCCAAGCAGGTGACGAGATCTTTTTACCTGAATCAGAGCACCATTCCAATATCGTTCCTTGGCAATTATTGGCAGCTAGAAAAGGGGTGAAGGTTGTTCCTTTGCCTGTCGACGATGATGGCGTGCTTTGCTTAGAAGAATTCCAAAAGCGGGTCAGCAAAAAGACTAAGCTGATTAGTTTAGCGCATATCTCTAACTTCACCGGAGCCCTGCAGCCTATAGAGAGTCTCGTTGCTTGTGCTAAACAATTCGGTATAAAGGTATTCCTCGATGCTGCACAAAGTGTTCCACATCTGCCAGTTGATGTACGAGCGTTGGACATCGACTTTTTAGCTTTTTCCGGACACAAGGCATTTGGTCCAACTGGCATTGGTATTCTTTATGGCAAACGAGAGCTTCTCGAGATGATGCCTCCAGTCCAAGGCGGTGGAGATATGATCGAATCATTGAGCTGGGAAGAAACCACATTCCAGAAGCTGCCACTCAAGTTTGAGGCTGGAACGCCGATGATTGCACAGGCCATAGGTCTTGGTGCAGCGATTGATTTTATCGAACAGGCTGGAAGGGAAAAGATTGCAGCATACGAAGAAGAGCTTTTGCATTATGCGACGGAAAAACTTCTCGAAATCCCTGAACTACGGATCATAGGCCAGGCTAAAAAGAAAGGGGCAATCATTAGTTTTGTCGTTGCAGGCTGCCATGCTTATGATTTAGGTACTTTGCTCGATCTACAGGGGATTGCATTGCGTACAGGACAGCTTTGCGCACAGCCAGCGATGAAGCGTTTTGGCGTTAAAGAAGTCTTGCGAGCTTCATTTGCCCCATATAATACCCTAGAAGAAATCGATCTCTTCATCGGTGCCTTAAAGCAAGGCATTGCTTCCCTTTCCTAATTCGACGTGAAAATTAACGCAAAGACGCGCAAGACGCAAAGAGTTTTATAAATCATTTAATTGACGCTACAATCGAAAACGACTCTTTCTATACCATTGCGGAGAAGTTTCTGCCAAAAATTGAGAAGTAATCCTAGTTTGATATAAGGCCTTTTCATATAAGCTCTCCAATAAGCCTGGGCTGCCTAATGTCTCATATACTTCGATTGTAGCGTCTATTATCAGCGCGACTAATACATTTTCAATTTTTTCTGCGTCTTTGCGGCTTGCGTGTCTTTGCGTTCATTTCATAATGGTTAAGTTTCTTAGAAAGCAAAAGACCCGAGCACTTGTGCTCGGGTCTCGTGTAAGGATAATGCGCTGCTAAATCGACTAGAAATTAAAGCCGAGGGAGAGCGTTACACCTTGTGTATTCAGATCGCCATCATTGGAAACGAAGAGACCTGAATAGTTTTGATCACCAGCACCTGATGAAGAAGTTGGAAACTTCATCAACTGATTTTGATCGAAGAACATGTGTTGTTCCCATGCTAATTGGATCATGAGACCAAAACGATCATCTGCAAAAGTATGATCGTAACAGAAGCCCATGGTCATATCCAACGTGGCACGTGCCGCGCGGAATTTTTCCACGACGTTAAGGCGTACTTCTTGAGGTGAGGTAGTAAGGCGTTTTTCTAATTCGAAAACCTTGAAATGCCCGAGTAAGAGTGCAGCAGCAAGGTCGCTGAAAATACTGAAGCCGCTACCAAGTCCCCACTTAGCATCCATCCCACCACGAAGTCCCATGCCCCAGAAATTGTTTCTCATATGCACGGAAAGATTCTGTCCCAACGAAGAGCCTACTTGGCCATTGTTGTAGTGTACGTTATATCTTTGTCGTAGCCAAGCACTACGTAGACCGCCATGAGGACGCAATGTCAGCCATTTACTGACATAGAATTCTCGGCCAAGATCTAAATCAAGAAGATTGAGTTTCAGTTTCCAATAAGAGCTGGCACCTTCGAATCCTGAATTGACAGGACCGGGCGAGCCGAAGAGTGGCAGTGCAGCATTGACGTAGGTAGGAAAAATCGTTCCTCCAGGACTAGCAGAAGTGCCATGCTCATTATTATCGGTGTAGAAGCGTGTCCATTGGAAGAACAAATCCCACCCATCATGAGGCATGTTGTAGCCAGCAGCAACTTTAAAACCCCAATCCCATTCAAAATGCGGCTTTATTACATGGCCATCATTTAGGAAAGAAGATCCGTGTTCATTTTTAACGGCGTATCCCATATCTGATTCAGAGGCTTGCCATATAAACACATCACCTTGGAGGAATAGATCGACTCCATCTTTCACGATAGGTCGCGCGGGAGGGTTGATCATGCCGTTAGAGCCTTTACGCTGTTCAAGGGCACTAACGCGGTTTTCGAGATTACGCATTTGCGTATCATCTGCAGCATTCAGCCAACTTGTAACAGTAACAAGAGAGGCTAGCGCAGCAGACCATAAATTTTTTCGGTTCCATTCCATAAAACGAACTCCATGGGTTTGCAAACAAACACTAACCACAGATTATGACCATCAGATTTGAAACCTTTTCGAAAAACAACCCCGCCAAGTACCGACATCTCTAGGCATAAGAGCGACACGTTGCTTAAGATGTTAATAGCTTCCGAAAGTTCTTTCTATCTCAGATAGGTTTAGTCTGCAATTTGTGTTAACAACGTCTTAGGCACATGTTATGCAAAATGTGCCAATAATAGATCACACTCTAATTTTTACTCTGATTTAGGGTCAACAGAAAGTTATCATTTGGTGACATTTGCATACGAGGGAAAAGCTAACACTTGTGATCAGAAGGCAAAACGTGCAGTTAGCGTGATTCCATGAGTATCTAGATCGCCATGATTGGAAACAAATAAACCTGGGTACTCTCGTTGTAAAGCAAGACCTGAGGAACTTACCGGAAACTTCATGAGTTGATTTTGTTTGAAAAACAGATGTTGTTCCCAAGCTAGCTGAAGCTCGAGGAAATAACGATCTTCATACAGAAGACTTTCATAACGGAGGCCTAGGATCATATCCAATATAGGACGTGCAACAAAGCTCGTATCGGTGATGTTGAGGCGGGTTTCAATAGGAGAAGCAGTCGTTCGAGTTTCGATTTGTTCGATTTTGAACTGGCCGACGAGAAGGGATGCAGCTAGATTACCAAAGGCACTAAAACCTTCGCCAAAACCCCAATCGCTATCAACCCCACCGCGTAAACCTAATCCCCAGAAGTTGTTTTTCATATGCACGGAAAGGTTTTGACCAGTAAATGGCCTGATCAATGTTCCGCTGAAGACTGTGCCATTGCTATAATTGACCTGAAATCGTTGGCGGATCCAGGCGCTGCGTAATCCTCCATAAGGACGAAGGGTCAGCCATTTTCTTACACGAAATTCACGGCCGAGTTCTCCATCTAGAAGGTTGAGTTTTAGATTCCAAAAAGAACTCGCCCCTTGGAAACCTGAGAGGATAGGCCCAACTTGACCGCTATGATTGATCGTCGTCAAAAGTTCGGCATTCACATACGTCGGATAGATAATTCCACCGTCTTCTGCTGATACGCCATGCGAACCATTATTCGTATAGAAACGCGTCCATTGGAAAAATAGATCCCATCCATCGTAAGGGATATTATAACCTAGACCGATCTTGAATCCACCACCCCATTCGAAATGGGGTATCAATATTTCCCCATCATTGAGAAAGGAGTGGCCATTGAGATTTTGGACTCCATATCCAAGATCAGATTCAGAGGCTTGCCAGAAAAGCACATCGAATTGAAGGAAGAGGCCCAGGCCATCTTTGACGACAGGACGGATTGCTGGATTGATCGTTTGGGTCTTCGGATCAAGATTTCCTTCAAGAGCATCGATCCGGTTTTTCAGATCTTGCATTTGCGAAGTGTTGGCAGCTGTTAGTAAAGAAGGAATGGCGATGAAGAAAATGAGCAGTTTTTGAAGAGAAGGATGACGCAAAGTAGATGCCGCAGTTGGTTTGTGTGCTATTCGATTCCGATCCCAAAGAGAATCCATGAAAAGAGCCTAAATTTCCGTTCTTTAGAAATCTAACCGCACTGAAAGCGTTACACCTTGTGTATTCAAGTCCCCATCATTAGAAATCAGTTGACCAGGATATTCTTGTCCTGCGGCAGCTCCTGCTGAAGTAGGAAACTTCATCAACTGATTTTGGTTAAAGAATAAGTGTTGTTCCCAAGCCAGTTGAAACATGAGGCGATAATGATCATGGCAGAAAAAATCCTCATAACGCAGGCCGGCAGCCATATCCATTGAAACGCGTGCTGCTTTAAACCATTCTTCAACATGGAGACGGGTTGCGACGGGAGGGACGGAAGCAAGTGTTTCGAATTGTTGTATTTTGAAATGGCCAAGCAAGAGTGCAGTAGCAAAATTCCCAAAGGCACTGAGTCCACCTCCTAGCAGCCAGCGATCGTCGAGTCCTCCTCGAAGACCCAGCCCCCAGAAATTGTTTCGCATGCGTACGGAAATATCTTGACCTGGTACTGAATCAATAGTGCCGTTGTTGTAGTTGATGTTATAGCGCTGACGGAGCCATGCGCTTCGCAATCCTGCATGTGGACGGAGTGTCAACCATTTACTAACATAATATTCACGTCCTAGTTCTAGGTCTAAAAGGTTCAGCCGTAATTTCCAATAGGCGCTAGCTGCTTGGAACCCAGATTGAATAGGCCCGGGAGTAGAGCCATTGGTCGCAAGTGCAGCATTAGCATAGGTAGGATAAAGCGTGCCACCTGGCTCAGCTGAAACTCCATGTTCGCTATTGAGAGTGTAAAAACGGGTCCATTGGAAGAATAAATCCCATCCATCGTGGAGCATGTTAGAACCAAGTGCCAATTTAAAACCCCAGTCCCAACTGAAATAAGGTTTTAGTGTCTTCCCATCGTTGACATAGGTTGTGCCATAGTTGTTTTTGACAGCATAGCCCAAGTCTGATTCTGAGGCCTGCCAGATGAAAACATCTCCTTGGAAAGAGAAATTAAATCCATTTTTGACGATCGGCCGTTCGGGCGGGTTGACGATTCCTTTAGAAGCTTTGCGCTGTTCGAGAGAACTCACACGGCTTTCCAGATTGCGCAACTGTGCTTCATCAGCAGCATTAAGGCAATGGATAGCAGTGGTAAGAATAACTGCTGCGCAAGGCCAAATGACTTTTCTGCTCCCTTTCATCGATTACTCCATAGAATTGCCATCAACCTGATCGAGCTTTTATGCACGCAGGTTGGTAAAACCTCATACTCTAATTTTTAGTGTGATTTCGTGACAATAGCGTTCTTTGGCGATTCTCATGAAACAATGAAATGTTTAGAGGTTTTCTAGTGGACAGCTGCAGGGTTCATCGAAGGGAGTACGCGAAGGATTTCACGGAAAAAGAGGTCTGTTTGTTGCTGCATTTGTTGTAGCACAAAAAACCATCCAGCCCAAAGCAAGATCAATCCTAAAAGAGATTTGATAGACATTCCGAGGAATGCGATTTGGACTTGCGGTGCAAGGCGGTTAGCAATGCCTAAGAAGAGATCGGCCATCAAAATCGCAACGAGGGCCGGTGCGGCGTATTGTATTGAGAGGAGAGTGAATTTTGTCAAAAGTCCCATCATCATCGTCCAGAATGGCAAATTCGCATTAAAAAAAGTGCTCGAGAAGAACCCATCGACTGGGATGATCATGAAAGATTGCATGAGCATATCGATGAAAAAGATGGGACCTCCAACATAGAAAAAAATCACGACGAGAACGTAGTTGTAAAGGATACCAATGGGCGAAATTTGTGTTTGCAAGATGGGATCTGTCGCTTGCATGGCGGAAGAACCGCGTTGAAAATCGATGATAACGCCAGATGCTTGGACGATATAGAACGGGACCGAGGCAAGGAAGGCAAAGATTGTTCCAATGAGAAATTCTTTGAGTGCGTAACCGATGAAATAGATATCGAACTGGAGCTTAAGAGAGCTGGATGCAATCATTTGCGGAAGCAAAAGAATCGTGATGATGAATACAAGGCCCATTTTGGAGGCGCCAGGCATTTTAGAGCCCAGAAATGGAGCAAGCGAAACAATCGGTGCAAGACGGCAGATACCTAGAATGGCTATAGCCAGCAAAGCAAGCGGCGTTAGTCCAGGAATGCTCGTAAAGAAGGAAAGATAATCGTTTGTAGGACTTAATAGGTCCATTTAGAAAAGTTGGTAAAAATCGTATTAGTGAATTGTAAGATCTGTGCGCCAAGCCAGCCGCCTAACCCGATGATGGTGAAAATCACCGCGATCAATTTTACGGTGAAAGAAAGTGTTTGCTCTTGAATTTGCGTTGCCGCCTGGAAAACTGCGACGACAAGGCCGACGATCATACTAATAAGAATAGGTGGTCCAGAAAGTAGAAGGATCAAAAGAAGGGCTTGATAAGCGAGTTGGTATATTTCAGCTGAATACATATTCTTTTTTACTCCTGGCTTATCGGAATGTAAGCACAAGTCCTTGAATGATCAACGTCCAACCATCGACCATGACAAGCAAAAGCAATTTGAGGGGTAGGGCGATGGTCAATGGTGAAAGCATCATCATACCCATGGCAAGTAGAATATTCGAAGTGACGAGATCGATCACGAAAAAGGGCAGGTAGACGAGTACACCAATTTCAAAGGCTGCTTTAAGCTGCGACGTGATGAAAGCAGGAATGATCACGATGAAGTCCGTAGGTTGCAACGTATCGCGAAAAGGCTCTGGAAAAGAGCGCAGAGCCAATTGATAAAAACTAGTCATGTGTTTGCCGATGGAATTACGCTGTAGAAAATCGCGAAGCGGTTCCTTGGCTTTGTCGACGATTTCCAGGATATATGTCGCCCCGTCGCTCGAAAAAATGGATGTTGGGGGATGCTTCAACAAAGATTCTTGACTGACCTGGTACATTGCTAGGCCAGTTGGGAACATCACATAGATAGTCATAAGAAGAGCGATCCCATTCAACACTTGGTTAGGCGGCGATTGTTGTACTCCAAGCGCGTTTCTAAGCAAAGAAAGGACCACCACGATCTTCATATAAGAGGTCAGCAGCATGATAGCAAACGGCAGGATAGATATTCCTGCAAGGATAGTGAGCTCGGTCAGAATGCTAGGTGTATGAGCGGTCGCAGCTTCTTCTTCAGCAGTGAGCTGTTTTTCCACACTTTCGACAGCTGGAGCTCCTTCGGGAGTTTCTTGAGCTAGAAGCGGTACTGCGGAGAAATGGCAAATGAGGAGTACGAGTAGTAAAAACAGACGTTTTAGCATGAAGTGGTTCCTAAGAAGGTTTCCTATAGCGATCAAAGGCTGCTTCTAGAGCGCGCCATTGGTTTTCAATCGTTGCATTGATGATCCCCCCTTCTGTCTCGATGATACAGCCTCCAGGCGAAATATCGGCGCGATCTAGAATAGCAAAGCTATCTACTTGCTCTAGGATGCTCTTTAGATGAGGCTTGGCCTCTTCTAAGATTTCGCGATCGGCCTTGTTCACAAGGATCGTAATCTGGTGGCTTTGCAGTACAGGAGTTAAGGCTTTGATGACGATGTCGACAATGACTTCAGGGTGGGTCTTAAGCTCAGCAGCTACGATTTTCCTAGCAGCTTTCAATGCGATGGGCAGCACTTGGCTTTGCAGTTCGATGCGAAGTGCCTTGAGTTCGCGATCAAACCAAACAAGTTTTTCATTGAATTGCTCAAGTCCTTTTTGCCATCCATCTTGCGTCGCCTTCTCTTTCAGTGAAGCGGCTTCATCCTCTAATTCTTTACGAAACGTTTTGGCATCATCCCGGGCTTTTTCAAGGATCTCATAGGCTTGCAATAGCGTGCTGAACTCTTCGGCTGGGATCACTTTCTGATCGTCCGATGGATGGATTTCGCCTTGATAGATCAATGAAAAAAAACGCATAATAGTTAGCTTATTTCCCCTCTAGAAAACTTTTCAGCGCTTCGAATACCTGCTCTTGGACTAATAGTTGGGTCGCCTCAGAAGGACTTTGCGTACAAACTTTATGAAAGAAGGCAGCTCTTGGCATGTCTAAATTATGCATCACATACCAAAGGAGTGATGGGTGTTCGTTATAGAGAGCTTTGGCGAGTCGGTTGATTCCCAGCTGCTCAACGAGCATCCGCAATTTTTCAGGGCGCCCATCCCATGTATCAAATCCTTGTTTTCCAGAAGAAAGAGGATCTTTTTTAGTAGAAAGCTGTCGAACAGTCTGCCAATCTTCTGGAGAAAGAGCTTGTTCGATCGTTTTTAGCTTTGCTTTATCGATGATTTGTCGGAAGTATTGGCTCAAATCTTTAAGCCCTAATAAAAAACTCAGACGAACTAAATCCCGAAAAGAAAAAGAAGCCAAAGGATTAAAACGCGAATGGGGCAAAGCGGGCAGAGGGATCACATTTTCTATACCGGGGATTTTTTGCAAAAGATCGGAGCGCAGATAAGCCTTTCCCAAAGCAGTTAAGTGTGGAAAAGGGCGCATATAATGCAAAGTGCTTTTGATAGATGCGGCTTGATCTGGTTGCAAGGAAGAGAGGAGGCAGCCAATTTCAAAGGGGGTACGCGTTTGAAGTTGAGGGAGAATCCAAGATGGATGTACCTTATCTAGTACGGGGTCGATCTTAACCCCAGAATTGATCCAATCAGGGTGATCAAATCGGAGTGCCTCCATCTTTGCTTGGTCTGTCCTTGGCAAAAAAGAAGCGAGCCGTTTGCGTCTTTGCGGAGACTGTTTTTCGAGGAATGCCTTACAGGTGAGAAAGGCAAGGGGCGACATCATTCTTCTTCCTCCGCAGGAGGTTCTTCATTCTTCTCTATAGGCTTTGGATTGAAAAGTTGACGAAACCCTCCCTGACGCAAGATAGGATAAAATTTCCAGATCAACCATCCTGTCATAAAAGCAAATGCGAGAAAGGCAAATGTTAGTGTAAAGAACAAGAATCTAAAGGTTCCTGCAGATTGCTTGTTCATTACAATCGACCAAATGCTGACGTAGTCCTTTTGTTGCGCACTAAGCGATTCAGGCGTTGTTCCCAAAGAAATCTCAGCAAAACGGGCGCGATCGGGAATCACCGTTACATCGTTGATATCAAGACCTGTAACACTGGCTGAAACAAGGCGTTTGATCTTAGTTATAAGATGACTATTGGGATCATCGAGGACTCCCTGATGTTTTACATAGACCGAAGCGGTGACTTTTCGTTGTTGGGCGGCTCCTCCGGTGGCAAGGCCCGTTTGTTCAGGCGGGAAAGCAAGTTGAACTTGTGCTTCGATGATGCCGTCGATTTGACGGATCATGCCAGCAATCTGTTCGCCTAGTCCAGCTTGGAAGCGGATAGTCTCTTCCTTATCAGAAGACATGAGGCCTGATTTGGCAAAAAGCTCGAGAAGAGAGGTTCCTTTAATGCGCGGTAGTCCATTTTGATTGAGGAGAGCCATGGCATCAGTGGCCTTTTCGGTATCGACAGAGATATTGAACATCAAAGTAGTTGCTCCGCCTCCCCCTGGGCCCGCTGAACTCGATGCGATTTTTGTGGAAGGGATATTGTGGCTGGCTAAGAAAACGACGATCTCATTGGCCTCTCTTTCTCCAATATCATTGATGATGATGGTGTTGCTGGAGCAAGCGGCAAGAAATAAGAGGGGCAAGAACAGTAAACGGAGACAATTTCGCAGTAGTTGGGGCATCATGTTTTTTTTACTTCCACTTTGATGTAGGCAAACAATTGAAAAAATGCGCTTTTTTCAGTTTATTCGCATGTATGCAATTTCGACAATAGACTCTTATTCATCCAAATCAACAGATGACCTGAGTTTAGCACATCTCCCTTATTTATTCCTGAAGCGTACTCAAAATTCAAGGTCTAAGAAAGTATTTGCAAATTCATTTTCCTAGAGAACAGAACCCTTTTCGGGATCTTCCAAAGTGCGGTTCTCGCTCGTATCATCGTCCCGATACTGGCTTCACCCCGCATTTTGCAATCTCCGCGAAAATCTTCCGATTCTCATATGGAAAAGAATGGGTCAATACGTTCTAAGAGACTGTTCTCAAACTAAGCTTGGCTAATAAAAAACTTCTTTTTATTTGCAAACCAAAACCAGGTCATTAGAGCTTATTTGCTTTTTATAATCAATGCTTTAAATAAAAAATTACCGCAAAAAATATGCGCTTAGGTCAATAAATGTATCAATTTGGCGATGTTTAGCTATTCCCTGAAAACAATCATCCTGCTACAGGTGAATTTTAGTCAAAGAACTGGTCCACGAGGCAGGGCATGAGAAAAACATCCTTTCGGGTAAACCTGGCTGTTCTCACTTTGTTTTGCTCTTCTTGTCTTCTCTCCAATCCTGAAGGATTTCAAGTGGTCAATGGGGAAGCGACGATGTCTATCGTCAATCCATCGACACTTATTGTGGAGACGGGAGATAAGGCGATCCTCCAATGGAGTGATTTTTCGATTAGGGCTGGGGAGACGACGCGTTTTGTCATGCCAAGCACTAGTTCTGCTGTCCTCAATCGGGTCCTAAGCGGCAATCTCAGTGAAATTTATGGCACCTTGGAAGGGAATGGTCAAATTTTTCTAATCAATCCTAAGGGGATTTTGGTTGGAGAGAACGGCCGTATCGATACAGCGAGTTTCTTTGCCTCGACCTTAGATGTGCTCGATATCGATTTCTTAAAAGGAAACGAATTGCTCTTTGCTGGGGCGTCTAAAAATCCTATTATTAACTTTGGCACCATCTCAGCCTGGGATGGGGACGTTGTCCTTATCGGATATCAAGTCGAGAATAAAGGTACAATCGAAGCGAAAAATGGGCTAGCGGGCTTAGCAGCAGGGAGTCAGGTTTTGCTCCAACCCTCTGGGAACGAGCGCATTTTGATCCGCGCCCCTGCCCATGATGGAGAAAAGGTAGAGAGCGGGATTGAAAATAGCGGGGTCATCACAGCCATTCAGGCCGAACTCAAAGCCGATGGCAATCCTTATCAATATGCTATCAAAGACAGCGGCAGAATCGATGCCTTAGGAATCCAAAAACGGGATGGTCGCATTTTCCTCGTCGTAGAAGGAGGAAAAGTGGAAGCGACAGGGCAATATCTAGCTCAAAATGCAGATAAGACAGGGGGCGAGGTTCGGTTGCTGGGCGAAATCGTCGAAGTCAAAGAGCAGGCAAAGATCGATGTGTCAGGAGATTTCGGCGGAGGCATAGTATTAATAGGGGGCGACTATCGTGGAAAAAATCCTGAAATTCCCAACGCTAGGATCACCTATGTCTCTGAAGATGTTCAAATCTATGCCGATGCACGCGTGAAAGGCGATGGCGGCAAAGTGATTTTATGGGGTGATGAGGCCACCGGCTCCTTTGGGAAAATTTGGGCCAGGGGAGGAGAAATTGGTGGTGATGGAGGATTGGTCGAAACGTCGAGCCCAGGATATTTAGTTCCCAATGCCCTCGTCAATACAGTAGCTTTCAATGGAAAATCGGGAACTCTATTGCTCGATCCTTGTGCTGTAACGATTTCAACGGGTGCAGATTCAAACAATACCTTTAGTGCGGGTAATTACTCTTTCACTGGACATGCCACTTCGACCATCAATATCCCCAATCTTCAGACTAATCTAGCGGCAGGCAATGTCGCGATCAATGCTTCAGCTACAGGAACGGCAGCGACAGGATCGATTGTATTGAGCAATGATGTCACTTGGTCTTCCAATAACACCTTGACTTTGGCCGCAACAGATGCAGGCAGTACGATCACGCTCAATGCACAATTGATCCCGACTAGCACGACGATTCCAACAGCGACGAATGTCGTAGTCTTAAATGGTGGCGATATCATCATCGATGCGACGAATCCAACTCCCTTTCAATCGGCAGGGATTGCCGCGAGCAGCGGCAGTATTCTAGTCACAGCTTCTAGTCTAACGCAAACGGGAGGCAGCAATAATCCATCCGGGTCGGTTGCTACCGCTAATATTGTGACTGATAATCCAAACAGCGCTTCCAACATCAATATCACATTGACTGGGGATCTTACATTGACGTCGGGGAATGGCGCTTCAACCACAGATAATCACGAAGCTGTCATCATCACAAATCAACAAGGAAATGTCACTGTTACGGCCCATGACTATACTTTAACGGGTGGAACTGGCTCTGCGGTGATGGACCGCAATGAACATGCGGTGATCATAGCAGGACAAAATTCAAATGTGCAGAACACGTTAACACTTACCGGAAACAATATGACCCTCACGGCATCAGGAGGGCTAAATTCCAATGGCAATGATGCACAGTTTCGAGCAGGATTTCCCTTAGGATCTGGGAATATTATCGTTAACGCCACAGGAAATATCACGCTAATAGGCGGGGTGACGCCTGGGATCGGCGCCAATGCAAATATTCAATCGGAAGGGCAACAATCAGGAGATAACTCCATCGTGATCAACTGTGATGGCGATATCACCATGACAGGCGGTGCGTCGGTTGGAGCGGGGATTGGAAACTTAGCCCTTATCACCACTCAGGGGCCCAATGGGCCGATCACTATTCAAGGCTATACGCAAGCAGCAACGGGTGACATTACGATGACTGGAGGTAATGGTGCTGCATGCCAAGCGCTGATCAACACTCAAAATAGTTCAGTCGATACGAATGATATTACCATCATAGCTAATAGCTTGACTATGAATGGTGCACCGATGTCGACGGGCACAGGTTCCTCTAGTTTGATAAAGACAGCGGGTGGTGATATCACCATCACAACAGTGTCGACATCCTCCCCTGCCATTAGTTTAACGGGCAGCGATACGGCTACTGGCTCGACAGCAGAAATCGATGTCACCGGCACATCGGATACGATCACCATTCAATCGACGGGTCTTAGTCTCCAAGGTGGGATGGTCGCCCTTGCGCAAATTAGATCTGTGGGTGGAGCTATTACTATCGATGGGAATACTTCTACTTCTGGTTTGATTAGTCTACAGGGTGGTTCTACATCAACCGGAGCGCCAGCACAAATCACGACTACAGGCGGCGGTGCGATCAATATCGGTCAGACAGTTGGAAAGACAGCGCCTATCGGGGTCAGTATGATCGGTGGTGCAGGCGCTAGCGCCTTAGCAGAAATTTTCACCCAAGCTAGCGGCAATATCCTATCTACAGTCGGTACTTCTGGCTATTCGATCACCGGTGGGACAGGCAGCACCAATACGAGCGCCGGATTTTATACGGCAACGACATCAGGCAATGGCAATATCACCTTAAATGGAGGAACTGGGCCGATTGCCCTCACTGGAGGCGCTTCAGGAACGGGTACCAATAGCGGTGAAATCAATGCAGGCGGCGCAGGCACGATCACGATTACGAATACTGGTACGATCACTTTGCTGGGAAGCGGAGCTTCGACATCCAACGCACGTATCGTGACCAATGGAGGCGGCACCATTAATATTACTTCAGTGGGCGATGCCACATTAACAGGCGGTTCAGGGGCCACTTCTTCAGTAGCTGAAATAACGACGTTAGGCGGCGGCAGTATCACAGCCAATATAGATATGGGCGGTTACGTAATAACAGGTGGATCTGGCACGAGTTCTCAAGCTGGCATTGTTGCTGATACTACGGGTACAATCACTTTGACAGGAACTGGCGGTGCTTCACTTTTAGGTGGTAGCTCGGCCACAGCGGATGGATCCGATGCCCTTATACAAGCGCCTGGATCGATTTCTATCACGGCTGGAGCTGGGGCTATAAGCTTGCAAGGTGGTTCGACTGCCACCCAAAATGCTTTGATCCAAACGACGGGAACTGCGGCGCCGATCACCGTCGTTTCTTCGGGTAGTGTGACATTGACTGGTTCGAATACCGGCGCAGGCAGCACTGCGCAAATCACGACCGCAAATGGAAATATCTCGATCACTTCTAGTGGAGCCTCGAGTTTAAGCGGTGGCACGGCGACAAATGCCCTAGCACAGATTATTGTGGGTACAGCAGGAAATACCATCGGCATCACCTCGCCAGGACTTACATTGACGGGGGGGGCGGGATCGGGATCTGTAGCGCAGGTGAGCTCTTTAAATGGACAGATCACCATCGATGGGGCCGGATTGCTTCATCTCATAGGCGGATCTACAGGGACGGGGGCTTTAGCGCAGATCATTACGAATCAGGCAGGCGGCAATATTCTCATTGGCAGCGTGACTCATCCAACGGGGATCACCATGCATGGAGGAGCAGGGGCCAGTTCACGAGCGGTCATTGTGACAAATAACGGCGGCAATATTACAGCCACTATCAGTTCCGGTACGGGGTTTTCTGTAACTGGGGGTTCTAGTACGGGCGATAGTCGAGCTGGTTTTTATACGGGGCTTACTTCTGGCAATGGCAATATTAGCTTAATAGGCAATGGTGCAGCGCCTTTATTGCTCGCTGGCGGTACTTCAACTGGGACGAACAGCGCTGAAATCAATGCTGGAGGCACGGGTACGATCACTATTTCCGGCATTACGACCACGACATTGACTGGCAGCTCAGGGACGACATCGAATGCTCGCATCTTGACCAACGGCGGTGGAACTATCAATATCACCGGGGCTGGTGATGCTAATTTGACCGGTGGATCAGGAGCTTCCTCTGTAGCGGAGATCACGACGTTAGGTGGCGGCAATATTGCGGTCAATATCGGATTGGGAGGATTTGATCTAACGGGAGGATCGGGCACGAGTTCTGTTGCGGGGATCATTGCGGATACTACTGGTACGATTACTTTGAGCGGAACAGGAGGAGCGTTATTAACAGGCGGTAGTTCAGCCACAGCTGATGGATCTGATGCTCTTATCCAAGCGCCCGGATCGATTTCTATTACAGCTGGGGCTGGAGTTGTGAGTTTACAAGGGGGATCGACTGCTTCCCAAAACGCTTTGATTAAAACAACGGGAGCTGCGGCTCCGATCACGATTGTTTCTTCCGGCAGCGTGACATTGACTGGTTCAAATACCGGTGCTGGCAGTACGGCGCAGATCACAGCCGCCAATGGCAACATATCGATTACTTCGAGCGGGGCTTCGAGTTTGAGCGGCGGCATGGCAACCAATGCCCTAGCCCAGATCATCGTGGGTACAGCAGGAAATACGATCGGCATTACCTCGCCAGGACTTACTTTGACAGGAGGATCGGGAGCGGGATCTGTGGCCCAGGTGAGCTCTTTGAGCGGACAGATCACTATCGATGGAGCGGGCTTAATCCATCTCATTGGAAATTCAATGGCGACGGGAGCTTTAGCGCAGATCATTACGAATCAGGCAGGCGGAAGTATTCTCATCGGCAGTGTAACTCCTCCCACCGGCATCACTATGCAAGGAGGAAATGGAACGAGCACACGTGCTGTCATCATGACAGATCAAGGGGGCAACATCACTGCCACAGTAGGTTCCTCGACAGGGATTTCCGTCACCGGCGGCGCTGGAACGGGTGATGGCAGGGCTGGGTTCTATACAGGATTTACCGCAGGCGATGGCAATATCGTCTTGAATACTACGGGAGACGTTGCATTGAACGGCGGCTCGAGTACCGGAACAAATCAAGCGGAAATCAATGTCGCCAATCATGGCGGTGCAGGGGCGGGTACGATCCAAATCAATGCTAGCGGTGCAATGACATTGACAGGTGGCACTGGAAGCACATCCGATGCGAGCATTATCACCAATAGCGGCGGCGGCATTACCGTTGGCAACACCACAGCTCCGACAGGGATTACGATGCTTGGCGGCAGCGGGGCTTTTTCACGGGCAGTGATTTTGACAGATACAGGCGGCGGCATCAATGCCAGCGTGAGTTCGGCCACAGGCTTTTCAGCGACTGGTGGTTCGGGGACGACCGATAGCCGAGCTGGCTTTTATACAGGATTCTTAGCTGGCAACGGCAGCATTACCTTACATGGCAATAGCGTGGCACCTTTGCTGCTTATGGGCGGTACTTCGACCGGGATCAACAGTGCCGAAGTAAGCGTCGATGCGGGGGTTGGTGGTGCAGGAACGATCACCATGACTGGCATCACGACGATGACATTGACTGGAAATACAGGCACGACATCCGATGCGCGCATTGTGACGAATGGCAGCGGCAGCATTAACATCACTTCATCTGGCAATGCCACATTGACAGCTGGTTCAGGTACTCAATCATCTGCAGAAATCATTACCTTGACGGGCGGTAGCATTACGGCCAACATTGGTGCGGGTAATTTCAGTGCTACAGGCGGATCGGGAAGCGGTGATAGCCGGGCTGGTATTTATACAGGATTTACCTCAGGCGATGGGAGTATTGCACTCACCAATACCGGAACGATCACTCTGGCCGGAGGAACGGGAACAGGGGCAGATAGAGCAGAAATCAGTGTCGCGGATCATGGGGGGGCGGGAGCTGGAACGATCACTTTGACAGGCCCTGCTACTTCGATGATGCTCACAGGAGGCAGCGGCGATGTTTCCGATGCCCGCATCATCACGCACAGTGGCGGTCTCATCAGCGTGACGATGGCAGGCAACATGGCATTAACTGGTGGATCGGGAACTTCTTCAACAGCTGAGATTACGACATTAGATGGTGGAAACATCACAGCTAATATCGGATCGGGCAGTTTCACGATCACAGGTGGTACGGCGGGAACTTCAGTGGCAGGCATCATCACGGCTGGCGCAACAGGCTCCATCAGTTTAACGACGACGGCCAACGGACTTACTTTGACAGGAGGCAGTTCCACAGCTGGTGCCGATGCTTCCGATGCGTTGATTCAGACGGCTGGTAATGCAGCCCCGATTACTATTGCGACGGGAACCGGTAGTGTGACAGTGAATGGTGGAACGGCGGCCAATCAAAATGGGTTGATTCAAACGACAGGGACCGGCAGCAATATATTAATCACTCCCAACACTCTCAATGTGTTGGCTTCTACAACGTCTGGAGCTACTGCGGCCACGGCCCAGATCGAAACTACCAATGGCAATATTACGATTAGCTCGACCGATGGAGCCAATATAACTGGCGGAAGCCAGACAGGTGCCTTAGCCAACATCGAAGTAGGCAATGATGCCAATAAGATTGCAATCGCGATGACTAGTCTTACGATAACAGGGGGCACAGCAACTGGCGCTTTGGCGCAGATCAGTGGTACGCTGGGAGGAATCACACTCGATACAGCTCCAATGAGTGCTCCTGGTACGATCTCTGTTTTAGGCGGTTCAGGGCCAAACGGAGCCGATGCCCAGATCATCACAACGGATGGCGGTCCTATAACTATCGGTGGAATTTCTCAGCCAGCTGCAGTCGCAATGACAGGCGGCGATGGAAGCGTCTCTTCGCGCGCTGTCATCATGACAGAAGGAGGAGGAAACATCACCTCTTCAGTTGGAAGCGGTTCGGGTACTTATACCATTACAGGTGGCAATGGAAGCGGAACCGGTTATGCCGGTTTTTATGCCGGATTTAGTTCGGGCGATGGCAGCATCACGTTAAATGGCGGCGCTGTCACACTGACAGGCGGTATGGGAACAGGTAGCAATAATCGAGCTGAGATCAATGTCGATAACTATGGCGACGCGGGTGGAGTTGGAACGATCACAATCAATTCTTCAAGCCATATGAGTTTACTTGGAGGCTCAGGGACTGTTTCCGATGCACGCATCATCACCAATGATGGTGGAGGATCGATTAACTTGAATTTGACAGGATTTTTGCATCTGACTGGCGGATCGGGAGCGACCTCTAACGCAGAAATCAATACGGTATTGGGTGGCAATATCACTAGCAGTCTTGGATCAGCTGGAGATTATGTGCTAACGGGCGGATCGGGCACAACAAGTGCACAAGCTCGCATCATTGGCGCTAGCACCTCGGGTACGGCCACTATCGACTTAACCGGGGCCGGATACATCATGACCGGAGGCAGCTCTACTACCGCGGATGCTTCGAATGCGATTGTACAGGCACCACAGACGATTACCATAGATACTAGCAGCGGCCCGGGTCCTATTGCTTTGGTAGGCGGCTCAGCGCACGATCAGAATTCTTATATTCAAACCACAGGCAGCGGTGGAAATATTACCTTAACATCGCAAGGGCTGAGTTTAAATGGCAGTAGTGGTAGTACAGATTCTAAAGCCCAAGTGCTAACAGCTAATGGGAATATTGTAGTGACTTCGAGTGGTGCTGTGAACTTAACCGGTGGAATAACGAACTCTTCCGCCATCATCGATGCGGGCAGTATCGGCAATACAATCGATATGGAAATGACCAGTCTTACGCTGACCGGTGGTCTTAGTGGCGCCGATGCTGAGATCATCTCGCATGGCGGCACGATTTCTCTAGATGGCACGACGACGATGGCAGCGCCGATTACCTGTATAGCTGGCCGGGATGCCGATGCTATAGTCACTGTCCTAGTGAATCCAGGCAACATCAACATTGGACAAAAAGCGACAATGGGACAACAACCTATAACGACCTGTATTGTTACTGGTGGGATGGGGACAGTCTCTGCTCTCGCAGGGTTTATCACAGAGGCAGGCGGCAATATTATCTCTACGATTACCGGTAGCTATACCCTAGCCGGGGGTAGCAACAGTGCTGATTCAAGAGGTGGCTTTTTGGCAGCTAACACTTCCGGTACAGGGAATATCACTATGAGCGGGGTGAACTACACCTTACGCGGAGGTTCGGGCACAGGAAATGACAATGCCGAAATTTTTGCAGGCAATGGAACTGGGGCGAATGCGATCATCATCAATGCTAGTGGCACTGTCACTCTGAATGCAGGTACAGCCGCCAATCAAAAGGCTTTGATTAGCACCGATGGAGCAGCAGGCTCTAATATCACTGTCACAGCGCAAAATGTGAATATTAATGGTTCCTCGACAGGAGGTGCAACTGACGCTCTTGCCGCCATTTCAAGTGTGATAGGGAATATTACAATAACAGCTACCGGAGATGTCACTGCCAATGGAGGTGCTGCCAGCGGAGCGACAGCATTGATCAATACTTCGACTCAGGGCAACATCACTGTAAGCTGCAACAATCTCATTGCCAACGCTGGCACACCAACATTGACACAAGCCGGAATCACCACTCCTATTGGCGATATCTTCGTCACTTGTGCTACAGATTGCCTCTATACTGGTACGACGAACTCTCCAGCTGTGATGCAAACGTTTGGGAGTGATCTAACGACATTAGCTGGCAGGAATATTACGCTTTTAGTCAATTCAATATGGTCTACACCTGATCCTGGGAACTTGTTAGGGATTGCTGGATTGAATGTGACGGTTGGCAGCGGAGTACAGGTGATTGCAGATGGTACTACAACACCGCCTAGTTCGCTCATTTTGGTTTGCGACAACGATTTTCCAACGCCTCCTGGTATCGGTCCAGGCCAGTTCATCATGAATACATCGGCACTGATTCGATCTTTTGGAGTGAATAATGATGGAACAGAGGTGCAGATCTTTACGGCTAAACGAGGTCAGAACTCCATGGCTGGTGTCACGATCAATGGAGATCCCTTCATTCCAGGGACTCTCTTTGTCGACACCAATGAAGAGCGGTGGTTTACCTACTATCCTCATCCATTCGTCAGCCGGCCCGAATCGACATTTACCGTTTTCTATAAAGATATCGGAAATCCACCGACTCCACCTATTATCACAACCACTCCTCCAATCTCGGTCAATATCAATGCGGCAATCAATTCTTCGGCCATCTTTTTCGAACTCGATTATGAGTTTGATTCCTTTGTTTTTGATGACTGGATCTGCTGGAGCGACTTTAATGTCAAATTCGATTGCGATGAATATAAATGGGAACGTGGACGCCATGCTCTATCGAGCTTTGATGTGATCAGATGCAAAGGATTGGCAATCCCGAAGAGACGCGATACGCTTAAAAATGTGCTTTTACAAAGAACCGCTCTGCTAAACTAAGATAGGCTTTCATGGATAGGAAGTATAACTTCTGGAAGAATCAAAAAGGCCTGCTCTGGATAGGTCTTATTGTTATTTGTGTTCTTATCATCCTCCTCCTTTCAAAGATGGGCCGAGTCTTTCCTTTTAGGTTTGAAAAAGAAGGTGGCAGTTCCCAAGAATCTGTTGGTGCTAGTGATGAACAAATGCGCAAAGAAGGATGCGAAGAGTCTTGCTGCATCAATCAAGCTTGCCCTTCTTATGAAGTGCCAGAATGTGCATCCTGTTCACCGGTCTATGCCGAGCCTGCAGTCTGTGAGTCGGAAAGAGGCATCATCCAAGAGACGAAGGGAGTTTGCCTAGTAGGCAGTGAACGATCGTTAAGATCCGTCCCATCTGATGTCAAAGGAATTGCCTTTGTCGATATAAAAGTACCAGGCGATACTGCGCAATTAGAGAGCCGGCTTAAACCATTTTTAGGAAGACCTCTCAGAGCTTGTGATCTCATTGAGATAAAACGGGAGATCATTCTTTATTATCGCGATAGGAATCATCCGCTTACCACTGTTCAAATTCCCGAACAAGATATCACTGACGGTGTTGTAAAAGTCGTTGTCTCACAAAGTAAATTGGATACAGTCAAGGTGTATGGCAATCGCTATTTTTCCAAGGAAGTCTTCTCGAACGCCATAAAGATCAAAAAGGGTCAGCCAATCGATGAAAACATTTTGCTCAACAATTTGAATTTCATTAACCGCAATCCCTTCCATCGTGCTGATCTGATCTATTCACCAGGCAGCGAATCGAACACGACTGATGTCGAAGTCATCGTCAAAGACAGGTTCCCTTTAAGCGTCTATGCTGGCGTTGACAATACCGGGCTCGCGCATATCGAACGTACACGTCTATTCGCGGGGTATAACTGGGGTAACGTATTTGGTTTAGGCCATATGTTATCGATGCAATATAGCATGGCGCCTGACCCTTATAAATTTGATGCCATCACGGTCAGCTATACAGCTCCTTTATCGATCCAGCATGTTTTACTGCTATGGGGAGGATACTCGCGAGTCAATGCCAAGATCCCTTTCAGTGCTAAGACGCATGGCCGCAGCACGCAAGCTAGCGTACGCTATGACATCCCCATAGCGCCATCGCCCTGGCTATTGCATGAGATTCTTTGTGGATTCGACTTCAAACGATCTAACAACACCATAGAATTTGTCGAAAATTTCCCCATGATCGGTCAAGAAGTGAATTTGACACAGTTCATGGTGGGGTATAATCTTGGTTATGAACATTGTCAAAATAAAGTAGGTTTTGACTTCCAGCTCTTTTTCTCTCCGTTTACGTGGCTTCCCAACCAGTCTACACGCGATTTTAAAACGTTGAATCCTTCTTCAAAACCAACCTACGTCTATGGCAGATCGACATTGAATTACAAACGACTGATGCCAAAGGGATTCGTATGGAATCTACTGATCTCTGGACAAGTCAGCAGCGCATCTTTACTTCCCAGTGAAGAATTTGGGTTAGGTGGTTTTGCGACTGTCCGCGGGTACGAAGAACGCCAGTTGAATGGCGATGATGGGCTGCTTGCCAAGACGGAGATCGTTTCTCCTCCTTTCGGAGTATTCAGACGGATCGGAAAAGGAGTGGTTCAAGATAGAGTAGAATTTCTCGCTTTCTTAGATTATGGACTTTCGTACGATCGCTTTAAGCTTCCCCACACAAACCGCACAGAATTTCTCCTCGGAACAGGGCCAGGAATCCGTTACAGCATTGGGCAATATCTAGCAGCTCGCCTCGATTGGGGGATCAAGCTGCATCACAATCATTTTGGAGGAGGATGGTCTATGCTTCACTTCTCTGTCATTGCAAGTTACTAATCTCTTAGAAAGAATTTGCAAATACTTTCTTAGAAAAGCTTCTTATTCTTTTAAGAATCTTTTAGGAAAAGGATCTCTAATGCAGAAGAGAAGACCTTATCGGGAGTGATTTGCAAAAGACAAAAAGGTTCGCGGCATTGCTTTTTGAAGCAGGGAGTACATGTCGGGGATATCGTGATGAGCTGTGTATTTGGATTTGGAGCGGGCCCACAGAAGATGGGATCGGTCGGTCCAAAGAGAGCGAGGAGAGGGGTTCCTACGGCAGAGGCAAGATGCATAGGCCCTGTATCATTTGTGATCAAGAGCTTCATACGCTTTTGCAAAGCGGCTAACTCTTGGATATTCAATTGACCATGCACGGCAATGGCGTTGGGTATAGAATTTGCTATTTGTGTGACGAGTGCTTTTTCTGCTTGATTGCCGGTGACGATGATTTGATAACCTTGTTCATCAGTCAAACGTTTTCCCACTTCGATGAACCCTTCTGGAGACCATTGTTTAAATAGGTCCTTAGCTCCTGGATGAAGACCTACGATAGGCAGGTAGGCCGGTATGTTATGATCTTGTAGAAAATGTTCGACTTTGCGTTCATGCTCATCGGTCAGGAACAGTTCCATCGCAGAGCTCTGAGGCAGGGCACCGGCTTCAGAAACAATGGCCAATCTTCTTGCGATCTCATGCTCTCTTTTTGGAGGCAGAGCTTTTGTCAGTAGATCGTCAAGGCCTTTGCAGAGCCCTTTTGTACCGATGATTTCTTTAGCCCCAATCCAATGACAAAATGGGATGATCGGACGTTGCGATACATGAAAGATGAGCGCTGTATCGATCACTCGTTTCTTTAGGACTTTTGCAATACGAAAAAGCCATGGCAGCACGGGGTTTTCGATGATGAATATTTCATCGACATATGGATTGTTTTGAAAAATGTTTGCGCCAATGGAGGTTGTCAAAAGCCCAATGTAGGCGGACGGATAACGCATCCTAAGCGCTCTTACAGCCGGAGTAGCCCATAAAGTATCGCCAAGTCCAGTTGTAGAAACAATGAGAAAACGGTCAAAACGATCGCCCTGGCGACTTCTTGCAAAAAGCCGATGTAGTTTGACTAGGTATTTGAGAAGAAAATTTTTCAATGGCGTTCAAAAAAAACACTTAATGATCCTGAGGAATATAGCAGAACGAAGATAAACACGCCAAATACTCTCTATGAGGGAGCATTATTAAGGTTTTACTTTATGACCAGCGACATTGCTAAGGCCGTCATAAGCGGCATACTTATAAAGGTCGTGGAGGGTAGGGTAGTTATAGACCTGTCCAATGACATAGTATAGAGTCTTTTTTTCTTGGACGAGATGCATGCCGAAGTGAATGAGTTCCGTCGCAATGTATCCGATGACATGCACGCCTAAGATGACCAAGCTAGGGGTTTCAAAGACTAGTTTTAAAAAACCGCCTCTTGCGCCCATGATCTTGCCTCTTGGCATATCTTTATAGCGTGCGATCCCTGTCTTGTACGAAAGCGTTTTTATTTTTACTTCCTGTTCGGTAAGACCAACCATGGAGACCTCGGGAATAGTATAAATTCCATAGGGAAGAATGAGGGATACTTCTTCGAGGTCTTTTGTTTTGAACATATTGGAAACAGCCACGCGCCCCTGCTCCATACTCGTACTAGCTAAAGCGGGGAAGCCGATGACGTCACCCGCAGCATAGATATTGGGTATGTTTGTCCGATACGAACTATCGACTTCGATGGACTGTCTTTTGCCAAATTTAATGCCTAATTTGTCGAGGCCTAAAGATTGTGTGTTGCCGCTCCTTCCTGCAGCGAAGAGAAACATATCGGCTTCGATGTTTCTACCGCTATTCAATTGGATGATGAGAGGGTCAGCTTCATCGTTAGGGATATCAATTTTCTTGAGAGATTCTTCGAATAAGATTTCGATGCCGGATTCACGCATTTGACAAACAAGTTCGGCGGTGATCTCTGAATCGATGTGGGGCAATATTTCTTTTTTATCATTTACGAGAAAAACTTTGGCCCCTACGGTCGAAAAAATCGTGGCATATTCGCAACCGATGACACCAGCTCCTAGAACGCAAAGCGATGAAGGGAAGCGCGTGATGTCCAAAATTGAATCAGAATCGTGGACGCGATTGTGATCGAAGGGGATCGTTGATGGATGATAAGGATAGGACCCAGTAGCTATGAGAATGAATGTTCCGCGGATCGTGGTATCGGATGGAGAACTAATACGAATCGTATTGGCATCTTCAAAGCTGGCCTCCCCTTTATAAATATCGACTGAATGTCTAATGAGGTTTTGCTGGACCTCTTTTGCCTCGGAAAGAGTGATGAGGTTTTTGCGATACATGAAATCTGAGATAGAAGCTTCTCTTTGGAAATCACGTTCGATGCCGAATAGCCCCTTTTCATATTTACCGCTGAAAAATAATGCAGTTTCTTTAAGGGTTTTCGAGGGAAGTGTTCCAGTGATCACTTCGGCTCCACCGAAAAGAGGTTCTTTTTCGATGAGAGCAACCCGATGACCAAAATAGGCAGCTTTCACAGCCGCCTTTTCTCCAGCTGGACCTGAGCCAATGACGATCAATTCGTAGTCTTTCATGATCGTATGCTAAAAAAAAAGACTTTCACGTAAAAGGAAAAAGAGTAAATGTTTGAATTTCGACAAAAATCTTTGAGATCAGGAAGGGCATGGAATTAGATATAAATCTGCAGGCAGATTTGTTGGTGCAAAAGATCAAACATTATCTCATCACGACAATGGGCGTTACCATCGATGAAGCCAACTATCAGCAGCTATACCATGCATTATCATTGACCTTTCGCGAAGAGATCATGATCAATTGGACTGCAACGGGCCATACGTTCCGCCACAACCATGTTCGTCAGATCTACTACCTGTGCATGGAATATATGCCAGGTAAACTATCTGAGAATAATTTCGTCAATATGAACGCTTTACCTCTTGTCAAGTTGATTTTGAAGAAACTCAATCGCAACTTTGAACAGGTATTCAGAGATGAATATGATCCTGGGCTTGGAAATGGGGGGATGGGGCGCCTTGTTTCTTGTTTTCTCGACTCTCTAGCTACTCAAAATTACCCATCAAGAGCCTATGGATTACGTTATCAATATGGCATTTTTGATCAGGAGATTTGGGATGGAGTGCAGGTAGAACGTCCTGATCCTTGGCTTATGCATGAAAATCCTTGGGAATTCCGAAGAGATGATCATTCATTTCCGGTCTTATATGCAGGCCGTCTTTTGCCCACGGTGAATAGTAAGGGTGTAGAAATCGCAGATTTAGCCGACTACGAAGAAGTGCGTGCGCTTGCGTTTGATATTCCCATCATAGGATATAGTGAAACTGCCGATTTTAATGTGGCAACCCTTAGGCTTTGGACGACGAAAGAATCGCCCAGAAATTTTCATCTTCAACGATATAATGCGGGACAATTAGGGCAGGCATCAGAGAATACAACATTGACCGATGTGCTCTATCCTAATGATCATCATGAAACTGGAAAACGCATTCGCCTAAAACAAGAATTTCTCCTGGTATCGGCTTCGATACAAGATATAGTCAGCGGTTATCTGCGCACCTACTCTGATATGTCGCTTTTTGCAGATAAGGCACGCATTCAAATCAATGATACCCATCCAGCTCTTGTCATCGTGGAGTTGATGCGGATTTTGATCAAAGAACAAGACTATGGTTGGGCAGAAGCTTGGGATACAGTAAAAACATGTTGCAGTTTCACCAATCATACCATTCTGCGCGAAGCGCTTGAAGAATGGAATAGTGCAAGGTTGAACTATTTATTGCCGCGGCAATACCAACTCATTGAAAAACTCAATTTCGAGTTTTGTAATGCAATCCGTAGACAATTTTCTGGTGATGAAGATCGCGTACGTAGGATGTCCATGATCGAAGGTGGTCAAGTGAAGATGGCCCACTTAGCAATCTATGGTTCGCATAAGATCAATGGCGTGGCAGCATTGCACTCCGAGATCCTTAAGAAGAGGCTCTTCAAAGACTTTTATGAAATGTACCCGGAACGTTTTATCAATATCACCAATGGGGTGACGCAGAGACGATGGCTTCTTCTAGCTAATCCCCTTCTTTCCGAATTTATTTCTGTACGCATTGGGCGCAAGTGGATCAAGGACTTTAATACGATCAAAGAGCTGGCCAATTTTGCCAGTGATGCCGAGTCTCAAAAAAAATTCCTTGAGATCAAAGCCCATAATAAGACGCGGCTCATAACATTTTTACAAGAAAAAAATCCGATACGCGATGGCCATGGCCATGTCGTAGGACATAGCGGTTCTCTCGGAGAAGATGCGCTTTTTGATGTACAGATCAAGCGATTTCATGAATATAAGCGGCAACTGATGAATGCGCTGCATGTTTTGATTCTCTATCACGAACTCAAAGAGAACCAAAATGCACGAGCGATTAAGAGAATGGTTATTTTTGGAGGGAAAGCAGCACCCGGCTATGAGATGGCAAAGAATATAATCCATTTCATCTTCTGCTTAGCAAGGAAGATCAATGTGGATCCAGCCGTCAATCAAAAACTCCGTGTAGCATTCATCGAGAACTACAATGTATCGAAGGCAGAAATCATCATTCCTGCTGCAGATCTTTCCGAACAAATTTCCACAGCAGGAATGGAAGCTTCTGGGACAGGCAATATGAAATTATCAATGAACGGAGCTTTGACGATAGGAACCGAAGATGGTGCTAACATAGAGATGCGCCAATCGATTACCGATGCGTGGTGGCCATTTCGTTTTGGGGCTACTGCCGAGGAAAATGAAACCCGGACTATCCATCAAAGCTATCAGCCGTTAGAGGTCTATCATCGCCATCATGCCATAAGAAAAGCAGTCGATGCTTTACGCGATGGCACCTTATCAGAAAACGATGCAGAACATCAGGTCCTGAGTGACATTGCAGGAACATTGCTCGAAGAGAGGCATGGCAATCGGGCAGATCGTTATTTTGTCCTTAGTGATTTAGAAAGTTATTATGAGACGCAAAAGAATGTCGAACTGCTGTTTTTACAACCGATGAAATGGGCTGAATATGCACTTCATAACATCGCTGGCATGTATCCATTTTCATCTGATACATCCATTCATAACTATGCAAAATTGGAATGGGATCTGCATCAATGTCCAATCGACCCACAAGAATTGATGCGTGTTCGCATAGAATATAGCGAACATGATAAATGTCGTATCCGATAAGAAAGCATTTGCAAATGGTTTCTAGGAGTCTGTGGTTGAAATCTGGTTTCGTCGATAGGCGCTAAACCAATTCTATTGGCCGAGTGACCACTTATCGAGAAGAGTTTGATACGTGCCGTTTTTTTTGAGCTCTTCAAGGCCGCGATTAAAGGCTTTGATGAGATCTGGCGCTCCTCGATCTAATGTCAATAAACGAATCCCCTCATCATTAAGAGGCGCAGTTGCGACTTTGAGTTTTCCATTGTAAATATTTTTACAATAAGCGCTGGCTTCGAGGATGTCGACGACCGCACCATCGATTGTTCCAGCTGCGACATCGTTGAGTGCATCGGGAATCGAATCGTAATTACGGATCAGAATGGAAGGATTTTTTTCCAGATAAGTAGCGCCGCTGCTGTCTGGAAGGATAGCGATTTCCTTGCCATCGAGCTGGGCGATCGATTTGAAAGAAGAATCAACGGGTAGAACAAGAACAGGGCCTGTTAGGAGATAGACATTTGAAAAATCATAGAAAGTCCGATTGAAGAGATAGGGATAAATCGAAGAGAGGATAGCAGGGTATTGGTTGCTCTTGAGGTTGGGAACGAGCACATCCCAACTTACAGTAGATAAAGAGAGTTTGATTTTCTCTTTTTTGCTGATCTCACGAAGCAGATCACGAGAAAAACCGGAGAGGTTATTTTGTTGGCCCATTAAATCGATGCCAAACCAAGCAGGATCAAAAGCAATGGTATAACTGCCATTGCGGTAATCTCCCCCACAGGCCGCTAGAAGGGCAAAAAAAACAAGATAAGCAAATGGCCTAAGAAATTTCTTCAACATATATCTCCGTATTGTAGCAGATTTCACTACTAATCAGGTAAAGTTAAAAGCTATGACAGGTAATCGGGCAATTCTCATCGTTAATTTTGGTGGACCACGCCATCTAGAAGAAATTCCAGAGTTCTTAACGGCATTATTGACAGATCGCGAGGTGATCCGCACATCGATGCCGCCCTTTTTGCAAAAATTTTTATTTACTAGAATCGCGCGCAAACGAGCCAAAACTATTGCGCACGATTATACACTCATTGGTGGCAAATCGCCAATTTATGAGGACACAGAAGCGATTGCTAGCAATTTGGCTAGAGCGATCGATGAAGAGTTGTGTACATTTCATCGTTACCTTCCATCGACACATAAAGAATTTATCCAGAAAATCGAGCATCTCCCCCAAAAAGAAATTCTGGTATTTCCTATGTTCCCTCAATTCAGTTATGCGACGACAGGCAGCATCGCAAGATGGTTTGAAGAACATCTCTCTCAATCAACTGTGCGCAAGCTGCGTTGGGTTAAATCTTATTGCGATCATCCCGAATTCATCGCGTGTCAAAAAGAGACAATTGAGCAATTTCTCGATAAGCACCAATTAACTCATGACAATACCTATTTGTTATTTTCTGCTCATGGGTTGCCTCGACAATTTGTTTGTACAGGTGATCCTTATGAAGAAGAATGCAAGCGATCTTTTGAGACTATCGTCCGACAATTTCCAGAGTTCAAGACGAAACTTGCCTATCAATCGAAATTTGGACGAGGAGAATGGCTTCGACCATATACAGAGGAAGTTTGTCGAGAAGTTTTGACTTGGCATGACGAGAAGGAAGCCATCGTTTTTGTGCCGATTGCTTTTACTTCAGATCACATTGAAACATTGTTTGAAATCGAATATCAATATCTGCCTTTGATCCAAAAGGCGGGTCTCAAAGCTTACCGCTGCCCTGCCCTTAACCGACAGCAAAAATGGTTGGAGGCAATTGTGAAAATCTTAGATACGAGTGAACCACTCTACAATGATATGCTCATCCGTCACGAACGATTGTGTCCTTGTTCGCAGAATGGAGGCGTTTGCTGCCAAGACTAACAGCCAAAAAAGCGCCTAGTGCAGTAGCCAGCAGGTAAAAGGCTGGGGCAACCACCCATTCTGTTTTTTGAAAGAGCCAAATACAAATAGCTGCACAGGGTGCACCGATCAGTTGCGAGCCAAGTGAAGTGGCAAACGATGTCACCAAGCAGCGATCCTTTACAGGGAGGAGATCGATTGCCCACTGATTGAAAGGAGCCGCAAATGCAACACCAGCAGTGACGATGGCAATCCGAATAAAAATAGCGGTAACTAGATTAGCACCATCAAGCATATAAAAAAGTGGAATCGCTAAGAGAATTAAAGACAATGCTGCCCTACCCATGATTTTTTCAATAGGAATGCGGCGAGTTAATAGGCCAAAAATAGGGAGTAAAAGCATGTCAAAAAGCAAGAGATATGTATTAATTTGCATAGCTTCTGCTTTTGTGATGGAAGTGATCAAGGGTAGAAAGCTATTCATCAAAATGAAAGGAATCGCATAGGTGACATAGGAAAATCCAGCAGCAAGACCGATAGCAAGGATGACGCGTCGCTGACTCCAGAGAGTTTTAGAAAATGTCCGCGGAGAATTCTTTGCTTTTATGTAATCGTTTGTCTCTTCGGCAATCTGACGCATTGAGATGCACAAAAAACCGCCTAAAGCTCCAGCCCAATATAGAATTCGCCAACAGCTTTCTACCAAATCAAAAAAGGCTAAACAAGCAACTGCACCCGAGGCAAAAAAGATGCCTAGGATAGTCGAAGATTCGTAAAGGCTGCATAGAAACCCTCGCCAAGGTGGACTCCCATGCTCTAAGACAAAAATAGCGCCGCTCTTGGATTCGCCGCCTGAGAAGAAGCTTTGCAGGCATCGCAAAAGCACAAGGAATATCGGAGCAGAACTTCCTATTTGTGCAAAGGTCGGTAAACAGCCCATGAGAATCATAGAGAGGGCCATGCCCAAGATTGTCATAGAGAGAACTGGTTTCCTTCCAAAGCGATCGCCGATCAGACCAAAGACCACACCGCCAAGAGGCTTCATGACGACGCCTACGATCGAGATGCTGTAGGCAATGACCAAGCCCGTTAAATAAGGGAGGTCAGAGAAAAAAAGGGGGGTTAGAAAAGGAACCAGCAAAGCATAGAGCGCTGTATCATAATGTTCCAAGGCATTGCCAAGAATGCCTGCAAAGAAATTTTTCTTTGATGAACGACGGACGGCTGAAATAGTAGACATGGTGACTCCAATCAATCTTCACCAAGGGGAACGAGGAGATCCTTTTATCAAGGCAGCTCGAATCGCCAGCAGACAAACTGCTTCTTCCACTCACACTCCCTACGCCGGCATGATCCGGATCAGGTGATAAGAGTTTGACGCACTTTAATTAGACCTCTTTCGTAACGAAAGAGGTCTAATTAAAGTCTACTACGTCCTTTCAGCCCGATTACTTCAGGCACCTCTGGTGATGGGGAGATGATAACCTACAAAAGGTTTACAGAGTCAGAGAAAAATCGCTTTAAGGAGATAGTAAGAAAGAATGCTCATCAGGGCACTTGTTGGAAGGGTGATGACCCAAGATAGTACAATTTCTTTGAGGATATTCAAATTGATGGCATGGATGCCACGCGCAAGGCCAACTCCTAAGACTGCCCCCACAAGACAGTGCGTGGTCGAGATGGGAAGTCCAAGTTTTGAAGCAAGCAAGATAGTGGTGGCAGCGCCAAATTCAGCACAAAAGCCTCGCGTAGGTGTAAGCTCTGTGATTTTTTTCCCAACCGTTTCGATCACACGCCATCCCCATGTCGCAAGACCAATGACGATGCCGACCCCTCCTAAGCCAAGCAACCATAGAGGTACGATCGATGTTTCAGAAATGGTTCCGCTTTTAATGATATCTAGAACGGCTGCAACAGGACCCACAGCATTGGCAACATCATTTGCGCCATGAGCAAAAGCGACAAAACAAGCACTCAAAACCTGTAGCCAGACGAACATCTTCTCTACAATTTGAAAGTCTGAAGTGCGTGCTTGGAATTTACTCTCCTGCCGAATTTTGGAAGAGAGGATCTCTACCTGCTGAAGAATTTTCCCAACGTTGTCGTGTGTCTCGTTATAGGTGCTGACTTGAACTCTTTGCAAATGCTTCATTGCCTTATCGAGACTGATGATGGCATGCGGGGGCGGAGTATTGATAGCGCATGCAAGCTGCTCCGGGGCTTTTTTTCGAAAATAGAGAAAGGCGAGCAGCAAGACGATGAGCCCTACTAGGAGCGATATCCCAAAAGCTGCGGGAAAAGAAACAGACAGTTTGAGATTTTCCAGACCATTGAAGATGAGGCTTAATGTAAATGTGGCAAAGAGAATGGCCATGAGCAGAGGCATAAGCCGCCGCGTTGCATCGACGGGACTCATAGCGTAGAGAATTTTTCTCTGCAGAATGCTGAAAATTAGATAAGAGATAATGCCGCTTGCAACAGGTGATACTACCCAGCTGATGGCGATTGAACTTACTTCGGCCCATCTGATAGCATCGACGCCTCCAATCAGAGCGCCAAACCCTAAGATCGATCCAACAATCGCATGTGTCGTTGATACTGGCCAACCAAAATAAGAGGCGATTTGCAGCCATATGCCCGTTCCTAAAAGAGCGCCGCACATACCGATGATCAAAGTCGTTGGGTCTGTTAGGAAAAGGCTCGTATCGATCAGACCGCGTTGCATGGTCTCGGAAACGTTCGATCCAACAAAAAAAGCTCCGCTAAATTCAAAAATAGCTGCGAGCACGACAGCACGCCGGATGGTCAATGCGCCAGAACCTACGGAAGTGCCCATCGCATTAGAAACATCGTTAGCACCGATGTTCCACGCCATATAGAAACCAATGGCGAGAACGATGAATCTGAGGATTGATTCGAGTTCCATCCTTACATCTTATTATTTAAGCTCGAGGATCATCCGAATGCGATTGGCTAGACGCTCAGATGCATTTGCTAAATTACCAATCCTTTTGTGCACATGGATCCAAAGATAAAAAGCTGCGGCAGACATGGAATCGCTTTTTGCAAACAATAGCTTCATGGCAGCATGTTTTGCTAGAGAAGCACGATGTTCCTTAAAAGAAGTCTCTTCGACCATGGCCTTCACCCTTTCAGCCTCGATGCCCCCAAAAGAAGACTCAAGCAATTCTTCGATTTCATGCATGATACGCAAAGCGGAAAGGAAAACTTCTAGAGTTCGATCATAGTGCTCATTCAAACTAGAGGAAAATTCAGCAAAATTCATGAGCGGATGCAAAGTGAGCAGCAATCCGATTTCTTCAGCTTGGTCGGCAATGCTATCCTGTACAGCGAGAATTTCTAGGAACTGGCTGCGGTCGATCGGCAAGAAAATACTATTTGGGAGATGGTTTCGTATGTCGTTTTTTGTCAAATCGGCCTCGTGCTCTAACTCGGAAAGCTCCTTGGCAAGTTTTTCGATTTGGCTCATATCCCCAGCTGGGAGGGCTTTTATAAGTGTTGTCAGCTTCTCGATGCAGCTGGCCACTTTGTTCATGTGGGTCTGCAGAGGGGCAAATGGTGATTTGCCAAAGAGGCGAGCAATGGTAAGCATAGTAAGTTATCGCTCCTTGAATTCGCCGAATGTTATAAGAAGAAATGGTGGAAAAGTAAAGAAAATAACAACACCCCACCCTTGAGGATGGAGTGTTAACTTTTTTAATTATAGAATCAAAAAACGGTTTATTTAAGTTTTCCCGTTTCGATGAGTTTTAAAGTTTTAGTGTTTTCTTTAAGACGCTCTTCACTTGTTGGATGCGAAGAAAAAAGATGGAGGATCTTAGCTAAGATGCCATCTTCGCTAGGGTGTTGTTTTGCAAAGAATTTTTGCAGCCAAAGAGCGACTTTAGGATCATATCCAGAACGTTTTAAGTAGACCATTCCATATTTGTCTGCCTCAAGCTCATGTTGTCGGCTGCCATGTTGTTGTAGTAATTTAAAGACAGTTTTATAGAGAGGTTCGAACAATCCACTAACGATCTTAGCGAGTGCTAACTGATCTCTTTTATCAAACGGAGAGGTTTTTTTATGATTTTCTTGGGTTTTTGCCAACTCTTTTTCCGTATTGGAAATAAAGAAAGTCAATGCATATTCCAAGGCTGAGAAGAGAGCGTACAAAAATGCTGCGAATTCCAAATTTCTAGCTCCATGGCGTGCACAGGCATGCGTGATCTCATGGCTCATAACGGCAGCGATCTTTTCTTCGAGACTAAAAAAGCCAATGCCTAAGCTGCTTTCTTCGGCCTTCATTTTTTCAATAAGTCCTCGATAAAAAGCCACTTTCCCTCCTGGAAGACACCAAGCATTCAAGATCCCGGAATCGATGACTGAGAATTGAAAGCTTAGGTCGGATCGATCGGAGCGTTGTGCAATTTTTTCCCCTACTTTTTCTACGATGCGATGGTAATTATGTTTGTTATAATAACCTCCTCCTGAAGCGATCATGCCAGGATACAAAAAACTACCGAGCGTCCGTTCAAAAGATTTTGGCACGAGTCGGAATTCTCTTTTGTTCGTAACAGGGTTTTTTGGAAGAATTGAATCGAGATAACTTTTTTCCGTAGAATTGGGTTGGTTTATTTTATTTATTGGCATACAAATCCGTTTTTAATTATTTAACAGGTGCAATTGTATATCAATAAACGCAATAAAGTAAATTAGCGCATTATTTTTAAAGCCATAAAAATCTAAAAAGTAATTTGGCTTATCAGAAAGTATTTGCAATTTCATTTTCCTAGAGAATGGAATTTGCAAATACTTTCTTAGAGTGAGTCTGCGAAAATTTTAATAGTAGATTTTTGCAGACTCACTCCATTGCAGAAGTGAATGGGTGAAATATTGATTACTTAAAGATAGCGTTTTTATCGTTTTCTGTCATTTCGCGATAGCTGCCTTCAGCTAACGTGCCTAAGGATAGGCCACCGATACGGATTCGGCTGAGCTCTACGAGATCAAGCCCTGCATTGGCAACCAGAAGCCGCACTTCGCGCTTCTTGCCTTCTTTGACCGAGATTTTCAAAGTTCCTTTACGCACTTTTGTGACCCGCACTGGGCGGACCCAGGCACCTTCTATGAATCCACCTTTCGAAATCTGGACAAGGTGCTCATGTGTGATCTCTTGGCGCACTTTGACTAAATATTCTTTAGTGAGATTGGCCGATGGATGAATCACCTTGTTTGCAAAGTGTCCATCATTCGTTATGATGATGAGCCCAGTTGTATCGCGGTCAAGCCTGCCTACGCTAAACAACCGCTGTGTCGTATCGGAAAAGAGATCGGTGACGAGTCTTTTGCGTCCGATGCGTTTTTGACTGCAGATATAGCCAGAGGGCTTATTCAAGATATAATAAACCTTTTCTTCTATGCTTTTGACTTCGCGGCCATCGACGGCGATGCGATCTTTTGGCAATGAAACTTGTGTTTGCGGCACCAAGATGACACGATCGTTGACAGTCACATGGCCATTAAAAATCAGTTCTTCACAGGCCCGCCTAGAGGCGATTCCTGCTGCTGCTAAGACTTTGCTAAGACGTTGAGAAGTAGACATGCTAAGCAGGATACAGGAAATCAGGGTAAACTGCAATTTTCCAAATAAATCTTTACCTTTCCTAAGGGTTATTTAGATGGTAATATGATGCAAAAAGAGAGAGATGAGGGCAGGATGGGAAAACTAGTAATGATTCGCCATGGCCAATCAGAGTGGAATAAACAAAATCTTTTTACCGGCTGGGTGGATATTCCTTTAAGCCAGGAAGGGATCAAAGAATCGATCAACGCAGGCCATGCTATTGCGCAGATTCCTTTCGATATTATTTTTGTTTCTGCGCTCGTAAGAGCGCAAATGACTATGTACATGGCTATGAGCGTCCATAAGGGTGGAAAAATTCCCAGGGTGATCCACAAACCGGAGAAGGGACAGATTGGATGGGACGAGATTTATAGTGAGCATGCACGTCAAGCCTGTATCCCCGTCATTCAAGCTTGGCAGCTCAATGAGAGGATGTATGGGGCTTTACAAGGTCTCAATAAAGATGAGACAAGACGCAAATTTGGAGAGGAACAAGTGCAAATTTGGCGTCGAAGCTACGATGTTGCTCCACCTGAGGGGGAAAGTTTAGAAATGAATGCAGAGCGTACAATTCCTTACTTTCAGGAGATGATCCTACCTCAGCTTCTCGATAAAAAAAATGTTCTGATCGTCGCACACGGCAATTCTCTAAGAGCGATCGTCATGGCTTTAGATGGCTTGACCAAGGATGAGGTTGTTCGATTGGAGATCCCTACAGGTCAGCCTCTTGCTTATCTTTGCAAGCAAGGGAAACTGTCGAAAGGAAACCTCGATGACTAGTTCGATCTACCTCGATAATCACACAATCACACGCCCGTCGCCTAAAATGATTGAAAAGATCCTCCCTTTTTTAAAGGAACATTGGGGGGCTGTCGAAGCGCCGCACAGAATGGGGCAAGAGCTCATCCCTACAGTCGATGCCGCAGCATCAGCTATTTATGAAGCGCTTGGTGCAGAGAGCAGCGCTTCATTTACGTTTACTTCGAGCGGCGCCGAAGCTATTAGCCAAGTTTTCTTTTCGACTTGTCTCGATTCTATGCGAGATACAGGCCGTAATCATTTTCTTACGACGGCTATTGAAGACCTTCCCATCCTAATGGCCATTAAACGTCTGCAAAAACTCGATTGTCACGGCAAAATGCTGCCGCTGGATGCATCCGGTCGTTTAAGGACGGAGGTTTTAGAAGAAGCGATTAAACCAAGAGTCGCAATGCTCTCTATTTCCATGGCCAATTCGCTAACGGGCGTCATTCAACCGATTTCTGATCTCGTTAGGATTTGTCGAGAAAAGGACATCTTGCTGCATGTGGACGTCTCTAGTATCTTAGGGAAGATTTTCTTTGTCTTTCAAGATTTCGGTATCGATTTTCTGACATTCGATGGTTCTTTAATGCACGCTCCCAAGGGTACAGGCGGATTGCTCGTCCGCAAAGGTTTATCAGTTGCACCTCTTATTCAAGGGACTCCATCCTTGAATGTGCCGATGTTTCTAGCGCTAGCCATGGCGATGGGAGAAATGCAGAACAAGATCGATTTTATTTGTACAGAGATAGCCAGACTTCGTCACAAATTCGAGGAGCAACTCGTCCATGCTCTACCGGATGTCGAGGTGCTTTTCCAAGAGGTCGACCGACTTCCCAATACTTCAGTGGTTGCCTTTCCAGGAGCCGCCAGCGAAGCCTTGCTCTTCTCTTTGCAAAGGAAAGGGCTTTTTGCCTCATTCGGCGGGAAAAATAGCCAGCATCTCTCTTACATTCTAAAGACATGCGGAGTAAGGCCTGAAGCGGCTCTTTCGGCGCTTAGCTTTGCCCTTTCTTCGGAAACGACAGAAGAAGAAATCGATTGCGCAGTGGAAATGATCGTCGACAGCGTCAAGCAGATACGAAGTATTTCTGGGAGCCTTTATCTTAAAAATGGCGGTGTTGTATGACAAAAAGGCATTTTCTACCGTCATATCCCTGGAGTCGCTTTAGCCGCAAACTTTCCCACCGCATCGAAACACCGCGGCATGTTGGAAACTATGTTTCCGAAGGTGCTCAAGCAAGAGGAATGCGGCTTGCTGTAGGAAGAGAGGGAGAGGTGCACGAAGGCCATGCATTGGCCTTATATCTTCTCGTTGATGAGAGCGATGGGATTATTGCCGATGCAAAATTTGAGGCCTTTGGGCCAACAGCATTGATTGGGGCAGCTGAGATAGCCTGCGAACTATTGATTCGCAAGAATTACGATCAAGCAAGGCGGCTTAGTGCGGATCTCATAGATAAGCAAGTTAGAGATAAAAATGATGAACATGCTTTTCCAGATGATGTATCGGTCTACCTCAATCTCGTCCTTTTCGCTATCGAAGAAGCTGCCATGCAATGCATGGATATTCCTCTTTCCGATGTCTACGTTCCAACTCCTGTTGCAATTTCTTCCGAATCCAACGAAGGCTATCCTGGTTGGAAAGATTTGTCGCAAAAACAAAAAATCGCTTTAATCGAAGAGGTAATAGCTAGTGATATACGTCCTTATATCGAGCTCGATGCAGGCGGGATCCAGATCGTAAATTTGATCGAAGATAGAGAGTTGATCATCTCCTATCAGGGTAGCTGTACGACATGTCATTCTGCTACAGGATCGACCTTAACAGCGATTCAACAGATTCTTCGCGCGAAGGTCTCTCCTGATCTCGTCGTCATTCCCGACCTAGCCCTCCTCACAAAAACCGAATAGATTTCCTTCATAACTTTGAATGCTGTTTTCCGATAGAGAAAACAGCATTCAAACCATCTCTATTTTATTCAGGGTGTAGCAGTTTGATGGAGCCGGTGGAAATGGTGTCTATAGATCCGGATGGATCGAGGAGCTTGAGCCGTCCCATCTCATCGATTCCCAAGCAGGTGGCTTCAAAAGAACGTTTATCATCAGAAAAAAGAACCTGCTTTCCAATGAAGCAAAGCACGGCTTGTAATTCTTCAGCCATTGAAGGAAATCCCTCGGTTCGAAGCACATTGAGGTCGATTAAGAACGACTCGACGATTCTAAAAAGGACCTCTTCGATTTTCCATTCGAGTCCGGTCTCTTCCGACAAAGAAGTAACTGGCTGATCGATCGAAGACAGCAATTCTTTAGACATATTTACATTCATTCCTAATCCAAGCAAGATACCCGATTCATGGTCGATGGAGACAATTTGTGTTAGGATGCCGCCAAATTTTTTTCCTCGAAATCGAAGATCGTTAGGCCATTTGACTTCGGGTTGTAAATGAAATTTTTGCAAGGTCTTGATGCAACTGATGGTCAATGTCTGACCAAGATTGGCAAGAAAAGGAAAATCATGTTCGAGGCGCAAAAAGAGAGTTGTGTATAAATTGAGGTTAGCTGGAGAAACCCATAAACGTCCGTGCTGTCCGCGACCTGCTGTTTGTACGTCGGCGTAAACAATTGTCAACGCATTAGCTGGCAGTGATGAAGCATGTTGTTCAACCCATCGATTCGTAGAATCGACGGATGGAAGATGAATCCAAGAAAGAGTTTTGCCATCGAACATAGATCCTATATTATACAAAAGAGAAGAAATAAGAAGTATATGCTCGTGAAATTTTAGAAGAAGCTAGGAGATAAAAAGCTAACATGCTGTGGCAATATCGCTATTTGAGATGGATAGATTGGCGCACTATTCCCATCCTAGCTGCTCTAATGGCGATTAGTTTGCTCGTCATCTCAGCAACGACAGGCGAAATGCGTGATTTAGGCCAACAAGATGGAGATCGATCTACTTTTTTTACTCCGTATGCCTTGAGCCAGATGAAATGGTATGCCATT
Source organism: uncultured Simkaniaceae bacterium (assembly GCA_963791555.1). Taxonomy (GTDB): domain Bacteria; phylum Chlamydiota; class Chlamydiia; order Chlamydiales; family Rhabdochlamydiaceae; genus JAGXTH01. The sequence goes on from CAWBSQ010000001.1 coordinate 368,010, forward strand.
GGATGGATTGCTTATCTTTTTTTTGCCTGCATGGACTATCGCATATTGAAAAAGATTGCAATCCCTCTGTATTTATTGATGGTTGTCATGTTGGTGGGCCTTTTTTTCACAGCACCCATTCAAAATGTACATCGATGGTATAAAATTCCCGGTCTTGGGATGAGTTTTCAACCATCGGAATATGCCAAATTGATCGTCGTCATTGCTCTCAGCTGGTTTCTGGAAGGCAAGGAAAAGCTCGCTGCCCAATCTCGCATTGTTTTAAAGGCGGGCTGCCTTGTTCTGATTCCCTTTATATTGATCCTAAAACAGCCTGATTTAGGAACAAGCTTAGTTCTTTACCCTATCACCCTGGTTTTACTCTATCTAGCTGGTGCACATCGTAAATGGATTTTTTGGATGAAAATTTTTGGGGTTGCCGGATTGCTTGTTGTTAGTATATTTTTTCTTGGTATCGTCCCACACGAAAAACTTCGTCCCTATGCTACCGTATTCCTCAAGGAGTACCAATATGAGCGTTTGAATCCAAATACTTACCATCAACAAGCCGCTCAGACGGCGATTGGACTGGGTGGCTGGACTGGAAGTGGGTGGCATAAATCAGAGTTTACAGGCCGCCAATGGCTGCCAGCAGCTCATACGGACTCGGTCTTTGCGGCCTTTGGGGAAGAGTTCGGAGTGGTAGGAGTTTTTTTACTGCTCCTCTTTTTTTTTGGTTTACTCTATTTTTGTTTTCAGGTAACGGCAGTTGCTAAGGATCCATTTGGTCGGTTGCTGTCCGCGGGCATTAGTGTTTACCTTGCCGTGCATGTCATCGTCAATGCAGGGATGATGTGTGGCTTTTTGCCCATTACCGGGGTACCACTGATCCTGATTACTTGTGGAGGATCATCAATTCTTTGTACAATGATGGCCCTTGGGATCTTACAAAGCATTTATAGCCGAAGGTTTATGTTCTGATGGAGGATCATCTTTTTCTGGTAAAACCTCTAGCCTGGCTAGGAGAGGGACGTATAAAATTGAACATGGTGGATGAGGAGCTTTCCTTTTTCACACGGTGGAGCATTGGCCCATGCAATGAAATAGGGGAAATCGAGTGCCTGCAAGAAATTCAGGTCAAGGGGATGACGGATATCATGCATAACCAATTCATCATACGTGAAATCGGTTCAAGTGGTTTTTCCATCGATCTCGAGAATCAAGCAATGGGCAAAATCAATGGCAAGGGGATCATTGGAGAAAAGGTGATCGCATGGGAATTCAGGATCAAAGAATTGGGATTTGAAGGTTTTGAATTTTACGAGCGGCAACCGGACAATAGCTATCTGATGCGGGCGGAATATGCGACGACCGATCAATTCCGCACGGTGATCAACGGTAAGGTCTGGCAACCTGAAAAGGCTTCATCATGACGAAAGAGCCTGGTGGCATGGGCATTTTACGAAGAATTCGAAGCTGGAAAACTAGGAAATGCCATCTTTTGCAACTCCTAGTGCTTTTAGTGTTTTTCTTTTTGAGTGGTTGCTTTAGTAGAACGGCAATGATGTCCCGTGAAAATTACGATGCGGTGGCTATTGGGACGCCAGTTGTCGAGCTCCAGGCCCAGATTGGTCAGCCCGATGTAGTTCGTTCTAAAGGCAATGATCTCGAAGAATATAAATATATCGAGCGGATTACGATGAATGGCAACTACACCATCGAGAATAATTACTATTTAGAAGTCCTCAATGGAATTGTCGTTGGCAAACGAATGACAAGCCAAAGAACCCCGGCGTATAACTTTATGTACAACAGCGATCCTAATTTCGCTCCCGATTTTTCCCCGCCTTAATAAGAGACTGATAACAAAACTAAGGCTTCGTCGACGTTCTCTAATACCAATTTCAAGTTACTAAAAAACCAGCTGTTTGACAGCTGGTTTTTGTCTTTGAGAAAGTATTTACAAATACATTCGGAGATTAGAATTTAGGGGTGAATAGGTTTTCTTGACCTGATTTAGCTGGGGTATGATTGGTCCCCTTTTCCCAGGTTTTGTCATTGAGCAAGACTTTGAATTGCAATTTGCTCAAATCAGCTTGCGCAGATTCCCATACCCATTCGTCATCGCCAATTTTGTTCAGTTCGACACCCTTGCTCCAATTCAATTCGGGAGTTCCTTCACCCCTAATAAAGAGTTTATTCTTCGATCCAGCATTGTAACGGAAAGAGAAGAGCGTTGTTGCAGGGCCTATACTCTCTGTAGAGATAATCGAGGTTTTTTTCATTTTTGCGAATAACTCTTCATAGGTAATGACGTTCGTCCGTTTTGGTGCAGGACCTGTCATTTTGCGATCTTTGAACTCCTTCTCCTCTTTCACTTTATCTGCTTGAGTGTAGGCAACAAAGTAGTGTTCGTCTTTTCTGACGAATAGGGCTTTGGGTTCTAGTCCATCGATTGCATCAACTGGCTTGGGAATGCCTTGTGAGTAAATTCGGCAAGGAAAATTGAGCTTGCGGCACAAAATTCCAATCGAATTATGCGTTGCGTCTTTGCCCATTGTTGAAACGTAGTCGTTCACTAGCTGTCCGTAGTCTTTTGAAAGGATTGAGTCTGTTTCTCTTGGAAAGTCGCCTGCAAGTGTGATAGCGAAGGTTTCTTGATGTTCTTTTTGATTGACGATCAGTTCATTGGCTGTAATCGCACGGAAGTATCTAACGAAAGGTAAAATGACTTGGTTGTCTTTCAGCAGCGTCTCAAGCAAGGAAGGATCTTTCTGAAGAGCTTGCAATTTAGTACTGATGAACGTTCTTAATGTGTCATTTTTCAAACCATCTTCGCGAGATTCAATGAATTTAAATATTGTCTCGGCATAGTTGGGTTCTTTAATGAAAGTTTCTAAGAACCGGACGGTAAAACTTGTAAAAAAGCAATTTCCATCGCCGAGAATTTTTCGAAAATGGGAGCATTTTTCAAGACCTTTAGGTGGATTTATTAGGGTATTTGTCGAAGTAATGCCTCCGACGCGCACCTCAGGCTCAGCAATTTGGGCTAAGGGATAGTTTGTCCTAGCAGTGTGGTTCAAGGCTCTAAACAACTTTAAAGCACGTTCTTGCAAATCTGTTGAATGCTGAAAGCTTGGTAGATTCTCTTCATAGATTTGGAAAGTTCTGGGTGCTTTTCCTGTTGTCGTGTTTTTACATAGTTCTTGGAATTCAGCTGCATTGTTTTTGAATCTTGCATATTGTAGCATGATCTTTTGGTGGTACGCTTCTATGCGTGGCTCCTTTAGAGTCCCGCCTGTACCATTGAGACCTGTAGAACAAGATTGGCCTAGCTTGCCGACCATGCCTTCATAAAGACCGTAGCTTTTTTCAAGAAGTTCTAATTTTGTGGTAATTAATTGGCTTACTGGTGGTAACGACATAAAATCGCCTCTCCTTTTAATTGTTAAATTAATTTGCTTACATGATATTATATTAATATGCTTTTTTACAATCATTAAAATTAAATATATTGTAATAAATAGTTTAATATTGTTTTTTACACTAAAAACAATTTGAAGCCTAAGCAAGCTTAGTTCTTTAAAAAGACGATTAAATTTTATATTATATAATAACAAAGAACCCCCTACTAGATCCAGCAGGGGGCGAAGTAAACGTAGGGGAGCTTGTTAGGCAGCTTTGATTTTGATATCGACACCAGCAGCCACAGGAAGCACTTTGAGCTTATCGATGGTGTCTGGTGTTGGATTTAAAATGTCGAGCAGCCGAATATAGGTGCGCATCTCAAATTGCTCGCGCGATTTACGGTCGACGTGAGGTGAGCGGAGCACGGTAAAGATCTCTCGCCGCGTAGGTAGAGGGATCGGACCTGCAATACGAGCGCCAGTGCGCTTGGCGGTTTCGACGATATCAGCTGTAGCCCGGTCGAGGACGCGCTGGTCGTAACCTTTGAGTCGAATACGGATTCTTTGTTTGGCTGTTTTTGCCATGTGGATCTATCCTCAAATTTACTTTTTAACGAGTTCGTCCTGCAACTTAGTTGGGACGCGTTCAAAATGGCTTGGTTCCATAACATATGTTGCACGCCCTGAAGAGATCGAGCGGAGTTGAGTGGAGTACCCAAACATCTCGCTGAGAGGGACTTCAGCATGCACTTCGATGTAGCCTTTGATGCTATTCTGGCTCATGATTTTGCCACGGCGGCGGTTCACGTCACCGATTACATCACCCATAAATTGATCAGGTGTTGTGACGACCACTTTCATGATCGGTTCGAGCAAAATAGGCTTAGATTTACGCGCAGCGTCTTTAACGGCCATAGATCCGCAGATCTTAAAGGCCATTTCATTGGAGTCGACTTCGTGATAGGAACCGAATACGATAGCTACCTTGACATCGACAAGAGCATAGCCGGCGAGTACACCCGTTTGCAGGCCATCCTCAATCCCTTTGATGACTGCTGGGATGTATTCTTTAGGAATTACGCCGCCAACGATCTTGCTGACAACTTCATTGCCTTTACCAGCTTCGTTGGGTTCAATCTCGACGGTCACGTGAGCATACTGTCCGCGTCCGCCAGATTGTTTGACGTATTTCGTGTCCGATTTACCAGGGGTAGTGATGGTTTCCTTGTAGGAAACTTCTGGTTTGCCGACGTTGGCTTCGACGGCAAATTCCCTAAACATACGATCGCGCAAAATCTCGAGGTGAAGTTCACCCATGCCTGCGATGATCGTTTGCCCTGTATCTTCGTTGGTGGATACACGGAATGTGGGATCTTCTTCAGAAAGAGCGCTCAAAGCTAGAGAAAGCTTTTCTCGATCGGCTTTTGATTTAGGCTCGATCGCCATGGAAATCACAGGCTCTGGGAAGTCCATTTTCTCAAGAAGAAGCGGGGAATCTTCAGAACATAAGGTATCGCCAGTGCTTGTATATTTGAGACCAATACAGGCTGCAATATCTCCAGTAAAGAACTCGTCGCGATCTTTCCTCTGGTTCGCATGCATTTCAAGAAGGCGAGAAATGCGCTCCTTCTTGTCTTTGGTCGTATTGATGAGATTGACCCCTTTGACCAAGGTGCCAGCATAAACGCGAACAAACGTGAGACGACCCACATAAGGATCGGACATGATTTTGAACGCAAGTGCTGCTAATGGACTCGCATCATCTGGTTTAAGAGTCATCTCTTCATTGGTATCGATGTTGATCCCTTTGATATCGCCACGATCCAGTGGAGATGGCATCCAAGCGACAATAGCATCGAGTAAGGGTTGAATCCCTTTGTTTTTAAATGCCGTACCACAGAGAACGGGGTTGATTTTTAGGGAAATAACACCTTTACGGATAGTAGCATTGATCTCATCGACCGTAAGAGAATCGGGATCTTCAAGAACTTTAGTCATGAAACGCTCATCTGTTTCATCGATCGTAGCTAGCTCCTCGAGCATTTGGGCTCTGAGTTCTTTGCAACGATCTAAGAGATCAGCTGGGATCTCTTCGACATCGTATTTCGCTCCCATGGTCTCATCATGGAATAGATAGGCTTTCATAGTGATGAGGTCGACCATCCCTTTGAACTCAGATTCAGAGCCAATCGGGCATTGGACTGCAACGGCATTAGCGCCCAATTTCTCCTGCATCGTCTTGATGGCATGGAAATAATCGCCGCCAACGCGATCCATCTTATTGATGAACGCTATACGCGGGACTTTGTAGCGATCGGCTTGACGCCACACTGTTTCAGATTGAGGTTGTACACCGGCAACGGCATCGAATACGGCAACAGCCCCATCGAGAACGCGCAGCGACCGTTCTACTTCGATTGTAAAGTCGACGTGTCCGGGGGTATCGATGATGTTGATCTTGCAATCGTGCCAATAGACTGTCGTTGCAGCAGACGTGATCGTAATACCACGCTCACGCTCTTGCTCCATGAAGTCCATGGTAGCTGCCCCTTCATGCACTTCACCAATGCGGTGCAGACGTCCGGAATAAAAAAGGATGCGCTCGGTGGTGGTCGTCTTCCCAGCATCGATGTGAGCCATGATGCCCACGTTACGCACATTGCTGAGCTTATCAGTATCTGGTCGTTTTCCCATGATCTATTTTGTTCCTCCGCTTACCATTTGTAATGGGCGAAGGCTTTATTGGCCTCGGCCATGCGGTGGGTGTCATCTTTCTTTTTAATCGTAGAGCCTTGGTTTTGAAAGGCATCTGTAAGTTCGGATGCAAGCCCTTCTTCCATGGATCGTCCAACTTTTTCTCTTGAATAGAGAATGAGCCAGCCCATAGCCATAGACGTGCGGCGCTCTGTAGGTATTTCTATGGGGACTTGATATGTAGCACCACCGATACGGCGCGATTTGACTTCGAGCGATGGTTTGCAATTTTCAAGGGCCTGTTCGAAAGCAGCTAATGTGTCTTCAGCTTTTATACGCTTAGCAAACTTATCTAATGCATTGTAGACGATTCGTCTAGCGGTCGATTTTTTGCCGCTTTCCATCAATTTGTTGATGAATTTGGCAAGGAGGATACTATTGTAAACTGGATCAGGAGCAATCTCCCTTTTCTCAGCACGACGTCTTCTTGACATGGGTAGGATTCCTTAATTTATATTTCATTCATGCCCTACGGCAGAGCCGCGCATTTCACTTGGCCTGATGAGCAAGTTCAGGACCGACCCGTGATGCTTACTAGTTTCATCAAGCAGTAAGGATCGCGGATCAGGATGGCTATTGTGCAACCATCCTAAGATTACTTAGGCTTTTTAGCTCCATACTTCGAACGGGATTTCTTCCGATCTTTTACAGCCGCGCAATCGAGCGCACCACGAACGATATGATAGCGTACGCCTGGCAAGTCTTTGACACGACCGCCGCGTACAAGTACAATGCTGTGTTCTTGTAAATTGTGCCCTTCACCGCCTATGTAGGCGATCACTTCCTGTCCGTTGGAAAGACGTACCCAAGCTACTTTACGAAGAGCTGAGTTCGGCTTTTTTGGGGTTTTGGTCTTTACTTGCAAACAAACACCCCGCCTCTGAGGGCATTGCTGAAGAGCAGGTGACTTTTTACGTCGCGCTTTGGCGCGTCGTCCTGTGCGAATCAGTTGGTTAATGGTTGGCATCGTTTTGCCATTCTCCTTAAAGCAGTGTAGATAATAAGCAAATCACGTCAAAGGAAAATTCCAAAGACATACCGAGCCACTATAGAGAGGCGTCACTTTTAATTCAATGAAGGAAACTTAGAGTCAAAAAAAAGCTTTATGGTAAGGAGGGATAAAGAGGGGCATTCATGAGCAAAGGGTCGGCAAGGGGAAGAAGTGGTTTTTTTGCATTGTGTAGGTTTTTTGGAGCCATGATGCTCCTTTTAGCTGTAGCACTGCTTGCAGCAGCCAAGCCGGCTGATTTGACTACTAAAGATATCAGGCCCATGGTCGAAGAGATGCTCGCTTATCACGTGGAGCACAAGAAACTCAATCCTCTGTTGATGCAGCGGGCTATTAAGATTTTTATAGGGCAGTTTGATCCTCAAAAAATTTACTTTACTTCCACGGAAGTGCGCCCTTATCTCGAAATGGGCGATCGTAAATTGCAGGGTGTAATTGCTAATTATCAACACGATGAATTTGGCGATTTCATGAGCTTAAACCGCTTAGTTGCCAATGCAATCAAGCGAAATCTGGAGTGGCGGGAAGAGATCCAAAGGGAACTCATACTAAGTGGACGCGATCTGTCTGTCGAAACAGGGGAATCTTATCTAAATTTTGCTGGTAGCGAAGGTCAGTTAAAAGAACGCCTCCGAAAACAGCTCATCCTCTTTATGTGGGAGGAAAAAAATCAAAAATCCACGCGTACTTGGACTCCTCAGGTAAGGGAAAAAATTGGGGGCTTATGGAATAAGCGATTTGTCCGGCATGAAAAAAGCTATGTGAGTGAGAAAATCCACTATCTTGCGCTCCATATCCTTAAAGCCACGGCGCGCAGCCTCGATGCCCATAGCTCCTTTTATAGCCATGAAGAAGCCCAAGAGATGCGCGCAGCTCTCGAAAAGCAGTTTGAGGGAATCGGGGTTATTCTGAAAGAAGGTGTCGATGGAGTCGTGATCGCTGATTTAATCGAAGGGGGCCCAGCACAGCGTAGCGGTCAGGTCTCAGTAGGAGATCTCATTGTCGAGATCAATGGCCATAATCAACAAGGGTCTACTTACGATGATGTTTTATTGGCTTTACAAAATGGCGCTAAATCGGGGCTTGTGCTCAGCTTAAAGCATTTCGACGAAAGTGGGCAGGAGACGATGAAGACTGTGCAATTAAAGCGCGAGAAAATCGTCCTTGCTAACGAACGAGTCCAATATACCGTCGTGTCTACGTCCGATGGCATTATTGGTAAAATCAACCTTCCCTCGTTCTATGAGAGCAGCGATGGCTCCAGTTGCGAGAAGGATCTGCGAGAGGCAATAAGGCAATTGAAAAAAGAGGGGGAGCTCAAGGGTATCGTTCTCGATTTGCGCGAAAACTCCGGTGGCTTCTTAAACCAAGCTGTTAAAGTAGCGGGCATTTTTATGACCAGCGGCGTTGTTGTCATCTCTAAATATGCCCATGGTCAAATACAATATTTGCGTAATATCGATGGTCGCCTCTACTACAACGGTCCGCTTGTTTTGTTGACCTCCAAGCTTTCTGCTTCAGCATCAGAAATCGTTGCCCAGGCTTTGCAGGATTACGGCACAGCACTCATCGTTGGCGATGAACGCACCTATGGCAAGGGAACGATCCAATACCAAACAGTTACAGACCCAGAAGCAAGAGCATTTTTCAAAATCACCGTCGGCAGATATTACACCGTCTCTGGAAAATCAGCTCAGTTAGAGGGTGTCAAAGCCGATTTAGTCATACCATCTTCACTAGCGGCTTTTCGTGTTGGCGAGCGATTTCTCGACTATCCATTGAGCAATGACCGTGTGCCGGCTGCCTATCAGGATACTTTGGCCGATCTCGATGTGAACACCAAAGCTTGGTTTCAAAAAAATTATTTACCAAACTTACAGCAAAAACTAACCCAATGGCAAAAACTCCTACCCGAACTGCGCGCTCGTAGCGCATTACGCCTTGCCGAGAATCCCCATGCGAACCTGTTCTTTGATAAATTGAACGAACTTCAAGCTTCCAATGCCCCAATCTCCCCCATTCGCAATTGGTGGCAAGGCGAAGATTGGCAAATGGACGAGGCTATCGAAATCGTCAAAGATATGGGGCGCCTAGCGGCTCCTGTACCAGCTGTCCAATAGGAAATCCATTCCCCGCTGATAAATGATTACACATGGCATCACATTTTATTGCTTAGAAAAGTAATTCTGCGCTATCCTGCCCAACTTCTATTTGTTGTTTGGCCAGATAGCTCAGTCGGTAGAGCAGAGGACTGAAAATCCTTGTGTCGCTGGTTCGATTCCAGTTCTGGCCAACTTTCTTTGAAAGTTGGACTGAAAGAAAGCAAACTGCTTTGCTTTCGTCTGGAATCGAAGTGAAGCGCCCTATGAGGCGCGAACCGGCGGGCTGATGAAGACTTAAAAAATGTCCGGGTGTACATTTTTTAAGCGAATCAGGGATTCCAGTTCTGGTTTGACTTTTCTTCCCTATGAGGCGCGAACCGGCGGGCTGATGAAGACTTAAAAAATGTCCGGGTGTACATTTTTTAAGCGAATCAGGGATTCCCGTTCTGGTTTGACTCTTCTTTCCTAAAAAAATGGTGAAGTCTGCGTCCAAAAACTTGTTTTGGAACTGGCTTTCGTCTGGAATCTACGCGTGATTCTGCATAAGTGCTCTTGCAATCCGCTCTCCAGACTCACATGCAGCCTCCATTGTACCTGATACTTCAGATAAGATAGAAGCGTGCTCACCTGCAAAATAAAGGTGTTGTCGAATGGGAGCGAACAATGTTTTAAATGTTTCCCCATTTTGTTCTACTGTAGACATGAGTATATCTTCTTGCCCCCCTGCAATATAGGAATAACTACCCCCAGCGTAAGGATCGTTTGGCCAGCTATACCCTACAGGACCATCGTATGAACGATCGAATTGATCTTCGGCATATACAGGTAGGGCGGTGGGTAGGCTGCTTGCACAGCTTGCTCGGAGCAGAGACTGTATTTGTGGATAAGAATTGGCGATTGTTTCAGAACAAAAGTGACTGGCTTTTCCGGTATAATACACTGTAAGCAGTTGTTGTGCGCAGTCAAAAGAACTAATACTCTCGTCAGCAATGACGAATCCTGTTGTTTTTGCAAGAGGCGGTGTAAAGGGAACGATAATTTTCGCATTTGTGCCATATTGAACGTTGCGAATAGCCTTTAGTTTTTGAAAATCAATAACGTCACTTTCGAAAATAATTTGTTGGTAAACAGAACAAGGCATTGCCAAAACCACTATGTCTGCATCGACTTCCTTACCGTTTTTAAACGTAAGTTGAAATGAGCCGTCCTTTCTTTTGGCAACTTTTTTCAAAGGCATGTTTAAATGTAGCCTTGTTCCCAGTACTTCCCCTATTTTTTTGGGAAGCATCTCATTGCCCCCTGCAACTGTTAGACGCTCAATGTAAACATCTTCGCTTTCTTGAGCGGAATAGAGAACGCCTAAAAACATCTGAAACAGTGTTTTAATATAAATGGGGGATAATTTTTCAATGGTTCCTCCTTCGTAGGCAGCCATCCTAACAGCTAAAATCTTGTATAGAGGATCGTGCGGATCGACAAGCTTTTTTAAAACCTCTTTCATGTTATGGCAAGTAAAAGCGAGCTCATGGAGTTGGTTTTTAAGAATCTGTAGATCTATCGTTATATCTCTTAAAATCTCGCCTATTGGAATAAGGTTTTCCCCATTAAAATAGGAATGATTTACGCAGATGGGGCTAGAATTGCATTGCAACCCTAACTCATCAATCAAGCTGTTGAGATTGACAGCGTCTCCGCCGTCCCTTATATTTTGACCTCCTAGCTCTGCAATATGACCATTGACTTTTGCTGTCAAAATTCTGCCTCCTACTCGGCTACGTGCTTCATAGAGATCGACATTCATTCCTCCTTTGTACAAACGGTAGGCTGTTGTTAAGCCGGCTATACCCCCTCCGACTACGACAACTTTGTTTGCAAAGGTGCGCTGAGATGTTTTTGAAAAAATTGCTGACATAAAAAATCATCCTTTTGCAAGGAGAGAAATTTTTCACTTTTAGCTTGAGAAAGTCAATCTTTTAGCTTGAGAAAGCTAATTGTTTTTCCGCATTTTTTCCGCAACTGATCAGAAAGACAGCGAATATTTTAGAGCCGGCTCGAACAAAATCTTAAATGGTTTAAGAGGAAAATCGCATTCTGGGCTAGTCTGGGTTGTTCAGAGTTTTATGCCAAATGGGTCTGAAAATCCTTGTGTCGCTGGGTCTATTCCAGTTCTGGTTTTGACTCTTCTTTCCTAAAAAAGTGATGTAGCCCGCCTCCAAAAACTCATTTTGGAACTGGCTTTCGTCTGGAATCGAAGTGCCCTACGTGGGGTGGACCGGCTCTTAAAAATAACGAAAATCCGACGGAGCAACCAATTTCCTAACTGGAGCATTGGTTGCCTTCAATTGCTAAAATTTTCTAGAAAAAATCGAATTTTCCCTTTAGACTTTTACGAACTAAGATAATTTAAGGTCATCTCAAAGTACTTGATGGATGCAGCTTTTCAAGACTGCATCCATGGGTCGCAAGTTTGAATCTTGTATCCGCGATCTCCTATAAAAAACAGGAGTAATAGCCCCACCAAAAAATCGGTCTCTAGCTGAGGTTAACGAAAATTCAACAGAGTTTCCAATTTTCTTAAAGCATCAAAGCTGAACATAAAACAAAGGAGTAAATATGAGTGGTAGCATCCCAGGCCCTATAGACAAACAAGGCAAATTAGTGACCGAGCAATTGCCAGGAGGTGGATCCCATACTTTTGGTACATATTTACAGACTCCAGGAAGTGGATCGAATACTTCTGGAACATTTGCAGATAGAGTACGTGCTAGTTGGGGCCCAAGGCTTGTCCGCCGCTCTTATGCAAGTGACGTAACAGTTTCTGGAGGTGATCAGCAAATTTGCACTCCAACGGGGGCGGCATTTATCACTCCGCTTGCAAGAAGCAGAATAGATAGCAGCTCTTCGGCCTCTTCTAGTTCCTCTTCCCAGTCCAGCTCTTTCTCAGAAAAAAGTGGTCTTTCAACAACATATAGTAGCAGTGCTCCATTGACAGATACCACGACTGAGCGAGTGTCTAAAACATGGACTCAATCGAGTTCCTCCTCTGGATCTTCTTCAGCCTCTTTTCTTGATTTAACCTCATCCTCTACAAGTTCTCTTGCGACGAGCGTTTCTAATATGCCTGAGTATCTATTTAGTTTGGATGTAATGGAGTACGGCACTGGAACGATACTCCCTGGAAAAGAACCAGCGCGAATAGAATATCAAGGACCGGGCGAAATTGCTTTCTGGTACAATGGATTTCTATATGAGCTCAAACCTGCATCTCTTACAAGTGCATATTCTATACCTTTTTTTGGCCGCTATTATGCTTATAAAGGCTCGAAGGATAATCAATTGAAGATGGTTGGTTCCGGTGACACAATCCTTTTCATCAAACCTATCCAATCATCTATTTCCTGAATTAAAAAAAGGAGCTGCCATGTTTGCCAGGTTGATTTGTTTTTTTCTCATTTGTGTTTCGCTAAATAGTCATGCTATTGAAATTGGCACTCCTTTTACGACGAAAGCAACTAAAGTGGTTCTTTGCGGCGCTGGAGAGTTAGGCAAAGAATTGACAATTGAGCTGCAACGTCTTGGAGTTGAAGTCATCGCAATTGATCGGTATGCCAACGCACCAGCGATGCAAGTTGCTCATCGTTCCCATGTCCTGGATATCCGAGATAGAGATGCACTTTATGCAGTCATCAAAGCAGAAAACCCTACCCTCATCGTTCCCGAACTAGAATCGATTGCGACAGAAGCTCTTCTACAACTAGAAGAGGAGGGTTATCGCGTCATTCCGACGGCCTCTGCTGCACATATCACGATGAATCGCGAGAAGATTCGAAAGCTGGCTGCAGAAGAATTAGGTTTAAAGACATCTCCCTATCGCTTCGTTGAAACAAAAGAAGAACTGCTTGGAGCAATTGCTGAATTGGGATTGCCTTGTGTAATCAAGCCGATCGTCAGTTCGTCGGGGAAAGGCCAAAGTGTGATTCGAAGTCTTGATCAAGTGGATAGGACTTGGGAATATGCGCAGACAGGAGGACGTGGGTCGGCAGGAAAGGTCATTGTTGAAGGATTTATCGAATTTGACTATGAAATCACCCTTTTGACAATTCGTCACAATGGACAAACGACATTTTGTGAACCTATCGGTCATTTACAAATCGACGGAGATTATCGCGAATCTTGGCAACCACAACCCATGTCTACAGATGCCAAAGAAGAGGCAAAACGAATTGCGAAAAGCGTAACCGATCGCCTGGGAGGTTCGGGAATTTTCGGTGTAGAGCTTTTTGTCAAAGGAGACGAAGTTTATTTCAGTGAAGTATCCCCTAGGCCGCATGACACTGGCATGGTCACCCTCATCTCACAAAATCTTTCTGAATTTGCCCTTCACGCCCGTGCTATTTTAGGGCTTCCCATTCCATCGATCACTTGTCATGGCCCCTCGGCTTCTTGTGCTCTTCTTGTCCACGGCCATGCATCAACAATTTGCTACCGAAATCTTAGTAAAGCTCTCCAAGAACCGTTGACTGAGTTGCGATTGTTTGGAAAACCTGAAGTGCAAGGGCATAGACGGATGGGGGTTGCTCTTGCTGGAGGAGCTGATATAGAAGAAGCACGGCGCAAAGCAAGACAAATGATAGAAAAAATTGACATCGAGCTTGACTAGATTTTAAAAACGCATCGATTTCCCAAAAAACGTTCTTCAAGAAGAAACAAAGGCATTACTAATCCAAACCCCAAACAGTTGCCCAGACCATGAGGTTTCTAATCTAACGATTTGATTCTTCAAGTCCTCCTAAAAATTCCTCCACTTGCTGAGGAGCTCGTCCAATGAAGTTTTTGATATTGACAGTTTCAAGGAGCTGTTCATGAGTTAAGGGAATTGAAGCATCGTTAGCAATGAGGGCTAGAAGGTTATTTTCTTTTCCGTATTGTTTTACGGAATTGCCGGCAATTTGAGAAAGTTGTCTTAATTTCTCGTGAATCTCCTGTCGATCCGCTCCCATCTTCACCGCAGCCATCAAAATATTTTCTGTCGCCATAAAGGGAAGCTCCTCTTCGAGATTTTTTGTAATGACCTGAGGATAAATCACACAGTTTTTGGTGATTTTGGCCAAATCATCGAGAATTGAATCAATCGAAAGAAAGGCCTCCGGAATGGCAACACGACGATTTGCTGAATCGTCAAGCGTTCTCTCAAGCCACTGAGTGGCTGCGTTATATTCAAGAGTTTCATTTAATGAAAGAACGTGTCGAGCTAGAGAGCAAATTCGCTCAGAATTCATCGGGTTGCGTTTATAGGGCATAGCAGTAGAGCCCACTTGATGTTTGCTAAAGGGTTCTTCGATTTCCTTATCATGAGCGAGAAGTCTGAGATCGGTGCCCATCTTATGCGCTGACACGGCAATGCCTGCGAGCACCGCAAGAACTTGCATATCCTGCTTGCGGCTATAGGTTTGCCCTGAGATAGGGAACACACGTGCAAAATTCAATTTTTCCACGAACCTTTGCTCAAGAGCCTTCACTTTTTGATGATTTCCATCAAATAGTTCCAGAAATGAAGCTTGTGTTCCTGTTGCCCCTTTGGCTCCTAGACAGCGAAGCTGATTCTGCCGATATTGAAGCTCTTGTAAATCGAGCCAAAAGTCTTGAAGCCAGAGAGCAAATCTCTTCCCCACTGTTGTGGGTTGCGCTGCTTGAAAGTGAGTATAGCTTAAGCAAGGAAGATCTTTATAGAGATCCGCCTGCGCTGCCAAGTTTTGAATGAGGATCTCTAATTTCTTCTCGAGAATAGCTAAGGCTGAGCGGATAATCATCGCATCGGCGTTATCGGTGACAAGGCAGGATGTGGCTCCTAGATGAATGATGGGCTTGGCTAAAGGACAGACCGCGCCATAAGCCTGAACATGAGCCATTACATCATGCTGCAATTCCTTTTCGATCTGATCAGCAAGGACAAAATCGATGTCATTGACATGCTCTCTCATTTCAGCGATTTGGAGTTCTTCGATTGGAAGGCCGAGCTCTAGCTCGGTCTCGGCCAGTGCTACCCAAATTTCGCGCCAGCAAGCATGCTTGGCCTGACGCGAAAAGAGAACTCTCATTTCTTCACTTCCATATCGGTTAGAGAAAGGACTGGAGAACGTACTGTCTGATTCAGCATGTAGCGAAGCCACAAAGAGTGAAATAAAAAAACCAAAATTGGATACAAGTTTCATCTTTCGTCTCCCTGATAGACAATTCAATACTTTACGCTGTTCGTTATTAATGTGACGGGGAAAATCAGAAAAAATATTGCATTGCATTTTCTGATATTCAGTCGACGCGCTCTCTCTGGATAAGAAGAGGGGACTAGCTGTGTATTGCCAGGGATGTCAATACGATATGGCTATTTGAAAAACTAGTATCGGTACAGCTAGGTACCTTAATGCAAACTCCTTCGTGAAAAACTTAAGAACGATTTGCTAAAAGGTGGTGACCTGACCATCTGGGTGGCCGACAAGCACGGAGTTGGCGAGGTTAAAAAAGAAGCCCGTGTCGACAACACCTGGAATGTGAAGCAGGGTCTCATGATCACGCTCGGGCTGATCTGTAGGGTTAACAAAATGTACATCGACGATGAAATTGCCATTGTCGGTCACATAGAGTTCTCCATTAGCTTTTAGCCTCCAAGTGCCGGTATAACCAGCCTCTTGGATATGACAAAGTGTTGCTTCGTTAGCAAAGGGAACAACCTCGACGGGCAGTTTGAATTTTCCTAAGGCTTGAACACACTTACTTGCATCGACGATGATCACAAGTTCGCGGCTCATACTGGCGAGGATTTTTTCGCGGAGTAAAGCCCCGCCGCCCCCTTTGATAAGCCGTTTTTCGGGATCGACTTCATCGGCCCCATCGACGGTGAGATCAAGCGCGGTGAGTGCATTCATATCGAGTAGCGAAAGCCCTTCTTCGAGGGCTTGTTGGTAGGACTGTTGGGAGCTCGCGGCTACCTCGATGCACAATCCTTCGCGACAACGTTGGCCTAGCCGCTCAATGAAATAGAAGACTGTCGACCCGGTGCCAAGCCCCACCCGCATACCAGGCTGGACAAGTTCCGCAGCGGCGTACCCCACCGCCTGCTTGACGGGATCACGGGACATTTCTGCAATCAGCGGTAGTATACACAAAAATGGAGCAAAAAGAAATTTCCACATGCTGGCAAATAAAGCCAGTTCGTTAAAAGATTGTCAAGGTCAACGTGTGTTCCTCATGCATGCAGAGATATTGCAAGAGTTTGGCCTATGCGATTGGAATAAATTAAATCACTAAACTGGTTAAGGGATTTGATTCAATGGAAGAGAGAGCGACAAGCTTACCGTCTCCATGGCGTGTAACAGTGTTGTATCATATACAGGAACATTTGTATCTTCTGGGGCGACTAGCAAGCCAAGTTCTGTACAACCAAGGAGAATCGCCTCTGCTCCGGAGTTTTGCAGAGCTTCTACGATACCGATGACTTCTTCTTTGGACTTGGGCAGTAGTTTCCCCTGACATAGTTCATCATAGATTATATGGTCTAGGCGTTCGCGATCCAGAAGCTTTGGGACCATCACTTCTAAATTGAAAATGTCTTCTAGACGTGATGAATAAAAGCCATCTTCCATGGTAAATTGAGTGCCAAGTAGACCGATTTTCTGAATCTTGTTATTGGTTAGTACGGTTCCTGCTGCATCAGCTATATGAAGAAATGGGACTTCAATAGCAGCCTCGATAAAAGGGGTTACTTTATGCAAAGTATTACAACAGAGAATCAGGAAATCAGCTCCAGCATTTTGTAGAACCTTAGCTGCGTCCGCCAGTTGATTTCCTATCTCATCCCATCTACCTGCTTGTTCTAGTTTTACAATATGCTGATAGTTGACACTATAGAGCAGAATTTTTGCAGAATTTAAATTTCCTAAACGTTCACGTATAGATTTATTGATTAATTTGTAATATAGAGCTGTTGACTCCCAACTTACTCCACCAATTATGCCGATTGTTTTTTGTTCGGATAACATGTGCTGTCTCTCAATTTTATAAATTATATTCTCACTTCACTTCGTTGATCTAGTTGCAAATTATCTTATTGGCATGAATTTTTGTAGAAAGGCATCTACCTCATGCGCAAGATGGCGGCGGTTATCCGGATCCAAAAAATTGTGACCATCTTTTGGATGTACGATATAGGTATGAGGGATCCGATATAGTTGAAGGAGTTCAGACATCTTTTGGCTCTGCTCCTGGACGACGCGCAAATCGTTGTCAGCATGAGTCATCAATAATGGTTTGTTTACGTGGCTGGCATAAGTCAATGGGCTT
Organism: uncultured Simkaniaceae bacterium; assembly: GCA_963791555.1. Taxonomy (GTDB): domain Bacteria; phylum Chlamydiota; class Chlamydiia; order Chlamydiales; family Rhabdochlamydiaceae; genus JAGXTH01. The sequence continues at coordinate 385,598 of CAWBSQ010000001.1, forward strand.
TTGGCACAAAGAACTGCATCGCGATAAAGTCTTTCATAGGTAAAACCCCAAACTACATATCCTTGAGGCATCCAAGTAAAAGGGTCTACGATAGGGCAGTCTGCTAGGCAACATTGAAATTCATCAGGAGTAAGCGTCAAGCCTAGAAGCGCCATGTATCCTCCATAGCTGCCACCTCTAAGCGCGACCCGAGTTGGATCGACCCATCCTTGTTCAACAGCCCAACGTTTCCCATCGATAATATCTTCAAAAACACGATTACCCCATTCCCCTTTATCTGCCATCATGAATTTCTTGCCAAAACCCAAAGAGCCTCGATAATTGATGAATAAAACAGCATACCCTTGAGACGACAAATATTGGCGATGTGGAAAAAAGCCCCATTGATCCCTTGCGTGGGGTCCTCCATGGACTTGTACAACCGTAGGATAAGGGGCCTCTCCCACAGGAGGTCTTAGGAAATAGCCTTGGATTTGTTGTCCATCGGTTGCGTTAAAATGGAAGGATTCCATTTTGCCAAAGGTGTAGTTTAGCAGGTTTGGACTCTCTTGGTAGGCGAGAGTAAGTTTTTTTGCATCTTTGTTCCAAAGATAATAAGCATTAGGAGCATCATCTTGCCTATGTAAAATAAACCATTTTTGATCCTTTGAAAGGCGAGAAATAAGTTGTATTTCTCCTTCTTTTAGTTCGGCAGCAATCATTTCATAATTCTGTTGAAAATCTGTATCGAAGAAGTGCCACTCTAAAAACCCATCTCGGACGAGGGCCGCTTGAAGAGCTCCTGTTTCAGGGTGAAAATAACCCTTTAGACAATCGAGAGTTGGATGAGAAAAAAGGAGCTCTTTATGGCCTGATTGCAGATCGATGGCATAGATCCCTCTTGTTGGTAAATCCATAGAGGAAAGGAGGATGATTTTGCTCTTGTCAGGACTCATCTTTACTATTTCAGCATACCAATCGTCAGGATCGAGTTCACAGAGAGTTTGCCAAGTCCCATTTGTGCAGATTTCGAGAAATTTTCGTCCATCTGCCTCAAGATTGAAAATGGCTTGCACTTCCAATTTTTGCTCTGATAGTCCTTGAACACGATGGTCATTCTGCGGAAGAACAGGCGTCAGTTTTTTCGTTTCAAGATCGATGCGATAATAATCATTGTATCTTGGATCGCGCAAATTCATGGTAATTAGAGCTTGAGAAGCAAGAGATTTGTCGAGTGCGATTAACTCGACGTGGACGTTTTCAAAAGGTGTCAAATCTTCCGTTCTTCCTGTTAGATCGACTCGATAAAGATGGAAGTTTTCATCTCCATTTTCATCATAGAGGTAAAGTATATGGGCGTTATCGGGTTCCCATCTGAACTGCGAAATGGAGCGTCTCTCCTGGGTCAAACATTCACCATCAACGTAAAGGTTGTAGGCACCCCGCTTGTCGGGGGCTAAATAAGCGAGCATTTGTTCATTGCTGGAGTATTTGGGTTGGGCATAATCGGGAAGCAGGTGGAGGATTTCTTCCTGAGGTGCAACAGTCAAAAGGGCCGCGGCTAAGAAATGAATCATTAAAAACCTCATTAATAATGAGGTGAAGAACGTAGGAAAAAATTTGAAATTGGTCAAGTGAATCTAGGCAAAAAAAGAGCTGCCATAAGAAAGAATTTGCAAATAACGTTGTTAGCCCATTTTCTGTTAAAAATGCTTATTTTGGATGTGCTATGCAATACGGATTTTGTAAAGCTGGATTGATTAAAGATATAGTTGTCTTGACCCTTTTTCTGAGACCGGTGGCAATCTAACCTATTTCAAATCAAGCTGTTATCGATTTATTAGAGGTTGTTAAAAATAGTCATCTCAATTGTCGTTCATAATCAACTTAATACTAGTTAGTTAGGTGATGTAGTAGATTGAAGGCTAAATTATAAATATAATTTTACTTTAAAAGTCCTAAAAACATTAAGTCATTTGTTGTTAATGGTTTGAATTAATATTATTGTAAATTAATTATTTTACAAATTAATTAAAATAGTATATAATTAATGTTAAGAGTTAATAAATATCAAAACAGGATAATAAATGTCTTTAATAACAAGCGGTACTGTACACACGCAATTACCTACTAAATTGATGGCTGATCATGCAGGGGAAGCTGTAGATGACTCTACATGGAAAAAGATTTCACAGGTGGGTGGTCATGTTTTAAAATTAGCCGGGATTGGCGCAAAATATGTAGGCAGTAAAGCTATCGAATCGAATATCAAACGAGGAAGCGAACAGATTTCGGTTGTATCGATAATCAAACAGGTTCTTAGCGGTGAAATCAGTCTTGAAAAATTGGATAAGGCCTTAGGAAACGTATTAAGTGGTTCTTATAATGATGAAGATTTAAGTACGGTTTCTTGGCTTTTCTCATTCGAGGAGGCTTTTTTAAACGAAGTAAATTCTTCTGGTTTGGAAAATTTAAAAAAATCTCTCCATTTAAATCCTATTCAGTTTAATACGTTGAAGGATTTTGCAGGGCAAATGCAGAATATGAGTAAATTAAGGAGGCACACTTCGCCTTTTACCTCTAGTTTACCTACGGCGCATCTCGATGCCATTGCTCTTCCTTTCCGTTGCCTTTCAGCAATGAAAATGCAAGGAAAATTTGATTGTGTGACGCAATCTCTTGGGGTATTGAATGATCCACAAAGCCCGACTCGTGAAAAAACAGAAGCCGCATTCAGTTTAGCAGGAGCGGCCGCTGCCGTTATTCCATTTGGTCTTTCGTTTGTTACAGGTACGCCAAGCTGGGTGCTTACAGGTTTAGGCATCGTCGGGGGTATTACTGGACTGGCTTCTTGTTATTTCAAATATACAAGTGATCCAGAACGTGAAAAGAGCAAAAAGATGATAAAAGCTGATTTGGAAGCATTAAAGACAGAAAATACGAAACAAATCAGAGAAGATAATTTTCGTATAGGTGGGTATCAGCATTATTATTCAAAGCAATTTGCTGCATTTCAAGAGAAAGCAGAATTGATCTTGAGTAAGTTAAATAGCACTTCCACAGAAGATGACCTAATCAAGGCAGTCGATGAGTATTCGAAAGCGCGAGCAGAACTCGGAATGCCTCAACCAAAAGAACTGTTTGATGGTGGAAAAGGGATTCAAAAACTTTTAGGCGAGCTCCGTACTAAGAAAGAATCGCCAGAGCAGACAAAATAGTCCACACTACAATAGACCCCTTTCTTTGAGCTTAGAAGCTGTTCTAGGCTCAAAGATTAAGAACCTTTAGATCGTCTAAAAATTCCCAAAGTAGCTTGTCCAATGAATCGAGTCTCGACCTTTAAATAGGAAGGACTAGGACGATTTCGTAGAGCATGTGCAATCGTGTATGCTCTACTTTATGCTTTGGGTTCTCTTAACGGCTTCAGATGCCGCTTCCCCTCCTGTAAGTGTCTCTAGCAGATTCTTAAATAGTTCTCTATTTTGATCGTATCGAACCAGATAGGAAGAAAACTGCTCATGCCCTGATTTGAACAAATCTTTTTTTCGGTCTTCAAAATAGCGCCTAAAATCGACGATTTTTCTACCATCAGCCTCGATCGTTACGTATTGATTCGATGAGTTCTGTAAAACTAGCTCTTTCAAAGCCCGGTTTTCTGCAATAGCCAGTGGAAGAGAAGAGGGTGATAGTTGCGTCAATTGTCTTCCTGCAGAAAATTCCTGAGGGAAAGAAATGAGCGGCTCGTAGGTATAGCTATCCCGTGTCCAAGGATCATTCATAAAATAGATGACTTTTGGAATGCGAGACCAAGAGATGCCCATCGTGCAAAAAGCACAGGGTTCGAGTGAAGAATAAAGGGTTGCTTGGGCAAGGCGTTGCGATACTTCGCGATAGGAACGTTCCGGATCAGCTGCATCGGCCAAAGGTCTTTGTTTTTTTAATAAAGCCTGTTCGATCGTCTGGAGTTCTGCATGAAAAATGGTCCCTTGTTTTTCAAAACGCCGGTTGCAGTCGATGACGAATTCAGGGGTATGCTCCACATCGTCTACATTCCAAGCTATTAATGCGGCTATATCGTGACCAAGTTTTTGATCGTTTTCCGAATTTTGATAGAGAAACGATAAAATGGCTAACACGAAGAGCTCATGTCTTTCCTCGACAATAGGCGAGTCTTTTGCTGCCGAAGGAGAATGAGCTAATAAAAGCACATTTAATGACATAAAAAAGGAGAAGCATGAAACAACAAACCGATACATACATTTACCTTCAAAAAATGAGTCCAAATTCTTGCTGAATTTTCGGATTATCGTCTAGTCAAGAAATTGTTGGGATGAGATACAAGAAGGGAAAGAACGGGTAGAGGAATAGCAAATGATTAAGAGTATATCCTTGGTAGAGGATCTCATTGCGGCTGCCAAAGAAGGGGTCGAGAATGCCTTTTCAAGAATGGGTCGAGAAGATGAGATGCGCTTTGGATCTGCGGTATTAACGGCAAAGGGAAATATCTATTCTGCAGGACAGTATTATTCTGACACATTTTCTTTAACACTCCACGCCGAACAGGTGGCCATTGCTCATGCGGCAGCACATGGCGAATATGCGATTATTGCGATCGCAAGCCTGGGGAATGAGGCAGCGTATAGAGTAAGCGGTGGTCTTATTTATCCCTGTCACATGTGTAAGCAACTCTTGTGGGAAAGTTATCTTCGATCAGGGCAGGACATAAGCATTTACACAGTCAATCCTCACGATCAAGGTATTGAAAGACATCTTTTAAGTGAAATATTCCAGCAACCTTGGCCCTATCACCAAATGTCTACAGATGCGAAAAGCATAAATCAGGCGTGGGCGAAGCCAGTATCGTGACGATGATACGAGCGAGAACCGCATTTTGGAAGATTCCGAAAAGGGTTCCGTTTCCTAGGAAAATGAATTTGCAAATACTTTCTCAGAAAGTTTTTGCAAATTCTTTTCCCAAAGAGAATGGGAAGATTTTCGAGGAGATTGCAAAATACGGGGCGAAGCCAGTATCGGGAAGATGATACAAGCGAGAACCGCATTTTGGAAGATTCCGAAAAGGGTTCCGTTCTCTAGGAAAATGAATTTGCAAATACTTTCTCAGACAAAACGCTTCCCATCGGCTTGCGCTAGCTGGCGCAGTTTAGAGATAAAAGGTTCTAAACCTTCACCGCTTAAAGCGGAGATTTCAAAGAGAAGGGTCGAATCGCCTGTATAGGCTGCACGGAAGGCCTTAGCACGCTCAGAAGCCTGATCTTCATCGATTTTATTTAGGACGACGATAGAGGGTTTTTCTAGAAGATCGTCGCGATACAGTTTGAGCTCATTGTGCAGAATTTGATAATCCTCGAAAGGATCTCTTCCCTCGGTTGGAGAAACATCGATGAGGTAGACCAATACGTTCGTTCGTTCGATATGTTTGAGGAAGGATAGACCAAGGCCTTTGTCTTCATGCGCTCCTGAGATAATACCGGGTACGTCTGCGATCAAGATGCGCGAAAAATCCTCGAATTGGATGAAGCTGAGATTGGGTGAAAGGGTTGTGAAGGGGTAGGCGCCAATTTTTACCCGAATATTGGTAAGATCTGAAAGGAGTGTCGATTTACCAGCATTGGGCATGCCCAGCAGGCCGACATCTGCGATGAGCTTGAGTTCAAGTTCATATTCCATCACTTCGCCTTCTTGGCCAGGAGTGCAAAGATTCGGAGCTTGGTGAGTGGGGGATTTAAAACAATGATTCCCTTTGCCACCCTTGCCACCTTTGCAGAGAAGGATCTTTTGATTCGCATCACTTAAATCGAAAAGCACTTCTTTGGTGATCGGGTCTTTGACAAGGGTCCCGCAGGGGACAGAAATGACTAAATCTTGGCCAGTTTTCCCTTGTTTGAGATTAGAGCCGCCATCGCTGCCTGCTGCCGCATTGATGAGTCTTCTATTGCGAAAAGCCTCTAGAGAGAAGAGCGAGGTATCAGCCTGTAGATAAATGGACCCACCATGCCCCCCATTGCCGCCTGTAGGGCCGCCTTTGGGGATGTACTTTTCCCTACGCCAAGCAATGACGCCATTGCCCCCTTTGCCTGCTCTAAATGTAACGACTGATGAATCTAAAAACATATAAAGAACCAATATATGGAATGCACTTCAACCTGTTGCCCCGATGAAACACAAAACGCTGGCAAACTTAGCCATTTGTGTCTCATCGGAGGCAAACAGACGTTGATCGGGTTATGCTGGGACGATCGAAACTTTGGTTCGGATGCCCCTAGTAAAGGCAACTTTGCCATCGACGAGAGCAAAAAGCGTATCATCTCGGCCTACACCAACATTTTTATCAGGACGCCATTTAGTGCCTCTCTGGCGAACGAGAATACTACCAGCAGTGACGAATTCGCCTGCTGAGGCTTTAACTCCAAGACGTTGTGCATTGGAATCGCGGCCGTTTCGGGTTGAACCCTGACCTTTCTTATGGGCCATTGTTTGCTCTCCTTTAAGCTACGATCTCAGTGATTTTAACTCGGGCGTAATCTTGACGATGCCCCACTTTACTTCGGATCCCCTTGCGGCGCTTATATTTGAAAGCGACAACTTTGGGACCACGGACGAAGGCGAGCAATTCACCCATTACAGCAGACTTTGCTACATGGGGACTGCCAACCTTAGCGGCTGAACCATTATTAACGAAAAGCACATTGCGGAATTCTACGGGTTCGCCTGTCTTTGCGTCCAATAACTCTACGTCGATGATATCACCCTTTTCCACGCGGTATTGTTTACCGCCGGTTTCGATGATTGCGTACATTAGACCTCCTCTAGAAATTGCGATTGATAGAAGAGCATTCACTCTTCCTTGGTCGGTTGGATATTCTCAATACTTTGGCTGGACATCTTAGGATATCAGGCCTTTGACGGTCAACAGCAAAGTAACGACCAGATTTGTCCATGAAAACGACTACTCTTAGAAGTTGGCTACTCAGAAAATAAGAACTAAGAGGATCAGTATGTTACAAAACTTATAAATGAATTTTTAGACACGCTTGACTTGTAATTAAAAATATAACTAAAATAAGCTATGAAACAAGATTAAACTATAAGAAATAAAATGAAGAATATCGAAAAGCGAAAACATTCTAAATTGACTTCTAAAATTCATAGTAAGGGTAAAGCAACACCTCAAAAGCACCTAACCAATCTCCTAAGTGGGGCGGCCTCTTACACAAGTCGTAAAGTAGAACAGTAAAGAAAAAAGTGAGGATATATATGGTAAAAGCAAGAAAAAGACATGCAAGAAGCCGCAAATCTCGACATCACCACGCTAAGAAGGTCGGGTATTTGGAAGCATTCATAGAAAAAATGTGTTCTCTCTAAGAAAATATTTGCGAATTCATTTTCCTAGAGAACAGACCCTTTTCGGGATCTTCCAAAATACGGTTCTCGCTCGTATCCCCGTCCCGATACTGGCTTCGCCCCGAATTTTGCAATCCCCTCGAAAATCTTCCTGTTCTCATAGGGAAAAAAATTTGCAACTTCTTTCTAAGTTCTTTGCTTTTGAAAAGGCATCGAAGCGACATAGGCCAGGGCAGCGAGGAGCGCGATCGTTGCCCCTGGAGGCCAGTTGAGCTGGTAGGATGCGGCAATCCCCAAGAAAGACAAGATAATACCAAAGAGTGCTGCGAAGAGCATGACATGCGATAGGCGGTTGGAAAACACCAAGGCGATCGCAGGGGGAATGGCTAGGAAGGCAACGACCAGGATAGCTCCTACAACTTGGATCAAGAGTACGATTGAAACTGCAACCATGCAGAGAAGTAAGATGTAGAGGTGCTGTACTCGTAATCCTTGCATTGCTGCTTGATCTTCGTCAAAGCAGACAGCAAGGAGTTTTTTGTGAAACAGACAGGTTAAAGCAATTAAGATCAAATCGAATCCAAAGAGAATGGCGATCTCATTCGATGTTGCCCAAAGAATATTTCCAAAGAGAAAATTTGTCAGCTCGACATTATAGCCAGGCGTTAAGGAAATAAAAATCACGCCGACGGCCATTCCCGTCGACCAAATGGCTGCAATCAAGGTATCTTCCCGCTCTTTGAATCGTGTCCTAATCCACCCTAACAGGATGGCACAAAGGATAGCGGCGACAAAAGCGCCAAAAAGAGGGTTCGCCCAATTCAAGCCAAAATGGCGTTTGAGCCATAGAAAGAAGCCCATACCACCAAGTACGGCGTGAGAAATGCTGCCGCTTAAAAAAACAATCCGTTTGGCCACGATATAGGATCCCATGATTCCCCCAGCTACTGAGGCGACGAGTGCAGCCAGCAAAGTAGGTAGAAGAATAGGGTGTGAAAAAAACTCAATCAATGACACGAAGTTCCTCACGAAGTGGAGTATGATAGAGTCCCATAGCAAAATGACCGCAGACTTGCTCTTTGGTGATGAGTTCGCCGTGCCTTTGGATGAACAGCAAACGATCGACATCGCCCATGATCGTTTGTAGATCATGAGTTACCATAAGAGTAGTGACCTCTTTTTTGCGTGTCAAAAGCAAACGAAGGATTTCCACTTCAGCTTCGGGATCGACACTAGCAGTTGGTTCATCGAGGAGCAAGAGCTGTGGTTCGCTAACGAGCGCACGTGCTAACAAAATGCGCTGTGCTTGCCCTCCTGATAAAGAGGCAAAAGGGCGTGAAGAAAAAGCAGCAAGCCCAACTTGCTCTAATGTTGACATGACTTTTTGTTTTGCCTGAGTGCTCCAACGGCCAAAGCAATTGAGTTGATGGAGCAGCCCCATCGAAACGACCTCAAAGACTGAGATGGGGAATTTTCGATCAAAGCGAGCGATTTGAGGAACATAGCCAATATGCACTCTTGCCTGCTGAGGGGTCATGCCCAATAGGAAAATGGAACCAGAAGTCGGCTTAAGGAAACCAAGCAGTAATTTTAAAAAAGTAGTCTTCCCTCCTCCATTTGGGCCGAAGATGCCGATGAATTCTCCACGAGAACATTGCAAGGAGAGGTCTTCCAAGATCGTCGTCGATCCCACACGGTAGGTAAGGTGTTCTACTTCGATGATCGATTTAGACATAAAGAACGACTGTATTATGTACCGATGGCATCAGCAATCTGACGTAAATTCATAAAGTAATTTTCATCGTAAGGATCGACCATCTTTAAAGGAATATCCAATTCTTTGGCGATGCGCTCAGCTCCGCGGAGTTCGTGTTGAGGTTGAATAAGGATCTGACGGATATTTTTAGCCTTGGCATCATCGAGCAAGCGGAGAAGATCGCGTGGCAACGGTTCTTTCCCTTCGATTTCTAAGGAAAGTTGGTCGATATGATAGTCGCGGCAAAAGTAGCCCAGCGAGGGATGAGAAATAAGGATATTCTCTGTTGGATGCCTTTTAAAGAAGGCGATCAATTCTCTATCCAAATTTTGTAGTTCGGAGCAAAACGTTGTTAGCCGTTCTTGAAAAAGAGAAGAGCGCTCTGGAAAAAGAGAAGTTAATGCAGCACAAATTTTATGAGCTTGTTGTTCGGCAAGGCGGGGACTTAGCCAGATGTGTAAATCAACGCCATCATGATCGTGATGATGATCACATTGGCTATGATCATCGATGAGCTCGAGTCCCTCGCTTAAATTGACGATTTGCATCGAAGGAGCGCGTTTTGTAAACAGATCGACGAATTTCTTTTCGTCTGGCTCGCCGATGCGGAACCAAATTTTTGAATTGAGAGCATCCTCGATCAGCCGAGGCGGGGTCTCATAGAGATGGGGATTTGTTCCTTTCGGCACTAGACAGATGATTTCGATGGCATCTCCTGCGATCTTTTCGATAAAAAAGCGGTAGGGGGCAACGCTGATGAGAATTTTATCGAGATGTGTTGTATTAGGCTCTTCTGGTGCAAGCGTCTTTTTTTGACATCCGGAAAGGGCCACCATCAGTTGTACAACCAGTAAAAAAAGAATGACAATTTTTTTTTTCATCGTTGTGCCTTTGTGTTTTCCGCCAGAATCAGCAAAATGATGGCTTTAAGAATCGCTTTATCGCAAGAGAAAAGCAGCCTTAGAAAGTACTGAAGAGTATTATGAAATTTATTTTCCCTTACAAAAAAATCTTTTTGGCGCTTTTAAAATAAATGTTTCGGTCTATATGTTCGTCCTAGGTCTCGTTCAAGAGGTCTATTGTCAAACAAATTGCTGGAGAGTAAGATACCCCGTCTCTCTTTACGGAGGAGTGTCCGAGTGGCCGATGGAGCACGCTTGGAAAGCGTGTAAACGTGTAAACGTTTCGTGGGTTCGAATCCCACCTCCTCCGATAACCCAACGAATTTAAGCTCTTGTTTTCTTAAAATCGCAAAACAAGAGCTTCAATTGTTGCAATTGGCTCATCAGACTGATGAGCACTTTTGCCTTGCAAATGACTTCATAACCATTCTTGCTGCACGGTCACCCGACTCTACAGCGCCTTCCAGGGTGGCATAATATTTGAATGCTGTATGTTCGCCAGCAAAGAAAATTTGTTCATCAACGGGACGGAAGGCATGTTTGACTTCTTCTTCAAAGACTATGCTTTTCTGGTTAAAACGATCAAATTGATCGATGCCAAAGTGGGAATAACTCCCCTTAGAATACGGTTCTAACGCCCAATTGATCAAAATAGGTTCGCCGGTGATCTCTAAACATGGGTAGAGTGTTTTGACCATCTGCAAGATTTCCTGCAGTTTTTTTTCGACGACATATAAATCATGGAAAGACAACCACAATGACTGATCACTACAATATAGAGTCAAGAAGCTCCGATCTTTATTAAAAATAGAGATAAAATTAGTAGCATGCGCAATCCAAGCATCTTCTTGGCGACCCCTCACAGGTAAGAGAATTTTGCCTAAGGTACCATATTCTAAACTATGTATAGCTTCGATCTGATCAGATGGGATGAGGCTTGGTTCTACTTCAATATTGCGCAAGATACTGCAAGGTATAGCAAAAATCACCTTGTCGAAGGATTCGCTAGATCCATCTTCGAATTCGATAGTGAGGTTCCCCGAAGAATTTCGATAGAGGCCTTGCATGGCGCGGCGATAATGGATCGTTCCTTTGAGTTTGGCACAAAGGGCGTATACGAGACGGCTTGCACCTCCTTGGATCGAGTCGAGGGTTAACACTGGAGTGCCACCTTCGGCTTGTTTTGCTGCATTCTCATATTCTCTGATATAGAACTTCCAGAATGGATCGACAAAATAGATCCCTAGGTTGTCTGTTGTAGGCCCTTCATAATTCATGAGACGCAGTGTAAAAGTATGAAGGAGCTCAGGGTGGTCTGCGAAGAACCATTGCAAAACATCCTGCATCGTCCTGGACTTATGCGCTTGTTTGACGAGCTGATCATAGGTTTCCTGATTGGGAAGCGGCCCATTTTTAAAGAAGGCGTAGTAGTCATGCGCTTCACCATTTTTGTAATAGGGTTGACTAGAACAAGGAATCTCAGACGATTCTATTTTTAGGCCTAATTCAGCCAATAGAGTGTGAATGTGCGTGGCATCATCATCATAATGCAGGAGTTTCCCACCGAGCTCTTCAAATGTAGAGCCAGCATAATAAGTGAACGCCTTCCCCCCAGCTCGTTCTCTTGCTTCGAAAATCTTCGCAGAGATCCCTTGTTGGGATAAGCGATAGGCAGCAGTTAAACCAGAGAGGCCTGCTCCAATAATGGCAACTTGGGGTGTCTTATGAGAAGTCATTCTACTATCCTAAGAAGTTTTTGTAGTTTTTTTTATACGTATTTTGTCAAAAATCTATTAGAGATTGAGCGCTATTCTAGTTTTGCTGTTTATTCTTTTGAATTGAAACTTGCCTTTAAAATATTTGACCATGAAAATAACACGCCAACAATCAAAGGGTTTCTATGCATTGCCCATTTTGCAGCCACCCAGAATCTAAAGTAACGGATTCCCGGAATGCCTTTGAACAAAATGCTATCCGCCGCAGAAGAGAATGTCTCAAATGCTTGCGTCGATTTACGACGTTTGAGACGGTGGATCTCACTCTGCAAGTGCTTAAACGTGATGGGCGCTACGAGGATTTTTCTCAAGATAAGTTAATTAAAGGCCTCGATGCTGCGTGTCGCCATACTCGTATCAGCCATGACCAAGTCCGTGCCCTTGCCTATAAGATTACATCAGATCTTATGGAAAAGCAACTGCGCGAGATTTCCACAAAAGAAATTGGAGAAATCGTCATGGAGCATTTAAAATCGATGGATACCATTGCATATATCCGCTTCGCTTGTGTATATCGACGTTTTAAGGATGTCAACGAACTTAAGAATGCAATAGAACACGTTGTGCCGGAACCCATAACAGACCAAACTCAAGAAGGATGATATGACTTTGAAGAAAACGGATATTGAGAGATTTAAAAGCCGTTTAGAAGAGATGAAAAGACAAATGACCCAGCTGGTCCGCGGTGCGGCTGAAGAGGTCAAGACCAACGAAGAATCCAAAGGATATTCTCAACATCAAGCTGATGAGGGTACTGATGATTTCAACAGGACGATTAGTCTTGAGGTAACAAATAAAGAATTCAATATTATCAGGCAGATCGATCGCGCGTTAGCCAAAATTGAAGAAGGAACCTATGGACAATGCGATATAACTGGCGACGAAATACCTCTTGCTCGCCTTGAAGCTGTTCCCTATGCTACAATGACGGTCAAGGCTCAAGAAAAGTTTGAAAAGGGATTGCTTTAACTAAAGATCATGCGCATAGCTCTATTCATTTTCCTTTCTTCTACGATTTTTATTTTGGATCGATTGATCAAAGGCTATGTCAACCTGAATATCATGCCTATTAGTATGGTTTTCCCCTTTTATCCTTACGGAGGAATAGGCGTTTTTCAAAATTGGTGGGGTGGAATCGATTTTTCGATCAATCATGTGACGAATACAGGAGCGGCTTGGGGATTCCTTGCAACCTTTGATCAATGGCTTCTTATACTACGGGTCGCTTTAATCATTGGGATCGTCGCGTATCTATTCTTTTTTAATAAGGCGAAAGAAAAGCAGCTCCCTTTTGTTTTTATCCTTACGGGTGCTATTGGGAATGTGGTCGATCATTTTGTCTATGGCCATGTGATCGATATGTTCCATTTTAAATTTTGGGGATACTCGTTTGCTGTGTTCAATATCGCTGATATCGCCATTTTTTGCGGTGTTGCGCTCTTATTCTTTGGACCCATTTTTGAAAAAGGGCGACAGAGGCTTAGAAACTTACTCAAGAGATCATAGACTATCTAAAATGTCTCACGCCTATCCTTTGCGTATCAGTACGCCCCATGAAGAGGGGATCATGCAGGTATCTAAATCGCTTACATTTCAAGTGTTATTGGACGACACAGAGATGGAGAGCTTACTGTATAGCTTAGGATCTTTCCAGATCTTCATCGTCAGCCAACCCGTGGGATCAGATCATGGACTATTGGAAAAAGACCAATTTATTCAGGCGTATCGATCCTATAGTTCTTCTTTGAAAAATGGCGTTCTTCCAGAAGAGAAGGCGATCCGGCCAGTTTTTTCGAGTGTTTGGACAAAAGAAGATACAACACTCTACGCACTCGGAGTTGGAGAGGAAAAATTCCTCATCAAGGCCTTAAAACCTATTATACAATTGCAACTCCATCATCTTTCTCATAGCAAAGTGGATGGCAAATTTCATGCTATGGTTCAAGGTAAGGAGAGCATCACTTGGGGGTTGCAATTTTCCTACCCACAGATCTTTCAACATCCAAAGACTAAAGAATATAGCAAAGTTGGCAATACCCCCGACTTTCCAAATACACCCCTTTTCCTTGCATTATCTCGTTTCCTACGGCAAAATACTTTGCCAACGCCGATGATCGTTGATGGAAGAAGAATGAATCTTTCTGTCCGGCTAGGGAAAGCATGTTTCCCATGGATTAACTCTCATCCTCGATTGTCTGAAAACGCATTCCAGGTATACACATCATGATCTGTATACTAAATTAGAGACTGTCCAAAAACTAAGCTCTATTGATTTTTGACGTTTCCTTTTGGGGGTAATAGCATCTCTTATGACCATTGAAATCATTGCAATTGGTAATGAGCTTTTAAAAGGCATTACTACGAATAGTAACGCGACAGTGATCAGCCGACTATTGAATTTGCATGGATATAGTATTGCTCGTCATACAGTATTGCCAGATTTTCTTCCTTTTTTAGAAGCTGGGATGAAAGAGGCTCTTGCACGTGCTGATCTGGTGATTGCAACAGGCGGGCTTGGTCCAACCTGCGATGATGTGACAAGAGAGGCTGCTGCTCAAGTGTTTTCCTCTCCTTTCCATACTGATGCACGTTTAGTCAAGGAGCTCCAAGAGCGATTTAAAGGGAATCTCAAATCACTGGCAGATCAAGCCAGAGTGCCTGTCAAAGCAAGACTTTTAAAAAATCAGATCGGTACAGCGCCCGGGATGATTTTTTCTGAATCGGGAAAGACTCTCGTACTCTTACCCGGTGTTCCCCAAGAGATGATTTTGATGCTCGAGAAAGAACTCCTTCCGGTTTTGCCAGAGTTTATCGTATGTGATAAAAATCACGTATCAAAGTTGCTCCATTTCGGATTGCTTAAAGAAGATGATGTCGATCCCTTATTACGTCAATTGCAGACCCAATTTCCAAAACTCGAATTTGGCATCTACCCAAGCTATGGTTTCTTAAGCGTCCGATTGAGCTCGTCTCATCGCGAATCGTTGAATGAATGTGAGCGATCTCTGAAAGAGACATTTTGTGATTTTCTCTTTGAGGATGATGCGGGAAAGATCGAACATGCCGTTAAAACGCTGTTTGTAGAAAAACAAGCAACACTTGCTTGCGCAGAGTCTTGTACCGGTGGACAAATTTCAGCAAAGATCACAAGTATTCCAGGTGCATCGGGATACTTCATCGCCTCTCTTGTGACCTATTCCAATGCCATGAAAGAACAATTGCTCGGCGTAAAGAAAGAGATGTTGAATCAATTTGGTGCGGTAAGCAAAGAAGTTGTGCTTGCAATGGCTCAAGGATTGGTCCAAAGAACGCAAGCTGATTATGGGATTGCTGTTTCGGGGATTGCTGGGCCAGATGGCGGAACCCAAGAAAAACCCGTTGGGATGGTATGGATTGCTATTGCTAAGCATAATGGGACTAGCGAAGCGATCTGCGTCATGCTCCGCGGTAGTAGAGAGACGATCATTACTTCTGCAACACATCGGGCTCTTTTCTTCTTATGGCGGCTTGTCGCTAAAGGCGATCCACTCTCAAAATGGGAACGACCTCGATGAGAATGTCAAAGACCAATTCCAGACAAAAGCAAAGGATGCCGGAGAGCATAGGAGATTCAGCTTATGCACTCCTGGATAGTGGCCTCGGAGAAAAATTTGAACGCTTTGGTTCGGTGAGTTTAGTCCGGCCTTGTGCACAAGCAGCTTGGAAAGCCATCCTTCCTAAACAAGAATGGGCCAAAGCGGATGCTCGATTCACACGCGAGGGTGGAAATCGCTGGATCAAGAACACGAAAATAGCAGAACAATGGGTCGTAGAGTTAGAAGGAATCAAATTTTTGCTCAAACCGACCGATTTTGGCCATCTAGGGATTTTTCCTGAGCATGCTTTGCAGTGGAACTTTGTCGATAACCTTATTCGGTCAGCCAAACGCGAGGTCGAGATCCTCAATCTTTTTGCCTATACCGGCGGAGCGACGTTGGCAGCAGCTAAAGCAGGGGCTAAAGTCTGTCACCTCGATGCTTCAAAAGCTGCGGTTGCCTGGGCGAGAGAAAATGCAGAACTGAATGCTCTGAATGATCGTCCAATTCGTTGGATCATCGAAGATGTGTTGAAATTTATCCACCGCGAGAGCAAACGTGGACATCATTACGATGGTATTATCCTCGACCCACCCAGTTTTGGACGGGGTAAACAGGGTGAAGTATTCAAGATTGAAAGCGATCTCTTGGAGATCCTCGATGCTTGCAGAAAGCTTTTGAGTCAAAAACCTCTTTTCATCGTGTTCACTTCCCATACACTCGGCTTTAGCCCTATTGTCATGAAGCACCTTCTCGAACAAACAACGCGTGGACTTCCAGGTAAGATAGAATGTGGTGAAATGATCATCCCTTGTCAGAATGGCCTAGCGCTTCCTTGTGGATGTTTTGCAAGATGGGCATTCAATGAAACAACCTGATCTTCTGATCACGAGTGGTCAAAATCCTAAACTGAAAGAAGCGATCAAGCTCAAAGAACGAAGAGATCGTGAACAAAGCGGACTTTTTCTGATAGAGGGATATCGCGAAGTTTTGCGTGCTGTGCAAAGCGATGTCCAAATTATATCCCTCTTTTTTTGCCCTAAACTTTTTTTAGGCACCAATGAAGCAGCGCTGATAAAACGCATCGATGAACAGGGTTCTAAGCTTTATGAATGTAACGAGTCGGTCTTTGCCAAGCTTTCTTATCGCGATCGACCAGATGGCTTGGTTGCTGTAGCAAAACAAATGCGTAAAACACTTGCTCAGCTTCAACATCAGTTGGAGAAAAAAGTCGATCCGTTGTTCATCATTGCCGAGGCGATCGAAAAACCGGGCAATCTCGGAACGATCCTACGTTCTGCAGATGCCGTGCAGGTGGATGCGGTGATCGTATGCGATCGATGCACGGATATCTATAATCCTAACGTCGTCAGAGCAAGTACCGGAACTTTATTTACAATACCTGTGATCGAAGCACACAGCGAAGAAACTTTGCACTGGTTGCGGAGCAGGCGCATCAAAATTGTCGCTGCCACGCCGGCGGCTGAGCAAGAATTTACCGAAGCGAACCTCAAGGGGCCATTGGCCATCGTCGTCGGAACTGAACAACTTGGGCTTTCGCAAAAATGGCTCGAGGCTGCTTCTTTGAAAGTGCGCATTCCTATGCTAGGGACTGCTGATTCTTTGAATGTCGCCACAGCGACGACCCTACTTCTTTACGAGGCATTGAGGCAGCGGCGATGAACCCCGTTGTTCTATTCTGTGACAATCATATTTTGGTGGTCGATAAGCCCGCCATGCTTGTCACTCAGCCCACCGAAGGGCATAAAACAAGCCTCGAGGATTGGGCCAAGGGCTGGATCAAACAAAAGATGGAAAAACCAGGCGCTGTATTTTTACATGCGGTGCATCGTCTCGATCGCGAGGTGAGAGGCATCGTGCTTTTTGCACGTACTAGCAAGGCGTTGACACGACTCAATGAGGCGATGCGAAAGGGAGAAATTCATAAGACCTATCAAGCGATCCTCGAAGGGGTTCTTTCTGAGTCGGAAGGACGTTTAATCCACGACATAGAGCACAAAGACCATCGTGCGAGCATCGGAAAAAGCACCGATAGCAAAAAAGCTGTCTTACTTTTTCGTGTTCTCAAGCAATTCCAAGATACTACCCTTGTCGAGATAGAGCTCGAAACTGGTCGGTACCATCAGATAAGAGCGCAATTTTCAGCCATAGGGCATCCCATCTTAGGGGATAAAAAATATGGCAGCAAAAGAAGTTACGATCAACCTGGGATTGCACTCTGCCACACCCAGATCGTCTTTCCTCATCCCACCCTTAAAACACCTATAAGTCTACGCATAAAAATCTAAAAATCCTTAAGAGAATGGGGGGATTTACAAGGGAATTTCTCATGCTTAGAATAAAATCTGCATAAGCGCTTCCATTTTACATTTCGGGTTGTGTGTCCTGCTTGCGCAGTACACCCCCCTGTTTCGCACTGCGAAGATCCCCCGGATCTTCTCGTGCTTCACCAGCCCCCTTGCGCTTCATTTCACTGTGCCAAATCGCGTCCTCGTCGTCGGGCTGTGCCGTGCACAGCTTCCGTCGCCCTTGCGGGCTCTCCTGCGGTGCGATTTCGCTTTGCGATCTGAATCGGTGGGCTGCTCGAGCACTCATTTCCCGTTCTCTATGTTCGCGTGTTCATTACGTGTCGTCTCGCAGAGCTGCAAAATTCTTGAGAAACCTTTCTCTAATCCATGAAATGAGCTAAATGGTTTATAGGATAGATTTTTGTATTCTAATTTACGCTCTGCGACGGGACGCAAACAAGACCACGAAGTGGTCGTGAGCGCTAGGAGCAGCCGACATGTAAAATGGAAGCGCTTATGCAGATTTTATTCTAAAAATCTTTAAGAGAATTTTTCAATTTTGATAAGGAAAAAAATTTGCAAATGCTTTCTAGGAGATCAATCTTTGAATCATCTCGATGCGAATTTGCGAAGGATCGATCGATGGCTGTTGCTCGATATGATCAGGTGCTTCATTTTCAGCAATACGGCGGGTAAAATAATCACAGACGTGAACGCCGCAATTGTGTGAATCATATTGATGTTTGGCAGTATTCTCTACGACCTTTGTGCGGCTATTGCCATATTTGGCTATGAGTCGCCTGATGACCTCTGGGATATTGATCGACGGATCGTTAATAGGGCGATCACGGGCATGATCCATGATTGTCAAACCTTTTGGGTCATAGAATTCTAGAGTATTGTTTATACGATCGAAAAAAACAGCAATGATGTGATCGCGGAGTAGCCCCTTTACATGGATCGGGATCATCAATTGTCTAGAGTTTCTGCTAACTTCGGGAAGTTCTACTATTTTAGCCCCTCTTGTTAGATAGCTTTCAATAAAATGAGATTGGGGAAATTGAGCGGCAAGCTTTTTACAGTAGGCTCTCATACTCGATGTTTGAAGCGTTTTGTCGATGCGCAAATCATCGACTGCATAGGGGGAATAATCGAAATGAGTCCTTTCTTTAAACTGTGCAATTTGTAATTTAAGCGTAGGTTTTATAGACACTGCGCGAAAGCGGTTCCATAGAGATACCCAGCAATCGTGGAAAATTTTATGGAGTATCGCGCGAGTTTTTCGCAGAAGACTCGCTTCCTTAATCTGAATGGGTGAGGAAGGTTCAATCCAGCCTATCGGTGGGACTATGCGTATACCTGAGCTAGTATTTAATATTATTGACATCGATTAATTACCCAGCATTCCGTTGAATTAATAATAATCTGTTATTTTTTATTCTGCAATAAAAATATCGCTATTCTGTTGAATTAAAAATAGATATAACACGTTAATTATTCGTGGATTCAATAAAATCTTGGAGGATGCAAGACTGTCAAATAATAATTTTAATTAGAGGGGGGGAGGATAAGTCACTTAACTGGAGTATATCTTCCCCATCGGATGAGAAAGAAGGCTAAAGCCAGTCCTCCAATGGCGACAAGGATCCCGCAGGCATTGAGTATACTGGAAGAAAAGATATATGAAGATAAATAGTCACTATGGACCTTCTCGCCAACTGCCGCAGGAAGCGCATGGAAGGCTTGGATTGCTTGGGGTGCGGAGGAGAGCAGCCCTTCGAAGGGTAGTGGATTTAAATCAGCTGTTGCGCTGCTACTGGCGAGTTTTTTCGAGAACAAATGGCTATGAAGACTTAAAAAGATCTGTCCAAAAACAGCCATTCCTAGAGTTGCGCTGAATTGTCGTAAAGTCGAATTAATGCCGACAGCAACACCCCGTTTATGTTGCGGGATGCTCGTCATAGATAAGGTAAAGCTTGGAAGTAAAACCATAGGGATGCCGCTGCCGAAGAAAACAACGAGGGGGAGCAATTCCCAGGGTGTTGCGGGCTTAGGAACAAGAATGAACCACGTGATGCCGAGGATGACGGAGATAAAGCCAGCGAGGATCGGCAGTTTGGGGCCAAACCTATCTGAAAGATAACCACTCAATTGTCCAAAGATAATGACAGGGCTGCTGGAAATCATCGACCATAGACCTGCAAAGGATGGGGTGTAATTGAGTACGGTTTGAAAATAGACGGCCCAAAAGATCGTGAGCATCAGTAAAAACTGAATGCTAAAAACACAGCAGTTTGCGGCTACGTAGCTCTTATTCAAAAAGAGTTTAAAATCGATGAAAGGATCTTTCACATCTCGATCGAATAGTGCCAGTGCTAGAATGAGAAAAATTCCTACAAAGATCAATGTAGGCACGGCCCAAAAAGTCCATCCCCATTCTTTACCTTGCATCAAGCCAATGATCACACAAATGACGCCAAGTGCATTGGTCACGAAGCCTAGATAATCAAAGCTTTCATCTCGTTTAGGAAATTTTGGCAAGCTAATGAATGTGAGTAGCAAGCCCATGGCAGCGATGGGAATATTGATCCAAAATACATAGCGCCAATTGAGAAATTGCGTGAGAAGGCCTCCCACCATAGGGCCGATCGATAAAAAGAAAGCGCCGATCGATATATAAAAACCAAAGGCCCTGCCTTGCTGATGGGCTGGGAAAGCAGAGGATAGCATGGCCGGCGTGGTAGGCATGATCAGAGCACCGCCGACCCCTTGCAAAGCCCGGCTGATGATGAACCATTCTGCAGAACGGCTAAAACCGCAAAATAAAGAAGCGATCGTAAAAATGATCATCCCAAAAGAATATATTTTACGATGTCCGAGCATATCGCCAAGACGTCCTCCAGCGAGAACAAACGCTGTCAAGGTGAGCAGATAGGCATTAATGAGCCACTGCAATCCAAGCTCGCTAATATTAAATTCTTTTTGAATTGTCGGGAGGGCTACAGGCATAACGCTTTGATCGATGAAAATCATGGAAATGGAGCATGCCATCGCGGCCAATACCCACCATTTGCGACGATGTTCCGAGATTTTAAACAAAGTAATCATGAAGTTCTTAAGAGAGTTTCGGCAATTTGCACCGCATTCAATGCAGCTCCTTTGAGCAACTGATCTCCCACTATCCACATTTCAAGAGCGCTTGGATGGGAGAGGTCTTTCCTAAGCCGGCCAAAGAGCACTTCATCGCGGCCTTCTGCATCGATGGGGGAGGCAAAGAGTCCTTTTTCGCGGTTCTCGTGCTGCAATAGGCCTGGCGATGAGCGGAGGAGAGAATAGGCCTCTTCCACCTCAATGGGGTTGGTGAATTCGATGTTCAAGGCTTCTGCATGCGAACGAAGGGTGGGTACTCGTACACATGTCGCTGACAAACGAATTTCTGGATCATTTAAAATTTTTCTTGTCTCTTGCAGTAACTTGATCTCTTCATCTACATAACCGTTGTCGAAGAGAGGAGAATTATGCGTAAAGACATTGAATGCATACTGCTGGGCAAAAAGTTTGCGTGTAAAAGATTTCTTTTCGATCTGCGCGCGAGATTCTTCCCATAGCTCTTCCATGGCGTCAGCTCCTGCCCCGCTTGCGGCCTGATAAGTAGAAGCGATGATTCGGCGAATGCGCTGCTTTCGATGAAGAGGCGCAATTGCCATCAGCATAATCGTAGCTGTGCAATTGGGATTAGCAATGATCCCTCGATGCATTTTAAGTGCTTCTGGATTGATTTCAGGAATGACAAGCGGGACCTCGGGGTCCATTCGAAAAGCAGAACTTTTATCGATGACCACAGCCCCATTGGCTACAGCAATAGGTGCATAATGTTTGGCAACATCACCCCCTGCAGCAAAAAAACAAAGATCGATCCCTTTGAATGAGGATGGAAGAAGAGCTTCTACTTCGAGAAGCTGTCCTTTAAAAATCAAAGTTCTTCCAACAGACTTTGAAGAAGCAAGCAATTTTAAAGAATCTAGAGGGAAAGCTCGCTTTTCTAGAAGCTGCAGCAACACTTGACCGACAGCTCCCGTAGCTCCAACGATCGCGACATGTGGCAAAGGATTCATAGATTTTTTTTGATTCGACAATATAGCCGATATTTCTCTCATGAGCTATGATCAAACACTATCATTGGAGATTTCATCAGCAAATGCAACAACTAATCTTAAGCGCAATCGAAGATGGCGAACGGGCCTTGAAAGTGATGAAACAGCCAGACAGCCTTCATTTCATAGAAATGGTAGCAAAAATCATCGTCGATTCCTTTCGACAAGGAGGAAAACTTCTCATTGCAGGTAATGGGGGAAGTCTTTGCGACGCAATGCATTTTGCAGAAGAACTCACGGGATTATTTCGTAAATTTCGACCAGCCCTGCCTGCGATCGCCCTTTCTGATCCAGGTCATCTGACATGTGCAGCGAATGACATGGGTTTTGAAGGCGTTTTTGCCCGATCGATAGAAGCGCTTGGAAGAAAAGGCGATGTGTTTGTTGCTCTGACGACAAGCGGCAATTCGGACAATCTTCTTCGTGCCGTGCCAAAGGCGAGAGAAATCGGACTGACTACGATCAGTTTTCTTGGCAAGGGCGGCGGGAAACTCAAAGGACAAAGCGATTTAGAATGGATCGTAGATGGATTTACTTATTCGGATCGCATTCAGGAAGCCCATATGATGGCGATTCACATCGTTATCGAACTCATCGAAAAAGAGCTTTTCAATGCCTAGGAAGTTTTTAAGTTCCCTTCATAGACAAGGACTACGTTTGAGGCATCATGCTTATGACCGAGGTTGGTTTACGTCCACCAGAGTACCAGCCTGTGTCATTAGCGTGGGAAATATTGCGTGGGGAGGAACTGGGAAAACACCCATCGTACAAAAACTAGCTAAAGAACTTTCTATTCACCATAAAGTCGCCATTTTATCGCGCGGTTATCGTGGCGGGGCAGAATATTTTGATCCCCCGCTCCTTGTCTCTAGCGGACGTGGACCGATCGTCGATGCAGCTTTAGCCGGTGATGAAGCATTTTTGCATGCGAGTACCCTTCCTGAGGTTGCTGTTTGGTCGAGCAAGTATCGCGTTAAAGCTGCCTATAGTGCGATTGCGCAAGGAGCGGAAGCGATCATTCTCGATGATGGGATGCAACATAGACGTTTACAGCGCGACGTAGAAATCGTCACAATCGATGGGTCTGATCACCCTATAAAAGAAACGCTTCTTCCTTCTGGGCAACTGCGCGATTTACCAGAGAGGCTTCAAGGCGCAGATGTCATCATTGTTCACAATGCCCAAGCCGATCTTAAAGATCGATTTGAAGAAATTAGGAAGTTCTCAAAGGCGCCCTTGATAGCAACTCGAATGCTTCCTAAGCTAGCTTCGATAGAAGCTATACAGAATAAAAAAATTGGCATGGTATGTGCGATTGGAAAGCCGCAACGTTTTGAAACTACCCTTCGATCGTTGAATGCTGAGATCGTAGAGCGTTTATGCCTTCGCGATCATAGTCCCATTTCGGATAGAAAACTTAGCAGGTTCGCCCAGGATGCAAAAAATAAGGGAGCGGAGATCCTCGTTTGTACGCGTAAGGACTTTGTGAAAATATCTTCCAATGATATTGCACTCTCTCTCATTGTTCTTGATGCGGAAGCTTCGATCATCGAAGGACAGGATGTGTGGGATAAGCTTATCAAACAGATAGCACTCAAAATTCAGCAGCAGAGGAAAATAGAATCATGAGCAAGACGGTCAATGTTACCCTGCCAAAACTTGGCGAAAGCATCATGAATGCCACAGTTGTGCAATGGTTTAAAAAAGTTGGCGATGCTGTGCAACTCGATGAGGCTTTGCTCGAAGTTTCCACAGACAAAGTCAATAGTGAAATTCCTTCCCCTGTTGCCGGAGTGATAAAAAGCATCGTTGCTGTTGCCGATCAAGAAGTTGCCGTAGGG
This sequence comes from uncultured Simkaniaceae bacterium, assembly GCA_963791555.1. GTDB lineage: Bacteria > Chlamydiota > Chlamydiia > Chlamydiales > Rhabdochlamydiaceae > JAGXTH01. Next base: position 409,251 of record CAWBSQ010000001.1, read on the forward strand.
GATTTGCTTGCAGTCATCGAAGTGGGTGGAATGCAGACGGTACACACAAGTTCGACTGCGCATTCCCAGGAACCAAATATAGAAAAAAAAGCGCAAGAAGAAGATATGCGCGATTTCTTTTCTCCTGGGCTCCTCAAAATGGCACGCGAACATGGGATTAGCATGGATGAGCTGGAAACCATTCCGGCGACTGGATCCGGGGGCAGGCTCAGCAAAAAAGATCTTGAAGATTACGTAGCGGGTAAGCGCGCTCGTCCAAAGGCGACAATGCCCTGTCCCATGAGCAGTGCTGCCAAGAGCAGCGGCATGGAAGTGGAAAGGGTAAAAATGACAGGTATGCGCAAAGCGATTGCTGACAACATGGTGCGTTCTTTCTATGAAGCTCCCCATGCAACACTCATTACAGAAGTCGATGTTACTTCTGTTTTGAAGCTTGTGCAAAAGCATAAAGAAGAGTTCTTGGCTAAACATGGCGTTAAATTGACGATCACGAGTTTTGTAGCAAGGGCAATTAGTTCTGCGCTCAAAGAATTCCCCCTCATCAACTCTTCCTTAGAGCAAGATACCATCGTTGTAAAACGGTTTGTCAATCTTGGGATCGCGGTTAGCGTGGAGCAAGGGATCATGGTCCCTGTCATCAAACATTGCCATCGCCTCTCCTTGGTAGAAATCGCCAAGGAATTGCAGGATCTATCGCAAAAAGCACGGAATAATTCTCTGACACCCAACGATGTCAAGGAGGGGACGATTACCTTGACGAATTTTGGCATGTCTGGCGTGGCTATTGGCATTCCGATTATCCGCTACCCAGAAGTGGCCATTATAGGGATTGGGGCGCTCCAGAAAAAAGTCGTTGTGCTAGAAGAAGATACGCTGGCGATCCGATCGATGATGAATGCAAGTTTAACATTCGATCATCGCGTGCTCGATGGTATGTACGGATGTGGATTTCTGAATGCGTTTAAAAAGCATCTTGAGAACGACCTTGGGTTGAATTAAACTGGTGAACATGCGCGATTTATTTAAAAACCAAAAAACTTACATCGATTATTTCTTTGATACTGTTGATTGCGATCAAGTAGAGAGGTTCGTCAAATTTTGTCTTGGCATAAAAGGTCTTATCGTCTTGACAGGCGTAGGAAAAAGCGGAATCGTTGCTGAGAAAATCGCAATGACGCTTTCGTCAACCGGTACACGTGCTATCCCGCTGCCGCCGACAAATTTTCTTCATGGGGATCTTGGAATTCTTACAAGCGAAGATCTCGTTATCTTTTTAAGTAAGAGTGGTGAAACTGAGGAATTACTCGAGCTCATTCCCTTCATTCGCAAAAAAGGGACCAAACTCGCCGCGCTCGTTTGCAATCCTGAAAGCCGCCTCGCAAAAAATGCAGATTGCTTTGTCCATTTACCAGTAGAAAAAGAGCTTTGTCCTTTTGATCTAGCACCAACGACATCGACCATTGTCCAAATTCTGTTCGGTGATGCGCTGGCCATTGCTTTGATGAAAGCCAAATCGTTTAGTGTCGTCGACTATGCGCTTAATCATCCCGCGGGCGCGATTGGGAAAAAAATGTCCATCACTGTAGAAAGCTTGATGTTCAAAGACGATCGAATGCCGCTGACTGCAGCGAATAAGATCCTTTCCGAGGTTTTGAGCGAACTGACAGAAAAAAAATGTGGCTGCCTCGTGATCACAGATGAAGATAAATCACTATTGGGCATCCTGACAGATGGTGATTTACGGCGCGCTTTGCAATCGCATGGGCCTTCAATTCTGCATAAATCTGTTCGCGAGCTGATGACGTGTAGCGCCATAGCTATTACAAAAGAAACGTTAGCCTGGGAAGCGTTGAAGATTATGCAAAAAGATCCCAAGCGCTGGATTAGTGTGCTTCCTGTGCTCGATCAACGCAAAGTCGTAGGGCTTATTCGCATGCATGATATTATCCAAGCAGGAATTGCTTAGAAACCTGTGGCGATCCTTCTTAAATCCATAGATAGGTGGGCAGAAAATGTTCGAGATGTTTACCATCACACACACGTTAATTCTTATCGTTTTTGCGTTAGGTTATTTTGCGATTATTGCAGAACATTATCTGCATGTAAATAAAACGGCGGTTGCTTTATTTGTCGCTGTCATTTGTTGGAGTATTTATTTTTTTTCGCGTATAAATCCCTTAAGCGAAGAATTGATAAATTTAGGACATCATGTAAACAATATTGCACAAATTGTTTTCTTTTTGATGGGTGCAATGACCATTGTCGAACTCATCGATGCGCATAAAGGATTCCGTATTTTGACAGATCTTGTCAAAACTGCTTCTAAGCGAAAACTGCTCATTCTTGTTTCCATCGTTAGTTTTTTCCTCTCTTCCGTTCTAGATAATCTAACAACGACAATCCTCATCGTATCCTTGCTCAGCAAGCTGATACCAGAGCGTAAAGAGCGGTTGCTTCTTTGCTGCGTGGTCGTAATTGCTGCCAACGCAGGCGGAGCTTGGACACCCATTGGAGACGTTACTACGACCATGCTCTGGATCAATGGACAAATTTCTTCATGGGCCATCATGAAAGCGATTTTTATCCCCAGTGTTGTTTCACTTATCGTCCCGGTAGTCTTCTTTTTTTGGAAATCGAAAGGGAAATTTCAAGTAGCTAAACATTCGAGTGAAGATAAACCAGCCCCTGGTGGGACCCTCATTCTCTGTTTAGGGATTCTTGCTCTGATTTTTGTGCCTATTTTTAAGACCTTGACCGGCTTGCCTCCATTCATGGGTGTTTTGATAGGCGTCGCCGTTCTTTGGCTGGTGACCGATATCATCCATCGTGGTTGGGAAGATCGGCTGTACTTGAAAGTACCCCACGTCTTGACCAAAATCGATACTTCAGGCGTCTTATTCTTTCTTGGGATTTTATTGTGCGTAAATGCGCTTGAAACGATCGGTATTCTTAAAGCCTTTGCCTATTTCTTAGACCGCACATTCTCTAGCCAAGCGATGATTGCCACTCTGATCGGGATTATCTCTGCCATCATCGATAACGTGCCGCTTGTAGCTGCAACTATGGGCATGTATCCATTGTCGCAATATCCAATGGACCACACCCTTTGGCATATGATCGCCTATACGGCAGGTACTGGGGGAAGCATGTTGATCATTGGTTCTGCTGCTGGTGTTGCCTTAATGGGTTTGGAGAAAATCGATTTCTTGACCTACGCCAAAAAAGTCAGCATCCCCGTTTTTCTTGGCTATTTAGCAGGAATGGGCGTTTACCTAGTTCTTAACTAAGAGATTTCGTTCTTTTTGGTCGACTTTCCTTTGTTGGTGAAAAGTTGGTTTATAATCCGCCTGTATTTCGATAGCCTCGACCTTTGCTTTTAAGCTCTCTTCTCTCCCTTTTACTTGTTCTCTGAGATCAGGAAAAGCGTGGAAGGAGGGCTGTAGCCTCTGACATAGATTCAAGGGTCTTCCTCTATTCTCGACAATCAAGTGAAAATAGAGGAACAAAGCCTTTAGTGTTTTTAATTGATCGAACAAGATGCTTTCAATTCTTTCAATGGTTTTATGCTGTCCTTCAAGTTTGCGCAGCTGATCGACAGAGATCTCTTGGATATGCAGATATTTAAGCAATTTATAGCCATATCTAAGGAATGATTCGAGAGTTGTTGCTCGGTTGTATATGCCATTTAGCTTGATATAGACGAGATAGTAGGCATCGCGCTCATCACTAAGTGCATCTAGCGAAGCGATGGCCACTTTTCTCGACTGCAGGTCTTTACATCGCAATTTAAGCTGCCGATTTATTTTCCACACTTCTTCGCCAATGTCCATTTCCTCAATTCGTTCCCTAGTACCGTTTTGCAAAAGAATCGTATTCAATTGCTCTGCCATCGAGGATTCTTTTTTATAGCTTGCAGGTTCAAGATCTTCAAATCTCACGCTTTTTAATGATGGCTTTCGAATTAGAGCCGGTGGGGGTTGCTTTTGTGCTTTCTTTCGAAATCTTAGGGTTGATGGTACGTTCGTCTTCTTCCATGCAATGAGTGAATCGATCGGTTCTTCGCTTGAGGGTGTGCTGGAATTGTCTTCTTTTACATGACCTTGCGCTTTGTGTTCTTTTTCATCCTCGGAGGTCAGTAAAAATGGTTCTACTTCAATAGATTCGATTGGATCTATTAAAGCAGAGTCTCCTCTTTTGATCATTTTATCGACTTTAGGAAGGGGCGGACAAGAGCAAGTGGATCGAAGAATTTGACAAAAACTGAGACCCTTTCCCTTGTTCTGAACAAGCAAGTGAAAGAAATAAAGGCTGTTCCTTTTTAACTGAGCTAGTCCGTCGTCCAACTGCTCCCGTGTCTTTTCAAAATTGAGAGCGTATTCTTTGAGGGACTGGATTTGTTGTGGAGTGGGCTGCGTATCAGTGACCATGGCTACACTGTCAGCTTCTAGGAATTTATAACCGTGGACCATAGCTTTTTGGAGGGCTTCGCTCTGCTTATATACGTCTCGCAATTTTCTATACGTTGCATAATAAGTAGCTCGTTCGTCAATGAGTTGATCAGGAGATGGGATTTTAGCTGTCCTTATCGTAAGTCGGTTATAACGCTTATCTACATGCTTTCTCATAGCATCCGCTTTTAGATAGGCATTCGTTATATCGCTCAATTTTGTAAGGTATTGGTCAGTGAGGGTTGTATGCAGTACCACTGCCATGGAAGTGGGGGCACCTGAAACTTGTGAGGCCATATAGGTCTCTCCAAAAAATGATTGGTTATGCAAAATTTACAATTTTGTTTTTTGCTAAGAAGCAGTCTCTTAGAGGGTGTTACAAAATGCATTTCCCTCCACATGAAAAATCTTTTCGGAATCTTTCAAATTGCATTCCTCGCTCGTATCATCATCCCGATAATGGCTTCGCCTTCGCATTTTGCAAACTTCTCGAAAAGCTTCCCTCCATCTCGAAGAAAAACAATTTTGCAACATACTCCTAAACTCTGTCGACACACTTTGCGAATGTCTTATCGGTAAAGCTCGAAATGAGAAAAAGACCGCGATTTTTCCAAACGCAACAAGTTACTGAAGGAAAATTTCGAGATCCTTGGATAAAACGCACTTTATTCTTTCAACCGATGCAACGAGGGGTTGAGCTGTCGAGATTTTCGCTTGCTCCTTCTTTCGAAATCTTAAATGCGATGGGAGGTGTATATCGGGCAGGACGACGTATTTATTTTTTTGAGTCCCTGAGCGTACCGGATCGTCTTGTACTTTGGCACCAGATTCCGCTGTTGTTGCGCGCGCGTGGGCTTTGTGTTCTTTTTCGTCCTCATGAAGCGAAAAAATAGCTTCCACTTCCATGGACTGGACTGGTTCCGTTAAAGATTCTTCATCGATGTCACTTAAGATCTCATCGATCTTTGGACGGCGACTACAAAGTTCAGATCGGAGAAGTTGACAAAAGCTGAGTGGTTTTCCTCTATTCTCAACAAGCAGATGAAAATGGTAGATTTCTTCTTTTAGCCCTTTTAATGTTTCGACCAGTTGATGCCGGGTATTTTTAAAACTAGAAGCATAATTTTCAAGCTCCTTGAGTTGCCCTAAAGAGAGTTGCTGAGCAGGGATCCTACTAATTCTATTGACTCTTAGGAACTGATAGCTAGAGTGTAATGTTTTTTCAAAAGCATCATTTTCTTTGCACACCCTTTGTAGTTTTCTGTAACTTGCAAAATAGCTAGCTTGTTCCGCGTGGAGATCACTTTGAGAAGGGATTTCTACCTCGCTTCTCTGGAGGTTTCTCCAACGATCTCTTGCATTGTCCGCCATGGCCTTCACCTTTAAATAGGCATTGGTTATATCAGTCATCTTTTCAAGGTATTGTTGTGGAAGATTTGTATATATTTCCCAGACCTGGGAAGCGGATGTATCTGAAACTTGTACGGTCATAAAATTCCTTCGTTAAAAATTGTTCATTTGATCGATTCAGGTTTCATGTTGATCAGGACATTCTTGAATGAAACATGCTTTACCTTTCTGCGATGTTATGACGCCTTGAGCTATCGAGAGTTGTACCTATGTTTTTTTTCGGAATTTTAAGTTTGATGGGTGGCGTATACTGGGCAAGTTGACATATTCATTTTTTTGAGTCTCTGCGCACAGCAGATCACTTTGTACTTCTGTGCCTGATTTCTCTGTTGTTGTATGCGCTTGATCTTTGTGTTCTTTTCCGTCCATCTGAGTCAATAAAACAGCTTCCACTTCCATCGATTCAACCGGATCTCTCAATGCTGCTTCATCAGTGCCGTTTAGGAGTTCTGTGACATTTGGACGGTAACCGCAAGGAGATCGGAGGAGTTGACAAAGGCTGAGAGGTTTCCCTTTGTTCTCAACAATCAGGTGAAAGTAGTACAGACTACGATGTTTTAGAGCCCTTAAGCTATCGTCCAGATTTTCTCGAGCTTCATCAAGGCTATGAACGTAATTTTCAAGTTTATCGACTTGTACTAATGTAAGCTGATTATTAGAGATCTTTGCAACTCTATCGGCGTCTAGGAATTTATAGCCATGCATTAGCGCTGATCGAAGCTTGTCGCTGTCTGTATAAACCTTTTTGAGCTTTCTATAATTGGCATAATAACCAGCCCGCTCATTACTGAGCTCAAAAGCGGAAGGAATTGGTGTCTTTCTTGCTGCAAGGGTTTTATATCGGTTATCCACGTGCTTTTTAATAGCCTCGACTTTTAGGTAGGCAGTAGTTATATCACCCAATTTTACAAGGTATTGTTGAGAGAGACTTGTATACATCTCTATAGCTAGTGAGGCGGATGTGTCTGTAACTTGTGTAGCCATAAAAATCCTCTGTTAAAAATTGTTCATGTTGACTAGATCTCTTTCATACGACACATGTACCTTTTAAAGAGTCTCTAGGAAATTTCAAAATCAGCCTTCGCTCTTTTTGCTCTTTTCGTCACCTTTATGAGATATCAATACATACTCCTCGCCGTCATCATCGATTAAGGATTCACGCCGTTCCACTTCTTCGGCTGCTTGGATTTTATCGCTTAATTCTACTTGCCTGGACAATGCTTCTGAAAGATTGGGAAGGTGGGAGAATTGTATCTGGATCGATGCTAGGGTGCTTAGAGGCTCACCACGATTGCTGACAATCGCACAAAAGCATTTTAAGTTAACTTTTAGCAGTGCTAAGTTTTGCGCTAGCCTGTTTTTTGTTAAGCCAAAATAGGCATAGCAACTTTGTAGATGGGTCAACTGTTGCTTGCTAATACGTTCTATTTTGGCACATGAGTCTGTTCTGCTATCTCCTCGTTGTCCCGTCTCAAAGCGCGTTCCTTCAGCCATCGGTGTTAAGGCGTCAAGTTTTTGTTTCATGCTCAATTCAAATTCAATCGCACTTTGGAACAAACGGTCGAGTTTCCAGTAGACGATGTAGAACACGTCTCTTTCATCTTCAAAAGCTGTCTGAAGAGGAATTTCTACCCGGCTATTTTGGAGTTCATCATATCTTGAGTGGAGGGTATTCAGTATTTTCGCACTTCGCATACAGCCTTTTTCTAGCTGTTCAACAGAGCCCTGATACTGTCTCTGAAGTTCCTGATAGATTTTAGGCATTGGACGTTGAGGCGAGCTTGAAAATTCGGCGGACATAATTTTTTGCCTCGATTTTTAAACCCAGCGTGCATGATTAAGAATTTGTTAACACATTAGAAAAAAACCTTAAAGCAAAAATTTTAACGACTGGCCTTGAAAGAGTTTGGTAAACTCCCACCTCTAGAGTCATTGTAAAAGTGCTATACCGAAGACGAAAATGCGAGCATTCCATATGGGATTCTAAGGAGAGTTTGGAAATTTTTCTGAAAGTGTTTGCGGAAAAAGGGCGGTGTTGTGTATGTTTTTGACTTCCTTTCAAGAATAGGTCTAAACGACTGAAGAAACTGAAAGAGAATAGCTAAGGCAAGACCTAGCTGGTGATAATTAGACAGTGTGAGAGAAGTGATGTGACAGAAGCTTGTGTAGGCTGAACGGGGAACCGTTTAGTTTACCTGTTAATTTTTAGTAACTACTCAAAGACTCAAAGATTTTAATTTTTGAGAATTTGATCTTGGTTCAGATTGAATGCTGACGGCGTGGATGAGGCATGCAAGTCGAACGAAGTAGAAGGGCAACCTGCTACTTAGTGGCGGAAGGGTTAGTAATACATGAATAACCTGCCTTTAACCTGGGGATAACGGCTGGAAACGGCCGCTAATACCGAATGAAGTGTGATTAAGGCATCTTAGACTCATTAAAGTTGGGGACCTTGAAAGGGGCCTTGCGGTTGAAGAGGGGTTCATGGGATATCAGCTAGTTGGTGTGGTAATGGCGCACCAAGGCTAAGACGTCTAGGCGGATTGAGAGATTGACCGCCAACATTGGGACTGAGACACTGCCCAGACTCCTACGGGAGGCTGCAGTCGAGAATCTTTCGCAATGGGCGAAAGCCTGACGAAGCGACGCCGTGTGAGTGATGAAGGCCTTCGGGTTGTAAAGCTCTTTCGCTTGGGAACAAGAGAGGGGGATGAATAGTCCTCCGATTTGAGGGTACCAGGTAAAGAAGCACCGGCTAACTCCGTGCCAGCAGCTGCGGTAATACGGAGGGTGCAAGCATTAATCGGATTTATTGGGCGTAAAGGGCGCGTAGGCGGATAGGAAAGTTAAGTGTGAAATTCCGAAGCTCAACTTCGGAGCGGCACTTAAAACTTCCTGTCTCGAGGATTGGTGGAGAAAATGGAATTCCACGTGTAGCGGTGAAATGCGTAGATATGTGGAAGAACACCGGTGGCGAAAGCGATTTTCTAACTTATACCTGACGCTGAGGCGCGAGAGCAAGGGGAGCAAACAGGATTAGATACCCTGGTAGTCCTTGCCGTAAACGTTGTATACTTGATGTAGTTAGGCTCAACCCTGACTGTGTCGTAGCTAACGCGATAAGTATACCGCCTGGGGAGTACGCTCGCAAGGGTGAAACTCAAAAGAATTGACGGGGGCCCGCACAAGCAGTGGAGCATGTGGTTTAATTCGATGCAACGCGAAGAACCTTACCTGGGTTTGAAATACAGAGGACGTTACCAGAGATGGTAATTCCCGAAAGGGTCTCTGTACAGGTGCTGCATGGCTGTCGTCAGCTCGTGCCGTGAGGTGTTTGGTTAAGTCCAGCAACGAGCGCAACCCTTATCATTAGTTGCCAACGCGAAAGGCGGGGACTCTAGTGAGACTGCCTGGGTTAACCAGGAGGAAGGTGAGGATGACGTCAAGTCCGCATGGCCTTTATATCCAGGGCTACACACGTGCTACAATGGTCGGTACAGAAGGCAGCGAAACCGCGAGGTGAAGCAAATCCCTAAAACCGATCTCAGTTCAGATTGTAGTCTGCAACTCGGCTACATGAAGTTGGAATTGCTAGTAATGGCGTGTCAGCAACAACGCCGTGAATACGTTCCCGGGCCTTGTACACACCGCCCGTCACATCATGGGAGTTGGTTTTACCCGAAGTCGCTGACTTAACCGCAAGGGGAGAGGCGCCTAAGGTAAGGCTGATGACTGGGATGAAGTCGTAACAAGGTAGCCCTACCGGAAGGTGGGGCTGGATCACCTCCTTTTAAGGACAATAGAGTGTTTTAGGACACTCTTAGGTTGAGATGAGCTTTTGTTCACATCACTTCCCTCACGCTGTTTAAAACAGCCAATCGTTATCTTGAAAATTTGACAGAAGACAATATCCTCAAACGCAATTTGAGTAATAAAGTAAATAAATTGAATTCGAGAAGGCTCGAATCAATTTCACTGAATGAAAATGGCGCTTGAGAGAATATTCATAAACACAATGTGAATTAGGTGTGTGAGGCGAAAGTAAGTTTTAAGTAAGTTAGCAGAATTAAAGATTGTTGTGATCAAGCTGCTAAGAGCTGTTGACGGATGCCTTGGTATTGTAAGGTGAAGAAGGACGCGCAAACCTGCGATAATCTCCGGCGAGCTGGAAAAAAGCATTGACCCGGAGGATTCCGAATGGGGAAACCCGATGAGAGTAGAATCTCATCATTTTATGCTGAATACATAAGCATAGAAAGCGAGACCTGCCGAAGTGACACATCTCAGTAGGCAGAGGAAAAGAAATCAAACGAGATTCCCTAAGTAGCGGCGAGCGAAACGGGAAGAGCCCAAACCGAAGAGATTTCTCTTTGGGGTTGTAGGGCCTGGCATTTAGTGTGAGATGTTTAGCTAAATCATCTGGAAAGATGAGCGATACAGGGTGATAGCCCCGTGAGCGAAAGACATTGAGCATGAGCTAGGTACCTGAGTAAGACCGGACACGGGAAACCTGGTCTGAATCTGGGGGGACCACCCTCTAAGGCTAAATACTAGACAATGACCGATAGTGAACCAGTACCGCGAGGGAAAGGTGAAAAGAACCCCTGTTAGGGGAGTGAAATAGAACCTGAAATCAACAGCTTACAAACGGTCAGAGGCCTATGGCCCTTTAAGGGCAAAGGCTAATGGCGTGCCTTTTGCATGATGAGCCAGCGAGTTATGCTGTATGGCGAGGTTAAGGGACAATCGTTCTGGAGCCGTAGCGAAAGCGAGCGTGAATAGCGCGATAGAGTCATACAGCATAGACACGAAACCAAGTGATCTATCCATGGCCAGGATGAAGCAAGGGTAACACCTTGTGGAGGTCCGAACCAGTGTCTGTTGAAAAAGCCTTGGATGAGCTGTGGATAGGGGTGAAAGGCCAATCAAACTTGGTAATATCTTGTTCTCTTCGAAATAACTTTAGGGTTAGCCTCAAAGAAAAACTTCTCGGGGGTAGAGCACTGGATCCACAAGGGGGGCTACCGCCCTACCAAAGGGAACCAAACTCCGAATACCGGGAAGCGCTTTGGGAGATAGACTGTGGGGGATAAGCTTCATAGTCAAAAGGGGAACAGCCCAGATCGTCGATTAAGGCCCCTAATTCCATGCTAAGTGTGTAAGGAAGTGAAGTTTCAAAGACAGTTGGGATGTTGGCTTAGAGGCAGCCATCATTTAAAGAGTGCGTAACAGCTCACCAATCGAGAGACTTTGCGCCGATAATATACGGGACTAAAGCATGGAGCCGAAATCACGGGTGTATATCGAAAGATATACGCGGTAGGAGAGCGTAGTATGTGCGTAGAAGATGTACTGTGAAGAGCATTGGAGCGCATACTAGTGAGAATGCATGGCATGAGTAAACGATAAAGGAAGTGAAAATCTTCCTCGCCGAAAACCTAAGGTTTCCAGGGTCAAGCTCGTCTTCCCTGGGTTAGCCGGTCCCTAAGCCAAGGCTGAAAAGCGTAGGCGATGGAAAGCAGGTTAAATATTCCTGCGCCGCCGTAAACTATGACAACGTGGTGACGAAGTAAGTTAAGTGTGCGGACAATTGGAAACGTCCGTTTGGTCATGAGATGGGTCAGTAGGCAAATCCGCTGACATAAAATCAGGTGATCGACAAGGGGAACCTACGGGGGAACCGATGGCATAGCGCGACACTTCCAAGAAATAACCACTAGTCGTCAAAGGCGACCGTACCAAAACCGACACAGGTGGGTGTGAAGAATATTCTCAGGCGCGCGAGATAACTCTCGTTAAGGAACTCTGCAAATTATCCTCGTAACTTCGGGAGAAGAGGAGCCCTTTGTTGTAGCTAGTGAACGCTAGTGGCAACGAGGGGCCGAAGAGAAATGGCCCAGGCGACTGTTTAACAAAAACACAGCACTATGCAAAGTCGTCTAAGACGAAGTATATGGTGTGATGCCTGCCCAATGCCAAAAGGTCAAAAGGAGATGTTAGCCCGCAAGGGCGAAGCATTGAATTTAAGCCCTGGTGAATGGCGGCCGTAACTATAACGGTCCTAAGGTAGCGAAATTCCTTGTCGGGTAAGTTCCGACCTGCACGAATGGCCTAACGATCTGGGCACTGTCTCAACGGGAGACTCGGTGAAATTGTAGTAGCGGTGAAGATGCCGTTTACCCGCAACAAGACGGAAAGACCCCGTGAACCTTTACTGTACTCTGATATTGGCTTCTGACCCTCCATGTGTAGGATAACCAGGAGACAGAGAAGGCGGCTCGTTAGGGTCGCTGGAGTCAACGTTGAAATACTGGTCTTGGAGAGTCGGAATTCTAACATCGAACCGTGAATCCGGGCGATGGACAGTGTCAGACGGGCAGTTTGACTGGGGCGGTATCCTCCTAAAGAGTAACGGAGGAGTCCAAAGCTTGCCTCATCGTGGTTGGCAATCACGAAACGAGCGTAAAGGTATAAGGCAGGTTAACTGTGAGACCAACAAGTCGAGCAGATACGAAAGTAGGGCTTAGTGACCCGGCGGTAGAAAGTGGAATCGCCGTCGCTTAACGGATAAAAGGTACTCCGGGGATAACAGGCTTATCGCCACCAAGAGTTCATATCGACGTGGCGGTTTGGCACCTCGATGTCGACTCATCGCATCCTGGGGCTGGAGAAGGTCCCAAGGGTTTGGCTGTTCGCCAATTAAAGCGGTACGCGAGTTGGGTTCAAAACGTCGTGAGACAGTTTGGTCCCTATCTGTTGTGGGCGTAGGATACTTGAGAAGAGCTGCTTCTAGTACGAGAGGACCGAAGTGGACGAACCAATGGTGTTCCGGTTGTACTGCCAAGTGCATAGCCGGGTAGCTATGTTCGGAAAGGATAAGCGTTGAAAGCATCTAAACGCCAAGCCTCCTTCAAGATAAGGTATCCCAATGAGACCCCCTGAAGATGACAGGGTTGATAGGTTGGAAGTGTAAGCGTGGTAACGCGTTGAGCTGACCAATACTAATAGGTCCACTGGCTTGATCACTTTTTTTTAACTCATCGGCGTGTCCCTCAGAAATGAGAGGCAAGTCCATGAGAAAAGTGAAAGCAAACAATTAAAGCTTCAGAAGCTTCACAACACCTAATAAAACAGGTGGAATGAGAAACTCTCAAGCGTCATTTTCAATCAGTGAGCTCAAAAAGCGAGCGGATAAAGTCTTCTCTTGGTGGTTATAGAGAGAGGGAAATACCTGATCCCATCCCGAACTCAGAAGTCAAGCCTCTCGTCGCCGATGGTACTACACACAAGAGTGTGGAAGAGTAGGTAGCTGCCAAGTTTTTTTTCTGGCCTCGAAGATCGAAAGATCTTCGAGGCCTTTTTTTTATAAATAATACCATCATGAAAATTAACGCAAAGACGCATTATTTCGTGATTTTCCCAATGCAGTTTCTCCGATGGTACAAGACATTTTCTGTTTGATAACTCGTAAAGAGATCATAGCCGAGGACCTTTGGAGCAAGGCGTTCGTTAGAAGGCGATGCCGAGAGGCATCGGCAAGAACGAGCAACGTAGCACCGAAGAGTCCGCAGGCATGAGATCGAACGAGGGATCAGACGGAAGATGTCTAGAACACAAGAGTGTGGAAGAGTAGGTAGCTGCCAAGTTTTTTTTCTGGCCTCGAAGATCGAAAGATTTTCGAGGCCTTTTTTTTTATGAATAATACCATCATGAAAATTAACGCAAAGACGCCACGCCGCGAAGACGCAGAGAAAATTGAAAATGCATTAGCTGCATAGCAAAAATTAAAGCTAAAAAATGGTTCAGTAGACAGGATTACTTTGCGGCTTGCGCGTCTTTGCGTTAGTTTTCATAACCGCTGCACTTTTGCATCGAACGCTTACATTAAACTGGCGTTTATGAGTTAAAGAGATTCCAGAGCAATCTAAGAAATAGTTCCTCGTTTCTTTTCGCTATGAGAATGGGAAGATCTTCGACGAAATTGCTAAATATCGCAGAAATCCTGTAGCCGTGCTAGGGTGGGATCCATGGGATATTCACTGTTTTTTCAAGGTGCACCTGAAAATTCTGGCAAAAATAAGCTCGATCTCATTGCACAGTTTCTTCCTAAAGCACCGATCATTCTCGAAGCAGGAGGTCATTATGGACATGATACTCTGGCTTTTGCTTCAAAATGGCCTAAAGCAAAAATCATTTCCTTTGAAGCGAATCCATCTACGTTTGAAAAGCTGTTCGAAAAAACTAGTTGGGTACCCAATATTCATGTTCTCAATCTGGCATTAAATAGCTTCAATGGCAAAGCAGTTTTGCACGTTTGTTCTATGGCTACAGCTATTAGCTCTGCCGATGAGGGAGCGAGTTCCTTATTAGAAACATCTGATTGGATGAAAGAGGATTACGCTGGTCATAAAATTGAAGTTCCTTGTGTCGTCCTCGATGATTGGTGTGAAGAGAATAGGATCGATCATGTGGATTTCATGTGGCTAGATCTTGAAGGATTGGAATTACAGATTTTGAAGAGCTCTCCAAAAATCTTAGAGACAGTAAAAGTCATTTACACCGAGACCAATTTTCGCTGGTTTAGAAAAGAGATGACGCAATACGTAGACTTAAGAACCTTCCTAGAAAAAGCTGGGTTTACCCTCTTTGCTCATTGGTTTATTAAAGATTGGCAAGGGAACGCTATTTTCGTTAGGTAGAGTTCTGGTTCAAAGACTGAACCAGAACTCTTCTTCGTAAGATCTATTTTGTCTTACCAAAGACTAGGTTGCGGTTTCCTAAGATTAAGACCAATGCTGCCAAAACCATAGCGGTGCCGCCGACGATGATCGGTGCATGTGTGCTCAATCCAACAAAGATCCCAGACAAAAGTGGGCTTATAGCAAACGATGCTGAAATGATCGACTGGAGAACGCCAAGAGTTTCTCCTTGCGATTCGGCATCTGCCAAGTTAGATACAGCAGTTGAAGCTGTGGGGAAGACCATAGCGATCAAAAATTGCTGTAAGGGAATGTACACCCAAAACCAAGAAATGGGCATATGACAAAGCATCAAGTAAATATACAGACCGCCAATAGCTAAAGAATAAAAAAGCACTTTGGAAGCTGGAAATCGATTCACAATCGGGCGAATGAGCAGCCCACAACTCAAAGCATAAATCCCTGCTCCATACGCATATAACGAACCTACTTCCATAGAATTTAAGTGATATTCCTTAATCCAGGTGACAGGAATGAACTCCCAATAAAAGGACCATCCTATCACGAAGAGAAAAACAGCACCGAATAGGCAGCGCATAGATGGCAGGCTAAGTGCTTTTTTCAAATTACTAATGCCTGCGGACCAGTTTAGCGGTTTGGATTTAGGTTTAAGGTGCGTCTCTTTAAAGAAAAGACAGAGAAGCACAAGATTAAGTAGCGTCGTGATGCAGGCGAACAAGAAAGGCTTGTCGTAACTGCCCCATCTCCAAAATGTGCTGTCAGACAGGAGTCCACCTAAAAAAGGTCCCACCATGAAGCCAACGCCGAATGCCATGTTTTGAAGACCAAAATTTTTGGCCTTTTCCTCCGGAGCACTGATATCGGCTAACACAGCTGAGACAACCGAAAATGTCCCTGCTCCTGCCCCGACAATGAATCGCCCTAGAATGAGGAGAAAAAGACTTTCTTGATAAACGCCCCAAGTGGAGATCAAATAACCTAATGTACAGACAATCAGGGAATATTTTAGAACAGGCCTGCGTCCTTTTTGATCAGATAGGGCTCCCAAGATTGGCGAGCTGAAGAATTGGGCTATGGGCATGGCGCAGAGCAAGATGCCTAGCCACATTCCACGCAATGCTTCCGAAGAGTCTGGCGCGATGAGCTGAATTTTACCGTGATAGAGCATAGAAGAGAACATCGGATAAACAAGACCGATTCCCATCATGTCGAGAAAGGCGACGAGAAGTGCAATGTAAAGTGTTAGTTTTTTGGCGGAACGATGCATATAAACCTAAACAAAAAGAAAATTTCTTGAGTATGGATAAAACCTTTATAGCTATAAAAGAGCATCTCTTTAATTGTGCTATAAGTGGTTTCAATTTTTCTGTCTTTCTCTAAGAGAAACAACTCTTGTATGAAAGCAAGTAAGACTAATCACAAAAATTTCCCGAAGAAAACTCTAGTGACAGATCCCAGACCCTAAAGGAGTCTGGTTGATATGACTGAGATGATTAAGACCATGGCTTCATGAACCCATAATAACGGAATTCAATGGGCATTGTATTATAAGGAAGGATTTTCTTTGAAATAAAAAAACACCGCCGGAAAAGAACCAGGCGGTGTTTCGCATGAGTACAAACTCAGCGTAGGAAAGCAGACTAGCGCTGGTGACGGCGCGGAGGTCTATCCCCTTGATTCCAGCGATCTCCACCGCCGGCATTATTGAAAGAACGCTCGCGTCGCTCTTCAGGACGCGCTTCGTTTACGATCAGCGTACGTCCACCGAATTGCTTGCCGTTAACCCCGTCGATCGCTTTCTGAGCTTCATCCCCGGAGGTCATCTCTACAAATCCGAAGCCTTTAGATTGACCAGTGAATTTGTCTGTGATAATGCGTGCAGATTCGACGGTTCCGAAACCGGCGAAAATATTGCGCAGTTCATCCTCCGTGACGCTGTATGGCAGACTGCCAACGTACAGCTTTTTACTTTTTGACATAGTTTGACTCATGAAAAAAAAATTCTCCTAAAATTCTACCACGCTTACACCACCTCTATACAAAGATGGGCAAGCTTACATCCATGAGAGGATAGCCTCTCAAGAAACAATTGATCTCAAGCTTGGGAATAACTCACAAGAAACAAGGATCAATTATCTAGGACAATGGTACCACAAATCTGCTTTGCTAACCTAACGAATTATTTGTAAGACGGGGAAACCTTCAGAAAGACAAGCTTTTTTAGCGATTGTTTATAAAAAAAACTATATATGCATCTGGGGAATGAAAGGATAAAAGTTCGATTACCATTGGAGTACTAAGCAGGAGAGTAAAATGCGCAGACAGCTGTTTCTGGTCACAATGATAGTAATAAATTTTTTGAATAACCTCGAGTTAGGTGCGCTGGAGTCCTCACCTGTACAAAAGGGGGATGCTCTTAGCGATATTTGGCTGATTCAACAAAATTTTTTCTCGCTTGGCAAGCGCGATGTCTATGAAGCCTTATGGAAAGTTTGGCTCCAGCAATTGACCCAGCTCTCAAAAGAAAGGGCGGTGCCGCCCATCATCACTTTAGAAGCGAAGGGCATTCCAGAGTATATTGCTATGATCCCGTTGGGCAATTTTTCGGCCCTCGACAGTTTTTATGCATTGAATGAGGCGTTGAAGAAACAGGTAGGGCCTGAATTGTGGATGAAGCAGCAGGAGGCTTTAGGGAGCACAATGAATTTTCAAGTACTCAGTCTGCATCAGTTTTTGCCGATGTGCTCTTGTTTGCCATGCGATGTCAATATCAGCATCATGAATCGCCCGTTTCTCTATTATTTTGTTTATGCGATTGAACCGGGACAAGGAAAGTCCTTTGAAGGACTCTTGCAACGCAAAGCAAAGGAACATCTCGATAAGAAAAACCAGGTTTGTTGGCGGGTGTGGAAGGTGCTCTTTGGCGGCGATGTTCCCAAATATATTCTTGTCATTTTTTCTCAGCGCGAAGAGGGCCTGATGGAGGATATAAAAAAAATCGATCTCATCGATCCTTCGATGGAAAAAATCATGCGCCGTGAGAAAGAAGGCAAGGCAAGCTTGCGCCGTGATCTTTCCTATGTTTCAGAAACAACTACGAAATAGGTCTAATAAACGCGAGTTTTGGCTAAGCGGCTTATCTAAAACTCGCATTAATAAAGGAAAAGTCCATCTAGAGATCAACAGAGGGTTGTTTTAAAAAAAAATCTTGCACAATATTCTCACTACCCCCTATGGACATAGGAACTTGAACTTTCAAACACGAGGATACGAAATTTATGTCGCTTAAAGAAACATCGGCACATTTGATGAAGCTACTCGATGCTTGTATGAAAGATTTACATAAAGCCAATGCTGGCAATAAAGCGGCGGCACAAAGAGTGCGTACAGGTTCGATCAAACTGGAAAAATGTGCAAAGATGTATCGCAAGGAGTCGATTACCACAGAGAAAAAAGGTGGCTTTAAAAAAGTTTCCAAAACGGGTTCAAAAAAACCTGCTAAATCTAAAAAAGCCAAGAAAGCCAGAAAAAGGTAATTGCCTTTAGAGGATGTCTGCATTAAACTTCCTCCCATGTCTTTTTCCAAGGATCCCCTCTCCTTGGTCGTCGAACAATTCGATGCCAAAGGACGGCCTATTTCTCATTTCTCTAAAGCAGATGGACAGCCGGCGATCGAAGTCGAGCTGCCCTATGGGGTGCCTGGCGATCGGCTGAAAGTAGAACTAGGCAGAGTACGTCGCCACAAAGCGCGTGCGCGCGTTCTGCAAATCGAAGAAGCTTCTAAAGATCGCGTGCTCCCTCGTTGTCCCCATACGGAGATGTGCGGTGGCTGCGGTTGGCAAGCTCTTGACTATGCAGCCCAGCTTAGCTTCAAGCAAGAGACAATCGAAAAAAAATTCACCGGTTTCTTGGCCTCAGGCACAGAACTCAAGCCGATTATTCCTTGCCACGATCCGTGGCGTTATCGCAACAAGATGGAGTTCTCTTTTTCCCAAGATTCTGCAGGAACCAAGTATCTGGGACTGTTGATGTCGGCAGGGAAAGGACGCGTAGTGAATTTGCAAGAGTGCCACCTTTGCGAAGAATGGATGATGGAGGCGCTTGCCTTGACACGCAGTTGGTGGGAGGGGATAGAGGCTCGGGCTTACCATCCTTATCGCGATACAGGCGCCCTTCGCACCCTGACGTTGCGCGATGCTAAGCGGACCCAAGACAAAATGGCGATTTTGACTGTTTCTGGGCGCTCAGAATATGCTTTAACAAGAAAGGAACTAGATCTCTGGGTAAAAGTTCTGACCGATCAGTTTCCTGGGATCAGCTGTTTTTTGCGGATTCAACAAGCATGCAAAGGGTTGCCAACACAATTTTACGAATGGCACTTAGCGGGAAAGGATCATCTCGAGGAAATTCTCCGGTTGACGGTGGCAGGAGAGAAGGTGGAGAGAAAACTTCGCCTAAGTCCAAGTTCTTTTTTTCAGCCCAATACCTACCAGGCTGAACGTCTCTATTCTGAAGCATTGCATCTGCTTGGCAATGCCCAAGAAGAGCACATCATCGATCTTTACGCGGGCACAGCGACGATCGGCATGGCGCTCTCGCCGCTAGCAAAACAAGTCACTTCGATTGAGCTCAATCCTTATGCTATCCTCGATGCCCAAGAGAACCTGCGCCTCAATCAGATCACCAATGTGGAACTGATCCAGGCCGATGCAGGAGAGGCCCTAATGGCCCTAGCAGCCCGCCCAGGCTTTCAATTCCCAAGTATCCTAGTCGTCGATCCCCCAAGAAGCGGCTTGGGTCCTAAGGCCCTAGAACCGATCCTAGCCTTAAAACCATCCACCCTTCTTTATATTTCCTGCAATCCAACAACACAAGCTGCTGATGTAGAGATTATTAGTAAGAATGGCTACCGATTAGAGCTTCTTCAGCCCCTGGATCAATTTCCCCATACCCCTCATCTAGAGAACATTGCGCTTTTACGCTTGCTTTTAGAGCCAAATTAAGGCATGCTTCTGATCTGAATCTCTTGAACTTCACAGGAAGAAACTATGAAAAAATTTTTTGCCTTACCTCTTGCCCTCCTTTCCAGCGCCTCCCTCTTTGCGGCTGACGGTGGAGCCCCAGCTTCTGGCAACATGATGCAGACAGGGATGATGCTCTTGGTTGCCCTCCTCTTCTTCTATTTTATTCTCTGGCGTCCAGAGCAAAAGCGCCGTAAAAAAATGGAACAGCAGCGCAGCGGTTTGAAAAAAGGGGACCGTGTGACTGCTATGGGCATCGTTGGTTCTGTAGCCCGCATCAATGAAACGACCATCGTCTTGAAAATGGTCGAAGGTGCCAAAATCGAAGTGGTGAAGAGTGCCATCACGGAAGTGCAGCCTTGCACTGAAGAAGATGCAAAAAAAGTTGAAGTGACTGAATAAACTATAGATAATAAGGAAGATTAGGCGGCCGCTTAATCTTCCTTATCTTAGATATTGGGTTTATTTGGCTCCAGCCGTGAGATACCAGTCGGCAAAGTGCTCTGCTTGTTCGACGTCTTTCTTAGCATGCCAAACCTCTGAGCTAAATGGCTCGACATCACGACGCTTCTCGAGCTGTTCATCTAAATAAGAGACGCTCTCTATCAAATCTTTCGTAAGCGTACTAATTTTAGCTTTTGAAGCACCATCCTTAAGAGTCTTTATGCCTTGTGCTTTCATAAATACAAGCATCGTACGTAGTTCAGCACTTAAGCTCGATCCACGGGTTTGATAAAGCTCTCTGCTAGCTTTTCTAACGATTTCCCTCTTCGATGAAAGTCCTTCAGCTGTACCATTCCACTCTTCTTTGCTAATCAGAGAAGCTTTAAGCAATTTACGTGCGATCCTTTCGGAAGCAGTACGCAGAGCCCAAAGGCTTTCTAGTTCTTGCTGGTTCTTAGCAGCAGCTGCTATTAAACCATCTTTTTCCATAGAACTATAAATGTGAGGAGCTATTGCAGAAGAGCCTCGGCGGCGTTGCAGAGCCTGGAAAAGATCATTTTCACTGAGCATGGTAGAAGGATCGCTATCACTTCCATCGTTGATATTGCAGAAAATATACTGTTCGATCTCATGGCCAAGCTTATCTGGACGTGGAGCGCCAGCAAAACTCAATTCACTAAAATCTCCACCTTGCATATTCGTCTTGTCGTAGAGCATGACGATGGTCCCTTTGCTCGGATCGCGTTCTTTATTCCATGCGTCAAGAGTTTGTCTAACATGGGGGTCTTCTGGGCTTTTAAAAGTAATGACCCATGGCTTGCCTCTGTCAGATCCTTCCGAGTGAGAATCTTGATAGACGAAATGAATAGGATAACTGATGGGGTTTGATTGTGCGCGTTCGCGATAGGTGTCATGTAGTTTGTGAACAAAGGTTTCTAGTTGAGCCTGCTTGTCGAATCGAAACCCTGGGAAGATGAGCTGCATATGAGTTGCCTTTGCCTTGAGCATTTCATCTGCGAGGAAATCGAGTGATCCCATTAAAGATGTGACAGTTTTTAATGGATGATAGAAAGCATTTTGGAGAGCGATGGTTTTGCGCCTTCTTACTTCGTCATATTTAACAGCATCTGGATCAGGACCAGTTAGATCGCGTGACCATTTTAAGAGCTTATTGGCAAGTTTATCACGCAGCCGGCCCAATGTTTCGATATCGTAATAGACTCCATTGAGTTTCTCAATCAGCGCATGGTCTTTACCAAGTTTTCTAGATAGTTTTGAATAAGAGGGTGGATTAGAGGTCTTAGCAGTTTCGATGAGTTCATCTAAAAGATCGATTTTATTCTTGAATGTTCTGTTATCATCGTCGCTGAATTGAGTGTCTTTTGCAGAAGGCTTTATAAGGCTTGTATAGCTTATAGGTTGCTGACCGTTTCTTTGTGCCATCCCAAAAGTTCTTCCATCCTCAAGAGACTTTCTTAGTTTAGATAGGATCTCTGCAAGTTCAGTCCCATCTTTTCGCTTGTTTAGCGCGATTCTCACGTTTTCGAGATAAGTCTTATAATATTTCTGGCCTAAAGGCATCAGCTCGGTACATGCAGCGATGTTGTCTAAAATTTCTTCGCCGATCTTTTTCATGTATGCAGCGCGTGCACTAGTAAGAAGTTGGTTTTTAGACGATTCGCTTACAGCAAGGTTTTGACTAACCTCTGCAAGTTTTGTGCGGTAGTTAGTACTGAGTGTCTCAGTTTTAAATGAACGATACGTATTCTTAGGAATGACTGGGGTCGCAGTGATTTGAAGAGGGGAGCATACAATGCTTTCTGAATTGTGTTTGAGAATAATGCTTGTTTCGGGGTGGATCAGGTGTCCTTCATCAACAATGACCACGCCGTGCAATTCTTTTTGAGATTCAACATCGATAGTAATTGTTCTTTTTCTACTAGTTTCGCTTTCAATCCTTTGATCCTTTTCAAATCGGACTGCCTTCATTCCTTCGACCTCGACTGCATAAGGACTTAAGAAGAAGACTGGACGTTGGCAGCCAGGTACATGTTTAGTCAAGAAACGGATCATCACCTCGGCTGTAACCGTTTTACCTGAGCTTGCATCGGCATAGATCGGATCAGCATGCTTACCCTGTAAGTGATTGTATAAACGATGAGCCCATTCCACTTGCTGGCATGTCATTGGGTAAGCCCATGGTTGATCTTTATTCGCACGGAATTGGGGTGGTCGGTGGCATTCGTACATGAGTTTGAAGAGAAGTTGAGCAGCAACCTCAGGTGGTCGGTCTTGGATTAACCAATCCCACGATGTATGATCGGCAATATCTTCAAATCCTTTTTTAGGTGGGGTGTTAAGAGCTATATAGTAATAGAGTAGTTGCGCCACGATCAGCATTTCGTTCGGATTTTGCTTATAAAGCAATTTTTCCAAAATTGGCGGCAACGTTCCAGTTTCAGCAATGGTCTTTGCTAGGTTAGGAACAAAACTCTCTGTACATCTAAGACCGCTAAGAGTTTGAAGCTTTTCAGAGATTACACCGCTTGTCTGTGTGAGTAAATTCTTTCGCAATTCAGGAGTCATCTTGCTTTCGCGAACATGTTTTTGCAACTTACCAAGCCACTCTTCTGCGATCAAAGCAGAGGATGGTGTCAATCGAACATCTAAAGTACGAGACGCGGAATCTAGGGCATAATTTTTAAAGGCCCTTTCATCGATAGCATTGTTGATGATTTCATCGATCTTGCCTTTTCGTGTTTCTTTTGTTGCTTCCCAGGCCACTATTTGGGACGCATGACCTGCAGTGTTTAAATGTTTTGAGTTTAGATGAAAGTCTTTCGGGCCTTCAAGAAGTTGCTCACGTAGACTGATGGGTCGTATACTTCCAGTTCGACTTTGGAGATTTTTAGTGATGTCGGTGTAGTCCTCTAATGTAGGATCGGTGGATTCGAGTGGATGTTCAAGCCGTTCTTTAAAGTATGTTTTAAGGTTTTCTCTTGCCAATGTGGATTGTTCTTCAGGTTGGGTCAATTCATTTTTTTGCAAAAGATTTTTAGCCCACTCAAAACGAGCTGACTTGTTAGCCATTGCTTGTCCGGTTTTTCCAGTGGTCACTGTTGCGTATGTTTTGTTGAGGGCAAGGACATGCTCAAGGGGGCCATTGACATGACCTAGATTAGCCAAAGCAAGTTTGAGTGTCTCAAACTTTTGGGCAGCGGTAGAAGTTAGGTGGTAGACATCTTTTTCTGTAGCCCATGCGAGTAACCGATTGAAAAGCTCTGAAGTTTTGAAGTTTTCATGATCGTAATTAGCAATGTAGATAGCTAAGTAAAGAGCTTTTTCGTGAATATCCAACGGTGTTTTACGATGAGGCGGCTGTCCAGTATCATGGACTCCATCGAGGATCTCAGTAAGAGCTGCTTTAGCCAATGCAATCATTTCTGGGTCTTTTGGTTGTGCTAGAGCATCGAGAGTACCGGCTAGTATCCCATGAGAAACTTTGCTAAAAGCTGTTTGCGTTACAGGTTGCGCTCCATAAAGCCTAGGATCGAGTTGAAGAGCGCGCTGTGCTAGCTCTTCCTTAGTCATCGACTTACCAAAACGATAAACTTGGTGTTTTGTAGCTAAGGTTTGATTGTCAGCAGCGAGCCTGAATCCATCCTGTTGCAGCTCTTTTATATGTTTCTGAAGGGTCGTGTTGATTTTTCTCTGTTGTTCTAATTGTTTTTGCAAATCGCCGAACTGGTCTTTAGTTGAACTGTTTTCATTAACTAAATGTTCATACTGCTCTTTAGCTTTGTTTTTAGCTAGTTGAGCTGCAGTTAATTGAATTTGAAGTTGCTCTTGGTTATTTTTAAGTAAAACTAACTCATTTTGTAGCTTTTGCAGTTGTTGTTGGAGTTCGTGTTTCAATATATCGTTTTGTTGCGACTGCTTCTGTTGTTCGGTTAGCAATTTTGCTTGTTCTTCTAAACGAGTAGTTAGAGTAGTAATTTTCTGCAGTTCTTTCCTCAGGGTGTCTGCATGTTCTTCCTTGAGTTGAACAATCTGATTAGCGAGTTCTTGCTGCTTTTGTGTGGAGGATGTGGTCGTAGTTTGGACT
The DNA here is from genome assembly GCA_963791555.1 of uncultured Simkaniaceae bacterium. GTDB lineage: Bacteria > Chlamydiota > Chlamydiia > Chlamydiales > Rhabdochlamydiaceae > JAGXTH01. Next base: position 433,399 of record CAWBSQ010000001.1, read on the forward strand.
TGTGAAAGCGCGTCATCTTTTTCTTGCGTTAGGGATGTGATTTGACGTTTCTGAGAAGCAAGGGTGGTTTCGGTGGTCTGCTGGTCTGATAGTAGTATTTGATTTTGGGTTGATAGCTCATCAGTTTTTGTCTTGATCGTTTGCAATTCGGTTGAGGTGTCATGTAGCTGGGATTGGAGCTGCTCAAGCTGTTGTTGTAGCTTGACTGCATTGTGCTGGTGCTGATCGCGTTCTTTAGTGAGGGTTTCAATCGTTGAATCTTTTGCTGAGGATGTTTGGGAGATGCTCAGGCTGTTTGTTTTAAGGCTTTGATTTTCCTCGCGTAGGGATTTCTCTGCGCCATCCTTTTGCATTTGCAATGATTTTAGGGTTGATTCTAATTTGTCTTTAGTTTGTTCAGAAGCTGTAATTGCTAATTGCTGCGATAGGACAGTAGATTCTAACGATAAAATGTGGTTTGCAAGAGCTTCTACAATTTTTGTTTGTTTAACGAGGGCAGATCCGAGCTCTTTGATAGTTTGGTTAAACCTTGAATCCGCTTGTGTTACTTTTTCTTTTAATTCGCGTAGCTCGTTTTGGAGTTCTTCAATCGTTTTTACTTGTATTTTACTTTGTGAAGAGGAATCTGTTTGGGTTGCCTCTAAAGAAGATTTAAGAGAAGTGGATTCTTGCAGTGCAGCAGTTAGTCTTCGATTAAGTTCTTCTATTTTCTTGTTATATGTCGTTTGTTGTATTTGTGATTGCTCTTTCGCAGTATTTAGATGCTTTTTGAAGAGCTCAACTTGCTCAATAGCTTCATTTTGTGCAGATTCTGCTGTTTTGAGCCTTGTTTCCGATGTCTTGAGCTGCTCCCTGAGGAGTTGTAATTGCTTTTCGTTTGATTGGATGCTTAATTCAAGGTTAATGACTTTTTGGCTAAGTACAATATTTTGGTCTGATTTTTCTTTTAGGGATTTTGTTAGCTGCTCGATGGATAGATCTTTTTCCGAAGCTGATTTTTGGTGGTTTTCAATTGCACGATCTACAGCTTGTTTTTGCTGCTGAATTTGGTTGAGCTGGTCTTGAAGAGTTTGAATTTTCGAAGTTAATTGACTAACTTTGGATTGTAATTGTGTCGACCAAGAAGATTGAGTTTCCTTATCTCGCTTAGCTTGGTTAAGCTGCGCTTCCTGCTTAGATATCAAATCTTCAAGGTTGCTATTTTCCTCTTCTAACTCCTCATGGCTCACTAATAATTGGGTGTATTGACTACTAGAAGCAGCTAGGGCTGCAATGTTGCTTTGTATATTAGATCGGAGGTGTTGATTTTGCGATTCAAGGATTTGAGCTTTTTTCTGTAACTCGTCAAGAGATGAGCGAAGTTGCAGAGCAGAAACATCTTTTGCTGATACTTCGGCTTCGAGCTCTGCTATGCGTTTCTTAAGATTTTCATTAGCTTGGCTTGCGAGCTGTTCAGCGCTGGCTTTTTCAGTCTTAAGGGAACTTAGCTGTGAAGTTAATGAATCTTTATCTTTCTCGGAAGTTCTCAATGACGATGTTTGAGATTCAATGAGTTCTTTTTGAGAGGCGATTTCTTTATCAAGTTGTATTGTTTTAGTCTTCATCGTCTTAAGAGTAGATTGAAGCTGTTCAGCTTCCTCTTCTTTCTGCTTCACTGAGATAAGAGCATTGCCTTTTGCTTGGGACTCTGTTTCGACTTGTTGAGAAACTGTGCTCAACTGAGTAGAGAGCAGAGTGATGTCATTAAGGGCTTTGTCCTTTTCAGACTCAGCTTTTTTCAATGTCTCTTTAATGCTCTCTAGCTCTAACTTGCCCTTTTCAATTTGTTGGGATTGGGTTTGGAGGTTGGTTTCAAGAGAGATGATCTGTTCGCCAAGCTGTTTAGCTGTATCGGTTTTCTCTGAAACAGTAGCACGGAGTTCTCGGAGTAAGGTATCGGTTTCCTGAGCCTTTTGACTGAGTTGCTGAATTCTTCCATTTAGAGCCTGCTTGTCTTGTTCTATCTGCAGAGTAATCTTCTGTTGTTCAGATCTGAGATTTGCAAGGGTTTGTGTTAACTCGCGATTTTGTCCTTCCAAGTCGGCTTTTTCATTTTGTAAAGTTTGTATCTTTGTTTGTGCAAGGGCAGTCTGATGTTTTTGTGTTTCGAGAAGACGTTGAAGATTAGGAATGGTGCCATTTTCTAAATAACCAAGGTTGTGCTGAAGGTCTTGGATTTGGGTTTGGCTAATTAGGTTTGTTTTAGTAGCAGCGGCAAGAGTTTTCTTGGTTTTTGTGAGCTCCTCAGTCAATTGTTCATTTGTCCCGGTGATTGCTGCGATCTGTTGCTGAGCAGTTTCTTTTACAGCAGCCAATTCCTTTTCATGCTTTCGTTGGACATCTTTAACCTGATAAAGGGCAACGCTTCTCTCATGAAGTAGCTGAGCCTTGGTTTTCCTGAGAGTTTCTTGAGTTGCTTCAAGTTCTGCTCTGAGGCTACCAAGGAGTACCTCTTGTTGATGAGCAAGTTCATCTGCTTGGGATTTTTGCATTTCAAGAGTTGATTTTGCATCTTGGAGTATCTTTTGAACCTGACTCTCGAGTTCTTGGATTCTTTGTTGGCTTTGTCGGTTCTTTAGAGCGAATTTATTTTTTGCTTCTTTTAACTTTTCGCTTAGGTGGTTAGCCCTTTCTTTGCCGGTTTCTATTCCTTTTTCAAGTTGAGTGATTTTAGAGTTGAGCTGCTCCACATGGTTCGTGCGAGCTTGATCCTTCTTATTGAGTTTTGTTTGAAGCTCGTCGATTTCTTGCTGGCTTTGCTCAGCAGCAAGTTCTTTTTCCTGGTTTACAGTGCGAAGTTCATTTTTCACATTTTCAAGATTCTCTTGGGCTTCGGAAAGAGCCTTGGTTTGTATTTGCAATTGCTGGGTTAAATCGGTAATTTGCGTTTGTTGATCAAGAGCAGCTGTTTGAGCTTGTTGTTGTTCAGTGCCAAGTGTTTGCTTTAGCTGAGCAATCTGGGATTGAAGATCTTGGTTGAGCTTAAGCGTTGCTTTGAGATTTTCACCAAGTTTTTTGGCAGCAGCCTTGTATTTCTTTTTAGACTGAGTTAATTTTGAAATCTTTTCAGATTGTTTTCCGTTTGTTTGTTCAAGCGAGGTGATAGTTTCTTCAAGCTCATGCTGAGTTTGTTCAGCCAGTTGTTTTTGTTGATCGAAGAGAGTGTTACCCGCTTCCAATTTATCTTGAAGGTCACGGATTGCTTCTTCTGCTTCAAAAGCCTCGTTACTAGCTTTGTGCCTGATTGATTCGATGGTAGCCTGCAGTTCTGCAATAGCCTTCTGATGGGCTTGTTTTTGTATTTTAAGGCTCTTTTCAAGAGCCATAATCGCAGTTTTTTGGTAGCTGATTTGTCTATGGGCTTCAGCGATTTTACCCTGAAGGGCTTTTTCTGATTCTCGTAGTTCTGAAACTTCATATTGACTATCTGAGAGATCATTTCCTAGTTCAGCATAATCACGTCTAAGGTTTCGATTTTCATCAGAAAGAGTGTCTATTTTTTCTTGATCGTCTAGGTGTACGTCGAGAGCATGCCCTCTTTCCGATTCTAGATTGTATTTAGTATTTTCTAGTTCTTGTTCTAGGAATTCAAATCGTTCAGAGAAAGCGTCGATTTTCGACTGGAGGGCGAGAGCTGTGTCTTCGGCTTGCGTCTTTTGGGTTTCAAGCTGCTCTAATGTTTCTTCAAGGTTTTGTTGGTCCTGGTTTTGAGATGTAACCTGGATTTCAAGCATATCGACAAGTTTTTGCATCTCTGCAATTTGCTCGTCTTTTTGTAGAATTGTGTTAATAGAAATGCGGAATTGTTCTGCCAGACTGCTGTTTGTCCCTTTGAGGGCATCGAGTTCCTTTTGCAAAGCTGCTTGAGCAATTTTTACTTGCCTTCTTTCGTCAGCAACCTCCTTCTTAAGCTGGTGCAGAGCATTTTCTGCTTCGCGGCGGCCAAAATCTTGTGTGTATAGTTGCTGTGTTAAATCGGCAATTTGTTGATCTAGTTTATCAGCACGCTCGCGATGCCCTTTCTCGGATTGAATCAGTCTTTGGATTTCAGTGGCTTGAGCTTTGTTTGTTTCAGAGAGATTGTCGATTTGTTGTTGTAAGACTAGTTGTGCTTTGGCAGCTTTCCCTTTTTGGGTTTTGAGGTCTTTAATTGCTTTATTAAGTGCTTCTTGATGTTGTAGAAGGAGTTCTTTCAAGAGTTTGAGCTGCTTGTTAAGCTCTGTTATGGTAGATTTCTGTTTTCGGGTAGTTTTTCTAACTCGTGCAAGGCTCTTCTTGAGCTGATTGATTTTCTTTTGCTGGTCTGTAACGGTTTGTTTTACCTGTTTTAGCTGCTCATCCCGATCTGCTACATTCTCTTCAGCTTTTATTCGTCTTTCTTGTTCACCTTTAACTTGGCTTGTTAGATCATGGACTTTCGAAGCATTTAAGTTGTTTTTACGTACTAATTCCTCTAGCTCTTCTTGTCTTTGCTGAAGAGTTTGAGTTTGTGTGCTGATTTGCTTTTCAAGCCTATCTACTCGATGTTGGAGGTTCTTGGCTCTTTTCGTTGCATCAATTTTGGATTTTTTCGCTTGTTTTAGCTGAATTTTTTGAGCCTTGTTTTTCTTGACTAAAGCATCACGTTCTTTACGCAGGGAGTTTCTATCTGTTATTAAGAGGCGCTGCTGAGTGCCGGTATATTTGGCGATGGAATTGACGATCCAGCGATCGATCCCTTCACCACGGTCACTATTGAGTGAACGAAGGAAAGAACCTTCGGAGCCAAAAAAGACTTTTTCTGCTTCTTCTAGAGTAGGCTTGATTTCGACGCCATTTCGAATAGGAGTATTTGCAACTTCTGCAAAAGAAAGGAGCAATGCTTTTCGATCTTTTTCGGGAAGCTGCTCGAAGATAGGTTTGATGCTATCGATATTATCGTTCGAAAATACTGGGGATAATAACCGTAGCTGATGCATAACTGCAAATCGAATGGCTTGGGCGCGGGATGCATTTGTCATATCAGCTTCTTCAGCAGCTCTAAACAGCCATTCACCTTCACGGTTTTTGTATCCTTCGATTTGTCCTCGTTTTTCAGGATGGAGAGCATAGGCATAGAAATAGACGCGCTGTCTTAGCTGCTGTCCCATTTTTTTAGCGGGTTCGCTAGTAAGATAGCTCTCTGAAGTTGTCAATTCATCGAAAGTTCCCAGCAAGTTGTCGAATCGCTGCGTATTATTGTTTGGACAGTTGCCTAAGTCTTCAGCTACACTCATTAAATTTTTTAAAATCGGGACGAGATTGTTTTCGATGTCTGCTCTATTGCTAATAATAGCTTCAAGGCGTCCTTGGAAATCTGCAAGAGTGTTTCTTAAATCTTCTAGCTTAGGATCAGGCTCCTCACTTGCTTCGATGCTTCTCGATATTCTTCCATCTAGATTTTGAATTTTTGGAATCAAGTCTGCTGCATCTTCTGCAATGGGCTGATCTTCACTATAATTCTTTAATAAGGCTGCCGCTTGGGCAGATAGGTCGAGACCTTCTTCAACCAGCCTTGCGATTTCTCGCTGTGGACGTAAATCTTTATCGGCTGCTTTTGAGGTTTTACGTTTTGTCTTAATTGAAGCAACCCTGTCGCTTTCACTTTCAGACTCCGAATCGCTTGCTTCGGCTGGATTAGAGGTGTCATTAACGGCTTCAGCAGACGATGTAACACCATCATCCTCTTCTCCAATCTCATCTTCGTCCCCAGTCGCAGGGGTACTAGACGTTCCTGTTGAATGATGGGAAGGGTGTGTGTTCTTAGTCGAGCTACCATGCCCATGGTGCTTCGTAGGATGATGGGATTTGTGCTCATGAGAATGAGAGCCCCAGACATCTTTCATGATTTTAAGGATGGTTTTAGCTTCTCTTAATAATTTGGGATGTTTAGCGAGGTCGACGTCTTTAGTGCTTGCATGCCCAGATCCATCTTTTTTAAAAGAGAGAGCGATCTTTCCATGTTTTTTTTCGACGATGATGAGATTCCCAGTGATTTTTTTACCTGGCGTAGAAGGGATGAGATTTTTGTCGATCGTCTTTTGAAAAAATTTATTAAAACGAATAGCTAATTTGTCATCGAGCTTTTGGCGTAGGCTTTTATCATGATCCTTATTAGCACAACGCTGCATAGCTTTGCCGTGACTATCTAAAAAGGAGAGATGTGAACCGTGTGACATATTAATCTTGTGGTTTTTTTATATTTTTTATAGAAACTATGAAGATAAATTAAACCTTATACATATTATATAATATTAACAGTTATTATTCAATGACTGATCGTTAAATAAAATCGAAAATAATTGTTAGCAACAAGTTGATTATAAAAAACTTGGAGCCCATTTTCTATAATGCTTTGTAGATCAAGGAATTAGGCAATTGAATGGGGGAATAAACACATCAAATTATAAGTCTTTGAGCGAGAGGCTCAAAGCAAGAATTGGACTCCTATTTGAAAGTCTTAGAGACTGTCCACAAATCTAAGGCTTCGTCGACAATCTCTTATGGGGATAGTATGGAAAATCGATATTCGTTTTGAAAGGGGGTCTCATCCTTCATCAGAATTTATCCCCCCAGGAAAATAAGAACTCTGTAATTCCAATAATTTTTGTGAGGCGTCTTGATTGATCTTTTTAAGATTTTTTATTACAGAGTCTAACGAATCGGATTTTTCAGAAGGGGGTTGGTTTTTTAACGTCACAACCTCTTTTTCCGCAATTTGAGGCTCCACTTCCTGCGGACTCTTGAAAGGGGGGGGTGGAAGGTCAAGATCTCCCAATAGAGTTTGGTTTCTAGAAAAAAGCACTAGGACATCTTCGCTTGTCTTTTCCGCCTTTTTCCGGAGACTGATCTGTATTTGTAATTCAATTTCCATCTGTGCGAGTTTTTGTTGTGCCGCGATGGTCGTTTCGTTATTGATCTTGCGCAGGTGCTCCATAGCTGTTGCATACACTTGGGTTTCTTCTTGGAATTTGGAAGAAAGGATTTTTACTTGATTCTCATAATCTTCTAGACGGGTCTGTAGGAGGGCCTTTTCGGCAGCGGCGGTTTTTTGCCCTGCCTCCTTTTCGGACTTGGTCGTTTCTTTCAGAAGACCGCATTCGTTACGAAGTTGTTCCAATTCTCTTTGAAGGTGCAAAGGTAAAATTTTGCTATTAGAGGCATTGATTCGTTTGAAGAGATGATGATAGATGGCTTGGCTGCGTAAAAGATTGGTTTCCATGGTGTGTTCATTGCGATGAAAGGTTTTCTTGCCGTAATGAAAATCAAGGGGATGAGAACTGGGACTGAGTTGAAAGGTGTGGAAATAGATGTCATTGCGATCTTTCAGTGGAAGCGTGGTAAAACATAGCATGAGAGCTGCGCTTTTTTGATGTCCTAGGGAGCCAAAACGGAAGGCAAGTTGTTCTAAAAGAAGATTATGGATAGCGGTAGCCCGTTCTTTATGGGTTGCTGAATGATGATCGCTACCTTTAAAGGCTTTTTCACCATATTGAAGCCCTGTCTTTTTGCCTTGGCATGCATGAAGAAGGTAGAGATGAAAGAAGAGGCGGTTATGTAAAGAGGTTGGCAAAATGGTTAGAGTTTCTTTGATTACTGTATTGTCAGAGTTATTGGTTTTGCAGCATCTGTCATAAAGTTTCATGAGTTTTTGCAAAATCAACGCTTCATCATTCGTCTCCTTTAACACTCTTGTCTGAGGGTCGATGCGTGAGGTTGTTCGTTGTATTAAAGTTTGATGATGGTTTTTTGGATGAGAAGGTGGGAGCTTAGTATGCTCAAGAAAAAGTTTTTCCAAACGGCAAGGGGCACTTTTGGAGGAAGGCTTTTCGTGAGAAACACGAGGACTATTTTTGGCCTGAGTTGGGGTGGAATCAATCGGAATTTTTGATGAATAGTAGGTAGCCTTGGTAACCATATCATTCCTTAGAGAGTATTAACGAATTGGGATTCAGTTGATTTTGGATTCGCTTTTTAGGTGCATAGACTTTAGCAAAAAAACACGTTTTGTCCATGGAACATTTTTCCATGGGATAAGAGACTGCATTGTAAACTAAAAAAGGGTTCCTATAAAATGCGCGGCTTGTACCATCCTCCTATGCATTAAATATCTTTGAAAACCTGGATATAAACAGTGAATCGTCGTTGCTTGCTGCTGATCGTTGTTATTTTACTTTTTTCGATGAGGTTGCTTGCGGATGAACCCCTTGTTTATCTGACTTGGATAGATGATCCATCCACGACGATGGTCGTCCAGTGGCTCGAATCAAAAAAGGAAAAAAGCCCTGGTTCTTTCTATCTACAGAAAGAAGAAGGGGTATGGCTAGATGTTTCCTGCCAAGAGATAGCGCTGGATGGAACGGAGATCGTTTTAAAGAGGGTATTTCTCCAAAAACTAAAACCTGATACGGGCTATGTTTTTTGCTTGGATTCAGATGTGAAGCTAGTAAAGCAGTATCGATTCAAGACGATGCCAAAGCAATTATCTAGAGCTGTGCGTTTTGTGGTGGGAGGAGATGTCTATTATCACTACGAACTGTTTCGGAAAATGAATGGCATTGTGGCACATCTCTCGCCAGATTTTATTGTCCTTGGGGGAGATATTGCTTATGCGGCAAAGCATGGCAGCGTTTTGAAACAAGCAGATTGGGAATGGCGAAGATGGAAGACGTTCTTAAAGAACTGGTCGGAACAGATGATCGATGAAAATGGACGATTGATTCCCATGGTTGTTGTCATGGGAAATCACGATACCAATGGTAGTTATCGAGCGCTCACAAGTAATAAAGAAGCTGCTTTGTTTTTTACGCTTTTTCCATTTAAAGAACGCTTTGGCACTTATCGAGAATTGATTTTTGGCGACTATCTTGCCCTTTTTCTTCTCGACACAGGTCACGTGCACGCCGTCGATGGGCAGCAGACGACTTGGTTAGAAGGTGCACTCAAGAACTCTATCCAATTGCCCTATAAAATGGCAGTTTATCACCAGCCAGCTTATGGAGCTTATGGCAATTACAATAGTAGGAAAGCGAGGTTGATGCGCATGAAATGGTGCCCGCTTTTTGAGCAGTATGGTGTTCAGACAGCCTTTGAACATCACAATCATGTATACGCGCGCTCGAAACCAATCAAAAATGAGAAAATCGATCGCCAAGGTGTGACCTATTTGGGCGGCGGAACTTGGGGAGTAGCTCCGCGAAAACCATTAACGCCAAAAGAAGTTTTTTATCTCGAAAAAAGTGCACAGATCAATGCGGTCTATCTCATTACATTGGGGCAAAAAGACGGCCGTATTTTTGCCATCGACAATAAGGGAAGCATCTTCGACCAAATAGCCCTACAACCCTTCTTAAAACCTTAGAAAGTATTTGCGAAAAGAATAAGAAGATTTGCTAAGAGATTTAGAATAAAACCTGCGTAGGCGCTTCCAATTTACATGCCGGGTTGACTGTCCTGCCGATAGGACACACCATCCGACATATAAATTGGAAGCACTTATGCAGACTTTATTCTAGGTGTTCGAAGTTCCCTAGAAAGTCTTCCCATTCTTTTCGCAGATACTTTCTTAGGGCGATACCAGTTGTTCGAGAACGCGGGCACTGCGTTCGGCAAAAGAAGCTAGCGTCACGGGATCGAGCTCTTTTTGCGCCATAAGAGACAGATCATAGAGATGAGCGCTCATTTCCTTGGCAAGCTGCGGCTTTTTATCTTTTAGCGCATAAATGGCATTCACAAGCTTGCTATTGGTATTGACTACAAAGGTCCTTTTCTTTGGAAGATCGATTGGCATCGATTGCCCTGTCAAGGCCATATAGTCGCGCAAACGGCGCGTCTCTTCATCGACGATGAGGAATGCTGGCAGAAGATCGGATGCCAAGCTTTTGGCCTCGACTTCGAGATGTTCTTTATCGGCTAAATGAGAACGGAAGAGGTCAGCGATCCGTACGCTTTCCGTTTTGCCTTCAGTATCGAGCAAGGTCTTTTCACGCGTTTGATCGAGCAGGCGTTCATCGAGCTTGCCATCGACGCGCTGAAAAGAAAGATCTTTGTTTTTTGACTCCAAAGTGCTCATGAGGGCTGTGTCGATATGTGCATTGGCCACTAGAACGACGATTCCCTGTTTTCGATAAAGATCTGCCATCGCAGGAGAGAGTTTTTCATCGGTTGTGTAAAACACTTGATCTTTAGCGTTCTCAGGTTGCTGGGCGCGGTAGTCTTCTAAGGTCAGCCACTCGCCATCGATCGATTTCCAAAGCAAGAAATCTTTGGCTCGTTCATAGAATTTCTCATCCTGGAGAATGCCGAGTTTGACGATCATCTCGATATCGTTCCAAGCAGCGATGAACTTCGCTTTTTCATTTTGGAACAGATGGGTAAGCCGGTCGGCGATTTTTTTGGCGATATGGGTACCGAGCTGACGCACAGTCCGATCCATTTGCAAATAGCTGCGGGAGACGTTGAGAGGAATATCGGGGCTATCGATGGCTCCTCGAAGAACGGTGAGAAAATCGGGAATGAGGTCTTTGCAATTATCAGAGACAAAAACGCGATTGCAGAAGAGTTTGACAGCGCTTTTATCCCATTCAAAACGTCGCTGGATTTTGGGGAAGTAGAGAACTCCTTTCAGGTTGAATGGGTAATCTACATTGAGATGGACCCAAAAGACAGGTTCCGCTTCGAAAGGATAGAGGGTCTTGTAGAAGTTAAGATAGTCTTTTTCGGTAAGCGAGGAAGGGTTTTTAACCCATAGAGGCTCTTCGTGGTTGATGTGCTGGCCATTGAGGTAAATCGGAAAAGGGAGGAACGCACAATAGCGCATGAGGATTTCGCTAAGCTTTCTCTCGTTCAGGAATTCTTCGCTATCGGCATTAAGGAAAAGGGTGATCGTCGTACCACGTGTGCTTTGGGTTCCAGTCTCTAGGGTATAATCGACTGATCCATCGCAGCGCCAGAAGGCTGGGGTGGAAGATGGTTGATAGCTTAAGGTGTCGATTTCGACATGGGCGGCAACCATGTATGCCGAGTAGAAACCAAGGCCGAAGTGGCCGATGATCTGGTCTTTGCTAGTTTCCTTGCTATATTTGCCCATGAACTCTTCTGCTCCAGAAAAGGCCACTTGTGCGATGTATTTGACGACCTCGTCTGAAGTCATACCGATGCCTGTATCGGCAATCGTAAGTGTTTTTTTCTCAGCATCGACAGTGACATCGATGCGCAGCTCGCTAGTGTCGAGCGTTGCCTCGCCGGTATCTTTTAAGATTTTGAGTTTATTCAGGGCATCGCAAGCATTAGCAACCAGCTCGCGCAAGAAAATTTCCCTATCAGAATAGAGCCACTTTTTGATGATGGGCAAGATGTTTTCTGTATGGATCGATAGCTTACCTTGGGCCATAAATCGCAATCCTCTCTCTATAGTGACGGTTAAAATAAATAATTGCTTCTAGTCTGTCTAGTATACCTGAAAAGGAAAAAAAAGTATGCTGCGAAGTAGAGTCGATGGAATTTCCGATGAAAGTACTTGTAGCTCAAATCAATCCCACTATTGGTGCTTTAACGGAGAATACCCGTAAGGTCATCGATGTCATCGAACGGGCTCGGGCCAAAAAGGCGGATATCGTGCTTTTTCCCGAGCTGACCATTTGCGGGTATCCGCCAGAAGATTTGGTGCTGCATAGCTCTTTCATCGATGGAATGGAGAGCTGCCTAGAACAGATCATCCATGCCTCGGCCGATATTATTGCATTAGTTGGGCTGGTACGCCGCAACTTGCAATCGGGGGGTAAGCCTCTTCTCAATAGCGTAGCGATCATCCAAGATGGTAAATTGATCGGGTTTCAGGACAAGGCGCTCTTGCCTACCTATGATGTATTCGATGAAAGGCGCTATTTTGAACCGGGAAAATCGGTTTATCCTTGGCTCCTAAAAGATAAAAATGTCGGCATCATCATTTGTGAAGATATCTGGCAGCATTCTGGTTATACAGGGGGAACGCGCTACGCCATCGATCCTGTTTTAGAACTCACACATCACAAGATCGACCTGCTTCTCAATCTTTCTGCTTCGCCCTATCAATTCCAGAAACCTTATGTCAGAGTGGGTGTTTGTTCTAAAGCCGCCAAGACGCTGCATTGTCCTGTCTTGCTATGCTGTCAAGTTGGTGCTAACGACCAGCTCGTTTTCGATGGATACAGTGTTTATGTGAATGAGGAAGGAGAACTTTGTCGTTTGGCGAAGGGATTTGAAGAAGATGAGATGCTCATCGATCTTAGTGTCCATGCCAAGCCCTGCGTATTCCATTATGATCCTATACACGACCTCTATCAGGCGCTCGTGATAGGAGTACGTGATTATTTCCATAAATCTGGTTTTAAAAAGGGCTGTCTAGGGCTTTCTGGAGGGATCGACTCTGCGCTCGTGGCATGCATTGCAGCAGAGGCGCTTGGCAAGGAAAATGTCTTATGTGTCAACATGCCTTCGCGGTATAGTTCGCCAGCTGCAATTCACGATGCACTCAAGCTGGCTAGTAATTTGGGAGTAGGGATCAAACAAATCCCGATTGAAGGGCCTTTTGAAGATTATCTGAAGCTTTTATCACCTTTCTTTGAGGGAAAGCCGCCCGATGTGACAGAAGAGAACCTGCAAGCACGAATCCGAGGCATGATCCTGATGGCCCTGTCCAATAAACTGGGGCATGTGGTCATCAGCACAGGGAATAAAAGCGAAATGGCTATGGGGTATTGCACTCTTTATGGAGATTTGGCAGGAGGCCTTGCGGCGATTGCCGATGTGACCAAAACACAGGTTTATGAATTAGCGCGTTGGATCAATCGTGAGAGAGAGATCATTCCTAACGGAACCATCGAAAGGGCGCCCTCTGCGGAATTGCGTCCAGATCAAAAGGATTCCGATTCGCTGCCTTCGTACGATATCGTCGATAGTGTTCTGCAAGCCTATGTCGAAGATTTTCTCTCGCCTAAGGAGATCAGTCAAAAATACAAGATCCCCGTCGAAATGGTCGCCGAGCTCATTCAGCGCATCCATCGCGCAGAATATAAACGTCGTCAAGCGCCGCCAGGCATTCGCGTGAGTAAAAAAGCCTTTCGCGTTGGCCGCAGGTATCCCATTGTTCAAGGTTGGGTTTAAATCGAGTCCCATGTGAAGGGCAAAACTTCACTTAGGCTGTTGGCCTGATGGCGAAGGATCATAAGCCGATCAAAGCCGACGGCCACACCACAGCACTCTGGCATACCCTTCTCTAAAGCAGCGAGAAACTGTTCATCAATGGGAAGAGCCGATTTTCCAAGAGCGATACGCATAGAATTGGCTTCTTCGAAACGGCATCTTTGCTCAAGGGGGTCGATCAATTCATAGTAACCATTGCAAAGCTCGACGCCTTGGTAATAGATTTCGAAACGATCGGCCACCGTTTCGTCGTTCTTTTGCCTGGTCTTTGCCAAAGCCGCTTCAGATGCAGGATAGTCAAAAAGGACAGAGAGTTTTTTTTGGCCTAAATGCGGCTCGACGACACTACTCAGTAATAATTGTAATAGGGTCTCCTTATCCCAATCCTTAGCTTCATCAGATAGGACGATCCCATGACGGTGAATTGTTTGTAAGAGTTCCGCATGGGTGGCATGGAGATAATCGATGCCAGCATAGGTTTGGAGGGCGTCTCGATAACTGATCGATTCGTTGGGCAGACTGCCTAGGAAGCAGCAGATAAAATCGAGTGACTCGGCGATCATGGCTGCGTAGCTAATTCCTATGCGATACCATTCAACCATGGTGAATTCAGGGTTGTGGAGGCGGCCGACTTCACCTTCTCGAAACACATGGCTCAGTTGGTAGATATCACCAATTCCTTCAGCCAGAAGTCTCTTCATCGCATATTCAGGAGAAGTATGTAGATATCCGAAACTTCCTTCTGGCAAGATGACCTTGAACACGTCGATATGCTCGTCTACCGGGGCACTATGGCTGAGAAGAGGAGTGTCGACTTCGAGAATACCGCGGTCTGCGAAAAATGACCGCGCTTTAGCTAGGCAAGCAGCGCGGTCCTTCAACACAGTGATTTTAGAAGGATGAATCTGGGTTTCAGATGAGAGGTTCATCAGAAGGCCGATATGGTTTACGAAGAAGCCCTAGAGACGTATTCGCAAGTGCGGGTATCGACTTTGATCTTTTCTCCCTCTTCGACAAAAATAGGCACCTGGACTTTTGCGCCGCTTTCTAGTGTAGCAGGCTTGAGGACGCGTCCAGAGGCTGTATCACCTCGAACGCCTGGGGCGGTCTCAGTGATTTTCATCTCCATGAATGTAGGCGGACTCACCTCGATCGGCTCGCCTTTATAGAGGACGATGTCATACGAGATCTCATCCATAAGCCATTTGGCATTATCGCCAATGACACTCATGGGGATAGTGAGTTGTTCGAACGACTTGTCGTCCATGAAAACAACCCCATCAGGCTCAGTGTAAAGCAGCCGCATCTTAGTCTCTTCGACGTCAGCCACCTCGAGGCGTTCGCCCGATTTATACGTACGCTCGATCACACGGCCGGTTTTAAGGTGTTTCAGTTTTGTACGAGTAAAGGGCTGGCCTTTACCAGGTTTGACGAACTCGACGCCGACAATGGTGTAGGGCTCTCCTTCGACTTCGACTTTCATACCAGCTCTGAATTCGTTCGTACCGATTTGCGCCATAAGTAAACCAAGGTGTAAAAGGCGCGATTTTGCCTTGAGCTAGATTAAAAGTAAACGAGCTAGACGCTGGGGGATTTTCTTCTTTTCTTTCATAGTCTTGGGAGGATTGTAAAGTAAATATTTTAAACTCCTGACAGAAATTCAATGACTTACGTCTCGATTAAAGTTTACTTTTCAAGTAATTAAACTAGTTATTGATGAATTATAATAATAAATTTATAATTGATTGTGTCTTTAATAATGCGCTTGCCAACGGTTGTTAAATTAATAAAATAATACATAATAATTATTTAGGGGGGTGTGTTTTTTATGAGCATGATAGATGTTATGGCTGCCAAAACAATGAATCAGTATAGATCTGAACAACGACTACTTACTATACCACAGCAAGAAATAGTGATTGCAGCAACCGAACCGCAAGAAGGTTTTTGGGTTAAAGTCGCTAAAGTGATTGCTAATGCACTTAGAGATACATTGCCATCACTCACTCTGAGGCTTGATTATTGGATTGCAAATAGAATTGCAGTGGAAGACCCAACTACTTCTGAAAAAGAGGGGCTGGGTGATTCAAATCTTACTGCATTGTCAGCAAAAATAGTTCATGAAAGAGTCTTTGATAGAATTCATGACTGGAATCTTCGTAGAACTATGTTATCAGTAGACGATCCAATAACAGAATTAGAAAATGAAGGGTTGGGTATAGAAGGGTTGGATTTAGACGAGCAAGAACTAGTGGCTGCATTGAATAGGCCGCTCGATAAATACGAGGAATGGCAAACAGAAAATATTAAAGAAAATTTAATGCCTTTAACTGAAGGATAGTTTGCTAAAAATCTGTGTAACTCATGAGAAATGGATTAATGAGCTATTAATCCCCTAGATGAATACATGGAAAAGAGTGCTTGCAAGGCTAAGGTATAGCACACTTAGTTACCTGATAGACTAATAAGGAGCATTGGTAAATACCATTGCTCCTTTTGTTTTTTATCTGCAAAGGATAAAAAGTCGTAGTTAAGCTCTCTAAATACCAACCAATTTTCGATTTATGATGTATATATCTCTAAGACGAATGGGTTTTTGATGAAAGCCTCGTTATTTGCTTTAGAAAAATTGTTTGCTGAGTAAAAAGGATGAATAAGAGCAAGACTTTGTGCAAAACATCAAAAATTGTGCAGGTTCATAATCTTAGTTTGAAGAAGAACCAAGGAGCAGCATGAGAGCGGATCCACGAGAAGAGACGTTTGCCAGGGAGACGCTGGAAAGATACTCGGGGAGCAAGGCATCTGACTTTCAGTCCAATCTTCTTTTGACCAACTTTCCCCGTTATGTGGAATACTTTGCCAAAACACGGAGTGTCCCATTTTTGGAAGGAAGCATGTTCAAAGTGGCGCATTGTCCCAGTGAAGACATCACTATTCTCGATTTTAAAATCGGTTCACCGGCAGCGGCTTTAGTCGTCGACCTATGTTCTTTTCTGCCAGTCAAGGCGGCCCTCCTTTTAGGGATGTGCGGCGGCTTAAGACGGCGTTATCAGGTAGGAGAATATTTGGTCCCTATAGCAAGTATTCGGGGCGAAGGGACATCCGATTTTTATTTTCCGCCGCAAGTGCCAGCCTTGGCCAACTTTCTCATGCAAAAAGCGGTAACGGAAGTGCTCGAGCAGCAGAAAGCGATTTATCACATCGGCATTACTTATACGACGAACATGCGCTTTTGGGAGTTCAACGAAGAGTTCAAATCGATGCTCACAATGACCAAAGCGCAAGCGATCGAGATGGAATGCGCCACGCTATTTGCTGCCAGCTACAAGAGAAAGTTCACTTTAGGCGCCTTACTGCTCATTTCCGATCTGCCGTTGATGCATGAAGGATTCAAGACGAAAAAAAGCTCTGACTTTGTTTACGAGCGCTATATGCCTGATCATTTGGAAAAAGGGATTCAAATTGTAAAAGCGGCAAGGGGAATGCAGACGCGGCATATCAAAGGTGCTTATCATCGCAACCTAGGGATGGGCCCTTCAACACCTTAGAAAGTTTTTGCAAATTCATTGGACTTTTTTCGAAACTCAGCGATTGTGAAAATCAACACAAAGACGCGCAAGACGCAAAGAGTTTTATAAATCATTAACGACTCTTTCTATGCCATTGCGAAGAAGTTTCTGCCCAAAATTGAGAAGTAATCCTAGTTTGATACAAGCTCTCCAATAAGCCTTGGCCGCCAAATGTCCGATGTACTTCGATTGCAGCGTCTATTATCAGCGCGGCTAATACATTTTCAATTTTCTCTGCGTCTTTGCGGCTTACGGGTCTTTGCGTTCATTTTCATAATCATGGAAGCGCTTAAATAGCTTTTATCCTAAAAATTCCCTCTCGATTTTTTCAATTTTCATAGGGAAAAGAATTTGCAAATTCTTTCTTAGGTTAGAGTTCTATGAAATCCTTTCCGAAGACGATTTCGAAACATTCATAGGCGGCCGGCATCAATGGGAGCGAAGAGATCTCGCGCGGTGATGCCCATAGATACGAGATATGTTCACTTTCGCTCAAGATGATGGGAGTGGGGCGATCAGCTAAACGCAGGATGAAGACGTGATAGATGAAATCGAGCTTTGGGTAGCGTACATAAAATGTCTTAGGCCCTTCGAGTCGATCTGAATCGATTAAAAAACCTGTTTCTTCATAGGTTTCCCTTATGACAGCAGCAAGGGGTGTTTCTAAAGGCTCCATTTTGCCGCCTGGGGCGCTGAAGCTCCCCCCGAAATTCTTATGGGGTGCGCTTTCTAGTAGCAGGAGTCTGCCCTGGCAGAGCATATAACAGGAAGCTACATGCATTGTCGGTGCAAAATCATCAGGACGGGTCTGGAAGATCTGGTTAGAACTGCTCATGGTGGGCTTTTTAGGAGTTTGATGATGTCTTCTTGGAATTGCTCAGGTTTTTTTACAGGAGGGAGGGCTAATGTGTAGCGATTAGACACTTTTCCTTTTTCTCGTTCGATAACCAGGGTCAGGCGTTCGAATTTGAGCAGGGTGATGTGGCGTTGTGAAGCGAAGATCTTGATACAGGTGAGGGCTTTTAACCAGAGTACTTGAGGAGGACAGGGGCCGAAGCGATCTTGGAGTTCGAGGACGAGCTCGTTCACCTCTTCAAAACTCCTTGCATCGCCAAAACGATGGTAGATCTCCATACGTAAAGAGGTCTCTGGAATGTATTCTTCTGGCAGTCTAGCGTCGTAAGAAAATTCCATTTTTGTTTCGCAAAAGTCGGGCGTGGTTTTCTTCTGTAGGGCATCGACGGCTTTTTTCAACAATTTGCAATAGAGATGAAATCCAATAGTGGCAATTTGTCCAGATTGTTGCGTGCCAAGAATATCCCCAGCCCCGCGGATTTCGAGATCCCGCATGGCGATTTTCATGCCGCCGCCATAACCTGAGGCTTCGACCAGGGCAAATAACCGTCTGCGCGAAAGATCGGTCAAAGGGCGATGTCGTGGAGTGAGAAAATAGCAGTAAGCAGGCCGGTTCCATCTACCAACTCGGCCGCGCATTTGATAGAGATCGGCCAGTCCAAACTGTTCAGCGCGATCGATGAGGATGGTATTGGCATTGGGGATGTCGATGCCATTTTCGACGATCGTCGTGGCAACGAGGATGTCAGCTTCGCCGCTTTTAAAAGCATGAAAAACGGTATCGATCTCATCGGAGGACATCTGCCCATGGCCAACGACGATTTTTGCCTCGGGAAGCAGGGTTCGAAGTTCATCGCGCACTTTGAAAATGCTCTCTATGCGGTTGTGAATGAAAAAGGCCTGTCCGTCGCGTGATAGCTCCCGCAAAAGAGCGTTGTGGATCATAGACGGTTCGCGTTCGACGATCAGGCTTTTGATGGGAAGGCGATCTTGCGGTGGGGTGTTGATAACCGAAATCATCCTCGCCCCGATCAAAGACATGTAGAGAGTGCGAGGAATCGGTGTGGCAGATAGAGTGAGGCAATCGACGCCGGTTTTTACCATTTTTAGATGTTCTTTGGCCCGGACGCCAAAGCGTTGTTCTTCATCGATGATGATCAGGCCAAGGTTGTGGAAAAAAACATCTTTGCTTATGAGGCGATGTGTTCCGATGAGGATATCGATCTTCCCTTCGGCGACCTCCTCGAGAGTTTTGGTATTTTCTTTGGATTTATGAAAGCGCGAGACAGAAGCAATGCGGACAGGGAAATTCCCCATCCGGGCTTTAAAATTTTCATAGTGTTGCAGGGCGAGGACAGTGGTAGGAACGAGAACGGCAACTTGTTTTTTCCCATCCATGACAGCCTTGAATGCTGCTCGCATAGCAACTTCGGTCTTGCCGTAGCCTACATCCCCGCAGATGAGGCGATCCATGGCGGTAGGCTGCTCCATATCCTTTTTTACATCGGCGATTGCAAGGAGTTGATCTTCTGTTTCTGTATATGGAAATTCCTCTTCGAAATCGATCATTTCTTCGCTGTCCGATGGATAGGCAAAGCCGCCTCGCAAAACACGTTCGGCCTGCAGGCGTAGGAGATCGTGGGCATAACCCACGATGGCTTTTTCGGCTTGGGTGCGGGTGCGTTGCCATTGTTTGCCGCCGATGGTATGAAGCGATGGCACCTCTTCATGCACGCCAATGTAGCGGCTGACGAGATAGGCCTGTTGGATCGGCACGTAGAGCTTGCCGCCTTCAGCATATTCGATGACGAGGAATTCGGTCGTCTGCCCAAGATGGTTGGCGCGTTTTTCGATGCCGATGAATCGCCCCAGGCCGTGATGGAAATGCACGACCACGTCACCAGGTTCGAGTTGATGGAACTCAGCGGCCGGCGTGTGATAGGTATTGCGCCATTTCTGCCTGCGCACTTTATAGCGATGGGTTAATTCAGTCATGGGAAGGACGACTAAGAGATGATCTCCAGTGACGAATCCGCTTGAAAGATAGCCCTGTTCAAAAAGGCTATCTGCTGGCAGAGCAGGACAATAATTCGCCAGGCGTTCCTTGAACGATTTTTCTTCGGCTTCATTGGCAGCCACGAGTCGCAGATGAAGAGGTTCCCCGCGTAAGCGGTGAAGGTTGTGCAGGATTTCTTCTTCAGAAGCAGCGGCTTTATTCTCAACAGGTGAAAAAAAATCGGCAATGGTCGAAAAGGGGTGGCGAAAGCGGTACGCTTCAAAAGATGTTCCAACGATTTCAAACTGCACGGCGTGCAAGGGATCTTTGCCGCTATAATAGCCGCGCCCCTTGGGTTGGGTAAAATCCTCCTGGCTTAGTTCCTCGAGTTTGTTCTCTGAAAAATAGAGACGTCGACGCCTTTCTAGAGTATGGAGAAATTCTTGCCAGGACAAGAAATAGCGCGACTTGGCCCCGGGTAAATTTTTGAGAGCGACATAATGATCTTCTAATTGCAGCAGATTATCGAAAACCACCAGGGTAGTTGGATCGAGATAATCCATGAGGCAAGCCAGATCTGCCGATTCTCTTAGTAAAGAGAGTTCTGAAGCGGGCGCCAGAAAGAATCCTTCGCGTTTGCCCATCGACTTTTGGCTAATGGGATCGAAATAGCGAAGCTGTTCGATTTCATCGCCGAAAAATTCGATGCGGATGGGGTCTAAGGCGCTAACGGGGAAGATGTCGAGAATGCCGCCTCGAAGCGCGTAGTCTCCCTTATCGCTAACGACGGCCGTACGTTGATAGCCAAGAGCCTGCAACCGATCAGGGATGGATTCGAATGCAAAGAGATCTCCTTGGCGTAAATAGCAGCAAAGATCGGCAATGCGGCTTGGTGGCAATGTTTTTTGCAAGCAAGCTTGAAGTGAGGCAAAGAGAACGCGGGGTTTTTTACCATGCAACAGTTCGTGGAGGATTTCAAAACGGCGGCCTATGATGTCAGCGCTAGGTGAGATCTCTTCTCCTGGCAATGTTTCCCAGGCGGGAAATTCAAGGACGTTCTCGATCCCAAAATAGGCGCAATCATCGACTATGCGTGTTTCAGAATTTCCTGAAATGACGAGAATGCTTTTACAATTCGCTGCTTTGGCTAAAGCCAAGAGAGCAGCTTTTGGCGCATCCCAGAGTTCCTCGATGATTAAGGAGTGTTCATCGAGGAGTGCCTTCTGGAAGGTCTTGAGTGCAGGGCTGTCTAAAAGATCGCTAATGTTCATCCCATCTCCAAGTGAAAGAGCAGACTCTAGGACAACCCATTCAATGTTGTAGATGCTTTAAAGTTTCTTTCGCTTTTAGAAAGGCCTTGCTCATTCCAGCCGGATCTTTGCCGCCGGCTTGCGCGCTTTCAGCTTTTCCTCCGCCGCTTCCACCAATTGAAGGGGCAATCTCTTTGATGATTTGCACAGCACTGATTCCCTTTTTCGTCAATTCTGGGCTCACGCGCACGAGCAATTGCACCCGTCCATCATGATTGGTTCCAAGGAGTAGAACAAGCTGGGATCTTTTTTGGAGAAGTTCTTCAGCCAGAAGATTGAGTTCTTCTCCGCTAAAAGAGACTTCTGAAGCGAGAAAGGAGAGCCCCTGGATCGTTTCTATTTGTCCAAGCAGTTCTTCCGCAGTTTGTTTGATGGCATTGCGTCGATACGTTTTGATTTCGAGGATGAGCCGTTTATTCTCATCGAGAAGGTGGGAGGCAGCTTCGATGACTTTGGAAGGTGCTGTCTTAAGAAGTGCCGCACACCGATCCAAGAGATTCTCTTGTTCATACATGAACTCTTCAGCTGGTTTGCCGGCAACTGCTTCAATACGTCGTACGCCAGCAGAAATGCTCCCTTCTTTCAAAATACGGAAGAGGCCGATCGTCCCAAGGTGATGAACATGGGTACCTCCACAAAGTTCCTTGGAAAAATCGATATCGATGACGCGGACGACCGCACCATATTTATCTCCGAAGAATTGCTTGATTTCGCCTTGTTTTTGCACTTCTTCATAAGGGACTTCATAGGCGGACACGGCTTGATTGGAACGTACTTTTGCATTGACGAGCTCTTCGACCTTTCGCAGCTCTTCATGTGTCATTGACTTGTGGTGATGGAAATCGAAGCGTAATCGTTCAGGTTCTACGAGTGAACCAGCTTGCCTTATATGGCCTCCTAAGACTTCTTGCAGAGCCCAGTGCAAAAGATGGGTCGCAGTATGGTGCGCCATGATCTTTTCTCTCCGCACATGATCGACTTCGATATGGACAGTCTGGCTGATGGTGAGATCACCTTTTTCCATCGTTCCGATGTGGGCGATCACTCCTGGGAAAGGCATAGAGCAACTATTCACTTTGAACAGGAGGTGTTCATCAGAAAGTTGCCCAATATCACCTACTTGACCGCCCTTTCTCTGCATAGAAAGTGGTCTCATCGAGAAAGACCATGGCCTCATCGCCAGATTTCGAGTTTGTCGACAAAACGTCCCTTCCTTGACCAGTCCCATGACGCGGCCCGTTCCCATCGTAGTTTGAAAGCCTTTAAAAATGGTGGGGCCTTCACGTTCCAAGAATTCTTTAAAAAGGCTCTCCTCAGCGACTTGATGGTGGGCAGTCTTGGGCGCTGCGCGATTTTTCTCGCGCGGTTTTTTCGAGGATTTGAAATTGGTCGAGGTTTACCTCGAGGCCAGTATCTTTAGCAATGAGCAAAATTTCTTCGAGAGGGAACCCATAGGTATCTTTGAGTTTAAAGGCTTCTTCGCCACTGATCTGGTGTTGGGCGCTTTGCCTTGCTTGATCGATGACGCTGCTTAAAATATTGCCGCCTCGTTTAAGAGTGCGGATAAAATTCTCCTCTTCAAGCGTAAGGACCTCAGCAATGCGCGCCTCCGCGCTTTTCAATTCTGGGTAATCCTCGCCCATTTCTTTCACAAGACGGGGCAAGATTTTTGCAAGGAAGGGTTCTTGCATTCCTAAAGCTCTTCCATAGCGAACGGCCCTTCGTAAGAGTTTTCTTAGCACATAGCCGCGATCGAGGTTGCTTGGCTGTGCTCCATCGGCCATAGCAAAGGACAGGGAGCGAATATGGTCGGCGATGACGTGATAGGCTGGAGCGAATTCCTTATTTTTAGGATCGTATTTGCGTTTAGAAATGGTCTCTACTTCTGCAATCAAGGAGCGTAGGATATCAGTACCGAATAAGGTGTCGACGCCGAGTTTTAAAGACAAGATCCTTTCGAGACCTGCGCCAGTATCGATCGATTGCTTAGGAAGAGGGGAAAGTTCTCCATTTGGTGCGCGATTGAATTGCATGAAAACGAAGTTCCAGAATTCTAGATAGCGCTCGCCTGCGAGATCTTCTTTGGGATTTCTTGCATCGCCAAAATGAGGCCCTCGATCTAAATAGAGTTCAGAACAAGGGCCGCAAGGGCCGGTATCCCCCATGGCCCAAAAATTGTCTTTTTCACCGAAGCGTGTGATCCGTTTCTCTGGGACGATTTGCTCTCCAAAGCTCAAAGGCCTCATCGTCATTTTCAAAAATCGTCGGCCAGATTTTCTCTTCAGGAAATTCGAAGACTTTCGTAGAGACTTCCCAAGCAAAGGTAATGGCCTCTTTTTTAAAGTAATCGCCAAACGAAAAATTTCCTAGCATTTCGAAAAAGGTGAGGTGGCGCGAAGTATGTCCAACATTGTCAAGGTCGTTGTGTTTACCGCCGACGCGGATGCATTTTTGCGAAGTGGCAGCTCGTTTATAGTCGCGTGCGCTTTTGCCGAGGAATACATCTTTGAATTGGTTCATGCCCGCATTAGTAAAGAGCAATGTTGGATCGTCATGGGGAACGACAGGCGAGGAAGGGACGACGGCGTGTCCTCGTTCTTTGAAATAAGAGAGGAATTTGCGGCGAATTTCTTGTGAAAGCATAGTTGTCTTTTACCCTCGAACAAAATGGGAAGCAGTAGTCTAGCAAGCTACAAGTGGAAAGTCAAAAAGAGACCGATAGCTTTTGTAAAGGCTGCGCTTTTCGGCAAAATTTATTTTGAATAGCGAGTTCGACTTAGAAAGTATTTGCAAGTTCTTTCCTAGGGAGCGAATTGCCTTGCTGCGAGGCTAGCGAGGGCCTTTAAGGCGAGAGGAATCGATTTTTTCAATTTTTTGCGTAGCGTCAACCGTAGCAAAGGGGCAAGCGGTCCTTTTGCCACGACTTGATAGCTGATCATGGCCCCTTGTTCTTGTTTGTGGATGTTATGCGAAAAGAGAATCGTCGTCGCTAATGGCATCTCAGTGACATGGTGGAAGGAGACTTCTCGATCGACTTTGGTGAGAACAAACGTGTTTGTAGGCCAACCTTTTTGTTTTAGGCGGCCCTGCACACCGGGATGGAAATCTCCTTGCAGTTCAATCCATTCAAGGGCTTGATTCCACTCAGGCCAATGGTTCACATCGGTCCAAATTGCCCAAATGGTCTTTGGTGAAGCATTGGCATAGATATGTTCTATTAGGCGCCAACTAAACATGAGGAGTCCAGTAAAGAACGCGAGTTTTTAAGTGAATCGAATCGTCTGTTTTTTCCTGCTCGCAGGTCCCGATTTCCCTGAATGCTTTTTTGGCGAAAAAGGACAAAGAAGGGGTGTTGACCATAGGATAAATGTAAATATCAGCGATCAATCCATCGGGTCTTAAGCTTTTGGCGACATCGATCAGCGCAGTACCGATTCCCTTATTGCAATAGCCCTGTTTGACAGCAATCTCTGTAATAAAACCAAGGCGCTTCGTATGAAAATCGTGCTCGATGGTCTCTTTCTCCAGGCAATCAAAGGATCTAAATGGCGATTCACAATAATAGTTTATAAATAGTGAGATGTCTGTCAAAACGAGAAAGCCTACAAGATTCCCGTCGAGGTAGGCGGCAATGATTTTAGCTTGGTAGGCTTCCAGGAAGGCTTGGGTACGCTCAGGATTTGGTGATGATGGGAAGAGAAAGCCATAAGGAAGAGGAGATTCAGAGACGAGGTCTTCGTTGAGTTCTACAAGTAGAGGTTCGCGCAAGAGAAAGATGTCGTGCAGGAGATGGGGTGTAGGTGGAAGTACGCGAACGTCGAGGTACTGATCGCAACGGTCTAAAGTTGCATAAAAAGTTTTGCCGCAGGTCGGCTGTTCGAGCGCTGCCAAAGAATGACAAAAAATCGTCAGGAAAAAAAATGCAAGGATTTTACTATGAAGTCGAGTTTTCATGCGGGCTATTATAAGTGATCGGCGAATTTTCTAGTCTAGTCTTGAAAGTTTACACGCTTTAGCGGTAAAACGGATGGCATCTATTATCAACAACTTTTTTATTCATGGATACTGATCTCAAAAAACAATTAAGTAAAATTGCCAATACGATCCGTGAACTCTCTATGGAGGCGGTGCAAAAGGCGAATTCAGGCCACCCTGGGCTTCCCATGGGCTGTGCGGAGTTCGGCGCCTATTTGTATGGCTGTGTGCTCAAACACAATCCCAAGGACACCGATTGGCTGAACCGCGATCGTTTTGTCCTTTCTGCTGGGCATGGTTCCATGTTGCTTTATTCTTGCATGCATCTTTCGGGTTTTCCATTGACGCTCGATGATATCAAACAGTTTCGCCAGCTTCACTCCAAAACACCTGGCCATCCTGAACTCCATATGACTAAAGGAGTGGAGGCAACGACGGGACCACTTGGACAAGGAGTAGGCAATGCTGTGGGCATGGCACTCGGCTTGAAGATTTTGGCTAGCAAGTTCAACAAAGAGGGATTTCCTCTTTTCAATAGTAAAGTATACTGTTTAGCAGGCGATGGTTGCATCATGGAAGGTGTCTCAGCCGAAGCTTCTTCTCTTGCCGGACATCTTGGTCTCGATAATCTCGTGCTGATTTTCGATGCCAATAAGATCACACTCGATGGACCTCTTTCTGATTCGGGTTCAGAAGACACGAAAATGCGCTACCAAGCCTATGGATGGCATGTTTACGAAGTCGATGGGTATGATTTTGATGCTCTCGACGAAATCTTTTTACAGATTCGCGATGGGCAGACCAAGCCCTGCTTCATCATGATGCATACGGTGATCGGAAAAGGTTCCCCAAATAAGTCAAATTCACATAAGGCGCATGGGTCTCCGCTTGGAGCCGAAGAAGTGGCCTTGACGAAGAAAGCTCTTGGTCTACCAGAAGAAGATTTCTATGTTCCTCAGTCGATCTACACATTCTTTGAACAGCGGCTAGCCAAATGCGTGCAATTGGAAGAAAAATGGAATGAGATGGTGAAGGCCTACGCTAAAGCCTATCCAGACCTTTATCAACAGTTCCAACAAATGAAGGAACGTGTTTTACCTACTGATTTAGAGGAGCAGCTGCGCAAGATCGAAATCAAGACGCCTATTGCAACTAGAGCATCATCCCAGGCTGTATTGCAAGTCCTTGGCGATTTGTTGCCCCATCTCTACGGTGGATCGGCAGATCTTTCGGGTTCAGATTGCACGATGATGAAAAAATTTCCTCTCATTGCACCAGGTCAATTCGGCGGACGGAATATCAAGTTCGGGATCCGCGAATTTGGCATGGCGACAGCGGCCAGCGGCCTTTCTGAGACGGGGATGATAACGCCCTACATCGGCACATTTTTGACTTTCTCAGATTACATGCGCAATGCCATTCGATTGGCGGCACTTTCCAAGGTCAAGGTCATCTACCAGTTTACCCACGATTCCATCTTCCTCGGCGAAGATGGACCGACTCATCAGCCCATCGAACACTTGGCGGCGTTGCGTGCTATGCCGAATTTGCATGTGATTCGTCCAGCGGATACCCATGAAGTAAAAATGGCATGGATCGCTGCCTTGCGTTACAAAGGACCCACGGCCATTGTGCTTTCGCGTCAGAATCTTCCCGATATTCCTGGTACTGATCTATCATTTGATCAAGGTATGGGACGTGGCGCTTATATCATAAAAAGAGAAAAAGGCGTGGCTCAATTTACCCTGTTTGCCACTGGATCAGAACTTTCTTTGGCCATGGATGTAGCAAACGCACTTGAAAAGCGCGGTAAATCAGTTCGCGTGGTCTCCATGCCATGCTGGGAGCTTTTTGAAAAGCAGGATGAAGGATATAAGGCTTCGATTGTCGATGGTGATCTTGGTAAAAGGGTGAGCATCGAAGCGGCGGTCAGTTTTGGCTGGACGAAGTGGATTGGAAGAGGGGGGATTTCCATTAGCATGGAAGGCTATGGCGAATCGGCTCCCGCGAGCGATCTTGCTTTTGAATTTGGCTTTAATGTCGATGCTATCCTCGACCGTCTATTGGCATGAACGATCGTTTTCTCAAAGCCCTTGCCTGTAAAAACCACACAGAGCGACCCCCTGTGTGGTTTATGAGACAGGCTGGGCGGTATCTACCTGAATATCGAGCGCTTCGTCAAAGGCATTCGCTACACGAGCTTTTCCATACGCCGGAATTAGCGGCTAAGGTTACCTTGCAGCCGATTGAACGTTTTGCTTTCGATGCTGCCATCCTTTTTTCCGACATTTTAGTGATTTTAGAGCCACTGGGATTCACGATCCATTTTCCAGAAGGCAAAAGCCCTTATGCAGAGGCAACACATCAGCCAGGCTTAGTAAAAAGCTCGCTAGATTATGTGGCTAAAACAATCGATCTCGTTAAACCGTGTCTGGATGTGCCGTTGATTGGTTTTTGCGGTGGGCCTTATACCGTCGCGCGCTATTTATTAGGTCCAGAACTTACGATGCAGTGGATGGAACAGAAGCCCGAGCAACTGCACGATCTTCTTAGCCGTATTACGGCCACAACGCAAGAGTATCTCGAGCTGCAAGTAAAGGCAGGAGTCGATGCGCTTCAGATCTTCGATTCATGGGCCGGATTGCTAAGTCAGGAACACTTTGCAGAATTTTCTTTGCGCTATCTAAGACAGCTCATCAGTACTTCGACCTTGCCCACGATCCTTTTTACGCGCGGTGCTTCACAGTATGTACAAGAACTTGCTTCTTTAAAACCAGCTGGGATCAGTTTCGATGGGCAAAGAACCATGCAAGAATTGCGACAAGAGACGCCAGTCGAGATTGCTGTACAAGGCAACTTTGAACCGACAGACCTTTTATCCCCGCTATCAGAAGTGCGCCAAAAAGTGCAAAAGCTTGTCGATGCCATGCAAGGAGAACCCGGCTTTATCGTCAATTTAGGGCATGGCATTCTGCCAAATACACCCTTAGAGAATGTTCAAGCCTTTGTCGACATCGTCAAAAACAATTGACGGAGGTGGTCACCGTTTTTCAGTAAAGTAATTGCAGGTGGTGCTTGTCATTGCCCTAACTGATTACCCTCTAAATAAAGAGTTGTTTTCTTCAATCGTAAAAGTTCGGGCGGCAAGCTCGTTAGCAGATTTTCTCTTACAAAAAAATGTTCTAATTTTGTCAATTTTCCCACTTCTTTGGGTATGTGAGTCAGGCCCGCGTTATTGACTCTGAGGTAGGTCAGGTTTTTGAGTAGGCCAATGGATTTAGGCAGAATAATGCAGGGGTTCTGACTTAAAAGAAGCAACTTCAAATTGGGCAATCTCCAAAGCTCGTCGGGGAGTTTGACGCGTTTCTCGTTTATCTCGTTCGCGCCCAAATGGAGGTGTTCTAGGTGAATAAGATGTTTAATTTCTTTAGGGAGGTATTTGATTTGGTTTTGTCCTAAATTAACTAGTGTTAAACTGGTTAATTTCCCTATCTCTTTAGGTATGGTAACTAGTTTGTTCGATGTGAATTGAAGAGTCGTGGTATTTTTAAAGAGGTGTATTTTAGTAGGAATAAGTGTGAATTGGTCTTCCACCTGAAATATAATTGAGTCTGTGAAGATATCTTTGTATCTGCTAGCCCATTTTCTGAACAAGTTAGCTATTTGCAGAAGATCTAAATTGGGAGCGGCCTCTATGGCCAACTGTATTTTCTTGAAATCTGAAAATGCTTTTTTAGACTGTCCTTGAACACTAGAAGCGTAATGGGGCTGACTGAATTTACTGTAATAGCGAGCATCTAAAAGTCTGAGGAAATTAATTGCTTCTAATTTCTTAAAAAATAAAGGAAGCGACTCTAATGTTGGATCTGTTAGGTCTTTTACGATTTTGCGGGATGTTAAAGAAGGGGATAGCTCTTTGCCGAATTCTTCTTCAGTGGAGTATAATTTTTTAGCCATGGCTAGCAAATCATCGATAGCTCTTTTTTTTCCGGGTCCAGTGATGCAAGAGCGGTGCAGATATTTTTTTATACGAGGCGTCAGATTATAACGTTTGAGAATAGAATCAATAGGATCATTAACCACTTTTAAGTGGCTTGTGTTGATAGTTGATAAGTTTACAAGATCTTTTTCATTAAGATAGGGGAGTACGCATGCTTTTACTACTTCTTGTGGAATATCTAAGCAGGATTTTGGGCGGTGTTGCTTTTTGGCAGGAATCTTTACAGGGACATGTCTCTTAGAATTGGGTTTTGAGGGAGATGGCAATTTCTTGCTTAAGTTTTGGATTTGGTTCTTAACACGCTTTTTAAGGGCATTTCTATCGATCCGGTTCCAATCAATCGTTTGGCTTATGTTGCGCTGACCTAGGGTTGTTATACGATCCTGGCGATCGATTTTTTTTACGGCTTCGGTGCGTCCTCGACTTTTGTCAAGCGTTTTATAAAAGCTATTGAGCAATTGGATTCTGGATGTAATTGAAGAGCTGCGTTTTGAGGAAGATGGCAATTTCTTGCTTAAGTTTTGGATTTGGTTCTTAACGCGCTTTTTAAGGGCATTTCTATCGATCCGGTTCCAATCAATCGTTTGGCTTATGTTGCGCTGACCTAGGGTTGTTATACGATCCTGGCGATCGATTTTTTTTACGGCTTCGGTGCGTCCTCGACCTTTGTCGAGCGTTTCATAAAAACTATTGAGCAATTGAATTCTTGATGTAATTGAAGAAGTAGAAACTGATGAAGACATAAATTAACCGGTTTTTATTGCAGTTAATTATGCTCCATCTTTGTTTTGTTGGCATTGCAAAGAAAATGCTATCCACTTTTTGTAATAATAAATTTTTTATTAACCATTCACCACATAGCAAGAGGGGGCATAGAGCAGAGAATGGCCTCAGGATTACCGCCTGAAAGAAATCCAAATTTTGTGCCGCGGTCGTAGAGTAAATTGAATTCGGCATAGTGCGCTCGATGAATGAGCTGCCGTTCTTTTTCTGCTGGAGTATAGGGTTGATCGATGCGCAGTCGATAGATCGGAAGAATGGCATCGAGAAATGTTTTGCCGATGTGTTTAAAAAGCGCAGAGTCGGTATCGAAGCTGCCGGTATTGTAATGATCGAAAAAAATGCCGCCGACCCCACGTTCCTTATGGCGATGTTGGATGTAGAAATAGTCTTGGGCTGCCTTAGAAAACGCAGGATAAAGCTCATACCCAAATGGTGACAGGGATTCTCTGGCTATTCGATGAAAGTGCTGTGTGTCTTCATCATAGGGAAATCCCATGGGAGTAAGATCATAGCCTCCACCAAACCAAAAACGGTTCTTCGTTTCGATGTAACGTAAGTTGAAATGGACCGTTGGTGCATGCGGGTTGACCATGTGGGTGATGAGGCTGATACCGGTAGCAAAAAAAGGGCCTGTGCCATCGGACATAGGAAATTCTTTGCCAGATACACCAGACCAATTCACCGCAGCCTTTTCAAAAAAATCGCCGCGCAAGAGGGCGATTTCCCCACCGCCGCCATGGGGATGATTCCATGGTTTGCGCTGGAATTGCTTGATGGGTTCAAGAGAAGCAAAACTATCGATGATCTCTTCGCGCAGAGTTTTGAGGAATTCGATGATTTCAGCTTGCTGAGTGTTGTCTAGGATGGCAGAATTCATCCAACCAATGTATTTCTAAGTATGAAAAAAAAGCGAGCAGTTGTTATCGGAGCAGGGATTTCTGGCTTAAGCGCTGCGCATGCTCTCATGAAAACGCACGATGTAGTTGTTGTGGAACGTGCAACAAGGGCTGGCGGATGGCTTGAAACGACTTGCGAAGAAGGATTTCTATTTGAAACAGGTCCGCGTACATTTCGAATGCGCAGCAGTAGCCATTTATTGGCACTTGTCGCGGAACTTGGACTCCAAGATCAGCTGATCACGGCTGATCCGCAAGCAGAAAAACGCTATCTCCTTTTTCAAGGGAGATTGGAAGAGATCCCCGCACATCCTTTTAAGGCGCTTGTCTCTCCGCTTTTGCGAGGGATGTGGTGGAATTTGCTGACAGAGTGGAAGAAGCCTATCTTCGAGGGCGAGGAGACGCTATACCAATTTGCTGAGAGACGATTTGGTGGAAAAGCTGCCGAACGATTTTTTGACGCTTTAAGTCTTGGTGTTTATGCGGCTGATAGCCGATCTCTTTCTATCGATGCGGCTTTTCCGCAGCTCAAGAAGATGGAAAGGGATCATGGCTCCATCACCAAGGCTCTTTTCCATGGGAAGAAAAAGAAGGGAGGGCCGTCACTCTTTTCCTTTCGAAAGGGAACTCAGACGTTGATCGATGCGTTGACAAGTCGATTGGAAGATCGCCTTTATCTCAATCAGGAAGCCCTGACTCTATGGAAGGAGAACGATCTTTTTGTCGTTCGCACGAGGCAAGGTAGCTTTCATGCTGATGTGGTGGTTATCGCTTTGCCATCTCATGAAGCAGGTCGTTTGCTGCAGCGAGTTGCTCCACTTGCCGCGAAGTCATTGCAAGAGATCGAATTGACCAGTTTGTCGATGGTCCAACTGGGATATAAAGGAAATGTTCTGCAAAAAAGAGGCTTTGGTTATCTCGTCCCGAGGATAGAGGCTCTTCCGATTTACGGGGTGGTTTTCGATTCTTCCATTTTTCCTTCACAAAATGTGGGGGAGCAAACGCGCCTCACTGTTATGCTGCCTTTAATCAAAAAGGCCAAAGAGACGGCGCTTTCGATGGTGCAGCGCCATCTTGGCATTGAAGTTAACCCCACACTCCTGCGTGAAAGCACTTTCCAGCAGGCAATCCCTTTACCGAAACAAGGACATGTCAAGACCATCATGGCGATTCAGGCACAGTTACCGCCCAATCTGTTTTTAGCGGGAAATTATCTGCATGGCGTTTCGGTAAACGATTGCATTGCAAGCGCTCTAAGATAGTATTTGCAAATACTTTCTAAGAGACGTTCTCTAATGCTGTGAAAAAATGGGCGGATGCGTAAGCGTAGACAAATGATCGCCGAAGGCATAGCCGAGCGATTTAATTGTATGCACGAAGGGATCTTTTTCCCTAGCCACGTACATCGATTGTTTTCCTATGTAGGCAATGAGAAGGAATTTCTGGCCTACTAAACGCGATAGAGGTGCCAGCGTGATCAATGTCTTAGGAGAAAAGAAGATAAGAGAACTTCGTTTCTCTGGAAAAGGGCAAAAAGCGGTTGTCTTTGGTGGGGGATCGCCTTCTGTCAGGCGGATCATCAATCCACATAAAATAGGTTGTACGCAGCTAAGGTCGCTGAGAGAACAGGTCGTGTCGACAAAAGTGGATGGCAGCCCGCCACATAAGCTTTGATCGAACCCGATACGTACGATACTCGATCGCGTGAGTTCTGCGACAATTCGTGCACAAGTTCGTTGAAACACAAGCTGCTTGATGCTTTCTTGCGAGCGCCAAAGGTCTCTTGCATTGCTGGAAACGATGGTTTCAGCTTTTTCTATGAGATCAAGCGGAAGGATATCTTCAAAAGAGATGTGCCCTTGGTTGGTAAAGTAATCGCGGTGTTCGCTAGCAAGCACATAACGCATGAGATTCTATCCTCCTAGCTGCTTCATGGGCTTTGCTGGGTGTCGCAAATGTCGAAAGGCGGATGTATCCTTCTCCAGCAGGCCCAAAGCCAAGACCTGGGATGCCGAGGATGTGGCAGTGTTGAAGCAAATGATCAAAAAACCGCCAAGAAGTCCATCCTGGAGGAACTTTCCACCATATATAAGGGGCATCGACGCCGCCGAAGAACATCTGACCAGAACGTTTGAGAGCTTCTCGTAAAATAGCGCTGCTCTCGACATAAGCCGCAACTTGGGCTTCAGTCTCTGCTTTTCCCCGCTGGCTATAGGTTGCCTGAGCACCGCGTTGAATGGGATAGGCTACGCCGTTGGATTTGGTCACTTGACGCCGACGCCACATGGCATGCAGCCCGCCTGGGAGCTTTTTAGGAACAACGGCATAGGCACAACGAAGACCCGTGAACCCAGCCGTTTTAGAAAAGCTCTTGCATTCGATTGCCACCTGATCAGCACCGGGTAGTTCGTAAATACTGCGTGGAATGTTGGGGGAGCGTACAAAAGCTGCATAAGCATGGTCGAAGACGATGATAGCTTGATGTGTAATAGCATAATCGACCCATGCCTGCAGTTGCTCGTAGTTCATGGCTGTACCTGTGGGATTGCTTGGAGAGCACAAAAAAATCAAATCGCAAGGTTCGCTAGGAGGAACGGGGAGGAAGCCATTGGCCTCAGTGCAAGGCAAAAGATGGATCTTCTCCTTTCTTCCCGCCATGATATTCGTCGATAGATAGACAGGATAAGTGGGGTCTGCGATGGCAATTTTAGCATCTAGGGCAAAGAGTTCTTGGATATTGGCTGTATCGCTGTTGATTCCATCGGAAATGAAAATTTCTTCGGGTGTGAATCCCCACGGGCTATATTCGTTTTGGCAGATAGCCTCGCGTAAGAAAAAATACCCTTCAGAGGGAGCATACCCCCGCTTACTACTCTCCTGCGTCATTTCTTGAGTTGCTTGGCAGATAGCATCGGCGATAGTATTCGCTAGAGGCAAGGCGATGTCGCCAATGGAAAGGTTGATAAGATTTTCTTTAAGTCCCTGTGCTTCAAGAAGGGCGATTTTTTCCTCGATGAGAGGGAAAATGTAAGGGGTCTTAAGTTCTGCGTAATGGGGATTGATCTTGGGCATAGATGAGGAAGTTTAGTTCGTTTAGCGATAATTCTCAACCGTGATATGCTTTTGGGGATGGAAAATTTTGATCAGTTCTTAGAAAAATTACCCGATGTCGAAGAACGTTTAGGCTATCAGTTTAACAATCGGGACCTGTTGATCCAGGCGTTTGTTCATAGATCTTTCCTCAATGAACATCGTCGACTGATCAAAGAGCACAATGAGCGATTAGAATTTTTAGGCGACTCGATCCTTGGCTTGATCATCGCCGAATTCCTCTACCAGAAGCTTCCAAATCACCCCGAAGGAGAGCTATCCCGCTTGCGTTCTCAGCTGGTAGAAGCGGGGATGTGCAGTCATTTTGCTAATAAGCTGGAGTTAGCCCCATTTGTTTTACTTGGCAAAGGCGAGCGAATGAACGATGGGCGAGGCCGAACGACAATTTTAGCGGATTTAATCGAGGCCCTCATCGCAGCCATTTACCTTGATGGAGGATTTGAAGTCGCCAGGCAGGTCTTTTTAGGGCTGTTCCAGAACGACATCGAGACAGCGATCCGTGAACCTGGAAAAAACTGGAAGGCCAAGTTGCAAGATTGGGCGCAAAAAAATCGACAGATGACACCAATTTATAAAGTTGTCAGTGAAACCGGTCCAGATCATAGTAAATATTTTGTGGTGGTGGCTATGATTGGCGAAGAGGCCTTAGGGCAAGGGGAAGGTCTGTCAAAGAAGATCGCTGAACAGGCTGCAGCTGAAGCTTCGATCAACCAAATCGAGCAGACTCATGGCTAAGGTAAAAAGCAGTTGGAACTGTCAAGAATGCGGTCATAAGCAAGCCAAGTGGTCCGGCAGTTGTTCTATTTGCCAAAGTTGGAATACATTCGTCGAAGAGATCGAAACTATCGTCAAGAACCAACGATTCTCTTCGCTGCCGGTCGAAACCGCCCAGCCAGTTAAACTCAAAGGTCTCGAACCTGGACAGGTCAAGCGATTTTCTACGTCGCTATCTGAAATCGACCGGTTGCTAGGGGGGGGAATTGTCGCAGGGTCTCTGACATTGCTCGGCGGCGAACCAGGCATTGGCAAATCGACGATTATGCTGCAGATTTGTCATGGTCTTGCGATGCAGGGATTGACTGTGCTCTATGTTTGCGGCGAGGAGTCTGTCGAGCAAACGAGCCTTCGTGCCAAAAGATTGACTATCGATGCCGAATCGCTTTATTTACTGAACGAGACAATGTTCAGCAATGTCAAACTCCATGTCGATCGCCTCAAGCCAGACATCTTAGTGATCGATTCCATCCAGATCCTTTATAAGCCAGAACTCCCCTCAGCTCCTGGATCAGTCGCACAACTTCGAGACATTGCAGCGGAATGCATGATGCTGGCAAAAGGCAGTGGAATTTCGACATTTTTAATAGGCCATGTGACCAAATCGGGTGAAATCGCAGGACCTAAAGTCTTAGAGCATATCGTCGATACCGTTCTCGAATTCGAGGGAGATCGTCATCATGGCTATCGCTTGCTAAGGGCCTTGAAAAATCGATTCGGGCCTACAGATGATATCGCCCTTTTCCAAATGAATGAACAGGGGTTGAAGCAAGTTTGCAATCCCTCGCTGCTCTTTTTACAGGAAAGAATGCGTGAATCAGTAGGATCGGTCATCGTGCCGAGTTTAGAGGGAACGCGCTCGATGCTGATCGAAGTGCAGGGGTTAGTTGCCGCTTCAGCATTTTCTACTTCGACACGCAAATCGACCGGTCTCGATGCGAATCGATTGGCGCTTTTGTTAGCTGTACTTGAAAAGAGAATGGGCTACAGTTTGCACCATTGCGACGTCTTTGTTTCGATCGCTGGTGGCATCAAAATCACCGAGCCGGCAATCGATTTAGCGATCCTCATGGCGATTGCTTCTTCCTTTTGCAATCGCGCTATCGATCCCGATACGGTTGTGATAGGAGAAGTAGGGCTGGGTGGAGAAGTGCGTAGTGTTCCAAGGATTGAGACAAGATTGAAAGAAGCGGCCCATTTAGGCTTTCGTCAAGCCATTCTTCCCAAGCGCAATCTGCAAGGATTAACAGACAAAACGATCAAACTCATCGGTGTCGATCTCGTCGAGGAAGCAATTCGTGTCCTTATCAACTGAGGTTATCGTTGCAGGAGCAAGAAGCTCTTTGCTGTCCCGTAAGCAGCTGGAAGAGGTGCTCGGCGAGTTGCGTTGCTTTCATCCACAGATTGTGCTTGAGCCGCTGTTTGTCGATACATTAGGGGACAGCGATCAGAAGACCTCTTTGCGCACCCTGGAAAAAACAGATTTTTTTACTCGAGAACTAGATCTTCTGGTCCTTCAGGGGCAATGTCGAATCGCCATCCATTCAGCCAAAGATCTACCGGAGCCATTGCCTAAAGGATTGGCTCTGGTGGCCATGACAAAAGGACTAGATCCAGCTGATGCACTTGTGTTGCGCGCTGGCGGTAGTCTCGATACGTTGCCGGTTCTAGCGAGGATCGGAAGCTCATCTGCAAGGCGGGATGCTATGGTGAAGACTCTGCTTCCGACAGCTCGTTTTATCGATATCCGTGGGACCATCGAAACCCGATTAGCTCAGCTCGATGCAGGGCAATACGATGCCATTGTCATGGCTGAAGCTGCATTGATTCGCCTTGGACTTAGTCATCGGACAAGGATTCGTTTGCCAGGAAAGGCGGCTCCTTTCCAAGGCAGGCTGGCCATCATTGCGAAGGAACATGATGAAGAAATGAAGCAGCTTTTTGGGTGTCTGCATGTTCATTAAACATGTTTTATATCTAGGTTCCGATCCAAGTCGGTTTTTTTCGCATGAATCTATAAAGGTAACTCATTTTCCTCTGCTTGATATCGTTCCTCGAAGTAGAACACTTCCAAGTTTGCTTGCAGCTTTATCTGACTGGGAACATTACTCCCATGTGATTTTTACAAGCAAACACGCTGTGTCCGTCTTAGAAGAGGCGCTGGCTTATCACAAGCTATCTTTTCCTCAAAAAAAAGCTGAGGTGATTGCAATAGGCAAATCGACTGCCAAGCTATTGGAACAGCATGGTTGGGATGTTTCTTTTTGCGCAGAGCAAGAGAGACAGGAAGGCGTTCTTGCACTTTTACGACTTGTCGATTGGAAGGAAGAGAGCTATGTGTTTTTGCCGCGTTCTTCTTTGGCAAGGGGAGGTATCGAGAACTTCTTTCTCGAAAGATTGATTCGCTACCAAGTGTGTGATCTTTACGATCCGGTTGCAAGGCAGATGGAATCGTGGCCCGACCTGGAGCAATTCGACGAAATCATTTTTACAAGTCCTTCGATAGTTGCAATCTTTTTTTCAAGGATTATCGCCCTTCCTAAACATCCCCAATTCAAAGCGATTGGCCCGATTACTTTGGATGCTTTGAGAAAGAATTTGCAAATACTTTCTGAGAAGACATTGCCGCTCTAATATCCCCGATTTGATACAATAGATCTCTTTTGGAATGAATGATTGACTTTCACCAACTATGAAGGAGTTGCCATGACCTATAAACTACCAGATCTTCCTTACGATTTTAGTGCGCTTGAACCCATCATTTCCGCTGAGATTATGATGCTGCACTATACAAAACATCACCAGGCATACGTGAATAATCTCAATGCTGCCTTAGAAAAATATGCACAAGCTGAAAAAGAGCACGATATTGCCGCTATGATCGCATTGCAGTCCGCGATCCGGTTCAATGGGGGCGGCCATGTGAACCACTCCATCTTCTGGACGAATTTAGCGCCTATCGATAAAGCAGGGGGTGAAATGCCCAAGGGTGCGTTGCATCATGCCATCCAACATGACTTTGGCTCGATTGAAACTCTGATTGAAAGGATGAGCGCGCAAGCGGTTGCCGTGCAGGGCTCTGGCTGGGCGTGGCTGGGTTTTAATAAGGTTGAAAAGCGACTGCAGATTGCGACGTGTGCAAATCAAGATCCACTGAGTACAGCTGGGCTTGTGCCTCTTTTAGGCATCGATGTTTGGGAGCATGCTTATTATCTTCAATATAAGAATGTCCGTGCTGATTATGTAAAAAATATTTGGAAAATAGTCTCTTGGAAAAATGTCGAGGAGCGATTCCAAAAGGCTTCTGCATAGACCCTCTTTGAGGGTAGTGAAACAGTAGATTTCTTTCGAAACTCAGCGATTGTGAAAATTAACGCAAAGACGCAAATAATACATTTTCAATTTTCTCTGCGTCTTTGCGGCGTGGCGTCTTTGCGTGGATATCATCCAATACGATTCAACCTAATCGCAGGAATTTACAACTTGGGGCTAGTACAGTGAATTTCGAAAGGGGTCTAGTTTATAAACCCAAGCTGAACCAAAAGTCGAGTTAATAAAAAAATTCACTTTACAAAACCGTCGATCATTCTTGTTTGGATTCAGATTTTCTGTTAATGTCGTTCCAAATTAATTGGGTAAAGTATGGGTTTGTTTTCGCGAAATAAGCCGAAAATTAAGATTCAAACCACGAAGAAGGACGGATTTAGCGGCTGGCTGAAGTGCACGCATTGCCAGGAACTGATCCATGCGAGCGAGCTGCAGAGCAACCTCCACTGCTGTCCTAAATGCAATCACCATTATCGGCTCTCTGCGATGCAAAGGATCCAGCTTCTGGCTGATGAGGGAACATTTGAAGAGTGGTTTACAGAAATTTTGCCCATCGATCCCCTTTCTTTTGTCGATACGGAGAAATACGTAGATCGTCTTAAGAATGCTCAAAAAAAGACTGGGCGGAGCGATGCGGTAGCCGTCGGTTGCTGTAAGGTAAGAGATCGATGGATTACTCTGGGGGTACTCGATTTTACCTTTATGGGTGGATCCATGGGATCGGTTGTTGGCGAACGGCTGACACGGATGATCGAACGAGCAACGGAAGAGAGGCTGCCTGTCGTCATTGTTTCAGCATCTGGCGGTGCAAGAATGCAAGAGTCGATTCTTTCTCTCATGCAGATGGCCAAAACGTCAGCTGCATTGGCAAAATTAGGTGAAGAAGGTTTGCCTTATATTTCTATTTTGACCAATCCGACTACCGGTGGTGTCACAGCTTCGTTCGCTTCGCTTGGCGATATCATCATAGCTGAACCCGACGCATTGATTGGATTTGCTGGATCGCGCGTCGTAGAACAGACGATCGGTCAGAAACTGCCACCTGGAGCGCAAAAATCTGAATTTCTTCTAGAAAAAGGAATGATCGATTGCATTGTTAATAGACATGAATTAAAAGATAGGCTCTGGCTGACATTAGAATTTCTCATGGACAACGAGCGAGTATACGAAAACGATGAAGAGCTGCTTGCCCTCTATGGCAAAAAAGGGGGGGCGTTGCCTCAAAAGCTCAAGGAGCTTTTATCTCTTGCAGATCAAATAGGAAATAAGGCAGAAGTGTAAATCGTGGAAAAAGTTCCTGTACAAGTTTTAACAGAAGAAGGTAGCGAGGTGCCATTTTATGCCACGGACCATGCGTCTGGGGCTGATATAAAGGCGCGTCTCGATGAGCCACTCACTATACCTCCCGGTGAGACGAGGCTGATACCAACCGGAATTCGGTTAGCTATTCCAGAAGGTTATGAAATTCAAGTACGGCCGCGCAGCGGTCTTGCACTCAAAGAACAAGTGACTGTGCTCAACACTCCAGGAACTATCGATGCCGACTATCGGGGAGAAATCATGGTCATCCTCATCAATCATGGAAAAAAACCATTCATCGTCACAACGGGCATGAGAATTGCACAGCTCGTCCTGGCGCCTGTTGCTAAGGCGGTATTTTTACAAGAAGAAACTCTAACTGCTACAATACGCGGGGAAGGTAGATTTGGCCATACTGGCACGCATTAACCATCAGCTTGCTCTAGGTTTTGACGGATTGCGCAAGCGGCTAAAAGGAGAGGAATTTGTGGCGATATCCAGTTTGTTGGATGAGCGCCTTGTCACATTCTTGGACGTAGAAGATCGCGATGCAGCGATTGAAGAGATGGTCGCTCTTTTAGATGGAGCTA
This sequence comes from uncultured Simkaniaceae bacterium, assembly GCA_963791555.1. GTDB lineage: Bacteria > Chlamydiota > Chlamydiia > Chlamydiales > Rhabdochlamydiaceae > JAGXTH01. The sequence continues at coordinate 473,123 of CAWBSQ010000001.1, forward strand.
GAAAGCTGCAAGATCCTCGTGCATTCCAAAAGGCAATTTTAGAAAGAGAAAAGATCGTCTCCACCGGAATCGGAATGGGGGTAGCGGTCCCTCATGCAAAATTGATGGGCTATCGCGATTTTTTTATTGCGGTCGCCATTCAAGCTAAAAAGGGGATAGAATGGAAGGCGTTAGATGGGGAGCCAGTGCATATCATTTTCATGATAGGTGGACCCGATCAACAGCAAGCGCACTATTTGCACATTCTTTCCAGTTTGACTATGGCTATTAAGGATCCAGAAAGACGTAAAAAATTGTTGAGAGCAACGACGCCGAAGCAAGTGATAAGCCTCTTTGAAGGTTGTTAGAAAGTATTTGCAAATACTTTCTTAGGAGAGTTTCTTAAATTGTTGATTGTGGGAACAAGGGGATAGTGTATGGATCTCAAAATCAAAGATGTCGCTGAACTCTTAAACGTTTCTGAAAAGACCATCCGTAGGTGGCTTGCAGATGGTAAAATTCCCGCCTATCGCCTGAATTCTCAATATCGGTTTAGCCGGATCGAAATCGAAAACTGGGTGATGAGTTGTAAACTTAGCAAAAACCAACCTGGGTTTCTCACTCTTGCTCAACAAGAACAAGAAATCGAATTCAAAGATAATGAGACCGAGTCTGACACGCCGCAAGATGAAGAAGAACAAAAGTCTGGCGTTCAGCAATTTAGCCTTTATCGCGCTGTCCACAAGGGTGGAGTCTTTACCAACATTCCTGGCCTGACCAAAGAAGAGATCATCGCGAATACAATGAAGCAGGTCGCTGGCGTACTTGGAAGAGATCCGGAAATGCTCACTGAGCTTTTACTCGATCGAGAAAAACTGATGCCGACAGCACTCAACCATGGCATCGCTGTTCCGCATTCTAGAGAATTTGTCTTCGAGGGGCCTTTTGATGTCGTTGTCGTTGTTTTTCCTCAGCAGCCCATCCCTTATGGCGCGCTCGATGGAGAACCTGTGCATACGATCTTTTTCTTATTCGCTAGTGGAGATAAGAAGCACCTCCATCTTTTAGCCAAGATTGCTCATTTGAGTGGGAACAAAGAGATCCAACAACTTCTCCGTACCCGCCCAGATAAACAGCAATTTCTTGAGCATTTGCGCGAATGGGAAGCCAATCTGGAACCTATCCGCTAAGAATTCCTTCTCATCGCATTAAAGATGTTTTCTAGGACGAGGTATATTCATCTGCAAAAAGTATACCGTCTTTTGAATGCGATTGGGAGTTGAATTTTTAAATATTTCACAAACAGAATAAAATAATAAATTGAACAGTGACCCAGAAGTTAGTGATTAAAATTATTAATACAACTTAGGGGAGCTCACAAGTGCAGCAAGAATGCGAACACATAGTTCGGAATATTGGCACTCCTATTCCAATTCCCAGACCTCGAGATTAAGACAATTTTCGTTAATTTCCTTGATAAATACAATATTAAGTTGTAAAATTAACTTACACTATTAATAAAATTAATTCATAGTGATAGCTATGTCTTCGGTAACATCTTATTCGTCAACAGATTCAAGAATCGAAACTGATAGTTTTCGTTTTTCTTCTTATGAGCGATCTACAAAATCTAAAAAAACGTGTTTCAGTGTAGTTTCTTCATCTTTTGGGGATCTTTATAATCTTGTATTTAAGCGATCCACTCATTCTCGCGATAAAGATATTACTAATCTAAATCAACTTAGGAAATCAATTAAAAAAAATAATTTGCGACTATTCAATCTGACTTATAATAAATTATCCGATACTAGCAAGTTGATTTTGCAGGATAACTATTCTAAATGGTTAATCAAAAATTCATCGGAGACCCCTTTTAATTATATGGATGCCTATATTAGATCCCATCCATTCCATCATGAGGCTGCGCTTATAACCTCCTGTAATCGAACAAGAAAAGCCTTAATGAAAGCTGGATGGCTTCCACAGCAAGGGACAAATTCGTTTCGGGTTCCCTACCTTAACTGTTTACACAAAAAAAAATCTTTCAAAGAGTCTTTCACTACTGGAGATGCCATTATAGAGCATCTTAACTCATTTCCTGAGAGTGCTGCTCTCATCAAAGAGGCGCAAGAAACGATGCAAAAGTATGGGAAAAGCCTGGAAGTAGGTTTGGATAATACAGTGAACGGACAAGATGCTGAAACGACTGGAGGGTTTATTCGAATTGAGCCTAAATTACTGGCTTCCAGGCAATTAGAGCTTGTTGTGTTTGAACTTACTAATGTAATACACTACCCAGAGTTCCGTAAGGTAAGGCGTGAGCTGTTACGAGGGGTCTACAAATCTGCAGAAGAGTTTGCTAGAGCAATAGAATTCATTGAATATAACGGTATTATACGCTCTATGCAAGTGATACAAGGAATCAACAAACGACGAGGGCACTATTTTAGACCATATATCGAAAATCACTGGGCACACCTTCCCTTAGAAAGCATGGGGTTCGATCACTACTACACCAAATTCCTTAGTTCCAGTCATAAAGAAATCTATCGGGAGCAATGGAGAAGTTTAAATGATGATGATCCCTATTCCTTTATGTATAGAGGTAGAGGCTGATTTCATTTTGTGATAATCGCCTCATTTTTTGCCCCTTTTTTGAATTCGCGTTTTGTCTATCAGATGCTTTTGCTATTGAATTCAGCACGAATTCAAAAAATCTTTACAAGGTCTACGGCCAAGAGATCTTTGGATGGCGTCCAGGCACGCGAAACCCTAATTATCCCGTAGGACATTTTATTGGTGTCGTTGGTGTGATCAAAGAAGCGAACAAAGAAAAAAATCAATAGGGAAAGATTGGATACGTGATCTAAGTAGATCCACTAGATGGAAGCAGTCCAAAGGATCCCAATCAACAGAAATTTTATATGATTTCCTATGAAACCTTTAGAACATCTGTGAACAATGAGTTTGGTATGAAAGTTGATGTAGATACATTAGGAATTCCCTATGCGGACTACGAAGCCCAGATATTGAAAGATTGCCCCACTCTACCGTCTTTAGCTTATGGACTTCTTCCTAACCCGCCCTATGTGAAGAGAGAAAAGGGCAGCGAGTAAGAGTGCTCTTTCTCCTCTAAGTCATGCTATGTTGATTGGTTTCTTAGAAGCTATCCTAAAACCCTAGCCCGAAAACCGGATGCTCAAGTTTTAGGATAGCTGCTTAAGCCGAATGATCGAGATTTTTTTTTGGCTAGCAAGATATGTAGCTTGTTCTGCGAAATCTTTAGCCGAATGAATGGCGATCAATCCTTCGTCAGGCTGCATGATGTAGTCGCTCTTTTTGCCTTTGATGAAGTTGAAGCGGTGGTGAGGGATGCGGATCGCGTAAAATCCTGGTTCAAGGTCATTGAAGACGCGGGTGACTTTATCAGCGGTGGGTTTGATGAGCTGATCTACTTTGATTCTCTTGATCCCGAGCAGAGACGGAAGTTTGCGGTGAGAGGGATCAATAAGAGCTCGTGCCCATCGAAGTGTGAGTTTATACTTCTTGACTTCATCATTGTCACTATTCGACCCTCTCTTTTTCAGTGCTCCTATCAGTTTTTGGCATGATGTAATTAAAGAGCGTGCTTTAGTTTCAGGAAGTTCTGAGAAGTGGGATCCATCTTTTTGCAAGTGCTGCCATAAAGCAGCTTCTTTTTCGGCGCCATGCGCCATCTGGGAAGCGACAGCAATGAGATGGTGTTCTTCGTTGCGAAAGGTGGCTTTTGTTTGAAAGTAGAGGTGTGCTGCCCAGTCGCTCATCCCTGAACATTGGCCATTTATTTTATCGAAATGGACATGGTTGTTCCTATTCACAGTCGATGCACGGTAAAGCACGCTAGATCGAACGTTATCTATCGGAATAGGTGGATGTGTATAAATTTCTTCGGCTTTATCGGGAGAAAGACAGTTGATCGTGCTGACGAGGAGGTTGTTGCCGTAGTTGATTGCGAAAATCCAACGGATTGATACTTGTTCGAGATAATAAGCGCGGACCAGCAGTTTTTGGCCTAGTGTTCTTGCCTGGAGAAGATGTAGAAGATTTCCAGTGAGTTTTAGGGATTGGCTAAAAAGAACATGTACCGGAAGGGTAGCAACAAGCCAGATAACCTGTAGAGTTCCCAATCTTCCATATCCTTGTACATAGGGTTGTTTTGCCTCGGCCTTGATCGCCTTGATGGTCTTTTTTCCATGCATGTAGGCGTTCAAGCGGTGATCAGAGCTTAAAAACTCAGGAGAAAATTTTACAGTCATAGATTGAAAATAAATACTTTATTTTTTTAGTAAGTTTTCTGTATTTTAGTGTGATGGAAATATCGATTTAATTTCCAACTGAAATGCATTTGAATCCATCCTATAAAAAATATTTGCAAAATACTTTCTAAGGTTTTTTTAGTTGAAAGAGTTCGACTCCACCTTCTTCGACGATGAATTTCATGTAGTCTTGGAGCTCTTTGGTCGAGCGAATAGCGATCAATCCTTTATTTGGCTCCATGACGTAATCGATCGTTTTGCCTTTGATAAAATTGAAGCGATGTCGAGGGGATCCTACTGCATAAAAACCTGGTGGCAGCAGTTTAAATAGCTTTACGAGCTCATTCAGGTTGGGTTTTATCAGGGAACCCGCAGGAATTCTTTTGATTCCTAAAAGGGGAGGGAGTTTGTTATCCGACTTACGAATCATTCTTTCCATGAACTGGATCTTTGCTTTGAGCCATTTTTCCAAATGCTTTGGGGTTGGTCCATTGGCTTGAGCAAGCCTGGCTTTCGAACATTTGAGAAAAATACCTAAAATTTTTTTCTGATGTGCATAAGCAGAAGGTCCAGTGTGTTGCATTCGTTGCCACAATGCAGCTTCTTTCCCTGCCCCTTTTGCCAGATGGGAAGCGATAGCAACGAGATGGTGTTCTTGATTGCGAAAAGCATGTTTTGTTCGAAAATACAGGTGCGCGGCCCAGTCGCTCATCCCTGAGCATTGCCCATCAATTTTATCAAAATAGATAGGGCTATCGGCAAAGGCGCCCGTGGAATTATTGGAGCGAAAAATGATATTGGGATGCACTTTATCAATAGGAATTGGGGGATGGGTGTAAATTTCTTCTGCTTTATCAGGGGAAAGAACATTGAGTGTGCTTACAAGGAGATTGTTGCCGTAGTATATTGCAGCGATTAAACGATTAGGAGAATGTTCGATGTAATTAGCAAGAACAAGCAGCTTTTGAGCAGTTGTTTTTGCCTGGAGGGTGTTTAAGAGATTACCAGTGACTTTGAGAAAGAGGCTGGAGAGGAGATTCACGGGAAGGGTAGCAGTGAGCCAGACGGCATCTAGGATCCCTAGCCTTCCGTATCCTTGGACTACATAGGGCTGCTTTGCCTCGGCCTTGATGGCTTCGATGGTTGACTTGGCGTACAAGTAGTCATTCAAAGTTTTATCAGAACTCAAAACTGCAGGAGAAAATTTTATAGCCATAGTTTGTTTTATAAAGTTTGTAACATTAAACTGTCTTAGGTTAAATCGCATTAATACCGATACAAATTCATAATGAATGTTGTCAAAAACGATCAAAGTCCGATCCTCTAAGAAAGTATTTGCAAATTCTTTCTAAGATTTTTTTAGCTGATAAAGTCGGATTGCCGCTTTACGGACTCTGAATTTCATGTAGGTTTCGAGTTCTTTAGTCGAGCGAAGGGCGATCAATCCTTTATTTGGCTCCATGACATAATCGATCGTTTTGCCTTTGATAAAATTGAAAATATGGTTATGGCTGTCGATCTGATAAAAACCTGGCTGAAGCTGCTTAAAGAGCTTTGCGATCTTAGTCTCCTGATTGGATTGTATCAGGAACCCCGCTGTTTTCTTGATTCCTAAGAGAGGCGCGAGTTTGTGATCCGACTTGCGCATTACTCTTTCTATCAACTCGATCTTTGCTTTGAGCCGTTTCGCCTGATCGTTGTGGCTTGATCCCCTGCATTGAGCAAACTCTGATTTAAAACGCTTAAGAGACATGCTTAGTAGATCTTTTTGTTGAGCATAATTGCCATGGTTAGCCACTTGCAACTGCTGCCACAATGCAGCTTCTTTCCCAGCTCCTGTTGCCTGCTGAGAAGCGATAGCGACAAGATGCTGTTCTTGATTGCGAAAAACATGTTTTGTTCGAAAATATAAGTGCGCAGCCCAGTTGCTCATCCCGTGGCATTGACCATGGCCAATTTCAGCAAAATCGATGGGGCTATTGTCAACGGCATGATAGTAGTTATTAGAGCGAAAAATGATATTGGGATGCATTTTATCGATAGGAATTGGAGGATGGGTATAAATTTCTTTTGCTTTATCAGGGGAAAGAACGTTGAGTGTGCTTACGAGGAGATTGTTGCCGTAGTACATTGAAGCGAATAAACGACTAGGAGAATGTTCGATATAATCAGCAAGAACGAGCAGCTTTTGGCCGGTTGTTCTTGCATGGAGAGTGTTTAAGAGATTGCCAGAGACTTGTAGAAAGAGACTGGAGAGGAGATTCACGGGAAGAATAGCAGTGAGCCAGACGACATCTAGGATCCCTAGTCTTCCGTATCCTTGGACCACATAGGGCTGCTTTGCCTGGGCCTTGATGGCTTCGATGGTTTCCTTGCCGTACAAGTAGTCATTCAAAGTTTTATCAGAACCCAAAACTGCAGGAGAAAATTTTATTCCCATATTTGCTTAATCCGAACATTTGTTGTTAATTTTCTTCGTTAGTATATAACTGTTATCAGTTAGTTTCAATATTATTGATTTTTGTAATATTTTTGCATTATGAAGTAATAATTTGCTTCGATCTTGCTTGTGGTATAATTGTTCATTTTTGTCTTTTATTGTCTTTGTTTTGCTCTATTAAGGAGAAGAACTAGAGAACAGAAAAACTGGCTCAAAATAAAAAAAACATTGACATATTTTTCAGAATGCTTTTTTTGAGAGTCAAAGGCATAGGAGTTCGTTATGAAGAAGTTTTTCAAAAAGTATTCAAGTCAGTTAGCGTTTTGGCTAATCCCGCCAAATCTTCTTTTGACGGGAAATGTTAACGATGATTCTAAAGACGCCAGAAAAATGGAGAGAGAAAGGCTCCTCCACGAACAGGAAGTGGTGAATGCTACGCCAAAGCGTGAGATCACCCCAGCTGTTGCGCCGATTGTGAAAGAGCCTTGTCACCTTTATATCGAGGGTGCGTTCATTTGGTGGAAGCCTGTCCTAGACGGGTTAGAAACAGTGGTGAGCGGAATTTCCGATACAGACACTTTGACCACCGTAAAGAAAGGTCGTGTCTATAAGCCTAAGTTCGAATATGAGCCTGGCTTAAAATTCGCCTTGGGCTGGATCTCTGATCACGATGGCTGGGATCTCATGGCCGAATTTACTTGGCTGGCTGAAGAAAAAGTACATTCGCATACCAAGCGTGATTCGACGAAGGGGCTTTACAGCATTTACCCCATCTCAGCTGAGGGCGTTTATAGCGATTTACCAGTAAGTTCTGCACAAACGCAATGGAAGCAGGCCTTCTATGTCGTCGATTTAGAATTGGGAAGAAAATTCTTTATTAGCCGTGCATTGACTCTACGGCCTAATTTTGGCGTAAAATTTGCCTGTCTTAAACAAAGTGTGAATGCACAGTATGCGCCTCTTCTACCTGTGTACCCATTTGCAGGCACAGTTCTAGTAGATATACCAACTCCATCGATGGCTTCCTTTGATTCTGATCAAAAAATGTGGGGGGTTGGCGTCCGAGGTGGTGTCGACACAGTTTGGTATTTCACAAAGAACTGGGGTCTGTATGCTGATATTGCAGCCGCAGCTATATGGAGCGATATTAATGCAACAACAACGGAAACCAATCAACCAGGCAGCTTAACTACGTTTAATACTAAAGAAAAAACCAGAACGATTACGCCGATTTTCGAAATCGCGGCTGGTCTTAGATATCAAATGTGGTTTAATAACGATCGCTGCCAATTTTATGGACAGGCTGGTTGGGAGCAGCAGATTTGGTCGAACTTCAACCATATCCCTAACCAAAATCTGACCAGAAATGGGGACTTTACTCTACAAGGTCTTACAGCTAAGGTTGGCTTCGCTTTCTAAAGAAAGTCGCTTGCGTTCATCCAGTTAAACTGCCCCATCGCTCGCAGGAGAGATGGGGTAGTTTAGTTTTTATGATTTCTAACAACGCTATGCTTAGCGCCGAAAGAAAAATAAATGACAAGGCCAATCACCATCCATCCGATCAGTTGGACCCATGTGACCCCTGGTAAGAAGGTCATCTGAGCAAGGCAGGATAGAACTCCTAGAACAGGAATCAAAGGGACTAGGGGAGTTTTAAAGGGGCGATGGAGCTTCGGTTGCGTGCGCCTTAAGATGAGGACGCCAAGGCAGACAATAGCGAAGGCGAGCAATGTTCCCATAGAGACGAGCTGTCCAAGGATTTCTACAGGAAATAATCCCGCTACGACCAACGCGATCAAGGAAATGAGCACACTAGTAAAGAACGGGGTTTTGAATTTTGGATGCACCTTGCCAAATACATTTGGCAGGAGGCCATCTTGAGACATCGTATAGAGAATGCGTGCTTGACCAAGCAGCATGACGAGGACGACAGAACTCAAACCAGCAAGGATAGCGATCTTGATCACATAGCGCAGCCAAACAAAATTTGGACCAAAAGCGTTGACAGCGACTGCGATTGGATCGGGCACTCCTAGTTGGGTATAGCCCACAACGCCAAGGAGCACCACAGCAACAATGATATAAATCAGCGTCGAAATACTCAGCGATCCAAGGATACCGGTCGGCAGGTCTTTCTGTGGATTGCGCGACTCTTGCGCTAATGTCGATACCGCATCAAACCCGATGAAGGCAAAAAAGACAATACCTGCGCCTCGAAAGACACCGCTCCATCCAAATTGCCCAAAGACACCAGTATTTTCTGGAATGAAAGGCTTAAGGTTATCCCAATTGATGAAGGCTATCCCGCAGGCGATGAATAGAACGACGATTGTTAACTTAATGACGACCATGAGATTATTGACAAAAGCAGCTGTTTGAATGCCTACGGAGATCATATATCCGATGATGATAACGATGAGGATGGCGGGAAGATTGATGATGCTTCCAGACAAAACCCAGCCATTTATAGCATCATAAGCTAATGGAGCGTTGCAAAATCGCTCAGGGAAGACTAGACCAAAATCTCTCAGCAGGCTGACGAAATAGGCCGACCAGCCGACAGCAACTGTTGAAGAAGAAAAAAGATATTCGAGAGTTAAAACCCAACCGATGATCCACGCGGAGAACTCACCCATGGTGGCGTAAGCGTAAGAATAAGCGCTTCCCGCGATGGGGATCAGCGAGGCAAATTCCGCGTAGCAAAGCGCTGAAAAGAGACAAATAAGAGCCGCGATCGCAAAGGAAAGGATGATCGCTGGGCCAGCATGAGCTGCGGCCGCTTGCCCTGTCAATACAAAAAGGCCGGCTCCTATGATAGCGCCTATGCCCATGGCCGTTAGATTCAGAGGGCCTAATGTTCGTTTGAGGGCATGTTTGGTATCGGTGGTTTCGGAGATTAAAGCATTGATGCTTTTCTTAGTGAATAAACCTCGCGCCATAATTCCTCAGGACAATAGACAGGATAGTCTTTTCGGGTCAGATTAAAAAAAAGATTCTTAAGAATAAAGAAGTTTCTTCGAGGAGCTTTTGTATTTTCTCAATGGAAATTGAAGAGTTCTCAAGAGAATTTCTAGGATAAAAGCTATTTAAGCGCTTCCATGATTATGAAAATGAACGCAAAGACGCGTAAGCCGCAAAGACGCAGAGAAAATTGAAAATGTATTAGCCGCGCTGATAATAGACGCTGCAATCGAAGTACATCGGACATTAGGCGGCCAAGGCTTATTGGAGAGTTTGTATCAAACTAGGATTACTTCTCAATTTTGGGCAGAAACTTCTTCGCAATGGCTAGAAAGAGTTGTTAATGATTTACAAAACTCTTTGCGTCTTGCGCGTCTTTGCGTTAATTTTCATATTCGAAAGAAGTCTAATGAATTTGCAAAAACTTTCTCAGAGGGCAGCTTCGATGATGGCTCCGCCCAAACAATGATCCTTATCATAAAAGACGATCGATTGATGGGGTGTGATGGCGCGTTGGGGCTTTGCAAATTCGACGAATAGACGATCACCTTCAATAGAGACAATGCGGCAAAGCTGATCGGTTTGGCGGTAGCGGATTTTGGCATGACAGGTAAAAGGTAAGGAAGAAGCAACTCTGTCCATAAAGTTATGGTTGATCCAGCTGACGTGTGTCGCGAAGAGGCTAGGAGCATAAAGGGCTGGATGATCGCTGCCCTGTTCGATGATGATCACATTACGCGCAATGTCCTTTCCAACGACAAACCAGGCTTCACCTGGTCCCCCTATCGCTAACCCTTTTCTCTGTCCGATCGTATAAAAGGCGACCCCTACATGTTGGCCGATGACTTTTCCTTCCGTATTTTCAAAATTGCCAGGCTGATAAGGAATATAATGAGAAAGAAAATCGCGAAAGTTCCTTTCGCCAATGAAACAGATCCCCGTACTATCTTTTTTGGTGGAAGTAGGGAGATTATGGCGTTTGGCAATCGATCGGACCTCTTTTTTTTCGAGGTGGCCTATTGGAAACAGCACCTTAGAGAGAATGGGTTCTTTTAGGCTATAGAGGAAATAGCTCTGATCCTTACCAAGATCGAGTCCCTTAAGCAAGCGGTGCTGTTCGTCGATCCTAGCATAATGGCCAGTTGCCAGGAAATCTGCACCTAAGGCAAGTGCTTTGTCCAAGAGCGCCTTGAATTTGATCTCTCGATTGCAAAGAATATCAGGATTAGGGGTATGCCCAGCCTTGAATTCGTCCAAAAAATGGTTGAAGACATGCTCGCGATATTCTTTGACAAAATTCACGGTGTAATAAGGGATATCGATCTGTTCGCATACTTTAACGACATCTTCAAAATCTTTTTGCGAAGAACAGAGGCCTGAGGGATCGAGCTCCTCCCAATTTTTCATGTAGAGGCCGATCACTTCATAGCCCTGCTGCTTTAGCAACAGAGCGCTTACGGAGGAATCGACGCCCCCTGACATCCCAACAATCACTTTAGCCATAGGCCAAATAGGATCGGCCAAGATCTATTAAAATGCAAATCGGCTATTAGAAAGAATTTGCAAACGCTTCCGTATCAGCCCTATCTATGGAAATGGGAATCGATATAAAAAGGATTTTTTATATCGATTCGGGCTGGAAAGATGGATTTTTTTACTCTTTGTGACCGGCTGGTTCCAATTGTTCTTGCTTTGCCATTTTTTCGCCAATATCGATAAAGACAATTTTATCGCCTTCGGCCGTAGCTCTTAGATTCGCTGCATGCCCTGGACTCATGAGGAGTTTCTCAGCGAGGGGATCTTCGAGAAATTGCTCGATGACGCGTCGCAGCGGTCTAGCGCCCATCTCAGGTTGGAATCCTTTGCTGACCAGTAGTTCTTTTGCCTTGTCGTCCAGTTCAAGTAAGATATGTTTTCGCTCGAGGCGTTTACGAACCTTGGCGACTTCGAGTTCGATGACTTGCATGAGGTGGGTCTTATCAAGTGGTTTGAAGATGACAACCCCATCGAGCCGATTGATAAATTCCGGCTTGAAATGTTTCTTGATCGCCCCATCGATCTTTTCTTGCATGCTCTTATAATCGAGTACGCCTTCTTGTGCACTGAACCCTACCTCGGTCGATCGTTTAATGAGATCGGCGCCAAGGTTCGATGTCATGATGACAATCGTGTTGCGGAAGTCTACTTTTCGGCCGAAGGAATCGGTAAGCCTGCCTTCCTCTAGAATTTGCAGAAGCAGGTTCATCACATCAGGATGGGCTTTTTCCACTTCATCGAAGAGGACGACGCAATAGGGCCGTTGCCGAACTTGTTCAGTGAGTTGTCCTCCTTCTTCATGTCCTACATAGCCTGGTGGAGAACCTGTCATGCGGCTGACAGCAAATTTCTCCATGTATTCGGACATGTCGACTTGAATCAATGCATCGTCGCCGCCAAACATATTGATAGCCAATTGCTTGGCCAAGAGTGTTTTTCCTACACCTGTAGGTCCAAGAAAAAGGAAGGCGCCAATAGGACGATGAGGGTCTTTGATGTCAGCTCTGCTTCTTCTGATCGCACGGCAAACTGTGCTGACTGCTTCATCTTGCCCAATGATCGAGGTTTTAAGAGCTTCTTCCATTTTAAGCACTTTCGTTGTTTCACCTTCAGTGAGCCGAGTCAATGGGATACCAGTTTGCTTAGCAACGATGACAGCAATATCCTCCTCGTCGACGATTACTTGCTGTTTCTCTTTTGTATTTTCCCATTCTGAGCGCACTTTTTGCAGGCGATCGCGCAAAGTTTTCTCGTTATCGCGCAACTTAGCAGCTTTTTCATATTCTTGATGACCGATGGCTTCTTCTTTAGCAAGTCGAACCTGTTCGATCTCGCCTTCGAGATTGGTGATCTCTTGAGGTTGGTGCATCATGGCAATGCGCGCTTTAGCTCCAGCTTCATCGATCAGATCGATGGCCTTATCTGGTAAAAAGCGACCGGCGATATAGCGATCCGAAAGCATGACCGCGCCTTTAATAGCAGAATCAGTATAAACGCATTTGTGATGCTCTTCATATTTTGGCTTGAGGCCTTGAAGGATTTGGACGCTCTCGTCGATCGTAGGGGGGGCGACGAGGATTTTCTGAAACCGTCTTTCGAGTGCAGCATCTTTTTCGATGTGCTTACGGTATTCATCGATAGTCGTAGCGCCAATACATTGGATTTCACCGCGCGAGAGGGCCGGTTTAAGGATATTTGAGGCATCGATCGCACCTTCGGCCGCACCTGCACCAACAATGGTGTGCAGTTCATCGATAAAGAGCAGGATGTTCCCGTTCTTCTTGATTTCATCCATGACAGCTTTGATACGCTCTTCAAATTGCCCGCGGTACTTTGTACCGGCGATCATCAATGTGAGATCGAGGGAAATAAGACGCTTTCTCGCTAAATGATCGGGAACATCGCCTTTTACGATGGCTTGGGCCAATCCTTCAACGATAGCCGTTTTCCCGACGCCCGCTTCGCCAATGAGAACGGGGTTATTTTTGCGTCGTCTGCACAAGATCAAGATCAGACGCTCAACCTCATCTTTGCGACCAATGACAGGATCGAGCTTTCCTTCTTTGCAGAGTTCTGTGAGATCATGCCCATAGGCTTTTAAAGCAGGCATTTTATCGGTAGCAGCACCTGCCTTATCTTGGGATGACTTGGCGCTTGGGCTGCTGCCCGACATTCCCATTGGAGGCAATTGCAAATTGAACGTTTCGAGTTCTTTTAGAACCTCTCGTCGAACATCTTTGAGATTGATATTGAGGTTCTCTAGGACTTGGGCTGCGACGCCATCTGTTTGTCTTAATAGAGCAAGAAGAAGATGCTCTGTTCCGACGTAATTGTGGTTCAAACTCGCCGCTTCTTCATTAGCAAACTCGAAGACCTTTTTGACTTTTCCCGTTAAGGCGGGATCCCCATAAACTTGGATTTCAGGGCCGAATCCGACTAGACGCTCTACTTCTGCGCGTACGGTGTCGTAATCGAGATTTAGGTTGCGCAGGACATTTACAGCAATGCCTTGCCCTAGCTTGAGTAAACCAAGCAGGACATGCTCTGTGCCCAAGTAATTATGGTTAAGACGTTGCGCTTCTTTTTTAGCGAGCTTGATAACTTGCTTGGCGCGATTTGTGAATTTGTCGAACATGGCTTAAGCTCCGATGACCCCTAATAATGGTAGGTCTTAGACCTTTTTTTGGCAAATTAGGTGGCTCAATGCAAGATATTTTTTTATCCCGTGAGACATCAAGCACCTTCTATTGCTTTCATTTTCAGGTTGTTAGGTTTAGACTCTATCTACAATTTTTATCATTTGCAGGACGTTTTTTTTTCGATTGGATCGATTATTTTAGCTTCTTTGAAGCTATCCTAAAGCCTAGGCATCCAATTTTCGGGTGCTTTTCTTAGAGCCCCTGCTTACTTAGCAAAAACTTCCATCCATTTGATTGCGACAGTTTTCCATGTAAATTCTTCGAGGACAAATTTCCCCATTTGTCTTCGATCGTCTACGGAAATCCGTTCAGCCTTCTGAAAAGCGCCTAGCAATGTACTGAGATAGTCATTGACATTGGTACATTTAAACCCATGTTTTACGGTTTCTGCTAAGGCGCATTGTTCATGGATGACTGGTACTGCTCCAGCTGCCTGTGCCCGCAGAGCTGTGATGCAAAAAGTCTCAGGCCATGTACAAGGATAGGTCCAGAACGAAGCCTTTTCGTAAGCTCGATTCAGTTCTTCATGGCCTACTTGGCCGTGATCGTGAACATCTTGAAGACGGACGATTTGTTTACGAAGTTTTGCTGCCTTTTCTGGATAGTCTGGTGCAAACAATTTGCAGCCATAATAAAGGTCCAGGGTAGCACGAGGTTGCCGTTGCTTTATGTGCGGCCAAAGATCGAGCAAAATCTCTAAACCCCTATTCCAACAAGAGCCATAAATGCACGAATAGGGGTTGGTCCGCTCTTGCACGGGTCTAAATTGCTCGGGCTGTATTCCATTGCCGAAAATATTGGTAAATTTGGAAAAACTAGGACTCACAGAGATCCATTGCTTTCTTTGCCACTTAGAAAGCCAAAGAACATCGTCAAAGCCATCAATCTGGTCCAAAGGCACAGGAGAGGTTAACGTATCATGCGGCCAGAGATAGATTTTCGCAGCCATTGATTTAAGATAATTGGCAATCCCAGGCATTCGCCAAGCAATGGCTATATCGAGGGGGTTGCTCAGTGTGATAGGGGTTTCGCAGCTCAGAAAACAAGGATTTGCATCAGGGTTTGTATATTGAGAATGGATAGGAGGATTTCCGAATACGAGGACTCTAAATCCGAGCTCAGCCAACTGTTGCGAAATGTAGATAACGGCTTCTTCGGAGCCGCTGATGCCAGACTTTATTGTATCTGGATCCCAGGGATTTAGGCCTTTGACTTTGCCCGCAAAGATCCCAATCGTTTTTTGATATTTCATAGTCATTCCATATTTTTATTTAATTTTAATAATTAGACTCAAACAATTCTTTCCACTTGGTTGCGATGATTTTCCAAGTAAATTCCTGGAGAACGAACTCTCCCATTTTTTTGCGATCTTCAATAGAAATAGTCTCTGCATTTTGTAGTGCATCCAGCAATATTGCACTATAGTCTTTGAGATTCTCGCACGCATAGCCATAGCGCACTGTTTTCACAAGTCCAGCTGCCTTGCGAACGACAGGTATAGCACCAGCAAGTTGTGCTCGAAGTGCTGTAATACAAAATGTTTCGGTTCCAATTAAAGGAAACAGCCAAAAGGAAGCTTTTGCAAAAGCCGCATTCAATGTTCCATGTCCTACAAGTCCATGTTCCCGGACGTCTGGGAGATGATCGATTTGTTCGAGCATGATCGATGCCTTTTTGGGATGGCACAAAGAAAAAAGCTTGTGCCCATAATAAATATCCAAGGTAGCGCGCGGCTGCTGTTGCTTAATGCGAGGCCAAATATTCAGTAAGATCTCTAAACCTCTATCCCAACTCGAGCTGTAAATACACGAATAGGGGTTCGTCCTTTCTATTATCGGCTCGAATTGCGCAGGATTTATGCCGTTCCCAAAGATCTTTGTGAACTTTGCACATCCTGGTATGACAGAATTCCATTGATGTCTTTGCCATTTAGAGAGCCACAGGATGTCATCAAAACCTTGGATCTGTGCGAGGGTTGCAGGAATATCCAATGAATCATGCGGCCAGAGATAAACTTTCTTGGCAATACTTCTCAGTGGCTGTGACAAGGCAGGCCTGCGCCAGGAAATCGCTATATCAAACTTGTCCCTAAAATGGGGTCTCTCTTCGAGGTTTAGATAACGCGGATTAGCATCGGGATGAGAATACGGCGAATGGGGTGGTGGATCACCAAATACGAATACTCTAAATCCGAGTTCAGCAAGTTCCTTTGAAATATAGATCACGGCTTCCTCTGCACCAGTGATCCCAGATTGGATTGAATCGGGATCCCAAGGTTTAAATCCTTGGCATTTGAAAGTAAAAATAGCGATTGTTTTCTGGGGTGTCATAGCGTTCCTTTAGGTTGGAGGTGAAGAGATGGATGAAGAAGAGGTGTTTGTGCACGTGGTCAGAGCCGATTCGAACAGCTCTTTCCATTGGGAGGCAATGATCTTCCATGTGAACTCGCTCAAGACAAATTCCCCTGTTTTTATGCGATCCTCCAGTGTAATCGATTCGGCATCATCAAAGGCTTTCAGTAGCAGTGAGGAATATTCTTTGACTTTGGTGCATCGATAACCATGCCGCACTGTTTTTACTAGGGCTGTTCCTTCGCGAATAACAGGAATAGCACCAGATAGCTGAGCCCTTAGTGCGGTGATGCAAAATGTTTCTGGCATGATGCAGGGATAGGTCCAGAAGGACGCCTTTCCGTAGGCCCTATTGAGTTCCTCATGACCTACTTGCCCATGTTCATGGACATCGGGAAGAGCGGCAATTTGTTTGAGCATTTTGCCAGCCTTTTGAGGATGACTGATGCTAAAGAGCTTATGGCCATAATAAATATCCAAGGTGGCACGTGGCTGCTGTTCCTTTATGTAGGGCCAAATATCCAATAGAATCTCTAAGCCTCTGTCCCAGCTCGAACTGTAAATGCAAGAATAAGGGTTTGTTCGAGGTTGTATTGGGCTGAATTGTTCAGGATTTACAGCATTCCCAAAGATTTTGGTGAATTTGGCAAAGCCCGGACTTACAGACACCCATTGTTTTCTTTGCCAGCGAGAAAGCCAGAGAACATCGTCGAAGTCATGGATCTGCTGCTTTGTCACAGGGCTCGTCAAAGTATCATGAGGCCATAGATAGATTTTCTTGGCGTAGCTTCGCAGCTGTGCTGCGATCGCCGGCATGCGCCAAGCGATTCCTATATCGAGTGGTTGTTTGAGAGAGATGTTTTCGTTGAGATCGAAGTAGCGAGGGTTGGCCTCAGGCAATGCATGAGGAGAATCTGCAGGAGGATTTCCAAATACCCATACCCGATACCCAAGTTCTGCAAGTTCTTGCGCGAGATAGATCACAGCTTCCTCAGAACCACCGATCCCTGATTGGATGTCTCTTGGATCCCAGGGATTCACACCAGGGTATTTGAAGGTAAAGATGCCTATCGTTTTTTGCTTGTTCATGTCTTAGTTCCTATTTGGTTTTTTTAAGATGAATTAGTTCAGGTTAAGAGGCAGCATTTGGCAATCTGCGCTTGTTCGGAGAAGAAGACTCAAAGAGCTCTTTCCATTTGGTAGCGATTTCGTGCCAAGTGAAAGTTTGGAGAACGAATTCCCCCATTTTTTTTCGATCATCTAACGAGACTGTCTCTGCATCTCGAAAGGCCTTGAGAAGTGTGAAAAAATATTCCTGAATAGATTTGCACTTATAACCATGTGGCACGGTCTCGGCTAGAGCTGTTCCTTCGAGGATGACGGGAATTGATCCTGCCAGTTGTGCTCGCAGTGCTGTAATGCAAAAAGTCTCGGGCATAATGCAAGGGTAGGTCCAGAAGGAAGAAGCTTCATAAGCTCTGTTGAGTTCTTCGTGACTGACTAACCCATGATCATGGACATCGGGCAAGCGGGCAACTTTATTGCGCATCTCGGCTTCTTTTTTAGCCGATAATAATCCCCAATGCTGCCATCCGTAATAAATGTCCAATGTAGCGCGCGGTTCACGTTCCTTAATGTGCGGCCAAAGATCGAGTAAAATCTCCAACCCCCTCGCATAATTTGAGCCATAAATGCAGGAATAAGGATTGATTCTCTCTTGCACGGGTCTAAATTGTTCTTGATTGACGCCATTGCCAAAGATTTTGGTGAACTTTGCAAAACTGGGTTCGACGGAGATCCACTGCCTTCTTTGCCATTTGGACAGCCAAAGAACATCATCGAAGGCAAGGACTTGGTCTTTGCTCACACGTTGATTTAAAGTGTCGTGCGGCCAGAGATAGACTTTTTTGGCAATGGGTCTGAGTAGATTGGCAACATTTGGCATGCGCCATGCAATGCCGATATCGATTGGTTTACCAAAACTTGCGCTATCGACACTGACAAAACGGGGATTGGCTTCGGGATGTGAATAGCGGGATTGAAAAGGTGGGTCACCAAAAACGATGACATTAAACCCTAGCTTGGCAAGCTGCTCGGAAATATAGATGACGGCTTCTTCTGACCCGGTGATCCCGGATCGTATAGTGTCAGGATCCCACGGTTTAAATTCTGCTCTTTTACCGGTAAATATACCTATCGTTTTCCGATTCTTCATAGAGGCGCCTTAATTTTTTATTAGTTGGATTAAAAAAAACGAATGGCTGTTTCCATTCGCTACGTAGTATTTTAAATAGAATTATAGACATCATGATTCGAAAATTGGCTTTTTATTTTTATGAACATCCCAAAAAGATTATTTTTAGGTGTTGTAAGTTCATCTTATGGATAGCTTAATTAAGTGCAAATGTTTTGAAGCAAAGCGAGGTTGTTTTTTATTTGCATGTGAAGATCTGATGGCAGTTTTTGAGCCTTGAGAAGTTCTTTTAAAGCGGCGCATGTTTCATCGTGTTTTCCCAAATGATAGGCACATTCTGCGAATTGATAGAGTAACCCATAATTGTAGATTTGTATTTGGGTAAAAAAAGCATCGTCTTTGAAGGGAAGAGAAAGCGCATATTTGGAAATAGAATATGCCATGGAGTATTGTTGGGTTTGGAGATAGTGTCTAATTATGCTAAATAGTGGTTCTGGTCGCGAAGGTCGGTAGCGATGTGCCTTTTTATAGTTTTTGATGAATAAATCCGATGGCATCCCTAAAACTTCTTGTAATATGGCAATCCGGTATAAGGAATAAAAGACCTCGAGGTCTTTTCCTCCCATGGCTTTAGCTCTTCTTTCATAGATTTTAAGAGCTAATGAACGTTCATTAGAGGCTTCATAAGCTAATGCCAGATGGAACAAATAGCGTAAATTCTCTGGATCTTCTTCTAAGGCTTTTTCAAGAATCTGTGCTTCTTTGAGATGTTTGTCTGGATCTTTAGAACGAGAGCTATTCAAACAAGATGCATTATTGAACATATTTTCTAAATGAGCACCGCTCTTGGCTTCTGGACTGATGAGTTCTTCGTGCAAGACACCCTTCCACTCCCATTGTAGGCAATGATTGATCATGAGGATGCGATGTGAATAGCAAGTTTCATTGCAATAAGTGATGGCAACGTAATAATCCTTGTCTAACGAGGGCATGACAAAATTTTCTGAAAAGACCAATTCTTCATCGGCATCGATGAAAAGGAGATAATCTCCTTTGTTTTTCGATAAGAAGAGGGCCTCATTGCGATTATGGGCAAAATTGACCCAAGGGCGTTCGTGCAATTCCCCTGGTATTCCCTGCATGATTTCTTTGATGAGTTCTTGGGTGCCATCATCTGATCCGGTATCGACAATCACCCAATAATTAATTAGATTTTTCACTGATGCTAAACTTCTTCGAATAGTTTCTTTTTCATTTTTTACAATCATATTTAAACAAATGGTCTTGTGTTCCATGCTTTCCTCAAAAATTAATTTTTATATAAGTTTTCTTTTACCTCTTATAAAAATGCTTCATAAAGAAGTGATACATTTAATGCCAGTTTCATCCTTCTCAGACACACTTTAAGAAAATATATTAATCTATCTCAATAAATCTCTAATCCATTCCAAAGTCGCTGCAAATTAAACCATTGCGATCAAAGCCTTCTGTTTTCGTTCCCAACGCATTATTTCGATATTTCCTTTTTAGCCCTGAATGCGTTCTTTCAACGATCCAATGAATCGATTGCTCCTATGCACATACCTAGAATCTCTAGATCTCTAGATCTCTAGATCTCTAGATAAGTCTTCCCATCGATAGCCATGAGTGAGAAAGCAGAAAAATAGCATTCCAGACACGTTTAAGCCGTGTTCGTGACTTGCCATGTTTTTTAGCTGGAGAGCAAGCCATCATATTGCGCTGGGGGACCCCGCCTTAAAGGACGGGGTCCCCCAGCGCAATATGATTGAGACATAATTTCATTCAAAAAAGTAAAAATTATGTCATCTAAAAATTTATTGAAAACACGCTCTCTAAGTTTTTAATAATCAATCACTTATATAAATATGACATATCAAATCAATTAATTTTTGTAATAATCAAGCCTTGATTCAGAATTAAAACAACCATTAACTCATTAACTATCAATAGCTAATGTATTTAAATACATATAATTATAATTATTATTTTACATATTTAGATTAATAAGTTATAATTAATATTATATTAATATTAAGCAAAGCGGCTTTAACATGACTTCTAGTTCTGATGTTTTTTCTAGTATTAGCTCGACTATATCTAAAGAGTCTTCAATAGTGGGATCGACCATGTCTGTATATGGCACAATAGAGTCTATAAAGGACTTAACCTCGAGTGCCAAAGGAGAGGAAGGTTCAAGCTCTACCGAAAAGCTCACCCAGACAGCATCTTTTATTTCAAACGTCAGTAAGGTAGGTAATGGTTTTGTTACTAATCTACCTCCTGTGGGTGGAGTCGGAGGAACTGCTTCAAGCGTTCTAGGATCTGTTGGGGCGATTGGTTCATTAACTAGTAATACTATAAGATTAGGGGTGCGAGTTGGGGAGGCTTATCGAATTAATAGAGAACTCGAGAAAGTCCCTGAGGGTGCTCAATACAAACGCGAAATTTTAGAGTCTTTGTCCTCACATGCAAAAGCTAAGGTTGTGAGCAGCGCTGTAGGTGTAGCTAGTGATACTTTAAGCGTAGCAGGCTCCTTTGTTCCAGTAGTCGGTCCTTCCGCTAGTGCTGTCAGCGTACCTGTTGCCATATTAAGAATCATTGCTGAACACCGAATAGATGGCACTCTTAAGAAAAAACTCGAGAAAATAACAGAAGATTATAGAAAAAACAATTCAGGGATGATTGAAAATCCTCAAGCTTTTAGAGAGTTACTGCAAGCAATAAAAGATCAATATGCAAAAGTCAAAATTGCAAAAGATGGCGCAGAAAAGGCTTACCAGGATGCAGTAAAGGCTTATGAAAAAGCCTTGGAGACTGAGAAGCCACTGGGAACGACTTTTGTACGAATTGGCGAAGCTTCATCGACCCATAATAAGGCAAAGACTGAGCTGCAGCAAATGACAGATACCCTTAAGGAATGCGAAGCAGCTAAAGCAGATCTTGAAGCTTATGAAGCCGCTCTTAACTTAATCCGTGATTTACAGCCACCACGAGAAGAGATAGAAGCTGAGGGAGAGAGGGAGGAGAATATTTCTAAACTTACCAGATTTTCCACCATGACTAACCCAGAATCATTTGCATTCTTTTCTGAGACGGCTATAGAACACCCAACGACTAGACGCGAGGATCGCGTACCGCCAAAAATGTACGATGCTTTTCTAACAAAGACTGAGCCAACACCAGGGAAAGAACCAAAACAAAAGATAGAAGATGAGAACGAAAAACAATTAGGTGTTTTTAAGATGGTTCAATTATCTACTCTATCCAGTCCAGAACTACTTGCATTCTCACCAGAGACTATTCCAGAGTATCCAACGACAACTACTCACCAGGATCAAGAAACACCGAAAAGGGTTGAAGATTCTCCAAAGAAAGAAAAGCCGAAACAAAAGAAAGAAAATAGGCCCAAAATTGGGTCAGATAATCATAAAACCTCTTTATTCTCGGATATCTATATTCCAGAAGCGCTTGCATTCTCATCAGAATCGCTTGCCTATATATAATTCTTATTGGGAGTAACCTATCTCCTTTCTTGGCTATCTTCAGTAGAGGCCTATGAGAAAACGATTCCCTAGCAAAGCTAAAAAACTATTTGTAAACGCACTTTCTCTATGAGAATTGAAAAATTCTCTCTATGATTTTTTAATTCTCATAGGGAAAAGAATTTACATATACTTTCTAACAGAGAAATCTCTATGTAGATGCGACCTGTGTCTGTTAGAATTTCTGCACAATGTGGAAACATCTAGATACCGGCGTCTCTTCTGCTGAAGAAAACATGCAAATCGATGCGGACTTGCTTAGCCAGCTGGCTCAGCAAGACCGTCCTGTTTTGCGTCTTTATGATTGGAAGGGCAAGAGCGCTACCTTTGGAATTTTGACGAAGCCCGAACAGTACCTAAACATAGACAGAGTTGCAGAAGAAAATCTGGATCTGGCTAGGCGTCCAACCGGCGGTGGGATTGTGTTCCATAGTTGGGATTTTGCTTTTTCTGCCTTAGTTCCAGCAAAATGTTCTTTGTTCTCTGAGAATACGTTAGCGAATTATGCGCTGATCAATCAGGTCATTCTTAAGGTTGTCGAAACGTTTGCAGGAGGCACATTAGGAGCGACTATGATCCCTGAAGATACAGTGCCCCTTGATGGATACTGCAAGAGATTTTGCATGGCGCAGCCGACGAAATACGATGTAGTATGGAATGGATGCAAAATCGCTGGTGCTGCACAAAGGCAAACAAAGCATGGATTTCTCCATCAAGGAACGATTTCATTAAGAGCACCGGACGATCTTCTTTTGCAACGAGTACTGTTGCCGGAAAGCCGTGTGCTCGATGCCATGAGGATCAATACGTTCGCTTTGCTTGGAAGCTCAGCAACTGACAAGGACTACCTCGAGGCACGAAGACAACTTAAACAATTATTAACTTCTTATTTTACACATTTATGAGCAACAAGACGACCCCAAATAAGACAGCCATACAACCAACTCGGCAAGAAAATTATCCTGAATGGTATCTGCAGGTGATCAAGGAGGCCGATCTCGCAGAGCACTCCCCAGTGAGGGGGTGCATGGTCATTAAGCCTTGGGGATATAGCATCTGGGAACACTTGCAAAAGGCCTTAGATGGGATGATCAAAGAGACTGGCCATCAAAACGCCTATTTTCCGCTTTTCATTCCTTTGAGTTTTTTGGAAAAGGAAGCACAGCATGTCGAAGGATTTGCTAAAGAATGCGCTGTTGTAACTCATCATCGCTTGGAAAAGAATAGCGAGGGTAAACTCGTGCCAGCCGGCCCCTTGGAAGAACCCCTTATTGTTCGTCCAACTTCTGAGACCATCATTGGAGAAATGTTCGCAAAATGGATCGAATCCTATCGCGATCTGCCTCTCCTCATCAATCAGTGGTGCAACATCGTTCGATGGGAAATGCGCACGCGTCTCTTTTTAAGAACGGCGGAAATTTTATGGCAGGAGGGGCATACTGCCCATGCTACAAAAGAAGAAGCGATCGAAGAAACGCTTCTAATGCTGAGGACCTATGAGACTTTGGCAAGGGAGTATTTAGCGATCCCGATGATTTGCGGGGAAAAAACAGAAAGTGAGCGGTTTCCTGGAGCAGATAGGACTTATTGCATTGAAGCCATGATGCAAGACTGCAAGGCACTTCAGGCAGGAACATCCCATTTCCTAGGGCAGAATTTTTCTAAAGCCGCGGAAATCAAGTTCAATGATAAAAATGGTGAGCAAGCTTATGTCTGGACGACCTCATGGGGATCTACGACTCGCCTCATCGGTGCAATTATCATGACACATAGCGATGATGACGGACTTGTTCTCCCTCCTCGTATTGCACCAGCTCATATTGTTCTAATCCCAATTCTTCATAAAGAAGAGCAAAAAGCCAGCATCTTGCATTTTTGCCAAGGACTTGCCAAGGATCTTCGTCGATGCCATCTCTTTGGTGAACCTCTACGTGTAATCGTCGATGAACGTGATTTGCGTGGCGGTGAAAAAAGCTGGGGATGGATCAAAAAAGGGGTGCCAATAAGAATCGAAGTAGGCCCTCGAGATATCGAAGCAGATCGTTTTGGTATTTTACGACGTGATAGACCGCATAAAGAGGCAACGTTTTTCACAAAAACAGAAATGCTTCATAAACTACCTCTTATCCTCGAAGAAATGCAAAACGGGCTCTATGAGAAAGCGATGAAATTCCGCAACTCGCATATTCGCAAAATCGATAGCAAAGAAGAATTTTATGCGTTTTTCACGCCGCAGAATCGCGATAACCCAGAAATCCATGGTGGCTTTGCTTTATCTCATTGGAGTGGTGAAGCTAGTGTAGAAGAAGTCGTGAAAAAAGACTTAAATGTGACGATTCGTTGTATTCCATTTGATGAACCAGAAGAAGAAGGTCGTTGCGTGATAAGTGGTAAACCTAGTATGAAAAGAGTCATTTTCGCAAAATCTTATTAAAATTATGTTGAATCTGCTTCGAAGATATCAAAAGACGCTTTTTGCCGTCGTCGCTGTTATTACAACAGCCTCGTTTATTTTTTTTGGAACGTACAGTGTAATGCAGTCGCCGACAACAGTTGCCGACTATCCCGTTGGAAAAACCATTGATGGGAAACAGGTCACGTCTCAGCAACTTCAACTCTTGATTCGCTTTCTCAATACTAGCTCACAGGAAAGGCAGCTTTTTGAAAAGGGCACCATGCCCAATTTGCTCAACGACGGTGTCGTGCAAAAAGACTTCTTAGAGACTGGGTTTGCCATGCTGTTAGGGGAACGTTTTTTTGAGCTTTTCAAGAGTGAGCAGGAGAAAAAATTTGAAAGGATCAAACGGTTTCATCCCTATGAACATCCTCAGGCTCCCTTCCTATCAGCTAAGAGTTTATGGAATGACTTTGCTCCTACTTTGGTCAAAGACTACGAAGCTCTTTTGCAAAGAAATGAAATGGATATTCAGGGATTTGGGTTACTCTGTTCTTTATACACAGAACAGACAAAAATCCCGCCAGATATGCTGCGTCAAATCCTTCAAAGACAACAAGAACAGCTTAGCTGGCTCAAGAAAGATCCAATCTTAGAAAGAGGGGATCTTTCTCTATTCGGTTTCAATACCATGGAAGATTGGCTGGGAAGGCAATTTCTCACGCTTGCCGCAGAAACCGTGCTCAATGGTGCTGCAACGGCCTTGAGCGAAGGCTATCGAGTCTCTTTGACGGAAGCTAGAGCTTCCTTAAAAGAAAATTTGCGCAAAGCGGTTATCTCGCTGGCCAATAGAGAATGGACTCCAAAGGAAATCGATGAACTCTACCATCGGCAAGTGAATGAGCTTTTCTGGGGTGAGGAACAAGTGGTTGAGACTTGGAGGAAAGTGCTGCTATTTAGGAAATTCCTAGCGGGCATGGGACAGCATGTGATCGTCGATTCCCAGACTTTAGAAAGATCTGCACAGTTTGCTTCTGAGACAGTGAACATCGATCTATTTCGATTGCCGCCTTCGTTGGAATTGAATACATTTCGCGATCTTTTGAAATTGCAAGTTTATTTAGAAGCGGTGAGCGCACCTCAAACTAAAAAGGGTAAGCAGCCCTTGCTCAGTTTGCCGACGTTGTTTGCCTCTCTAAAAGAGATAGAAAAGGATTTTCCAGAACTCATCGAGAAGAGCTACGATGTGGAGATACAGGAAGTATCAATCAACACGCTTGCAGAAAAGGTTTCCCTAAAAGAAGCCTACCAATGGCAGTTCTCTGAGCAACACGCGGCTGAGTTAAAAAGACGTTTTCCCGCGCTGCAAAACTATGATACTGCTTCTTTTGAGCAACGACATGAGATACTTGCGAAACTTCCAGTAATTGAAAGGGCTGAGATCGATCTCTTTACCAAAAAGAAGATTGTGCAAGAACATCCGGAATGGATGGAAGAAGCATTTATAAAAGCTCCCAAAAAGCACATGGTTTTTGGCCTTCGGATTCAAGGAGGGGAGCTTCCATTCAAAGGCGCTATAGACCATTCTGAGCTAAGCGATTATTTAGAAAAAGCTTCTCCAGGAACAGCAACCCCCTACACCGCAGATGGAGAGCATCATTATCGCATTACCTTGCAATCACCCCCTGGTGCTTCGGAGATCGTGACATTTAGTGTTGCTTCCAAAGATGGAACTCTAGATCTTTTACTCGACCGATATCTTTCCCAGATTTATCCAGAAGTCAGAAAAAAACATCCAGCGCTCTTTGCACAAAAGGACGGTGGATTTAAACCTCTAAAAGAGGTGCAAGACCTGGTTGGGGCAGAAGCTTTTGCCGAAGTTCTTCATTATATAGAAGAAGAGAGCAAACATTATGGGGTGATCTGGACCGATCAAATGAAACATTCTTTAGATCCCTTTGCGAAGTATAGGTTGATTACATATGTCCAGCAAATGCGCGATGCATTAAGCAATGGGATGACAGAAGAAGGACTGGTTCGCTCAAATTCCTCTTCTCGAGAGACCTTCTCGAATCAGTGGCATCTCATCAAAGAACAAAAACTGCTTAAACGTAAAGAAGCAGCTCGAGAACATTTGGAAAAACTTTTTGACGAAAAAGAGACCCTATGGTCTCAACCACAGGTGAATGGGATACATGGTCCCTACTTCTATTACGTACGACAAAAATTACAGCAGACCTCAGATATAGATGCCTTGGTGGAAAAGAGAAGAGAGATCCTTTCGCTTGATATGCAGAGGATGTTTTTTGTCGAATTACTCGAAAAGATGGCGAGCAAAGGGTTGATCATGACATCTAAAACGTTCCAAAAAGGCATTGAAGAGGAAGCTTAGAAACGATGTCTCTTATCGAGGAATCACTTCCTGCGCTATTTCCTGAGACATTTTTTGATTGCTCGATCTCTATTTATCGATCTTCTAAATTGCCAACTGGAAGAGGTAGGCGAAAGTTTCTGTTGCCGGATCTATCATCGCTTCTTGATGAAGAGATATTTGCCGAGTTCTTTCTGAGCTGGGACAATGACGGATTGTCTATCGTCTGCAATGTTGAAAGACCTTTCACTGATTCCGTATATCCTCGCTATGATGAAGGGGATAGTCTGGAAATTTTTATCGATACGCGAGACCTCAAAGAAGTGGGTGTCATCCATCGCTTTTGCCATCATTTTTTGTTTCTACCGGTAGAGGTCCAGGGTGTACAATCGCTGGAGATTACGAACTTTAGGGGGGAGGATAAGCACATTCTTGCGGATTCTTCTCAGATCCTCGTTGAAACAACGTTCGAGAAGAAAACGTATCAATTTGCCATCTATTTGCCTAAAGGAGTTCTTTATGGCTACGACCCCATGAATATCCCTAGATTAGGGTTTGCCTATCGACTTCACCGGGCAAAAGGAAGTCCGCAGCATTTCCCACTTTCTACCCGTGCTTGTGCTATTGAGCGGTTTCCGGCGCTTTGGGCTAGTTTGCAATTGGACAAATAATCTTAAAAGAAGTTCAAGGAATCATTATGCATTTTACAGAATCTCATGAGTGGATTCAGGTAGAGGGCGATATCGGTACAGTAGGTATCACTTCTCACGCTCAGAAAGAGCTCGGCGAAGTCGTCTACGTAGAATTGCCTTCTCATGGGAAAGTTTTACAGACAGCGCAAGAAGCTGCAGTTTTAGAATCAACCAAGGCAGCCTCGGACGTTTACACTCCTGTGGCAGGTCAAGTGATTGCTGTGAACGAGGAGCTGAAAAAAGGCTGCGATCTCATAAATCATTTTCCTGAATCGCAAGGATGGTTATTCAAAATAAAAATCGAAAACCTTAGCGATTTAGAAATGCTCATGGAGCGAGATGAGTACCTGCGTCTAGTCAATTAGGGGCTCGAAGAGGGGATCTATGAAATATGGTCGTCCAGTTCGTCAAAGACGCTTTCCTATTCTTTTTGCTTTTATTAGTTGTATCATTCTTGCCTTTGCCGGACGTCATGCTCTTGTAGGATTTCTTGCTACAAGAGTGTTTCAACATTTCTATCCGGCTGAACAGGGAGCAATTATCCACTATGATTCTGCTAAATGGAATGGGCGTATTCTGAGTGTTTCTGGGGTAGAAATAGAAACACCCATTGAGAGAGTCCAGATCGAGAAAATCGAACTGAACTTGGGTCTTACTCCCCATCTATGGCTTATTCGTCCTAATTTAACGATCAAAGAGACTCCTTCCCAAGAAAATGATAAAAAGAAAATGCACGGCCTTTTCTTTTTATTGCGGTTAGTTCGTTTCGATGTCGTCGAAGGCAAGTGTACCATCATGCCGTCGATCGAGCATCTAGCAGAAAAGAGTTTTAATTTTTCGCTTGAGAGTTTGGAAAATGACGCACCAAACATGCGCTTGGTCTGCTCTAAAGACTCTGAAGTATTGGAAGGGCCATTTTTTGAAAGTTTTTTTTGCCTCTACAAGGATCACATGGACATCGAGGCCTATTCTAAAGCCGCTTCGATGGAGGAATTGCTAGCGTTTGCCCATCTCTTTTTACCCCGTTTTTGCGAAGAATTGGAAACAGTGCAAGGTATTTGCGATGCCGATATGCAATTGACGGTGGATAAAAATGGACAACTGCTTGCGATGCAAGGAACCCTTTCGGCTAGCGGTGTTATTCTCGAAAATAACATCAAAGGATGGCAAATCGGTGCTAATGCCTTTGAAATGGCGATACATGCAAGCAAAAAGAAAGGAGCCAAATTTTTAGAAACTGAGGCGGCGATATCAGGTGGGCGGTTTCATCTTTTAGACAGCCAAAATGAATATCGATTTGTCGATTTAGCAGGATATATTACGTGGTTGAAAGAAAAGGATCCCAAATTTCATCTGGAAGGCCAGCTTATCCTTGGAAAAACGACTGAAAGTGTTTGCATTGATG
Organism: uncultured Simkaniaceae bacterium; assembly: GCA_963791555.1. Taxonomy (GTDB): domain Bacteria; phylum Chlamydiota; class Chlamydiia; order Chlamydiales; family Rhabdochlamydiaceae; genus JAGXTH01. The sequence continues at coordinate 502,004 of CAWBSQ010000001.1, forward strand.
GAAATGGTAGCATCGATGAGCAAGAAGGGTTGAGGATCGATTCGCAATTTAGTTTAGGAGAAAAAACACAACTCATTGCTTCTGGCACGATGTCGATTGTAAGCAAGCTCGAGGAAATTGCTATTGATGTTGGATTGCAGCAAGCTGAACTCGCCTTCTTAAAGCATCTAAGCGACATCATCGGTTGGACTTCACCCTTGCAATTCTCTGTTCAGGGAGGGCTGTTACAGGGAAGTGGACTGTTTAAATTTAGAGATGGCGAGCTTGTTAAAACAGAATTAGCCCCCCTGCATTTGATCGATGCTAGCTTTGGCAACAACGATGCATTTGATATGAATGGGCTAACACTTTCGATCGAGGGCAAATGGCATGTTCTCCCAGAAATTGGTTGGCAAATCAAACGATGCAAAGGTGTGATTCAATCGGGATCGATCGAATTTAAACAATTAAACAATCTCTGCGTCGACCATCTTTCTGGTGAGTGTTATATTGAACGAGGACAGATTGAAGAGAGTATTTTCAAAGCACAGATCATGGATGTGCCGATTGAATTGGAGCTTTCAGAGAATTGGAGCCATCCATCGGGAATCCTTTATGCATCGACAAATTGGAATCGTTTTGTCGATATCCTTTCTTCATGTGGAGTTCCCCTTCAGAATGGGCATCAGTTTAAAGAAGGCGTTGAAATTGTTTGTGAATTTAAACCGCAGTGCAGAGGATACGCAGGACATTTCCAAGTGCTAGCAGGATCGCAAGGGATGGCTAAAAGTCAGATCCTATTTGTTGATCAAGCCATTCAACAAGGAACTTTGAGGATTTCGCAATTTCCCCTGCCATTGCTCGCTGGCATTATTTCTCGAGAGTTTGAAGGAAGGGGGTGGGTCGATGCAGAAGGGAATTTCGATGCCAAGGGAGGGTCTGCGCGATTCAGCTTGAAGGAAGGGAATCTAGAATCTCCCAAATGGGCATTTGAAACATCGTCGGAGATGATGGGAGATTTTGTATGGAGTGCAGAAAGGAAAGACGCAAAAATTCAGCTTCCCTTACGGTCTGCTCGGTTCACTTTGAAAGAGCCCAATTTTGTTCTCGATCATTTATCCGGATTGTTGATTGCGACTCGTCGACTGACCGAGATCAAGGAAATTGAAGCGATGTGTTGTGGAATCCTCTTTAAAGGGGATGCATCGATCAAGGACGATAACATTAAGATCACCTCTAAAGAAATACGAGGAGATCTATGTGATTTGCAGTCCATTTTGTCTATGTTTCCCAAGCTGTCTAGAATCACTCATGGAATTCAGGGAAAATTTGCGATTAAAGAGCAGGACTTAAAACTAGAATGGCCTAGCGGTGCGGTCTTTTTAAGAGCCAGCCTCGAAAATGTCTCCCTTCATCATGACATCGGTACTCTCGATTCAATTTCGACCAAGGTCCTCTATAATAGTCAGAAAGGGATTCTTTGTTTTGATGCCATCCAAGGAGATTTGATCATAAAAGAGGCGATGCCTTTACGCATCGAGCTTCAGCCCATCGAATTGCGTATGAATGCCAACGAGATGGCGGGAGTCATTGCTGGATCTATAAAGAGCGGAACTTGTACATGTTTTGACGCTTTTGGCCATCTTCGCATTTCGCCTCATGAGAAAGTCTTACAATTCGATCCATCAAAATCTGTTTTATTCGGAAGGCCGCTCGAAAAGGCCTTTGTTCAGATCAAAGACCAGGGAATAAACCTTTATCTTAGTGGAAGTAGTGATTTTGCAACCCTTCTTCCTTTGATAACCCAATTACAGCGAAAAACTTCTTTGCCTTCGCAGCCCCTTTCTTTGGAAGGCAATTGTTCCTATCAAATAGCTTGGGATAGCGAAGCGATGAAATGGCAAGGCAGCTTGCAAAGCAACGAGATTTCTTTCAATGGTGCCAAACTTAAGCGAGTATCTGTTCGTGCAAGCAAAGATCCACAACGATTTTGCCTGGAAGAAGTGACGTGGGATGACTTCAAAGGTTATGGGGAAATGACCATCGATCAATCGGGCAATCTTCCATTTGTTTATCATCTCAGCCATTGCTTTTTGAAGAGTAGTGGCGAAGGGACGATAAATCCTTCTAAGAAGATAGTACATGTAAGGCCATCTCTTGAGATTTCTTCTCTTGGGCATCTAATCACGATGAAACCAGAAAAGTCGATCGCGCTCGATTTCTCTCAAAAAGGGGAGATCATGGTCAAGGAGGCTAAGTGGGAAGAGCCAGTAACGCGATCATGGATGGAATTCCCTAAGATTCGTTGGTGTTATGGTCTGGGTCGGCTCGAGATAGAAACACTGAATTTCAAAATTTCTTCACTCATGACTAAGAAATGGTTGCCAGATTTATGCACATCTTCAGGTTGGTTTGAGGGTTCTTCACGCTGTCATCGATCTTCAACGGGTTATGAAATCGAAGGAACATTACGAGACGGCGGGTATGGATGGGGAAAATGGCAAATCAAAGGAAAGGCGATCCAATTTCGATGGATTCCCGACCATTTACTTTTGGGTATGAAAACGTATCTAGGGGAAGCTGTTTTGATTGGAACAGCACAGCTCGATTTTCGAGATCGGTTAGCCTTACTCAAAGTGCAAAAACAAGGAAAAGATACACCGTTGAGTGCGCTATTGCGGCTTAGAGAACAAAATATACTGACTGTGGAGAAACTCTCAGGCGAATGTTTTGGTATTCGTACCGATCTTAAAGCTTCTCAGAGTAGGCAGCACTCTCTGGTGGGTAAAGTCGACATCGATTTTGCTGAGTTGATTTCGAGTTTGCCTCCTAAATCCAAAGAATCGCTCGCAAAACTCAAACTAGGAAAGGGTTTCTCGTTTGAAGGGGAGATACACATTCCTAATTGGCAAGATTGGAAAGCAGAAGGGAGACTCAAGGGAAAGGAATGTGTCCTTTTTCACATGATCTTCGATCATTTTGAAAGCGAGGTGATGGTTTCACCAAGGCAGCAAATCATTAAACAGATGGTGCTAAAAGAAGCTGGATTGAGTGTGACGATTCCTCAGATGAAATTAGAAACTCCAAAAGAAGGAGGATGGACGCTACATTGTCCTCTCCTTCAAATCAACGACCTCCATCCTAGTCGTTTGCGTAAATTGGAAGAGAAAGAAAAAAAGATTAAACCCTTTGTGATCCGCAATTTAACCTTGAGCAATGTATTCGGAGAATTAAATTCGATGAATAGTTTTAAAGGGGATTGCTTACTTCAGTTCACGAATGAGCAAAAAAAAGAGAGCAGCTTTTTCGATATTCCACTTAATTTACTTAAGGATTTAGGGCTCGAGCCGACCCTGCTCATTCCACTACACGGCGAATTAATAGGGCATTTGGAAAATGGCCGACTGTCATTCACCGAACTCAAAGGAGCTTATAGCGAAGGGCGTCGAACGCATTTTATCCTTGCTAGTCAAGGCAATGGATCCTATATCGATTTCGATGGTAGATTACATATAGATCTCTTAATGAAACAGGCCGTTGTATTGAAGATCGGCGAATCTCTAACCCTTGGCATCCGTGGCACGATCGAAAAGCCCCGCTATCTACTTTTGCCCTAAGAAAGTATTTGCAAATACTTTCTAAAATCCATTTGAACACACCTATCTATACAAAATACGTTCAATTTCAGAGGCTGTATTGGATAAGTTTCGCGAGATTTTTTTTCGCTTAGGGACATTTTTCTTCCCAGCGCGATGCATTCATTGTGATCATCCGATGGATCGTGCTGCGCGCCTTCTTTGTGATGCTTGCATTACTATATTGCCCACTCTGGACAGCTCTTCGAGATGCACACGTTGCTTTTTAGAACATTGTGCTTGTCAAAGTTTAAGAGGATGCCTCCATTTCCGATTTGCTGCATTCTCTCATTTTGGGCCTGCTGCGAGTTTGATCCATCAATTAAAATTTCATGGCAGAGAGGAGATAGCAAAAGTATTCGCTTCCTATTTGTTCATCCATATGGAAAAGCACCAGATGCGGCCCGATCTTATTATCCCAGTTCCTCACACACCCTGGCATGCTTTATTGCGAGGTTATCGTCCTGCTGAATTGTTAGCTAAAGAACTTGGACATCTCATGAATGTACCTGTCAAAAACTATCTGAAACGTTCATTCGATAGCCTGCCGCAGCGATGCAAAACAAAAGAACAAAGAGCAAATTTGCCTAGATCGACTTACAAATTACATAGAAAGGCCGATATCGCCGATCGCACGCTTCTCTTGATCGACGATGTAACAACAACAGGGATGACGCTTATTCGCTGCGCAGAGGTTTTGAGGCAAGGCTTCCCTCGCCGTATTATTGGATGCACGGCTACACTTGCAGAAAAGGATGATAACTTGGTATGAATCGAACGTTAGTTAGTCTTGTAGATCATAAACCAAAAGAGAGGTCGCAATGGAACAATTGATTTGTCTTTTTTGCTTAAATTGCATGCAAGTTGGTGGTGAAGAAGTGTCAACCCAGGTTATGAACGAAACACCTAAGGTCATAGAATATCGCATGGAAGAAGAATTTACCGTGCCTTCTGATAGCAAAAAGAAATGTAAAGGTAATCGTCCTAAATAACAATAGAGGCTAACAAACTATTTCTTTGCGCGGAGGAGTGCAGATGCTATCCGCGCAAAGGTACGAGACACTAGGATTATGTAAGTAAAATCAAGAGGGAGTCATCAATGCTTATTATGTTTTTTTCACTTTGCGCTAATTGCTTGCCATGCGAAGAGCAGAAATTGCCAGAACAAAGAAATCTCAATTGGGAAAAACATCAACCCGCTGATCTATCGGATGTTCCCCGTGATGAAAAATGCAAGTGCCGTCGACCTAAGAAAGGATTTGCAAATTCATTTTCCTAGAGAACGGAAACCTTTTCGTGATCTTTCAAAATGCGGCTCTCGCTCGTATCATCGTTCCGATATTGGCTTCGCCCCTTATTTTGCAATCTCCTCGAAAATCTTCCCATTCTCATAGGGAAAAGAATTTGCAAACACTTTCTAAGGGGCAATAACCCTCTAAGCAAACAAGTGATAAAGTGCACTAGCGTGTTAGCAATTTAATTGGAGGTCGAAGTGCTGACGAGCAATTGGCCGACAATGGTAACACCCTCGTCGACACTCAAACAAGGCGATGTAATGTTTCCATAGACTTCGGCACGGCTGCGTAAAATCAATCTTTCCTTGATACAAAGATCGCCTTCGACTTTTCCAGCGATAAAAGCTTCATCTAATTGTAGATTCCCTTTGAGGTGCCCTTTTGGGCCTATGATGACTTTTTTTCCTTTTTCGATCGTTCCTTCGAAGTAACCATCGAGGCGTAACAAGGTTTCAAAGGACAATGTGCCTTTGAACGAAACCCCCTCACCGATCACGACATCGGGCTTTCTTCGTCATCTCTTCTTTTTCCACGTAAAGTTCTTCACGTTGGGTAGGCGAGAAGGAGGTGGCAACTGAAGACAGCGGAGCCGAAGTTAGAGAGCTTAAATGAGATTGAGTTTCAGCTGTAATTTCTTGGTCAAGGAAAGTCTTCCCATATTTTTTAAAGAGCATCGCAAGCCTTTCGTTAAAGAACTACATTTCCAGATTGCGTCGTGCCATCTGAACTTGTCGTTTTAGCATCTCATCTTTTTCTAATTGATCTGCGATTTTTTCCCAAGCGTGTAAAAGGGTGGAGTGTGTTTTTCCACCAAACGACGACGAAAGTTTCGTCAAGGAGTCATTGATCATTTCTTTAGCAAGATACATGGCGACTTGTCTTGGAAAAACGATTTCTTTTGTCCGCGAAGTTCCTCTTAAGTCACTGACCCTGACATCATAAATGGCAGCAACGCTCTTAAGAATATTGTCGACCGTGATCCTCTTCTGAGGTACGTGCTGCAAGAGCTCGCCAAGCGTTTTTTCCGCCATTTCTTCGGTCACATCGAGCCCCATTAATCGGCTATAAGCACTCAGTCGATTGAGAGCACCTTCTAATTGACGAACGTTATGAAAAATATGTTCAGCAATAAAAAAAGCGACTTTTTGCGGGATGCGCAGTCCTTTTAAATCGGCTTTATGTTGTAAAATGGCAACGCGCGTTTCGAGATCGGGCACACCGATATGAGCGACCAGGCCCCATTCCATTCTAGCAATCATTCGTTCCGAAAGAGAAAGCTGGCCTGGAGGCTTATCACTTGTAATTACGATTTGTTTGTTTTGATTGATTAATGCTTCAAATGTATTACACAATTCATCTTCGAAATTCTTTCGGCTTTGTAAGAATTGAATATCGTCGACGAGAAGCACGTCGAGTGAGCGATAAAAACGCTTCATCTTGTCGACTGATTTATTCCGAAGGCTATCGACCAGGTCATTGATGAACCCTTCAGTCGTGATCGCCTGAACGCGTAGCTTTTTATGATTTTGCCGGACTTCATGTCCAATTCCATGCAGTAAGTGTGTCTTACCCAAACCTACGCCGCCATGAATAAAGAGAGGGTTATAGGAACGGCCAGGTCTTGCAGCGACCCCGACCGCGGCTGATTTGACGAATTGATTCGAGGGGCCTTCGATGAAATTGCTGAAAAGATAGTTCGAGTTGAGCGAACATTCATGATGACTTGCGCTATTATCTATAGGATCGCTCACCACTTCTATCAGCTCAATCACCGTGCCGATTTTTTTAGGATCAGCAATTTTAAAGACGATTGCCGGCTCACCATTTAGGCGAGTTGGAAGGAAGGCAACGAGGTCTCTTTTATAATTATCGAGCAGATATTCTTGGACAAAGATATTCGGAACTTCGAGAGTGATCTCTTCTAGAGTTGCATCGAGTACTTTAATCGGAGCAAGCCAATTCTCAAATTCCGTCGATGTGCAGCGTTCCTCCACATACGATAAAAACTGCGACCAAGATTCCTGCGAATGATGGGCTAACATTGCCATATTGTTCACAATTCCTTGTTAGTTCCCGAGGACCCGGAAAGTTATCGACAACCTTTCCACAGTGTACCCAGGGGGTCTTTTTGCGATGTCAATCTAGCACGGGGTTTCAAACCCCGCAACAAATATCTCGGTCAAAAATTTAACACGTTGATGATGAAAGAGAAGACACAGAAAAAATGCAAAATCGACATGCCAATCCCACAATTTTTCACAAAAAATTCGAAAAAATCAATCCGCAAAAAAAAGCAGATCTCAAAACTCTTAGAAAGTATTTGCAAATTCTTTTCCCTATGAGAATGGGAAGATTTTCGAGGAGATTGCAAAATACGGGGCGAAGCCAGTATCGGGACGATGATACGAGCGAGAATCGCATTTTGGAAGATCCTGAAAAAGTTTCAGGTTTCTAGGAAAATGAATTTGCAAATCCTTGTCTCCAGGATTTTGCGGCTTTTAGGAACCAGTTTTTGTCTTTGCCATTCCTTTTTGAATTGCAGAATTCTGGCGCAATTTTCTTGACAACAACAATTTTGTTATTGATATTGAGCCGCGGAGGAATCAACTATGAAAATCAAATTTATTACCCTCGCTTTAGCAATTGCTACAGTCAATCTTTTTGGCGATCAATCTTCTCCTTATCGATGCAAAATGTCGGGAAACAAACTAGAGGCAGATATCATAGTAATTGGTGGTGGAGCGGCAGGTTGCATATTGATGAACGAGCTATCAGAGAATGGTCGCTTTTCAGTATTAGGAATAGAGGGGGGGCTAAATTTAACAAGTGATCCAGCAATAGAGGCAGTGGGTCTCCCAGCATTCCTATTGGCTGGGACAGGAAAGCTACAAGTATTTTTGGCCAGGATGGAATCAAACCTTACCAATGCCAGGGCTCAATGGACGAACAAGTGATTGGACAACAGGAATGGTGTTGGGCGGTGGCTCATCGATTAACGGATTATACTATGGCCGTGGCTCGAACGCCGTGTACTCGCGTTGGGAAGAAGTTTCTGGCAGCAGCAATTGGAGTCTGGACAATATTCTGGCAACCTTCAATGCTCTTGAGAACTACCAAGGATTGACAATCACACCAGGGGCACGAGGAGACAACGGTCCTGTCAATGTGCTACAGACACCTACGGTATCGCAGATAACATCGAACGTACTATTGCCCGCATCACAGGCAGCGTTTCCTGGAATTCCAATTGTGGTGGACTATAATGATCCGAGTGTGGAGAATTGCATAGACCCTCGTGCTCAGTGGTTTATTGATCCTACAGGCACCAAACGAGTGAGTAGCGCGACAGCCTATTTAAATAGCACGGTGATGACGCCAGAAGGCCAAGGAGTTAATGGACACAAACTGTTTATGCTCTTCGATTCGGTAGCTGTGAAAATAATATTCGACAAACATGGGCGTGCCAAAAAAGTACAGATATATACAGGATGGTAAACTCTTCGAAGCAAGAGCTCGGAAAGCCGTTGTTTTGGCAAGTGGCATCAACAGTAGCAAGTTGCTACAGCTTTCGGGCATAGGTCCGTCAGCAAGCGCTAAAGAATGCAGGGATCAAGCCCGTTTTCATCAATGAGAACGTAGGAAAACATCTCCAAAACCATCCGCTCATCTTCATTACGTTGCTAGCAGATCCCGCAACTAATGGGATACCACCTGGAGCGCCCTATGCATTTACTATCAATAATGTCTACTTGCCAGTAGTGGGCGGTAGTGCCAGCGACCCACGAATGCTACAGATTTTGTTCGAATACATACCCGCCAACCGCACAGTACCACTTCCGCTAGTAGCCATTGGATTTGAGCTTTTGAATCCAGTGAGTGAGGGGAGTGTCAACAATCCAAAGTGACAACTCATTTCAGATAGCCGCAGCGGACGACGGCTTTTACCAAAATCCTATAGACCTGGCGAATATGAAGAGTGCCGTCTAGGTCTATATTCGCGATCTGCTAGAGCAACTAGCCACTCATTGACCCGCCCTTACTATCAACCCATTCTAGGAGACCCGATCAACTTAGTCATCCTTTCAGGTTATAACGATGCAGTGGTTGAGCAGTACGTGAAAAATAACAGCAATCTTTCACTGGATATACACCACTTTACATCGCACTGTAAAATGGCTCCTCTGAATGCCGGAGGTGTGGTAGATGGCGACACACGTGTTTATGGCACAAAGAACGTTTTTGTAGCGGACAACTCCATCTGTCCGGTGATTCCCGATATCAATACGGCAGCACCAGCTATGATGATCGGATTACGGAGTAGCGAAATTCTGAAACGTGTCTTGAGCAAATGAAAAATAACAATGAGATCATCAACATGAAAAAAAATATTCTTTACTTTTAATGTCATTCTTATTTTTCATGGCAGCTGATGCACAAGCTCAAGAATGCGTGTGATGAAGAAACCTGCTGTGTTGATGAGACGAATTTCTATGCTAAGATTTTGAGCGGTGCTAATTTCTTGCAAAACACTACAATCGAAGGAAACAAATCCACATATCAGACAGGATATATTATTGCCGGCTCGTTGGGTTATTCTTGGTGTTATGGCTTGCGTTTGGAAGCTGAATATGCTTTTAGAAGAAATGCTATAAGAAAAATCCATTTCTTTGCAGAAGGTTTTTCCAAGCATGGACATTTCCAAACTTCCTCGTATATGGCCAACCTATTATGGGATTTGCCTTTATCTTCGTGGGGATGTGCATTTTGGAATATCCAACCTTTTATTGGAGCTGGTATAGGCTATGATTTCCAACAAATGCATTCCTCAAATTCTCGTATTATTTTTAACCAAAAGTGGAACCATTTTTCTTGGCAAGTAATGGCTGGGTTAGCCTATCCGATCTTCTGCAATACAGAGATTACTTTGGAATACAAATTCCATCAGGGAGGTCATTTCTATAACCACTCCGTCGGAGTTGGGCTCGTATATAAATTTGGCTTCATAAAATAAAGTTGGGCTTAAACCTCACCTCAGGCAGTAAAGCCTCCGTCCTCATTTAATCCACAGCAGTATTCCCGTTTTCACCAAATCTGGTATGAGGGATGAGTGCTTCTGGAAACTTCCAGCGAGTTGCGTAAAATTGTGATTTTTGAGAACGAATTCACAAAAGCCTTTTGGTTGAAAGTGCTTTCAGAGTGTCCAGTGAGAAGGAAATCAAGATATGGGGCAAGTAGGACTTGAACCTACGACCAGCGGGTTATGAGTCCGCAGCACCCACGCCACTTCCCAGCAGCTAACTTGCCGAAATCATAGCGGAAAGCGCCCCTTTCCAGCTACCGCGAACTATCGTCATTTATCGCACTTTTTTGTATGCCAGTGGTCCACAAATGGTCCACGGAATCAGATCGATCTATAGGCATGAAGAGCTTCTTTTGCTGCCTTTTCATGATTGGTCATCGGAGCTGGATATTTTTTGCATCCAGCACGGTACTTTTCCTCATACCACGCATGAATGGCTTTAGGCGGGAAATCGCGAAGTTCAGGAATCCATTTTTTAATATAAGTACATTCAGGATCGAATTTCTTCTGCTGGTTCCAAGGATTGAAAATACGAAAATAAGGCTGGGCATCGCTTCCAGTACTAGCTACCCATTGCCAATTTCCATTATTTACAGCAGGGTCGTAATCAATCAAGCTTTGCGCAAAGTATTTTTCACCCCATCTCCAATCGATGTGTAAGTCTTTGATGAGAAATGAGGCTGCAATCATTCGAACGCGATTATGCATAAAACCTGTTTCGTTCATCTCTCTCATTCCTGCATCGACAATTGGAAAACCGGTAGAGCCTTCACACCATCGTTGATAAGCTTTTTTGTTATAGGACCACTTGAGCTTATCAAATTTGGGATGGAAAGCACCTTTAAAGACGTGAGGAAAGAAAAATGCAATCGATGTAAAAAAGTCTCTCCAGTAGAGAGAGCGGATCAGCTCGTGGTGCGGACTTAAATTACGGCAGATTGCCGCATAAACTTCGCGAGGGGAGCAGACGGTGAATTTCAGATAAGGGGAGAGATGTGTAGAGTATTCTTCTGCTGGAAAATCTCTCAGGCTTCCATATTTACCAAAAGAACCTAATTTTTTGAGAATTTTGAGAGCCTCCGACCTTCCTCCGATCAACTCATTCTCTACAGTTGGCTTGGGAAAGGACGACTTATCTTCTGCAAAAGGGATCGATCCACGGAAGTAGTTGGTCCCTTTGGTTTGCACGGGAGGCAATACTTTCTGTTTTGAAGCATTGCGAAAATAGGGTGTGAAAATTGTGTAAGGCTTTCCATCTTTTTTCAGAGTCTCTTCAGGTGGATGAAGGAGAGCATCATCGAAAGAATAAAATGGAATGTGGCCTGTTTTGCAGACTTTTTCGAGCTTTTTGTCTCTTTGAAGGCTGTAGGGAGTATAGTCCCGATTTACGATCAAAGCCTCGATATTGAGTTCGCGGATACATTTGCTCACAACTTCTTCGGGCTTTCCCTTAAAAAAGAAGAGCTTACCCCCTTTTTTCTTCAGCTGATTTTCGAGATCTTTGAGAGATTCAATCATAAATTTCAGGCAATGATCGCTTCTAAAAGGATTTCTCTCGATTTGTTCTGGCGTAAAAATGAAGGCAGGAATGACAACTTCCGAAGACTTCAACGCAAAAATAAGCCCTGTATTATCCTCAAGTCGCAAATCGCGCCTGAATAAAAAGAGGGATTTTCGAAATTTCTTCTCCATTTTTATCCCTTTGCGATGTGCTTTGCCAATTGGCTAAAAATAAGAGCATGAAACGGGTAAAGACTATACCAATAAAATCTACCCCAGACTCCATTGGGACGAAATGATGCTGTTTGTTTCAGAGTTCCTCCTGTTTCATGAGGGATGATCTCAAATTCAAGCCACGCTTCACCAGGCAATTTCATTTCAGCATAGAGAAGCAGACGTCGATTTTTTTCATCCGCTAACAAAACGCGCCAGAAATCGAGAGCATCTCCTACTTTCAGCCGCGTCGGATGAGTTCTGCCTCGTCGCAGCCCAATTCCTCCCACCAATTTATCCAGAAAACCCCTGAGTTTCCAAGCCCAATTCATTGCAAGCCAACCCCGATCTCCGCCTAGAGACCAAATCCGTTTTTGCACTTGTTCTATAGGACAAGAAAAAGGAATGATCCGTCTATCGCTCAAGATGCCGAATTTAGGAACGTGGACATAAATGGAAAGATCGGGATTTAAAGTGGAGCCACTTAAGGTATCTTTCCAGCTTGAAGGTACCCAATCTTCTTCGGTACGGGTAAAAGCCAGTTGCAGCGCCTCTTCATAAGAGAGTAGTTTTCTAGGAAAAAGCGTTTGAATTCGATTTTCTTTGCAAACCGCATTATTAATGAGACTTTCGACTAGGAAACGGGCAAGTGAAAAGCTTGTGCTAGTCACAAAGAAAAGCCAATAGGAGGAGAGGCGCGGCGTAAGAACGGGAACCGTAAAAATTTTCCGCTTCAACCCCCGCATTTTAGCGAAATTTAATAGAAGGTCTTTGTAGCTCATGACATCGGGTCCTCCGATCTCAAAAGATTGACCAAAGCAGGCAGGATTGCCCAAAACGAGCGTCAGATAAGCTAGAACATCGCTTATGGCGATCGGTTGGGTGAGCTGCTTAAGCCATTTTGGGGCAATCATAATGGGCAGTTTTTCAACCAAGTCTCGGATAATTTCAAATGAAGCGCTTCCTGAACCGATGATGATCCCAGCCATTAAAATAGTCACAGGAACTTTTCCTTCTCGGAGGATTTCTCCTACCCTTTTTCTCGAGGTTAAATGACGGGAAAGATGGGCTTCATTTGAGAGACCGCTCAAGTAGATGATTTGTTTCGCTTGTGTATTTTCCAACCGACTCACAAAATTTTTTGCTGAAGCAGCTTCCAATTCGGAAAATTTTTGCGAATAACTCATTGAATGGACTAGATAGTAAGCTGCATCGATATCATCTGGAATCTTTAGCAAAGAGGAAGGATCAAGGAGATCCGCTTCAATGACATGAAGTTGAGATTGGAATTTCTCGGGAATTTCAATTCTAGAGCGGCTTCTTACCAGGGCATAGATCTCATGCCCCTCCTCTACCAAACGAGGAAGAAGGCGAGTTCCGATATACCCATTAGCTCCAGTAAGTAAGATTTTCATAGTCTACTCTGGCTAAGGGGTTAATATCACTTTCAACGCTTTTTGTTCAGCAGCATGACCAAAGACTTCATAAGCTCGCATAGCATCTGCTAAGGCAAAATGATGAGTGATCAACTTCTCTGGCTGTAGTTGATCATTTTCGACGAGACGCAATAAATTAGGGATAGAAAAGGTATCTACTAGAGCTGTCGTGAGAGTTATATTTCGATCCCAAAGTTTTTCGAGGTGTAAGTCCACGCTTTTTCCATGGACGCCAATGTTCGCGAGATAGCCTCCAGGAGCGAGGATCGCTTGGCATATGTTAAAGGCTTCGGGGGTGCCGACTGCTTCTACTGAAACATCCACCCCTTTTTGGCGAGTGTGTTCTAAAATCTTTAGCACAGCTTTCCCGTCTCTCCCGTTGATAGTTAGGGTCGCTCCTAGTTTTTTGGCTACCTCTAAGCGAAAATCATCTACATCCACCAAGATGATTTGGCTGGGAAAGTAGAATTGGGCTGTCAATAAAACGGCTAAACCTATTGGCCCTGCGCCTATAATCGCGACAATATCGCCCAATTTTATTTGTCCCTTTAAAACTCCTGCTTCGTAGCCCGTTGGGAAAATATCGCTCAACAAGACAAGTGCTTCCTCATTTAGATGCGGAGGGAGCTGATGAAGGCTTGTGTCAGCGTAAGGAATGCGTACATATTCAGCTTGGGTTCCATCAATGCGGTGTCCGAGCAGCCATCCTCCATCAGAACAGTGGGAGTACATTTTCTCTTTGCAATGAGCGCAGCGTCCACAAGAAGTAATGCAAGAAATAAGGACTTTATCTCCTATTTTAAAATCTAAAACTCCTTCTCCAATTGCTTCAATAACGCCGATTCCTTCATGTCCCAGTGTGCGGCCTACGTCAACTGTAGGGACGTCGCCTTTACAGATATGAAGATCTGTGCCGCAAATCGTTGTTTTCAAAATTTTCACAAGGCAGTCTGTCGGTTTTTCAAGGCGGGGTTTAGGCTTTTCTTCGAGGGCGAGTTTCCCAGGACCACGATATACGACTGCTTTCATCTTTTTACTTCCTATAAGTCGAGTGGATTCATTTTCTTTGAGCCTTTGTATGCTTTTTATTTTTCAGAATTTCCTGCTCCGCTTGTCTCCAATCCTGATCCGCTAGACCGTCCTGGTGGCCTCGCTGCTCATATAGTTCGTAGGCGCGTTTAGAGATCTGTGAGGTTAAATCAGAGGATGTCATGGATTTAACTGGATCAAAAATCCGATAGGCAAGCCATTTTACTTGATCATTTAGGAGGAACCATACAATGGCGTAGCCCCAAACAAAACCGGCCCATTTCCAGCCTAGGGGAGTCATAAGTAGCCCATAAACAGCAATCAAAGTCGCTATCATTTGCGTGCCGAGGACTGCACCCCATAAAATATTTGCAGGTCGGATAGTCCAGAACGGACCCCGAGTACGCGTCAGGAAAATCGTCAGGTGCCCGGCTACAGATAATTTCAAATACATCAGTGTTTGGATATGTGGACGGTCAAGATGAAAGACGCGCTCGCCAAGATAAAATAAACCGAAGGCAGACACGACGCCGATGAGGCCCAAGGCTGTGGCAACCCCAAGCACCATCTCATATTCCATCCTTCAGGCTGATTCTTATAGTGAACATTGTCATAGGCAATAGATAGAATGGCGCCGTCGTTGAGCAATGCCAGCATCACGATCATCACAGCTGTCAATGGATAGAAATTAAAGATCAGAATGGCCAGCGTCATGAAAAACAGCACGCGCAGCGTCTCGGCAATCCGATAGATCGCGTAGCTGTTCATTCGTTGAAAAATTTTTCGGCTCTCCTTGATCGCATCAATGATTACAGAGAGGCCTGGAGTTAGCAGCACAATGGCCGCTGCCGCGCGCGCTGCATCTGTCGCGCTTGAAACAGCGATGCCGCAGTCGGCTTTTTTCAGTGCAGGAGCGTCATTCACTCCATCGCCCGTCATACCAACGATATGGCCTCGTTTTTGCAGGACATCTACAATATGAAACTTGTGTTCGGGAAACACCTGGGCAAAACCGTCAGCCTTCTCGATCGACTCGGCAACTTGATCTGTCTCTTGCTTCTTGACATCGCCAAGGCCGGTAGCATCGAGAATGTCTGTGCCCATGCCTAATTTTTTGGCAGTTTCTTTGGCAATGGCCAGTTGATCACCCGTGACCATCTTGACTTTCACACCCATTTGAGTTGCGGTCTCAATGGTTGCCTTAGCATCTTCTCTCGGTGGATCGAACAGGGGTAATACGCCAAGAAACTGCCATCCTCCCTCTCCATCAGCCCTGGCTACTCCAAGTGATCGAAATCCACGTGCTGCAAATTCGTTGACGGCTTTTTCAACTTCAGCTTTTACTTGGGCCGCATTAGCCGATAAGGCCAAAATCACTTGAGGCGCACCCTTGGTCACCTTGAACTCTTTGCCATCCTGGCCCTTGATAGCGGCTTCGGTCCGTTTATGCACCGCATCAAACGGCTGAAAATGGACCATTTGATAACCCTTCAATGCATCTTTATTTTTCAAACCGCCCAAAACAGCGAGATCAATGGTGTCGTTATTTTCCGCGCGCGATGCAAGAGCGGCATAGAGAATCACTTGCTCAGCGGGGATATTATTTACGCTGAACGGATCGCCGAGTGTTAGTTTGTTTTGGGTCAAAGTGCCGGTCTTATCCGCACACAAGATATCTACGCCTGCCAACTCCTCGATAGCCACAAGCCGACTCACAATCGCTTGTTTTTTGGCGAGCAAGCGAGCCCCGACCGCCATTGTTACAGACAATACCGTTGGCATTGCTACGGGGATCGAAGCAACGGTCAGGACTAAGGCAAACTGCAGCGTGGTGAGGATCGGATCTCCTCGGAAGATCGCAACGGTTATGATTCCCGCAACCAAAACGCCTGCGAGAATGATCAGATAATTGCCGATCTTCAAAACCGCTTTTTGAAAATGACTAACTGTGTGCGCTTCTTGTACTAGTTGTGCCGTTTTACCGAAGTAGGTATTCATACCGGTTCCGTAGACGAATGCTTCGATTTCTCCCTGCCGGACAATCGACCCTGAAAACACCGCCTCTCCAGATTTGCGCGTGACAGGCAATGATTCTCCCGTCAAAGCAGACTGATCTACTTCGACAGGATCGCCATCCAGAAGCCTTGCATCCGCAGGCACAATGTCGCCCGAGCGCAATCGGATAACGTCTCCTGGAACCAACTCGCGTGCCGCCGGAGTGCTCCACTTTCCATCGCGCTTCACTCGGGCCTTGACCGCAAGCTGGGCTTTCAGGGCAGCAATAGCGCCTGCTGCCTTATGTTCTTCCCAGAATCCGACTACTGCATTGGCAAGAAGTAAAAGGAGAATAATGAAAAAATCTGGCCAGTGGCGAACCACGCCGGATAGAATCACCGCTATTTCAATCATCCATGGGATAGGTCCCCAAAAATAGCTAAGAAATTTTAGAAATAGATTCGTTTTCTTTTCTTCGATCTCGTTAGACCCGTATTGAGTCAGCCGTTTTGCCGCTTCAGCTTCAGTAAGGCCATCAGGAGAGAATCCCAATTTTTTCTTAACCTCTTCCAGAGAGAGGGATTTTAGATCCTCATTCGCATTGGGATTTTTCAATACTGGAGCTTTAGGTTTATCGGCATTAGGTTCGATTCTGGATCTTTGAATTGTCGGTTTCAGGTTCCATGGTGTCCTTCTTTCCATCGCGATCTTGTATTCGCCGCGGCGCGCTAGCTTATTGCATTTGGCTCGGGAGTAGAGAGCATGCTGTGCCGCAGGCACGTTGGCTTCCTTTCCTTGCCAAATCTCCAAAGCTGGCTGCTGAATAGCCCGAGCAAATGAAAACGCTAAGGCCCAAGGAAGTCGTGATTTGAATCTAACATTCATAGCATTCAAACGGGCTGAGGCCAATTCGCAGCTTTGTCCGCCCGATAAGAACGCAATCCCTGGAACAGCAGCGGGGACAGTTCGCAAGAGACAATTCACTGTAGCATCGGCAACGACAGTCTACTGTTTCTTGTTTGGAGCAGGTCAATCCAGGAAGCACCATGTTAGGTTTCAGGATCATACCTTCCAGCATGACTCGTTGTGTGTAAAGCTGATTGAAGACTGTGTGTAAAACTTCTTCAGTTACCTGCGAAGCACTGATCCAAGGTATGCTCGCCTTCCATGAGAACTTCTGGTTCGACGACGGGGACCAATCCAGCTTCTTGGCATAAAGCGGCATAGCGGGCTAGAGCATGCGCATTAGCCTCGATGCAGCCTCGGCTGGGAATGTCATTTCCTAAAGCAATCACTGCGCGCCATTTGGCAAAACGGGCGCCCATTTGTGAATATTCAGCCAAACGTTCGCGCAATCCGTCCAGACCTTCGGTTATTTTTTCTCCGGGGTAATTTGCCATCTCCTTTGCGCCAGTATCAACTTTAATGCCTGGAATGTTCCTGTCTTTTCCATTGCGATACTGTTTCATCGCGGCGCGCAGCCCATTAGCTTTTTCGCAGTATCTACAAGATTTTTGGCATTATTTAAGGTTACCCCACTTCCAATTCCGGATTTCCGGCATATGTCTTGACCGTGCTTGTCGATGTAGTGTTTGTGTTCGATGAGCTTGTCCTGCATCATCTGTTTGAGATAGGCCCCCTTAGCTCCCAAATTCGCTAGCCTGTCGATCACGTCTTGCACTAGATGAAAGCGGTCCAGGTCATTCTGAACCCGCATGTCAAAAGCTGTCGTGATTGTACCTTCTTCCTTGTAGCCTCGAACATGCAGATTTCTGTTGGTCCGGCGATACGTCAATCGGTGAATCAGCGTGGGATATCCATGGAAGCCGAAGATGATGTGCTTATCTTTTGTAAAAAGAGAATCGTAATCCATCTCAGAGAGGCCATGCGGATGCTCGCTTTGGGACTGGAGCTTCATCAGATCGACGACATTGACCACACGGATTTTTAGATCGGGCAGATGCTCTCGCAGGATGGAAACGGCAGCCAAGATCTCCAGTGTGGGTGTATCTCCGCAGCAGCCCATCACTACGTCAGGCTCGGCATCCTGGTCGTTGCTAGCCCATTGCCAGATGCCAATTCCTTCTGTGCAGTGCACAACTGCAGCATCCATAGTCAGCCATTGAGGGAGAGGGTGTTTGCCCGCAACCACCACATTGACGTAGTTGCGGCTGCGCAAACAGTGATCAAATACCGACAAGAGGCAGTTGGCATCAGGCGGCAGGTAAACCCGCACAATAGTAGCCTTCTTGTTGATCACGTGGTCGAGAAAGCCGGGATCTTGATGCGTAAAGCCGTTATGATCCTGCTGCCAGACATGGGAGGCGAGCAGGTAATTCAGGGAAGCGATCTTCCGGCGCCAAGGCAATTCTAAGCACACTTTCAGCCACTTGGCGTGCTGGCTAAACATCGAATCGACGATGCGGATGAACGCCTCATAACTATTGAAGAGCCCATGCCGCCCAGTCAGCAGATATCCTTCCAACCAACCTTCGCACTGGTGCTCGCTGAGCATTGAATCCAGCACTTGCCCTGCGGGCGCGAGGAACTCATCATTTTTTACTTCCCTCGCATCCCACTGACGGTTGGTGACTTCAAAGACGGCGCCCAAGAGATTCGAAAGCGTCTCATCTGGCCCAAAGATCCGAAAATTCCGTTGATCCTGATTCAATTTGGCTATGTCGCGCAGAGAATTTCCCAATACGAGAGTATCTTGACCCTCAACAGCACCAGGCGCTGGCACATTGACTGCGTGTTCATGAAAGTCCGGCATGCGCAAATCACGTAGCAGCAGGCCGCCATTGGCGTGAGGATTGGCGCCCATCCGCCGGCTCCCTTCGGCGCCAGTTCAGCCAATTCCGGTATAAGCTTTCCATTCTTATCAAATAATTCTTCTGCTTTGTAGCTCTTCATCCAGCTTTCAAGTTGCTGGACGTGCTCAGGATGCTCGGGGTTTACTAGAATCGGTACCTGGTGTGCTCGAAATGTGCCTTCAATTTGCAACCCATCGACGATTTTAGGCCCCGTCCAGCCTTTAGGCGATCTCAGGACAATCATCGGCCATCGCCGTCTTGTAGTGTCGTTTTTACTGCGTGCATTGTCTTGGATTTGGTGAATGTCTTCGATTGCCTTTTCCATAGACGCAGCCATGAGTTGATGCATCAACTCCGGTTCACTGCCTTCTACAAAGTAGGGCGTCCAGCCGCAGCCTCGTAAAAATTGCTCCAATTCCTCATGCTCGATGCGAGCCAAAACGGTTGGGTTGCTGATCTTATAGCCATTGAGGTGGAGGATTGGCAGCACAGCTCCATCAGTAATGGGATCGAGAAATTTATTGGACTGCCACGCTGTTGCCAAAGGACCTGTTTCCGCTTCGCCGTCGCCAATGACACAGGCGACAATTAGATCGGGGTTGTCAAACACGGCTCCAAAGGCATGGCTAAGTGAATACCCCAGCTCGCCGCCTTCATGAATCGACCCCGGAGTCGTCGGGGCAACATGGCTGGAAATTCCGCCTGGAAACGAGAATTGCTTGAACAGCTTTTGCATCCCCGTTTCGTCTTGGCTGATATCTGGATAAATTTCACTATAGGAACCCTCGAGATATGTATTGGCTACGAGAGCCGGACCTCCATGGCCGGGACCTGCGATGTAAAACATATTCAGATCATATTTCTTGATCACCCGGTTCAAATGCACATAGATGAAATTCTGGCCTGGCGTTGTTCCCCAATGTCCGACCACGAGGGGCTTCACATCAGACAATGAAAGCGGCCGCTTCAGCAACGGATTGTCGTAGAGATAAATCTGACCTACCGATAAATAGTTAGCGGCCCGCCAATAGGCATCCATCCTATGAAGTAGTTCTGGTGAAAGACTATTTATTGTCATGGCTCTACTTCCTTTGTTCCAAGACCGAGAACACGGCAAACCGTCTTGGCTATCATCCATTCTTCATCCGTGCGAATGACGCGAACCGCAACGCGGCTCTTGTCCGAAGAAATCACACCTTCATTCGCACTGTTTTGCTTTTCTTCGAGTTCGATTCCAAGAAATTCCAGGCCTTTGCAAATCCTAGCCCGTACAATAGGCGCATTCTCTCCGATGCCGCCAGCGAACACTAGCGTATCCAGACCACCTAAAGCCGCTGCGAATGAGCCAATCCATTTCTTAACCTGGTAACAGAAGAGCGCTATAGCTTCAGCAGCCCGCACGTCCTTTGCTTCAGCTTTCAGCAAGTCATGCATATCGGAACTGGTCTCCGATATTCCAAGCAGTCCGGATTGGAAATTGACCATTTCATTGAAACGTTTTGCATCGAATCCATCGGTACGCGCCAAATACCAGACCAGTCCAGGATCGAGATCGCCAGAACGGGTGCTCATCGGCACCCCGGCAGTCGGCGTGAAACTCATACTTGTATCTATGGATTTGCCATCTCGTACGGCTGCTAGGCTCGCGCCATTCCCAAGGTGAGCAAGAATGACTCGGCCTTGTGCCGCTTCTAATCCTGCAAGGCGGCCTAATTCCCCAACAAGAAACTCGTATGACAGCCCATGAAACCCGTATCGTCTCACCCCTTGCGTTTCAAAGCGTCGCGGGATCGGCAATATTTTAGCCACGCGAGGCAGGTCATGATGAAAAGCAGTATCGAAACAAGCCCATTGGGGCAAATCAGGAAACCTACGATGAAACGCCTCAACAAGCAGGATCTCCTCTGGCATATGTTCAGGATCAAAAGATTCGAGGCTGTGTAGATCCTCAATCATTTTTGCAGTGATTCTCTCTGGTTTCCAATACTTCGGACCGCCATGCACCATGCGATGCCCTACCGCAGTCAATGCATCGTGCTGACTGCGTCTGCTCGATCCAATCCATTAGGAAGCCCACTGCTGCTGTATGATCTGTCGCCGCTATCGGTCTTGAGAAATTATCCGCCGGGTTTACACCCTTCACTCGCAAAGCAGCGTCAGGCAATCCAATCCGCTCGATTGTGCCTTCTAGAATCCGTTGAAGAGAGGCATCCACTTCAAACAGCGCAAACTTGATGCTCGAAGAGCCGCCATTGATCGTCAGGACGCGCGATTTAGCTGGTTTCATGGATAGCTCCTTCGTAATTATGCAATCCAAACGAAGCTAATTTCGTACAGGTGGATTTATAATCTGTGTGAAGAATGCTTCGAATCCCCAGCCCTTCAGCGATCTCGACAAACATCGGGGTGTTTTCAATATAGAGCACCTTTTGAGGCTCCGCTTGAGCGATGTCCAACGCAAGCCGAAAAATTTCCTTGTCTGGTTTGCGGATGTGGACGAAGCAGGAAGAAATAAAAGAATCTATAAAGCGATTCAGCTTGAACGTTCGAATCCGATACGCATTTAGTTCTCGCGCTTCGTTGCTAACAACAACGATTTTCAATCCATGCCGAACCTTGAGTTGAGTAACCATCTCGATCATCTCAGAATAAGGTTTCGATTGCGCGAACATAAAACGTCGAAACTGAGCCCGAGTGAACGATCGCTTTTGGTAGAAGACCACTAGATTTAAATATTCTTCTAGAGTGATCTTTCCTTTCTCATAGATTTCGAAGATTAGGTGATGCCGATCTTCTATATCGGAAAACTTGAGTTTGAAGTTGATCGCTGCCCGTTTGCGGGCATGATGATCCCAGCCGTTAGTGAGCAGGACGCCGCCGATATCCAGAAATAAGTGTGTGATTGCCGCATTTTTCATCGCGTTTTTCTTCGACATATCGGGGTTTATTC
Organism: uncultured Simkaniaceae bacterium; assembly: GCA_963791555.1. Classification (GTDB taxonomy): domain Bacteria; phylum Chlamydiota; class Chlamydiia; order Chlamydiales; family Rhabdochlamydiaceae; genus JAGXTH01. The sequence continues at coordinate 523,929 of CAWBSQ010000001.1, forward strand.
ACTAGCAACGAATTTTTCATCATTTTCTTATTTTTTTGTAAATGTGCTCTAGCGAATGATAAATCTGCTCTAATTGTTGTATCTAAAAAATTGGATAAAAGAGCAATAAGAAAGCATACGAGTAAGCGTAGAGGTTGACCTTAAAAAGAGTGGTTTTCATATTTCACACCATTGAACAAAAAAAGGGTCTTCGGAACTTCATCTCCATTTTTATCTTTTTTTGCACTCTCCTACTTGGACAAGGTGTCAAATTTTCATAAATCATTAAGAATTAAATAGATAAAACATTTCTCTAATCTCGTCTAGCTGTTCACTGTTTTTGTCTGTTCAATATATATTGAACAGCGTATTATAATGAACAGAAGGAGATCGCAAATGAAAGGTCGTTTTCTAGTGAGTTCTAATGAAGATCCGGCAGAAGGGAATGTCTATGCAGACAAGTCTTCCCTTGTCCTTGATTGGCTGCTTCGAGAAGGTCTTTCCAAGGAAAGCTTCTCATTGAGAGAAGTTGCTAAAGAAGCGGGGGTAAGCCTCGGTCTGGTTCAACGTGTTTTCAATATTCTGGTACTGAAAGGACTTTTGCAAGTTGAAGGAGTAAGAACCTCCAAGAGGTTTTCCTTTAACAAACCAAAAGAGCTTCTAGAGAGCTGGTTAGAGCACTATAGCATCGTGAAAAAATGCAAAATCAGAACGTATCGTTCCGCTCTTTCTGGAAAGTCAGAGTGGTTTAAGGCTTTAAAGAAATCTGGACTCGAGCAAAACGTGATCTTGGCTCTTCATTCAGCGGCCGAAGCGCTTGGGCTTAAAAATACCAATCTAGAAGGATTAGAATTGTATATCCTTGATCCTTCCATTAGAGCGAAATTGGAAATCGCCCTCCAATTAGAACCGCAAGAAAGAGGGTATGAGGTTTTGTTGATCGAGCCTTATTACAAAATGCTGCTCAAGCAAAATGGGAAGGGCGGTAAAGAAATTGGCATTTGCCCGCTTCTCCTTGCCTTTTTAGATCTTTATCATTTTCCTCTGCGAGGACAAGAACAAGCAGAATTTATAGCTCAGCGAGCACCTGAACTGAAACGCATCTACAAAATCCTTAAGAACAAATGAAACAGATTCAAGAAGACAAGATCATTTCAGAATTTTTAAAATCACTGGGGCCATGGCGAGAGTTCGTTGTTATCGGAGGCGGTTTTGCTCTTTTCATTTACAAGCTTTATCTCGCTGACCCAAGGCTCGAGAATCTGCCTGTTGGAACGCGAGATATAGATTCGTTGATTCCAAGAAGAGTTCCTGAGATCTCTAAAAAGAACATCGCTAAATATCTCAATGAAGCGGGCTTTACTCACGTCTTCAAAGATGTCGATATCCCTGCAACCGAAAGTTTTGTGAAAGAGATCGATGGTGTGGAAGTAGAAATCGAGTTTTTAACGGACTCGGCAACTCGAGATGATAAGAATAAAAATGTCGTGATCGCGGGCATTGTTGCTCAGCCCTTGAGCTATTTGACGCTGAGCCTGCAAACGACAGTGGAATTTCAGACTTATTCACATGAAGTAGGAAAGGTTGTCTCACCTGGTGCATGGATCTTCCACAAGGGGCTTACTTTTACCAGGCGAAAGGGCTCTTCAAAGATGCTTAAAGACCTCTATGGGATCTGGTATGTAGCCACGCAGCTGGGAGATTTTTCCGATCAAGCGCTTACTGAGTTTGCTTTCCTCTCTCAGCAGCATTCAAAATGGCTGCAGACATTTCAAAAGCAATTGTCCAACTGGATGAATCAAGCTTCTCCCGCTGATTGGTCTAAGTTAGAGTCTCAAGATCCGTCTGGGAAGCTAAAAAAACTAGGTTTTGAACGATCTATAAAACCCCTTTTGAACAAGGGTAACGAATAGATAATAGAGGCATTAAATGTATATTTCATCAAAGTTATTAGGAAGTGTTGCAACCAGAAAAATGAATGAAAAAATTGATACGATAGATCTCGATTGGAATAAATTTTTCTATAATCTTTTGTTTTCTGATCATTTTATTTTAGATTCAGTTCGACTTCGAGAAATTCCTTTTTTATTAAGGCAGTTCGGATATTTGGAAGTAAGGAGTTTGTTGATAGATAATTCTTTTTCAATGCGTTGTGATACATACAATCTAGGATTTCGCATTGAAAACCCGATTCATGATTTTCAGTATCCAGTGTTTGCTGTTGATGTGCAAGATAGAGACCAATATATACAGGGATGTTTAAAAGAAACTGGTTTTCAAGATGAGTTGGAAGGCTATATCCATATTGGGGAGAAGGTCAAACTTTTAGATCTTGTTCAAGAGAAATTATTATTACCCCCCAAAGACCCCTGTAAAGCGATTTATGAATCGTTTTCTCGAGAAATAAAGAATAGCGACAAACATTTGAAATTTCTAATTCAAAAGGAATTAAGTTTGGTTGTTGGTCAACAGGTTTCTGTTGAAGAAATTAAACTAAAAGTAAATGTAGTTGATTCCGTTATATATGTTGTTGAAAATAATTTAAAAAATTTTGGATTAAACGATCGTAATGCACACAATTTGATCGGGAAATGTATTTCACTATTAGGTAATAAGCATTGCAAATTATTTAAGGCAGAAAATGACGAAGCTATTGGCTGCTACAACGAACAAGAGCAGCATATTTTAGAAGATAGCTTTAAGTTTCTAGCTCGCCAATTAAATGTACAAAATCAACTCCAATCTTTTGAAAGGGTAATTGATATTGCTGGTTTGCCAAGTTTGACAAATATTTCCGAATTAAGAATATCTAAGTTGCTAGAGATTAGAGAAACTTATGAGTGGGTTTCTTTTAGAAAATGGATTTCAGAAATTAGGGATTGGTCAAGTCAAGATATTCATAAAGAACTTCAACATAAAACCTCCAGATTGATAGCTTTAGCAGGAGGTTCTACTGGAAAATTAATAGGGCGGATTATTAGTTTTGGCTCTTTGTTTATGGAGCCAATTTCCGCGGCCTTAGTCGAAGTTTTTCCGTGGTTAGTGAAAAAGGTTACAAGTCCTAAAGGACATATTGTATTTTTATATCGAGATTATCCTTCTGTTTTTAAATGATTTGACGTAAACGTTCAGTCGGCAATTCTCTCTCAAAATAAATGTCAAATTTCGTGCCCCTCTCACTGTATATCTTTAATTTTTTCCACTGACGCCATTTTTCGTTCCAACAGTTTGCAATAGAATTCGATCGTTTACAACTAAACTCGTGCTATAACAATAGGAGCAAACATGGAACAGAAAGAAAGCTTGGAAAAGACGGAAAATGATCTCAGAGGAATTATCGTGAGGACTCATAGGCATTGCCAAACCTATCGAGTGCGTATTCGGATGAAGGGCGGTCAGTGCTTTGATAGGTCATTTAGATCGAAGACTCTCGCTAAAAAATGGAAGAGGGATATGGAATCGGCAATCGAGCATGATCGGTATGAATTCACGAATCCTGCAACCAAACACACCCTTGCGGATCTGATCAACCTCTACATCGAGAGGGTACTGCCTGGGAAGCCACGGAATGCCAAGAATGTTCTTCGGCATCTGACTTGGTGGAAGGAGGAACTTGGGCATTTGCTGTTAGCTCAAGTGCGGCCTAGCATAATCGCTAGAAAAGAGGGATGAGCTGCTTGCAGGCTTTGTTGGAAGCGGAAAGCTCCGCTCTCCTACAACGGTGGTGCGCTATCTGAGCAGTTTATCCCATGTCTTTTCAAAGGCGGTCAAAGAGTGGGAGTGGATGAGAGAGAATCCTATTTTTAAGATTGAAAAGCCCAAGCAGGCGCAAGGCAGAAAGCGGGTATTAACTGATGAAGAGCAGAAAAGACTTTTGCAGGCATGCCAAGAGAGTGGATCGAAAGACTTGTTCTTGATCGTTGCTCTTGCCCTAGGAACGGGTATGCGAAAAGGCGAAATAATGGGGCTTAGATGGAGAAATATGCAGTTGGGAGAACCCACAGGAACGATTGTGCTTGAGAGAACGAAGAATGGTCGCTCAAGGTCTGATTTTGATTACCGGCTTATTGTTAGAGCTTTTGCAGAAAACGACACAAACAGCAGCGCGCTGATAGCTTGGTCTTTCCATCTCCCAATTATCCCAACCAACCTATTGATATCCGATCTGCTTGGGAAAGAGCCTTGCAAAAAGCTGGGATAGAAGGATTTGTTTTCCATGGATTGCGTCATCAGGCGGCTTCTCAAGCAGCAACGATTGAAAACAGTCCTTTGGTCATCGGAGAGTTGCTCGGTCATCAGACCCTTCAGATGACCAGGCATTACGTTCATTTGCCAAGCGCTCATATGCACACGATGGTCGAAGCACTTCAATCAAAAATCTTTCAAAACTATCAGGAGGGCGGCCATGCACAACTTAGAAAATAAGACTCTTGCGGTATTGTGGAGACCAGAACTACTTAGCGATGAGGAAATGCACGAATGCTTGAAGGAAACGTGCTGGACTGCCAGAAGAGCCGCTTATTATGTTCTCGGCTTGAAAATCCCTGAGCTAAGTAGCCTTGAGGAAGAGAAAAGGCTTTGCCCTGATTTTGAAAAGTACTACGAGCTTTTCAAAAGCTGTTTTGAAGAGGGAAGAATTGCGGTCCATTCCTTCTGCTCAGAATATGGCAAGAATGTTCGGGCTGCCTTGCCTGTCGATTGGCTGAAGCTGGTCCATAAGGGGCGGCTAAAAGACGACGCTATCGAAGACAAAGAAGTGAAACGAGAAGGCTTGTATGTCGCTCCTTTGCTTACGGAAGCTTGGCTTCTTTTGCAAGGGAAAGCTGTTTTCGCCAAAAGGCGACCCGCCCAAGAAAGGGACGATAAGCTTTTTGCTTGGAGTGCTGCCAGAAAGCTGCGCAAGGATTTTCCTCAGTTATCCAACCGCCAAATGGCGCAGATCATCTATAAGCATTGCTCAAAGGTGCAGAAATATCCCTTCAAGACCGTTTACGGCTGGGTCATCGATTCAGCCATCCCTATGAATGAAGAGCCTTCGCAAAGCAGGCGAGACAGAAACGGTCGTCCTAAAAAAGACAGCTATCAGAAGCTCTCTGTTCGATTTCTCCTCCTATTTCAATAATTTGTAACTCGCTGCTATTCAACGCATTTTACGGTTTTTCCACCGGCGCCATTTTTTCATGGCGATAGGTCGCCGTAAAATGCGGTTATTAAATTCAAACTGCAATAGCAGAGGAGTGAGGAATGAAAAACAATAGATCAAAAAATATAGACGAAGTGGCTGCAGAGCCAAAACAGACACGGTTCATCCCTGTGTCGAAATGGAATGAGTTTCATGAGTGGCCTCCAGTCGGTGGAATGCGCCACTTGATCTTTTTTCGAAATGAAAATGGGTTTGCCAAGGTCTTAAAGCGCCCTAATCGAACCTGGCTCATTGATGAGAAGGCTTTTTTCAAGTGGGTATCTGAGAAAAAGTACCGACCCCGCAAAAAGGATCCAGAAGTCCAGGAAACCGCTAAAATCGCAGTACAACCATGAAAACGTCTGAAGGATTCGTAAAACTCTATCGAGAAGCATTTGATCTGCTTAAAGATAGTCGTCCAGCTTTTTTGCTGCTTCTTTTGATCGGTTTTCGTGCCAAGCGAATAGACCCAACCTATTCCGTCCATAAGCTCAAAGTTAACGAGGCTTTACTTGGAGATTATGAGATCATTGGCTTGACGAGGTCTGAGTATAGAACTGCTATAGAGAAGCTTGAGAAAGCACGGGCTTGTAAAATTTCAAGCAACCCCTAAAGGAACGATCGCAACTCTTATCAATAAGGCTCTCTTGGACATCAATGCGGAGTCAGATGAAACAGATGATAAATCGCCATTAAATAGCCATCTAATCGCTATCGAACAACCAACATTTGACCAGGAAATCGCCACCTTTTCGCCATCAGAAAAGCCATCACAACTGTCTATAGAAAATCAAGACAAGCAGCCATCAGAAAAACCAACGAATCGCCATCAAATCGCCTTCAGGCCGCCAAGAGATAGCCAACCCATCGCCAACAAACCGCCACTAACAAAAAAAGAAGAAAAAAAAGAAGAAAAAAGAGCTGCAGCGGCTTCTTCACGCGCTGTTTACAAATGCCTGGATGGATTAGATCTCAGCGATCAGGAAAAGCGCTCCTTGATGTGCTACAGCGAACATCGCGTGGCTCATGCTGCAGAATTTGTGAAAAGAAAGCAAAATGTCGATAGCCCCATCGGGTTGATGATGTGGGTTTGTCAACAACCTAGCCTTCCTGAGCTTCCCCGAGAAAGTCGAAAAAATGTAACCCCTCAGCAAAAACTTGCTTGGGAATACAATCAGTTTCTCAACAGTAATGGCTATGCAGCTCAAGCCAAGCAGAACGAGGAAAAAATCCCCAATGACAAGATGGTGATTTTAGAACAGGGACAACCTATGCCAATTACGCTAAAACACCCCCTTCAGATCCTTCAGGAAGATTTCCGCAAATCGAAAGAAGAAATTTTGAAAAGCCAGAGGATAGTTCAAAGGCTGCAAAGTGATAAATTGTAAGCTTTCTGACAAGGCGTAATGGGGAGACTTTAGGGAGGGTTTTGCGGAGCTAATAAAAAGGAGAATTTTGTTGAAAAACTCGCACTTATCTAATGAAAATGCACTTTCTCACTTCATAGACTGTATTCAAAAGGGTAAAGCCTATTTGTTGGTTTTTCCACGAAGAGACCTAAATTAATCATTCGTATTTACCTTTAGTCCCTAAGTATGCAGAATATTCGATATTCGCATAATATGTGTTGGGATCTTTAGGATTTGGGGTCTTTGGGGTGCCTTACTTAAATTTTACAGGACGAAAGCTAACGAATGAACTCTAAACACTTAAGAAGTAAAAAATTTGCCGATAGTGACATTTTTCATGACCTCCATACTTTTAACGAGCTAGAAAGAAGAATTTCAAAATTGCCAGAACATGAGAGGGGAGACGCCTTTGAAGTTTTTGCTGAGGCGTATTTCGCGACACAAAAATTATCACAGGCAGCTGAAGTATGGCCAGAAAAAGCAATCCCGTCTTCGTTGCGCAATAGTCTGGGTCTTACTTCGAGAGACATGGGGGTAGATGGGCTTATCCGTACAAAAGAAGACCACTACCATGCCTATCAGGTTAAATTTCGTTCTCATCGTGCAAGTTTGAAATGGGAGGAGCTATCAACTTTTATGGGATTAAGCGACCGCGTAAAAGAAAGGGTTCTTTTTACGAATTCTACCGAACTTCCAGCGTTAATGCAGGATCGAACCGACTTTTATGCCATAAAAGGAAACGACCTAGATTCTCTCGATAGTAATGATTTTCAGTGCATTGAAGACTGGCTAAATAGCGGAGTTTTTGTCTTTAAAAGAAAGGACCCTTTGCCGCACCAAGAAGACGCGCTAGCAAGTATTTTGTCGACATTCAGTCATACGGACAGGACTACTGCGGTTATGGCATGTGGAACAGGCAAAACGCTTGTTTCTCTATGGACTGCAGAACGCATAGGTGGTAACGCTATTTTAGTTCTTCTTCCGTCGCTTTCTCTGGTCAGACAAATGCTTCATGTCTGGATCAAGGAAACTTCTTTAGAAGATTATTCATTTCTTTGTGTTTGCTCTGATCAAAGTGTTACTAAAGGGATCGATGAAATCGTACTTCACCAATCCGACCTTAATTTTCCCGTAACCACTGATTGCGAATCAGTTAAAAAATTCTTGAATGGCAGAAGCAAACATAAATTAGTCTTTTCGACATATCACTCTTCTAGAGTTGTGGCAGAAGGACTGCCAAAGGGTTTTTCATTTGATTTTGGTGTGTTTGATGAAGCCCACAAAACAGCCGGAAGAGAGGGGACACATTTCTCGTTCGCATTAAATAATGATAATATTTCTATTAAAAAACGGTTATTTCTCACTGCGACTCCACGACATTATGATGTTAATAAAAGAAACAAGGAAGGTGAGCCTCAACTTGTTTATTCCATGGATGATCAAGAAGTCTATGGGGCTATTTCTTACAAGCTCTCATTCGCAGCAGCAGCGGCCATGGGGATTATATGTAATTACAAAATCATTATTTCTGTTGTCACAGAAGAGATGATTACCCGAGAACGCTTAAAAAGAGGGGAGATCGTTGTTAATGGCGACGTGGTCAAGGCAAATCAAATTGCTCGTGCATTGGCTATGAAAAATGCCATTGAAAAATACGGGGTTAAGCGAATATTCACATTTCATAGTTCAGTTAAAGCAGCGAAGTCTTTTACTTCGCCTTCTGGTGAAGGGGTTGCAGTCCACCTAGATGGTTTTACTACTTTTCACGTTAATGGTGAAATGCCTACGAACCGTCGTGAATCCATTATGCGTGAGTTTGAAGATGCTCCAAAAGCTATCATGTCAAATGCAAGATGCCTTACAGAAGGTGTCGACGTTCCTGCCGTTGATATGGTTGCCTTTATGTCCCCCAAGAAAAGTCGAGTGGATATTGTCCAAGCCGTAGGTAGAGCCATGAGAAAGCCACACGGCTCTGGTAAGGAGTATGGGTATATTTTTCTACCTATTTTTCTAGAGATAGCGAAGGAAGAGAGTGTCGAAACTGCTTTGGAAAATACACAATTCCAGGACGTTTGGGACGTTTTGGAAGCCATGCAAGAACAAGATGAATGCTTGGCAGAAATAATCCGTCAAATGAGAGAAGAGCTCGGAAGAAAGAAGGGATTTGATGATAGCCTGTTAAGAGAACGTCTAGAGCTAATTGGGCCTGGCTTGGAACTTGAGAATCTTCGGAATGCCATAACAACAAAATTAATTACAACTCTCGGGGTAGTGTGGGATGAGCGATATGGCGAACTGATCAGCTTTAAAGAAAAAAACAATCACTGCAACGTATCTCGATATTATCCAGAAAACCAGCAACTCTCTACTTGGGTAGGGTTTCAAAGATCTCAATATAAATTAAATAAACTTAGTCAGCTTCGAATAAAGAAGCTTGAATCGATTGGTTTTGAATGGGATCCGAGAAATACTGCCTGGGACGAAATGTTTGTTGCACTATGCGACTTTAAAAAAGCATATGGACATTGTAATGTCCCGAGCAATTATTCGGATAATCCTCAACTGGCAACATGGGTAGGAAAACAACGAGACAAGTTTGAAATGTATAAACTCTCTAATGAATTTAGAGATCGAATCATCAAACTTGATGAACTCGGCTTTGATTGGGACCCCTTTCTTAATGCTTGGGAAGAGATGTATTCTGCATTGTGTGAATTTAAGGCACATAATGGGCATTGTAACGTATCAAAAGAGACCAACAAACAACTGGGTTCCTGGGTGCTCGCCCAGCGAACGAAATTCAATAAAGGCAAATTATCCACGGAGAGAGTCGATAGGCTCAAAAAAATCGGGTTTATCTGGAATGCGGTTGAGGCTAAGTGGGCGGAGATGTTCAGCGCTTTAATTCTTTTTAAGAAGGGACATGGTCACTGTAATGTACCCCAAGGGTATATGGAAAATCCACCTTTAGCGAATTGGGTTGGAGTTCAACGCAACACATATAAAGAAAACAAAATCTCGCAAGAACGTATTAGTAAATTAGAAGCTGTTGGTTTTGATTGGGATCCAATAAATTCAGCATGGGAGGAAATGTTCTCTAATTTGTGTAAATTTAAAGAAGAAACTGGGCATTGCAACGTCCCTGCTGGTTACTCTGAAAATATGGCACTTGGCAGTTGGGTAACGAATTTAAGAGTCTTATACAATAACAAGAAACTTGAAAAACAGCGCATTACACGCTTGGAAACAATGGGTTTTGATTGGGATCCAATAAATTCGGCATGGGATGATATGTATGCTAACTTATGCGAGTTTAAAACAAAGAACGGTCATTGCAACGTCCCTCAGATATACCCTCCAAATGTACAGCTCGGTTCCTGGGTGGCTACACAGCGGTCCAAATTCAATGCGAAAAAGTTGCCCACCGAGCGTCAGAAAAAACTCGAAGATATCGGATTTATTTGGGACCCTCACACTGCTGCTTGGGAGGGACAACTTTCAGGATTCATCAAATTCATAGAGAAGTACAATCACTCTAATGTTCCTAAAGAATATCCCGAAAATCCGGCTCTTGGTGCGTGGGTATCAAAGCAGCGCAAGCTCTTTAATCAAAAAAGATTATCTGCTGAGAGGATTTTAAGGCTCGAGCAAGCTGGAATGACCTGGAATCCAAGACTTTCTCGATGGGATAGAAATTACAGTGAATTAGCAGATTTCAAAAATCAATACGGGCATTTTAATATCCTCAAAATACATCCAGAAAAAACAAATTTAGACCACTGGATGAGAACACAACGCACTGTTTATAAAAAAGATAAGCTATCAAAAGAGCGAATAGAAAAACTCGAAGCAGTTGGTTTTATCTGGGATCCTACTGATACAGAATGGGAGGATTCCTTCACAGCTCTCAGTGAATTCCAAAAAAAATCAGGGCATTGCAGAGTGCCTGCCCGATATCCATTAAACAAAAAGCTAGCAACTTGGGTAAGCTTACTACGCGTGGCCTTTCATGAAGGAAGGTTGCCTGAGGAAAAAATAATCCGTTTGGAAGCCATTGGCTTTGACTGGGATCCTTTCGAATCGTCCTGGAAAGAAAGCTTTACGAAATTATGCAGTTTCAAGGACTTAAACGGGCATATGAATATTTCTTCAACAAACATTCTGACTAAGCCATTGGCTAATTGGGCTAGTGATCAAAGAAAGCAATATAAAGATGGAGAGTTGCCTACGGAAAAAATTCTAAAATTAGAAGCTCTTGGATTTATCTGGGACCCAATAGATGCTGCTTGGCAAGCAAATTTTAAGCTCCTCTGTGAATTTAAAGAGGCTAATGGGCACTGCAATATCCCCCAAAAATCAAAAAGCAACGCGCCGCTAGCTGCTTGGGTTAATAGGCAAAGAACAGAATATAAAAAGAAGCCTCTGACCACTGAAAGAATTTTCAAATTAGAACAAATTGGCATTATTTGGAATTTTCATGAGCGCAGCTAATCAAGTAGATAAATCATGGGATGAAATGTTCATTGAATTGTGTGAATTTCAAAAGGAACATAATCATTGCAACGTCCCAAAAAAATACCAAAAAAACCAACGGTTAAGTTCATGGGTCGGAAAGCAGCGTGTGCAATATAGTCACGGGAAACTGTCTATGATTCGAATTGAGAAACTTAATCAAGTTGGATTTATTTGGAATACGTTACATTCATTATGGGAAGAATTATTCATAGAGTTACGAGAGTTTAAACAAAAAAATGGCCATTGCAGCGTAGCTAAAACACAAAAACTGTCTAGTTGGGTAAGCGTTCAGCGAAATATGTTCAAAAAAAACAAGCTATCAAAAGAACGTATTGAAAGGCTTGAAGAATTAGGTTTTGTCTGGGACCCAATTTCAAATGTTTGGGAAGAAATGTTCACAGAACTATGTAAATTTAAGCAAGAGAATGGCCACTGCAATATTCTTAGAAATTCTTCTCGAGTGCCTGGTCTTGGCAATTGGGTTAGTCATCAGCGTGCTTTATTTAAAAAAGGGACGCTATCGCCCGCACGCATTCAAAGACTCCAAAAGATAGGACTTAAATTGGATCCCTATGAAAATCAATGGGAAAGTATGGCAGCAGAATTATATCAATTTAAGAAAGAAAATGGACATTGTAATGTTTCACAAAAATCTGAGAAAAATTCGGAGCTGGCACGGTGGGTCTGCAGGCAAAGAAATACATATAAAAAAGGTTTTTTGACTCAAGAACGGATTTCCAGACTCGAGCAGTTAGGCCTTACTTGGAATGTCATAAACGAGACATGGGAAAGTCTATACAAGGAATTAGTGGCTTTTAAAAATGACGTTGGACATTGCAATGTCCCGCAATTCTTTCCAACAAGCCCAAAGCTAGGGGTGTGGGTAGCACGGCAACGCTACCATTATAGGCAGGGGAAATTATTAGCTGAACGTATCGACAAATTGCAAAAAATAGGATTTTGTTGGGACCCCTACAATGCGGTAAAAGAAGAAATGTTTGAAGCGTTATGCGACTTTCAAAAAGAAAATGGGCATTGTAATGTACCGGCTCGTTATCAAAAAGATATGAAATTAGGTAGATGGATCGAAAGACAACGTCAATCTTATAGAAGTGGCAAGCTATCTAGAGAACAAAAAGAGCGATTTGAAAAATTAGGGTTTGTTTGGAATCCTATGCCAAAGAAGGATAGTATTGAATGACCCCTAGCCAGAAAGACGCTCATAGACCATACCTAAACCATTGTTTCAAGATCATCGATCATCATTTTGCTTTGGATTTTAATAATTCAAGCCATCGGAGTTCCTAGAAATCTAAGATGGTTTCTTTTTGATTTTTTTTATCATTGAACAGTTTTGTATTCAGCGTTGTTATTGTTTCATGCATATGTGCATTGGAAAGGTGGGCATATCTCTTGGTCATTTGGATGGTTTTGTGGCCCAGCAGAGTTCCTATCTCTAGCAGACTCGCTTGATTCATGGCCAAGTAGGAAGCGGCTGTATGTCGAAGGTCATGAAAGCGGAAGTTGAAAATATTGGCTTTGCTTAGAGCGGTTTCCCAAGCAGAGCGGATGTCGATAGGTTTACATGGAGCATTTGGAGCAGGAAATACTAGAGAGTTAACGGCTTGATTGGCGTATTTTGAACGCAAAAGATCTAGAGCTGTTCCGACAAGAGGGATAAAACGCCGCTCACCATTCTTTGTAATTTGTAAAAGGATCGAACCTTGAGCCAGATCGATATCGCTCCATTTGAGATTCATGATTTCTCCTCTCCTCATGCCTGTCGAAAGAGCTAGTATAACAATTGGGTAGAGTCCTTTTGATTCGCTTTCTCGGCAGGTAGATAGTAGTCTTTCCTTTTCATCCTCATTGAGAAAGCGAGTTCTTCCATTGGAAATTTTCGGCTTTGAGATTTTTATGATGGGATTTTCTTGTATCCATTCCCAATCTTTAACCGCGATAGCAAAGGCATGAGACAAACTGGCAAGGTAACGAACTACGGTTGTGGCAGAACGAATCGTACCTTTGCAAGTCAGTCCTGAAAGCAGTTCATCCCGTTTCTGTGCGATGAGGCTTGGCTTGATATCTGAAAGGAGGCAGTGTCCCAGTTCCTGTTTCCACCAGAGAAGATGTTGACGGACGTTTCTCGCATTTTTTGGTTTTAACGGGAGGACTCTTTCGATATAGCGGTCGATCAGTTCCGCTAAAGTATTTTTGCTGCCAGGTTTGTCATATGCATATTTGCCTTGTTCAACAGCCGATTCAGTATCGCGTTTCCATTTCATAGCCAGAGTTTTGGAGGCGAATGATTGGATGAGTACTGGATGTCCTTTAATGCGAACACGGGCGCGGTAGGAAACCGTCCCATCTTTGTGGGCGCGTTTGTCGATGCCTTTCACAAGCTTACCTTTGGTTTTAATTTTCAAAGGTTAGCTGCTGGGCTATCGCCAATTGTTGTAGGTGAGTGGTCCATAAGTGGTCCACGGATGTGAACCGCGCTTTAGGCTGATTTGGGTGCTTTGTCGCAACCAGCTCAGTTTCAGACTTATGAAGCAAAAAAGAAATGTGGGGCAACCAGGACTTGAACCTACGACCAGCGGGTTATGAGTCCGCTGTACCTTCTCTAGGTCATAGCGGAAAGCACTCCTTTTTAACTGCCCCGAACTGTCGCGATTTATCACTCCTTGTTGTGCGCCATTGGTCTACAAATGGTTCACGGGAACCCAATCTTCTATCATTTCCCTTTGCGTGGACGAGAACAGGCAGAATTTATGGCAGAAAGGGTTCTGGATCTAAAACCCATTTACAAGAAAAATTGAAATTAAAAAAATATTTTTGATTTTTTACCAATCTTATAATCAGCAGCTTAAGATCTTGTTATGCTCGAAACTGACAAATGTCGATTTTGAGCATAATGGTATGTTGTGGTGAAGTTAGATGGCACTGCCGCTGTAGGCTAGGATAAGGGCAGAAGCTTGGCTGGCGATACGCGCATCAGCATGCTTAGCAAGTTCTTGAGCTTGCATCAACGCTTGACGTCGATAACCCAAACTAAAGAGCGCCTTTGTCCGATTGAGTAAAGTAGGGATATGGGAAGGATCGATTTTCAAAGACCGTTCGATGAAGTTAAGTGCAGCAAGATTATTCCCCTTTTGTAAATAGAGAGCGCCGAGCGTTTGCAAATCATAAGGATTTTGGGGAGCTAAAATCACAAGAGCTTCGAAGAAGGCTATTGCAATATCGTACTGACCTTGCTTTAAATAGGAGTAACCGACAAAGCGAAGGTCGTCGAGTTCATCTTTTCCCCATCCAAGGAGTTCTAGCCATTCTTGGTTTGTCACTTGCTTTTTACCCTTTATGGTATTGATGACGACCTGCGTTGATATCGTAAAGCGCCTTATCTAGTTTGATCAGCATATTCAAGAGGTTTTTAAGTGTCTTGAGTTCTGTATCATACTGGATCTTCTTTTTTTCTTCTTCCCAGTTCATGCTTCGAACCGGTTTTGAAGAATTTTGTGGTGGATTCGATGAATTGTCTTTGAGTGTCATAGTTTTATAGTTTGTCCAATCTTTGTTTTAATGCAATCAACTCTTGCTGGGATCCCAAACGAGGAACCAAATCCGAAGAGAAGCAATTACTTCGTTTTGAGAGCTCCTCTGGCAAAGCAGGGAAATCGGACCATCGGCTATAGGTTCGGTCGTCACCTAGCAATGACTTGATTTCCGAAGGATAGGAGGGCACATTGACATCGACTTGAGCAGGTCCTGCCACCCTACGGTCTTCGGAGAACTGCAGGGTCTCCCGTCTTTGGTCTTCAATCCTTCTGGCATAGTCTTTATGACTGTCCAAGGGTAAATCATCAATAGTGGGCATATGCTGTCACCTATTCGGTTTATTCTCTTGCATGTGCCAAAAAATGACTATTTTCGCAATCTTTGGTATTAAACGTTTTTAATTTCCCACAAATTCCCACTTTCTTTATCCTTTAATAATCAAAGTGTTGCGTAGTCATTTTAAAAAATGATTTGCCGCCGGGGCGGCTCGATGCTAATCTGTGGAAAAAAGTGGAAAATCGCCCCTATTTATTATGGCCAAGTTCTTTTTTAGCGGATCTGTTTCAGCAAAGCTCGACGATAAGAACCGCTTTGTACTGCCACAGGAAATGCGCTATGGGCTGGTCGAAAACGGGCAATTAGAATTTACCCTTGCTCTTGGACTGGGTGGTTGCCTTGCTATTTATCGGCAGAGCGATATCGATAAAATTGTGGAAAAGTTTCAAACTAAACAACATGCAGCCAAGTTTCAGAAGTTTTTCACACTGTTTTTTTCCACGCTTCATCCTACTTCTTGCGATAAAATAGGACGCGTAGGGGTACCACAAATGTTGAAAAGTGCAGTGAATATCAAAAATGAGATCATCGTGGCAGGTGTTTTGAACAAAATTGAAATCTGGCCGAAAGACCGCTACGAAGCAAACCTAAAATTAATGCTCGAAGGAAAGGATCAGGAATTCGACATGGCAAAAATGGCCGAACAAGCCTTTGGGCTTCTGGAAGAGCCAGCATATAGGGAGGAATGTCATGTGCTCTAAGCCATCTTCTCCTCATATTTCTGTCATGCTTAAAGAATTTTTAGATTTTTTTGCGGGCACCAAAATCAAGGTGTTTTTTGATGGCACATTGGGGGCGGGGGGGCATGCCAAGGCTCTTCTTGAAGAGCATCCAGAAATCGAACGATATATTGGTTGTGATCAAGATACCACCGCTTTGCAGATCGCTTCAGAAGTGTTGAAACCTTGGAAAAGCAAGGTTGTTCTACACCATGGGAATTTTGGTGATCTGGACCAACTCCTGAAAAAGTTGCGTATCAAAATGGTCGATGGTTTTTTTTTGATCTGGGGGTTTCATCTATGCAATTAGATCAAGGCGAAAAAGGGTTCAGTTTTCAGAAAGATGGTCCTCTTGACATGCGGATGAATCAGAAAGATTCGCTGAGTGCACAGGAAGTCATCAATCGCTTTAGTGAAAAACAGCTCCAAGAGATCATCCGCGATCTTGGAGAAGAACCTCGTTGGAGAAGGGCCGCCCAGTCAATTGTCGAAGCGAGAAAACGCGCCAAAATCACAACGACAAAACAGCTTGCAGATCTGATGTTGGCTTCTTTGGGAAGCAAGACGCGTGGCAAACTGCATCCTGCTACCTTGGTATTCCAAGGTGTTCGTATTTACGTCAATCGCGAGCTCGAAGTTCTTAAGCAAGGATTAGCGAAGGCATTAGAATCCCTTGCTCCAAATGGTAGGATCGGTGTCATTAGTTTTCATAGGTTGGAAGATCGAATAGTCAAGGAGGTTTTTCGCACGGCAGCAGCTCCTTTGAAAAAACCTTTGAACAAAGAGAATCTGCATGCGCCTTTGTTTCGCCTGCTGACCAAGAAGCCGTTAGTTCCCAGTCCGGAAGAATGTCGTAAAAATCGCAGGGCTAGCAGTGCAAAAATGCGCTTTATCGAAAAAATCTCCCCTAGAATGGAGCATAGTGATTGAAATGCAGAGAAAGTTTTTGATCCAACTAGGAATTTGTTTGGGAGTCCTTAGCATGGTTCTTTATCATCATATCGAAGAGCAAAATAGAATCACTGCATTGAAGATCGCTCTTCCCGAAGCAATTAAGGATTTACGATTGCTTAAGGAAAAAGCAACTCGGCTTCGCTACGAGATTGAACAATTTGAAAGTCCGGAGCATCTCCTCACGCTTGCAAAAAAGAGTGAGTATAGCCATCTGAAGTATCCTCTTGCTAAGGAGATCATTACGATGCACGAAGGTTCTCCAATCCTAGAAGAAGGGTTAGTAGTTCCTGCTCCTCGCTTTAGCTTGCCAATCACGATTGCTTCGCACGGACCATTGCAAGAATAGACATCCTTCGAAATGAGGTTCGCAGAGAACATGGATCTTTTTCCATCGATTCTTGGTCTATTGACTAAGGCGTGTTCTGTGAATCATGAAAGGCTGTGTAAAAAGTTCAGGTCACAAAACGTAATTTCGAAAGAAGCCCCATGAAGAATTCTCCTCATCGTTCACCTCTTCCAGGAGGAGAGCGAAAGCGGCTCGCTTTAATCTTTGTCGGTCTTTTCAGCCTATTTGCCGTTCTCATCATTCAATTTTACAAGATCCAAGTCGTCGAATATGTGAAATGGCATAAAATCGCTGCCTCTCAACATTTTACGACAGTTGAAGAGCCAGCTAGACGAGGATTATTTTATCCTAATACCTCCCTTCGGATGGACCAACCGGAGACAAATTGTCCCTTAGTGATAGACGTCCCCAAGTTCCATCTCTTTGCTGATCCAATGGCAATACCCCATCAGCAGAAAAAGAAAGTTGTAGATCAACTGATCGGTTTTTTAGATTTAAATGAGATAGAGTCCAAGAAATTGGCTAACCAATTCGAAAAAAAGAGTCGAAGCAGAAGGCTTGTTCTGTGGATCGACCAAAAGAAATATGAAGACATATTACAGTGGTGGAATGCCTTTGCAAGGAAAGAAAAAATAGCCCGAAATGCTTTGTTTTTTGTTCAAGATTGGCAACGTTCATACCCCTACGGCAAACTTCTTGGACAAGTTCTCCATACAGTCCGTGATGACCGCGATCCAAAAACAAAGAGAGGGATTCCAACAGGGGGGCTTGAAACCGTTTTCGATAAGATTTTAGCTGGTAAAGATGGAAAAAGACGGATCATGCGTTCGCCACGCCACCCTTTAGATGTTGGCACTCTTACCGAAACGCCAGAACACGGGGCTGATATTTACTTGACGATCGATCATACCCTTCAAGCCATTGCAGAAGAAGAGATCCGCAAGGCCGTCGAAAAAGCGGGAGCCAAAAGCGGATGGGCAATCATGATAGATCCTCATACAGGAGACATTCTTACTCTTGCTCAGTTTCCCTATTTTAAACCAAGTGCTTATAGACAGTATTTCAATAGTCCAACACTTTTGGAGGATACCAAAGTCAAGGGGATCACTGATCCTTATGAACCTGGATCCATTATGAAACCAATCACACTGGCTTGCGGGCTTCTCGCCAACATCGAGCTTGCAAAACGTGGTAAACCGCCTCTATTTTCACCCATTGAAAAAATTCCAACCTCCGCAAGAACATTTCCTGGACGAAACAAAATCTTAAAAGATTTGGCGAATCATCGATATCTCAATATGTATATGGGATTGCAGAAATCTTCTAATGTCTACATGGCAACTATTGTGCAGCGCATCATCGAACAGCTTGGCCCCGAGTGGTACCGTAGCTGTCTTCATGATCTATTTGGGATGGGGAAGAAAACAAACGTCGAATTACCAGGAGAAGGGGAGGGTTTAGTTCCTCGCTTTGGCAAGAAGTATGCGAATGGAGCTCTTGAATGGTCGGCGCCAACTCCCTATTCTTTAGCTATGGGGCATAATCTATTGGCCAATAGCTTTCAAATGCTTAGGGCATACTGCGTTCTGGCTAATGGAGGTTACGAAGTCCATCCTACATTAATTAAAAAAATTATTAGAACCACGTTTCAAGGCGAGCAAGTCGTGTTGCTAGATAAAGCTACCAAAGAGCACTTCGATCAACGAAAGAGGTTGATCCCGGAGGAGGTAACACGAGAAGTGTTAAAAGCGATGAAATATACTACAAAAACAAGGGGGTCCGCTCCCCGAGCCGATATTTATGGTTATAGTGAAGCTGGCAAAACTGGTACCTCCGAAAAAGTCATCAATGGCAAATATTCTAAAAAGAATCATATTTCCACGTTTATCGGAATTGCGCCAATTTCTAAGCCTCGTTTTGTCTTATTGATTGCTATTGATGAACCGGAGTATAAATACATCCCAGGTGTAGGCAAAAACCAGCTAGGAGGGGCATGTGCTGCACCAGCCTTTCGCGAGATAGGGTCTCGAGCTTTGCAATATCTCGGAGTGGAACCAGACGATCCCTATGGCTATCCAGTCGGTGACCCGCGCCATGATGCTGATAAAGCTGATTGGGGTAGAGAAGTCAAGGAACTCTTAGATCTTTATAAGCAATGGAATGGCTGAACAATGGTCAAGCTGAAAAAACTTCTTGTAGGCGCGATCGGTGTTGCTGTACGTGGTTCTAAGGAAATTGAAGTCACTGGGCTTTCTGCGAATTCGACAACAATTGCGCCTGGCAATCTTTTCGTCGCTAAAAAGGGCTTAAGGCTCGATGGTTCTCAGTTCATTGGAGAAGCGATCAATGCTGGGGCCTCAGCCATATTGACTGATCTCTACAATCCATTTTTGCCTTCTCATATTACGCAGCTTATTGCCCCCAAGGATAAGATCAGTGATATAGAAGCTATTCTTGCCGCTACATATTATCAGTTTCCTTCGAAAGAACTTTTTCTTGTTGGTGTGACCGGAACCAATGGTAAGACAACGACGACCTATTTAGTGCGTCATTTACTGAGCAGTGAAGAGCATCCTTGCGGCTTGATAGGAAGCGTTGAATGGGTTCTTGGAACCAAGATTCAACCTTCGAGTTACACGACGCCTGATATCATCACGAATCAACGTTCACTGCGCGAAATGGTTCATGGGGGGTGTTTGTCTGCTGCTATGGAGGTCTCCTCGCATGCACTTGATCAAAAACGGGCGGAAGGATTGGATTTCGATGTCGCTATCTTTACAAATCTCACCCAGGATCATCTCGATTATCATAAAACCATGGAAGAGTATGCTGTTGCTAAAGCCAAGCTGTTCTCGATGTTGTCCAAAGATGCTATTGCATTATTCAATGTCGATAGTCCCATATGGCCGTTGATGAGTAAAGATTGCAAAGCGCATAAAATGACCTATGGAATCAGAGCACCGGCTGATTTAATGGCGGATAATATTCTCTTAAGTGACAAGGGAACATCCTTTCAGCTGAATTATTTAGGCAGTCGCATAGCGATTTCTAGTCCTTTAATTGGGAATTTCAACGTCTATAATCTTTTGGCAGCGATTGGAGCTGCACTGATTTATGGTCTGACTTTGGAAGAAATTCAACACAAGCTGGCGACGTTCCATCAAGTGCCAGGACGTTTGGAAAGAGTAGTCAATCAACGAGGGCTTTCGATTTTTGTCGATTATGCTCACACCGATGATGCTTTAGAAAACGTACTCAAGACGTTAGTGGAATTAAAACAAGGCCGTCTTTTCAGTGTTTTTGGTTGCGGTGGAGATCGCGATCGCAGCAAGCGACCCAAGATGGGGGGCATCGCAACTATGCTTGCAGATTTTTCGATCATTACAAGTGATAATCCTCGCGGTGAAGACCCTCATGCCATTATTCAGGATATCCTCGTAGGCTGCCAAGATCCTTCGCGTTATTTAGTAGAACCAGACCGCAGGCGAGCCATCGAACGGGCTATTGCAATGCTTAAGGCGGATGATCTTTTGCTCATTGCGGGAAAAGGACATGAGCGCCATCAAATCATAGGATCAATGCAAAATGCTTTTGACGATCGCGAGATCGCACAACAAGCAGCGCAATAACGAAGTATTTCGAGATATATACGTTCCTATTTCTAAGAACCAAGCTTCTTTTTTGTTAGATAACGTCTTTCAAAATGAATAGCGAGAAAAGCTCCCGTAACCACCAGAAGGACGCCGATTAAAGTAAAAAGATCTGGCAGATGATTCCAAATTAACCAATCGAATATTCCAGAATAAACCACGACAACATAAGTGATAGGAGCGATGATGCTTGCTTTTGCATGCTGAAAAGAGTAAGTGAGCAGAGTTTGAGCGAAAAATACAAAAAGGCCAACACCTAAGAGATAGAGAAAATCCATTGTTGTAGGAATGATAAAGCGAAAAAAGGCAAGAGGAGCACTGACAATCATTCCCACAAAAAAATAATAAAAAATTGTTCGATGAGTTGGTTCGGTGTGGGACAGTTTTCCAATTAGAAGAATCGTAATCCCTGCGCAAATTCCGGAGGCAAGGCCTAATAATGCACCAACTGATAATGCTTCTGAACTTGGTTTCAAAATGAAAATAATGCCAATAAAGCCAACGATGATGCCCCACCACACATGATTTTCCATACGAGTCCGCAACCACACTAAAGCGATCAAAGGAATCCAAAGTGGTGCTGTATTATTTAACAGAATCCCATCAACAAGAGGAATTCTTTTTAGAGAGGAAAATAAAAAGAAAAAGATCAAAAGACCGAATAAATCTCTTGCGAGATGCAATCGCCATTTATCTGTTTTTAAGCTCGACCAGCCTTTGCTCATGGTCTGGGGAAGGCAGAGCAGCAATCCGATCGAGTTTTGAAAAAAAAGGATTGTAAATGTTGGAACTTGTCTGCTGACGAGTTTGCTACAGGTTCCTGCTGCTGCAACAAAAAGACACCCGATCGCACATAGGAAAACAGCCAAGAATAGATTCTGCTTTTTGTCTGTCAAAGGAAACCCTCTTTTTTCGAGAAGGTAGCAAAAAGATCGTTTTGAATAAAACGGTTTTCCTTAGAAAGTATTTGCAAATTCATTTTCCTAGAGAATGGAAACCTTTTCGGTATCTTCCAAAATGCGGTTCTCGCTCGTATCATCGTCCCGATACTGGCTTCGCCCCGCATTTTGCAATCTCCTCGAAAATCCTCCCATTCTCATAGGGAAAAGAATTCGCAAATTCTTTCTTAGAAAGTATTTGCAATACTTTCTTATAGCCTCTCAGCCCTAACGCATTTTGTAGGCTGTTTCTTAAATACAGCTTTTGCTAAAACAGTGTGTATATCGACAACGTGTTCTTATGAAATTTCTCACCTTACTTCTTCTCTTTTTGGTTCCGTTTTTTGCCCTCGATGCTCTGTCAAAAGGCAGTTCGGAACCGTTTGCCCCACGACCTCTCATCATTGTCGATGCTGGGCATGGAGGGTCTGATGAAGGGGCAAAAGTACAGACGATCTTAGAAAAACGAATCAATCTGACAACGGCCTTGCTCACGAAGAAGCATTTGGAATTATTGGGATATAGGGTCATATTAACGCGCAGCAGAGATATTTTTGTTTCGTTGCCTAAGAGGGCTGCCATTGCCAATAAGTCGAAGGGCATACTTTTTGTCAGCATTCACTTCAATTCATGCCCAAATCGCAATGCCAAAGGGATTGAAATTTATTATTACGATGCCAAAGATCATAATAGAGCTCGGGCTTCGAAGAGATTGGCCAACAATATCCTATATGAAGTAGTCGATCAAACTGCTGCTGCATCGCGCGGTGTGCGTAAAGGCAGCTTGGCGGTTTTGCGTGATACCACTATGCCTGCGATTCTAGTCGAAGGCGGCTTCATGACAAATGCCGAAGAGCGCTTCCTGCTTAAAGATCGGAAATATCTCAATAAAATCGCGCAAGGCATCTCTCTTGGCGTCCAAAAATATCTCGCCAATTAAAACCAGGTACGTTAGAAAGCTTAAGAAACGCGAGTTTTGGATAAACGCCTCATGAAAATCGTTCTCGGCGCGATTTGAACGCGCGTCCTGCCGCTTAGGAGGCGACCGCTCTATCCAACTGAGCTACGAGAACATGTCAGAAATTCTAACTTTGACGTATACTTCTCCTCAATAAGAAAGCTTATGGAGTATGGCGATGACAGGCGCAAGTGCAGATATTGGGTTGATCGGATTAGCAGTAATGGGTCAAAACCTCGTTCTCAATATGAACGACCACGGGTTTAAGGTAGCGGTTTTCAACCGCACCTATGCTAGAACCGAAGAATTTTTAGCTGGACCTGCCAAGAATACTAAAATTATTGGATGTAAAGATCTAAAAAGTTTTTTTGTCGCTTTAAAACATCCTCGTCGTGTGATGTTTATGGTCAAAGCCGGTCAGCCGGTCGATGATTTGATCGAGGAGTGTCTGCCCTTTTTAGAAAAGGGCGATATTATTATCGATGGCGGCAACAGCCATTATCCTGATTCTGAACGCCGAGAAGCGTTTCTTAAAAGCAAGGGGATTTTTTTCATTGGAACAGGTATTTCTGGCGGTGAAGAAGGCGCTCGTCATGGACCTTCGATCATGCCAGGAGGAAGTTCTGAGGCGTGGCCACATGTTAAGCCCATTTTTCAGGCTATTGCTGCTAAGGCAGATGATGGAGCCCCTTGTTGTGATTGGATTGGCGAGGGGGGGGCCGGGCATTATGTAAAAATGGTGCACAATGGCATCGAATATGGGGATATGCAAATCATCTGCGAAGCATACGATGTCTTGCGGCAAGTTGCCCAATGTTCGCTTACTGAACTGCATGACATCTTTGTCGAATGGGATAAAGGGGAGCTGAAAAGTTATTTAATCGAGATCAGTTCGCAGATCTTTTCTTATAAGGATATAGATGGGCAGCCCTTGCTGGATAAGATCCTCGATGTGGCTGGACAAAAAGGGACAGGAAAATGGACGGGTATTAGTGCACTAGAGCAAGATTCGCCAGTTACACTCATTGCCGAAGCTGTCTTTGCAAGATGTCTGTCTGCATTAAAAACCGAAAGGATGTTGGCTGCTAAGTCTTTTTCTGTAAAGAAAGTCTCTTTCCCAGGTGATAGAAAAGCACTTATCCACAAAGTGGGCGAGGCTCTCTATGCCGCTAAGATCATTAGCTATGCACAAGGATTTACCTTAATGCGAGCAGCTGCTAAGGCTATGAATTGGCATCTGAATTATGGTTCGATCGCCATGATGTGGCGCGAAGGCTGCATCATTCGAAGTCAATTTCTTGGCAAGATCAAACCGGCCTTTGAGAAAAATAGGGATCTTGCAAGTCTATTGCTCGATCCTTTCTTTAGTCATGAGATTGGCAGGACACAGGCAAGTTTACGCGATGTGGTTGTTGCTGCCGCTATTCATGGGGTGCCAGCCCCTTGTTTAAGCGCCGCCCTGTCATTTTTCGATGGCTTTCGCTCCGAACATTTACCTGCAAATTTGCTCCAAGCACAACGCGATTTCTTTGGTGCGCATACTTATGAAAGGGTCGATCAGCCGCGTGGAAAATTTTTCCATACGAACTGGACTGGAAAAGGGGGCAATGTTAGTTCTTCAACGTATAATGCCTGAGGGGTGCCGTATGCTCAAAGCTCTGATTGTAGCTGTCGGGTCGATGTTCTGCTTAAGTGCGTGTTCCAATAGGGATGGCGGGTATTATCACGACAATTATTATTATGATGGCGGCGGCTATTATTACTACGATGATGAACATGGGCATCATGAGCATGGAGAACATGAAGATCATCATGAGGGGCATGAGGGTGGTGGGCCTCATGGGGAACAGCATGGAGGTGGCGGAGGACATGGCGGGCATGGACATTGATCAGCTCAATACCAAGGCTCGTAGTTTCTAGAGCTGGACAGTCTTTTAATTACTAAGGAGGTCTGTTCACTAGCATATACACATCGTGACCCAAAAACCCGATTTTTGGATCACGATGTGCACAGTTTACTCACTGGCTTTGAGCACTTCCATAAAAGCTGATTGTGGGATATTGACTTTGCCGATTTCCTTCATACGCTTTTTGCCCTTTTTTTGCTTTTCCCACAACTTGCGTTTGCGCGTAATATCACCTCCGTAACATTTAGCAGTGACATTCTTTGTGATGGCACGGATAGTTTCTCGGGCGATGATCTTGCCTCCTATTGCAGCTTGAATAGGAACTTTGAATTGTTGCATAGGGATTACGTCTAGCAATTTTTTACAGATAGCACGTCCCTTTCCTTCGGCTTTTGTGCGGTGGACAAGACAAGAGAAAGCGTCTACAGGTTCTTCGTTGACTTTGATTTCCAGTTTAATAATGTCGCCTAATTCATATTTTTCGAATTCGTAGTCAAAAGAACCATAACCTCGTGTAATGGACTTCAATTTGTCATTAAAGTCAGTGATAATTTCGTTGAGAGGTAAACGATAGGTTAGGATGAGTCGTTTGCTATCAAGGGTTTCCGTCTTAATAAGTTCCCCCCGCTTCTCCATCCCAAGGCTCATAATAGCACCAAGGTATTCGGAAGGGACCATAATATGTGATTTTACCCATGGTTCTTCTACATATTCGATCATCGATGGATCTGGATAATTGGCGACATTATCGATCTGTTGTGTCGAACCATCGTTCAATGTGAACTTATAGACAACGCTCGGTGCTGTAGTAATGATATCGAGATCAAACTCCCTTTGCAGCCGCTCGAAGACGATTTCCAAATGCAAAAGACCGAGAAAACCACAGCGAAACCCAAAGCCCAAAGCTAAGCTACTTTCTTGTTCGACATGCAGAGCTGAATCATTCAATTGAAGTTTTACTAATGCATCGCGCACTGCTTCGAAATCGGAAGAATCGACAGGATAAATCCCAGCAAAAACAACGGGGTTGATTTGTTTAAATCCTGGCAGGGCTTCAGAAGCGGGATGCTTTAATGAAGTAACGGTGTCCCCGATCTTGACATCAGCGGTTTTCTTGATATTAGCAACGATATAGCCAACTTCCCCAGGGCGAAGAATCTCAACAGGCGTTTCATTCGGGGAAAAGATTCCTACTTCGAGGACTTCGAATGCTTTGTCGGAAACCATGAATTTAATCTGTGATTTCTTTGTAATTTCACCACTAAAGACACGGACATAGACCATCACACCACGATAGGCATCGTAGTGAGAATCAAAAACTAGAGCGCGTAAGATGGTATCTGTTGGTTCGGAAGGGGGAGGGACTTTTTGGATGAGTTGATCAAGGATATCTTTGATCCCAATACCCGATTTTGCTGAACATGCAATGGTGGCAGATGTATCTAAACCGATCACTTCTTCGATTTGCTTTTTGACGCCTTCGGGATCTGCAGAGGGGAGATCGATTTTGTTGATTACAGGTACTATCTCCAAATTCCGTTCGAGTGCTAGGTGAACATTGGCCAAGCTCTGGGCTTGAACGCCCTGGACGGCATCAACGACAAGAAGTGCTCCTTCGCAGGCTGAGAGCGAGCGAGAAACCTCATAAGAAAAATCGACGTGACCGGGCGTATCGATAAAGTTAATGGTATACACTTCTCCATCATCTGCATGGTAGGTCATGGTGACTGGATGCGCTTTGATCGTGATCCCACGTTCACGCTCGAGATCCATTGCATCGAGTACCTGTTCTTGCATCTCGCGCGCAGAAATCGTATTTGTCAATTCGAGTAAACGGTCGGCGATTGTCGATTTGCCATGATCAATGTGTGCTATAATGGAGAAATTACGGATCCGTTTGATGTTGTATGCCATATTTAATTTTTCTAAAACACCTCTTAATTACGTGAAAAATAACAAAGATAACAACGCTTGAGTTGCTGAGCAGCTTCTCCTTCTGAAACCTGAGTTATTGCATCATCATCGCAGCGCCACCATAACCCCTGTCGTTTAACATAGCAGACGTAGTGTCCACTATCTGCTGAACTGCCCTCATGTTGGATGAACGCTTGGCAAGAATAGTTAGCGCTAGTGCCATTTGTTGTCCAGCGGCTTGATAGTTTAAATGAAGGGGTGAGTTTGATGCGATCAGCGATTTTGTTTCCATGTCGATCAAAACGGGAAAGGTGGAAAAAAAGCTCGCTTGGGCACGTTTTTAGTCGCCGTGTACCGCCGCCTCGCGGATCTTGGAAAGAGAGAAAGTTACGTTCGACTAATTCTTCAAATGACTTTCTTTGTTGGTGGTGAGCCAAATGCAAGGTCAAAATAGGCCAAGTTTCATTGCTGCGAGATCCTCTGGTTCTTCGAACTTCTATCTTGGTTCCTTGGTAAGTTCGCATAATATAACTCAATGCTTCATGCGCATCTTCTTGGTCTTCTGCACTGTGGGAGAACTGAATCTTTTCAGCTAGCCATTCTCGGATTTTTTGAGAATCTATGTTGCTTGCGATATGTTCTCGATTTGATTGTGCTTTTTGATAATTCTTAATGGCATTGCCAAAGACAGGGGATCGGTTTTGTCGAAGGTGTTCGCAAAGACCGGGGCTTGCGAGAATCAATTGGAGCGCAGCATTTGCCCAGCAATTGGCAGAAGCATTGTTTATGCCGATAGGTTGTCCTTTGACAAAAGGAGCGGGATGAGTATGCAAAGGAACAGCTCTGAAAAAAAACTTGTCGAGCGCAATGAGTGTTACGCCTAAGCAGAAGCCTGCACAAGCTATGGATACTGGAGCGTAAACTATGCTTAATGCTGAACCGGCGGCGAGAAGAACACCAAATTTCGTGAGAATAGGGCTCTTAGCAAACGTTTCGTAAATCTTAAGGTCTGTATTGGCACGATCAAAGGAGATGAAAGGGCTCTGAGGATAAACGCTATTAGAGGCTAAAGAAATGGCTTGCATATAAAGTCTCCATAAAAAATCGAGCCCGCAAACTCTAAGAGATAGAGTTTGCGGGCTCGAGGACCAGATCTTTGCTATTCGAACTAGCTTGTAGAAGCGCTAGGCTGAACACCAGTTTTCATGGTGGCTGTTTCTGAATCAACAGAAGCAGGTTCTTTTGCAAAGGGTTCTTTATCTCCTTTTGGTTGTTGCGTCTCTTTCCCTGAAGTCAGTTTAACAAACTGCTTATTAAGGGAACGAGCTGCCCAAATCCACGCAAAGATGATAACAAACAGAATGCCGGCAACATAAGGAGTAATAAGCGCAAGAGAGCCAAGCGCTACAATCAGACCTTGGTTGATGAAGGCACCCCCCGATTTACCAAATCGGGCTCCAACTACGTCGATTGCTGCCTTTCCCTTTACTTTGATCTCTTGATCAAGAGGGATGTAGGCCATCTCTTTTGTTGGATCAAAGAGAGAATACTTGGCAGATTTGCTCATGATATTCTGTGCCATACCAAAGACCACAGCCAACATTAAAGGTGTAGAACCTAATAAGGCGACAAAGCCGGACAGGCTATCACGGAAAATAACAAAGCTGAAGAAGCCAACGCCGGTAATTAGGAGAACGACCGGTGTGATCAAAGCTCCTACGCCCCAGCCAAATTTTCGTATGACATTACCGCCAACGAACAGCATCATAAGGATCGTCATAGCACCGGTTATGGTGGAGAAATAGCCCATAAAGGCGCTATATTCATTAGGATTAGGGTATTGCAATTTCAATTGCCCTTTCCAGGTTACTTCGACGAGCTGGATAGACACGCCATAAGCGATGACAAGGATAGCTAAGCAAAGGACATATTTAGACTTGAAGAGGTAAGAAAAACTTTCTTTGAGAGAAAGTTTGGGTTTTTCTTTCTTGGTTTTTTTAGTTTCAGTTGAGTCGAAGAAACGTGCATCAGTGAGTACGTTCTTATTGATCCAATGGTAAATAACCATGATGATCAACGCAGAAACAATTACAGCCCCTAGCATATAATTTAGCGAAACACCCCATGCATCGACGCCTGCGGGGATTTTGCTGCGGATGTCAGAGAAATACACAATCGTTGGGCCGGAGACGAGCATAGCGAGGTTAGCGCCAAGGCCAAATATTGCGTAGAAGCGCTTAGATTCAGAAACACGAGTTGTATCATTGGCAAAACCCCAGAAGAGAAGGGAGATGGCAACGCTGCCCCATAGCTCTGCCATAATATAAAAGAAAGCATAAGACCAATTGCGCAGAATGGCAACCATCCCGCTAAATCCTGCAGGGAGAGAAGCTTGGAGTTGGTCTGCCCAAACAGTTGGATGCAGCGAATCTCTATTGGGGTAGAGGATCCATGCGAAAATAGCAAAGAAAGCTATGAACGAGGAGATCATCGTGTAGAAGAGATTCGGTTTAGACAGAATATTGCTCAACTTGGAGTAAACCACCATAAAGAGTACTGCAAAGGGCAAAACCCCCCATACCTTTAAGAAAGGAATCGCTTCCGCACCAGATCCTGGCGCTGTAACAATCAGAGCATCTTTCGTATCGCGAAGGATGGTGTAGTTGAAGTTGATAAAGAAAAACAGAAGAAGCATTGGGATGAGTTTTTTCAACTCGTATGAATGGACAGGCCAGAAAAAGGACCGCCATTTCCCGAATTGTGCTTGCGTAGTTTGAGACATTTGGTTTCCTCTAGACAATTTAACAAAAATTTTGACGTCCTTCCAACTAGTGGGAAGAACAAATAGCAATGTACAAAAAGGAAACATTGTAGCAGTTGTTAATTAAAATACAAGAGGTATGAGATTCTCCCAAACTAAGGCTTTGTCGATTTTTGGGGTTATTTTAGTTCTATAGAAAAAAGTCCTTGCTAAGACGAGCCTAGCAAGGACTAAAAGAGATTGTCGAAAAACTAAAGAAAACTATTTAGTAAACGAAGTTTCATTTGCATAGTTTGCAATTGACATCTGGGCATTTAAAGATTCAACATATGCACTCCAGAGTTCTTGCTCAACTTTGCCATGGCGAATCGAAGCGATCAGTTCTCTTTTGCAATGGGCAATAGACTTACGCGGACTCAAGATCGATACCATTTCCTTATCCCCGGCGAGTTTAGCGATATTGAGCATTCTTTCGAGTTGAGTGCGAGTGAAGGTATATTGATCTCTTCGTTTGCGAGAACCTCTAGCAGCACGCTGCTTGGGAGCAACAGTTCCGGGTTTTTCTGGATTAATAATAAATTTTTCGATCAACGTGCTTAGTTCAGATGGTTGTTTATGCTTCATTTTACGGAGAGTAAAGTGGTGCATATAACCGCCAGTTGACATTGGAAGGTAGCGGCAAAGGTCATTTTCCTTTCTCCCACCAACTTTTTTAATCGCACGTGAGATGACATCTTCGATTTCTTTAAAGCTTTTGAGATCGGTATCTACAGTTTCTTGTTTATTTGCATTTTGCATGATTTCCCCTTTAAGGCTTTTGCATTTTTTTCAAATTCTTTAAGACGGACTACATAGTTGCTTTTGATTGCTTTTTGCGTCCTTTCCTTTAGGCGTTAAATCTGTTCCCGGATCTAGTTAATTTAACTAACTATGTCCTGCGGAAAAGATTTAACGCCTAAAGGAAAATCCATCAAAATCAAACCAATCAAATTTGTAGTCTGTCTCTTAACACTCGACTAGCACAAATCTTGAAAGCCTAATAATTTGGCAGACTGCGCAATCTTCTCGCGAGTATTTATTATACAATTTTGGGAGTTTATAAGAGCGAGACTATTTTTTGCAAGTCGCCTTGAATATTTTTCGATTTTATTTGGAATTAGGACGACGATCATTAATTGAAAAAATAGGCAGAGTTTTAATTTGACGACAGTGTCTAGGAGCTATTTCAGGATCCATTCAAAATTTTTAGACGCTTCGGGATCATAAAATTTTTAATGAGTATAGATCTTGGTCAAGAGTCTGCAAAACGACTGAAAATTAATTTGACAACAGTGTCCAACTCTTTTTTTAAGTAAGAATCGGGGAATCATTTTTAGATTCTTTTGTTTTTTTGGAGATTAACGCAAAAATTTGTTAAACTCACCTGGCGAGGTTGTTGCGGTTCCCTATTTGGGTTCAATGCTCATCGAAATTTATCTAGTGTCTAGAATGGATTTTGCAAGTGGCTCGCGGATATAGGATCAAGAGATGTTCATATGATCAAACATATACTAGCTATTGCTGGAGGCAAGGGTGGAGTTGGGAAATCTGCGGTTGCAGTCAATCTCGCCCTTGCTCTACAAAAAATAGGAGCTCGTGTGGGTCTTTTGGATGCAGATCTCTATGGCCCTTCTGTCAGGCACATGCTTCCTGAAGAACGGCTTCCTGCACAGTCCTTAGAGAATTCAAATAAAATTCTACCTGCTTTTGCACGAGGGATTGTGTATGTCTCGATCGCTTTTTTTCGTAGGGAAGGGGAAGCATCAATTGTACGAGCACCGATTGCCAACTCCGCGATCACGCAATTTATTGAAGCAGTGGAATGGGGAGACTTAGATTATCTCATCATCGATTTTCCTCCTGGGACAGGAGACATTCAGCTGACGTTAGCTCAGCATGCAAGACTTTCCGGGGCATTTCTCGTGACACTGCCTCAGGCGTTATCGAAGATAGATGTCTTGAAGGCTGCACAACTCTTTGAACAGGGGAATGTTCCTATTCTTGGCATCATTGAAAATATGCAAGGATTTTTTCCGGGTAATGCAGGAATTTTTTTGAGCCGTGAACTTGGGGTTCCCCTCGTTGCACAGATCCCTTATGACGCTTTACTTTGTGAATGTGCAGATCGAGGTTTAGACCTCTTCTCAGAAAATCCAGATTCCCAAGCTGCCAAGGCTTTTGCAGATCTAGCGTTGAAAATGGTTAAGTTGCTAGCGCCTTACGTGGATGCTGGTACGGCTATTGGACAGGATGTCGATTTAGCTTTAATCGATCCCAAGACATTACGTGTAGAATGGAAAGATGGACTGATTCGTGAAATTACCTGCGCTGATCTTCAAGTTTCGTGTCCCTGCATTCAATGCAAGGAGAATCCAAAGAATATCGATCTTGATGTCCAAGCTGATAGTGTTGCCCTCATCGGCAAATATGCTTTTATGCTCCATTTCCGATCAGGATGTTCTCGTGGTATCTATCCCTTTTCAATGCTTTATTCATGGAGGAAGCAAGGATGAAACGGTGGTCTCGGTGGTTGCTTTGCCTTGTTTCTTTAACTATTCCTTTGATGTTCTTTAGCTGCGGTAAGGAGCAGAATAGGAATTCCTCAGCTCTCGAACAATGGATGAAGGAAGATGGGAAAATAAAAGTGCTTTCCACGACGGCGATGATCGATGATTTGGTCGCTAAAATAGGTGGAGATAAGATCCATCATCTCTCATTAATTTTTGGAGAAGTTGATCCTCATAGTTATGAATTGGTCAAAGGAGATGACGAAAAGCTCGCTCGGGCAGATCTTCTCTTCCATAACGGGCTTGGCCTCGAACATGGCGCTAGTCTGCGTTATCGCATCGACAATCACCCTAGTGCTATTGCAGTTGGAGAAAAGATCCGCGAGCTTTATCCTGAAAAAATTCTTTATCGCAAAGGACAGATCGATCCCCACATTTGGATGGATATTGGATTATGGTCTTTATCTATCGACCCCATTGTCGATGCGCTGGCAGAGAAATTACCCCAAGAAGCTGAATATTTTCGAAATCGAGGATGTTCTCTCAAAGAGGAAATGCTCAAAATGCACATGCAGATCATCGAGCTCTTTCGTAAGATTCCTTCAGAAAAACGTTTTCTCGTCACAAGTCATGACGCCTTTCAATACTTCACACGTAGCTATCTTTCTGAAAAGGAAGAAGGCGATTGGCAAAAACGCTTCACCGCTCCAGAAGGCCTTGCTCCTGAGGGACAAATCAGTCCAGCAGATATTCAGATTGTCATAGAGTATTTGCTCCGCTATCGTGTTACACATGTTTTCCCAGAATCCAATGTCAGTAAAGATGCTTTGCGTAAAATAGTGGAAGCTTGCCGAAGTCATGGACATCATATCGAGATCGCGCATACCCCGCTCCACGGAGATGCTATGGGCGCTCCGGGGAGTAGCGCAGATGGTTATCTGCAGATGATGTGGCACAATGCAAATTGCTTGGCTGAGACTTGGCAGACAGGGGAAAAAGAATGAATACGATCGAAGTGAGCCAGCTCACCGTTCATTACGAGAAAACCCCAGTGCTTTGGGATGTTAGTTTTTCTATTCCAAGTGGCGGTCATCTCGTTGCTATTGTCGGGCCTAATGGCGCTGGCAAAAGTTCCCTTCTTAAGGCGCTTCTTGGCATCATCGAACCCGTTTCAGGGGATGTTCAATTCTTTGGGACTTCCTTTGCAAGAGCTAGCAAAAAAATCGCTTATATCCCTCAACGTGGAGAAATCGATTGGGATTTCCCTATCACTGCATTTGAGGTGGTTTTAATGGGTGGGCTTGCCGATAGAAGAAGGCTTGGATTTTCAACGAAGCAGGAGCGTCAAAAGGCTCGTGGGCTGTTGGACAAACTAGGGATGCTGCCATTTGCCGATCGTCAAATTGCACGCCTTTCCGGTGGACAGCAACAGCGGCTTTTCATCGCGCGGGCTCTAATGCAAGAGGCAGATCTCTATTTGATGGATGAACCTTTTGTTGGAGTCGATGCTGCAACGCAACAAGAAATTTTGGATCTTTTTCATGAACTGAAAAAAGAGGGAAAGACTCTTCTCGTCGTTCACCATGATCTTGCTACGGTGGAAAAATATTTTGATTGGGTCATTGTCCTTAATACATGTTTGATTGGATGTGGGCCAATGGTAGCGACTTTCACTCCTGAGATATTGATGCGCGCTTATGGAAGAAGCCCTACCTTGTTGAATGAAGCTGTGAAGCGAAATTTAGATCAACGAGCAGGTGTTTTGTAAAAGCATGATCGATTTTTCTCTTTATTTCACCGATCCTGTCTTGCGTGCTCCGATGATTGGTTGCTTAAGCATGGCGATTACTTCGGCCCTCATCGGTACAACCCTTGTTTTGCGTCGTCAAAGTTTGATTGGTGAGGTGATTTCCCATGCAGCATTTCCAGGAGTTGTCCTTGGAGTGCTATTAGCAGGTCCAGTCTTTTCTGAAGGCGGCAAGGGATTTAGTGTCGTGCTTTTGGCCTCAGCCTTTATCTTTTCTCTTTTAGCAATCGTTTTGATCCGGATTCTTCAAAAACGGTGCAGGATTCCAATCGATGCTATCTTATGTTTTGTTCTGGCCTCATTTTTTGGCGTTGGCGTACTCATTGCAAGCCGCATTCAAATTTTGCAAACAGCATGGTATAAACAGGCGCTCGTGTTTCTCTTTGGACAAGCCGCGACGATGACAGATCAATCGTTGCTTCCTTATGGAATTTTGAGCTTGATAACCATCATGACAATGATTTTGATGTATCCTCGGATTCAGGTTACTTTATTTGACCTGACCTTTGCCAAGTCGGTTGGGATCAAAATCGAAATAATCGAAAGGCTATTGACGGTTCTGACTGCTCTGGCGGTTGTCATTGGAATGCGCAGCATGGGAGTCGTTCTTATGGCTGGAATGTTGATTGCTCCAGCAGTTGCAGCTAGGCCGTGGTGTTCAAAATTGCGCAGCTGTCTTCTTCTTTCTGTACTTTTTGCACTTTTTGCCGCCTTTTTAGGCAATGTCATTTCTGTCGAGGGAACAAAGTATTTAATGGGTAGATTTCCAGATTGGCGGTTTTCTTTGCCTACAGGCCCCCTGATCCTGCTCGTTGCAGCCCTTTTTTGCTTTTTGTCTTTGTTCTTTGCTCCACGAGGTGCGCTAGCCCGCATCTTGAAAAAAGTTCTCTTCAAAGAAAAAATATTATCCGAGAATTTACTCAAAGCTCTTTGGAAAAAAGGCAGAGGCGCTGTGTTGGCTAAGAAGGAGATCTGCCAACTATTTCCCAAGTCGAAAGGGCTTTTTTTACGCGCCCGATTGAAAGGATGGATCGAATCTAGGGAAGGGGGGGGATTTTCTTTAAGTGCAGAAGGATGGGCACGTGCTTGCCATATCGTGCGGCTTCATCGCCTGTGGGAAGTCTATCTTGTAGAATACATGAATCAAGGCATCGATAGAGTGCACCAAAGCGCTGAGGATTTGGAGCATACAATGGATGAAATGCTAGAACAGCAGCTAGAAAATCTTCTAGGTAATTTAAAGGCCGATCCTCATTCTCAGCCAATTCCGAGTCGAGAGGAGGGAAAATGGAGGTAAATCCTTATTGGGGAAGCGATTTTTTTCAGTTTTTTTCCACTTTAGGGCATCGGATCATAGACTGGCTATCTGGAAGGGGAAATGGGCTGGCCTCGGATGAAGTGCAAATATTGATTCTGTTGGGCATTGCCATTTCTTGCAGCCTCATCGGAACTTTTCTCGTCGTTCGAAAGATGACGATGATAGCAAATTCTCTCTCGCATACGATTTTGGTGGGGATCGTGATTTCTACGCTGCTGCTTTCAAAAGGGGGGGCTATCCTCAGCTTGCCGATCCTGTTAGCATCTGCTTTCATCACAGCGTTGATCACGGTAGGACTATCTTATCTTATTGGTAAATCATCCTATGTCAAAGAGGACGCAAGCATTGGATTATCCTTTACTACCTTGTTCGCCTTGGGACTCGTTGCTGTGATGTTATTTGCTAAGGACATGCACCTCGGAACGGAGGCAGTGATGGGGAATCTCGATGCAGTCCATAGCGATGATCTAGTGCTAACTTGGGCGATTTCTTTTGTGGATGCTGGCGTAGTGTGTCTCATGTATCCATGGTTAAAAGCCCTGGCGTTCGATTCGCAGTTTGCCTCCTCGATTCGTCTACCGACCAAAACCCTAGATCTACTCTTTTTGCTTCTCGTATCGGGGACTTCGATTGCCGCTTTCCGTGCTGTTGGAGTATTGATTGTATTGGCCTTTTTGACTGGTCCGGTAATTGCTGCCCGCCTTTTGAGTGATCATTTGATCAAGATCATCATCCTTTCTATAGGCTTTGGCAGTCTGGTAGCGATTCTAGCAGTTGCGTTTACCCGTCATATTCTGAGCGTTTATCAAGTTCCTTTATCCACGGCTGGGATAGCGGTTGTATTAATCAGCATCTTATTTGGTGTAACGTTTCTTTCGACACATTTTGACTTTAGACGCAAGGAATGTTAGAGTGTGTCTGCGAAAATTTTAATAGTAGATTTTTGAAGATTTTTCCTTTCCTTTTGCTTTTTAATCAAGCACCATACTTGAATAAGTAGGGCGAGATTAAAAAGCAAAAGGAAAGGAAAAAGAACAGAAATATACTTTAAAATTGTCGCAGATACGCTCTTACCCTTCTTAAGAATTAGGCGAGGAAGCAATTAAAAGTTAAAAGGAATCTATGATTAGTTTTGCTTATGTCATTTTAGCCCTTCTCGGACTCGGCGTTCTCATCTTTATCCACGAGCTAGGCCATTATATCATGGCGCGTCGTGTTGGAATGAAAGTCGAAGCCTTTTCCATTGGCTTTGGTAAGCCACTCCACGTATGGGAGCGAAATGGAGTCAAATGGCAGCTCTGCCTTCTTCCTTTTGGTGGGTATGTGCGAATTGCTGGTATGGAAAAGAAAGGAACGCTGGAGCCTCATCAAATTCCCGATGGATTTTTCGGAAAGAAACCCATCGATCGGATAAAAGTCGCGATCATGGGACCTCTTGTCAATATCGTTTTTGCATTTCTCATGTTTACGTTGATTTGGGCTTGTGGCGGACGCCTAAAACCATTTTCCGAATATACGAAGATTGTTGGATGGGTTGAACCACAATCTAAGCTGTCTCAGGATGGCATTAAGCCCGGCGATCAATTCCAGAGCGTCGATGATACACCAGTACAAAATATGAGCGACTTGCTTTATGCGCTGGTATTTCATGGAAATCAAGCGGCTATCACAGCAGATCATGTCGATTATTGGACTGGGCAAAAGAGTCCATTTTGTTTTTCTATGCTCAAAGATCCAGGAAATAACATCGAGCAGCTCCGAACCGAAATTCGTACTATTCTTCCAGCCTCTTTTTTATACTATGATCGCCAGTTTCCTATCATCGAGGGCGCTCCCATGGAAAGGAGCGGGATTCGTTTTGGCGACCGGATCATATGGGCT
The DNA here is from genome assembly GCA_963791555.1 of uncultured Simkaniaceae bacterium. Taxonomy (GTDB): domain Bacteria; phylum Chlamydiota; class Chlamydiia; order Chlamydiales; family Rhabdochlamydiaceae; genus JAGXTH01. The sequence goes on from CAWBSQ010000001.1 coordinate 560,604, forward strand.
GATGGCGAGATCATTTTTTCCGTAAGGCAGCTCGTTTCCTTGATCAATCAACCTCGCATTCTACTCACAGTTCAACGCAATCAAGATGTTTTCTTGGCAAGAGTGCCTCGTCTTCTCATTAGTGATATGAAACTTTCAGACGTGCAACGAGCAGAAATCGATGATTGGCGTAATGAAGCAAAATTAGAACCACGCTTGAATCAACTCTATTTTATTCCATATAGTCTCAACAATGATGCTGTCGTTGAAACATCTCTTACTTATGTCGATGAATGTTCGGAACATTGTTCTTCTTTTGATCCTCTTAAACAGAGAAGTTGCTCTCTCCTAGAGAAACCGCTCATGCCGGGAGATAAGGTTCTAGCTATCGATAGTCAGCCGATTAAAAATGGCTTTGAGTTCTTATCTGCATTGCAAGAGAGAAAAATTCTCATTGCTGTAGCAGGGGGAAATGAACGCAAAGCACTCCCTTGGAAAGAAGGGGATACCTCTTTTATAGATGAAGTCGATTGGCGGGGCTTAAGAAAAATGGTCAATACGATTGGCACACCGCAGGTTCTTACATCATATGGCAATCTTCGCTTCCTCAATGCTGTTACGCCAAAACCACAAGATGAGTTTCCGCTGTCCAAAGAAAAAAATCGATGGATCCAAAACCAAATCATCGATCAAGAGCGAATCGATAAGATCAAAGATCCTCAAGAAAGAGAATTGGCTAAAAAAGACTATGAAGCTCAACGAAGAAGGCTAGCTCTAGGCATTCAGTTACAAGATTCACAAGTTCGCTATAATCCTTCTCCTTTTGTTCTCCTTAGTGAAGTAGTCAGTCAAACTTGGCAGACGCTCAAGGCCTTATTTTCCGGCCATCTCACTCCTAAAGCGATGCAAGGGCCAGTAGGAATTGTCCAAGTGATCCATTATGGTTGGATGGTAGGTATAAAAGAGGCTCTTTTTTGGATGGGCGTCATTAGTCTGAATCTGGGAATTTTTAATCTCCTTCCAATACCTGTTCTCGATGGAGGCCATATTAGTTTTGCCCTATGGGAGTCGATCACGAAAAAACCTCTTAAAGCCAAGACAATGGAGAGATTGGTCATCCCTTTTATCATCCTGATCGTTGCGGTTCTTATCTTCACAACATACCAGGATCTATTAAGGATATTTAAAAACATTTTCTAAAGAGCATTTGCAAATCTTTTTCCCTATGAAAATCACAAGATTCTCAATGGAATTTTCTTATGTTTAGGGTAAAACCTATATAAGCGCTTCCATTTTACACGTCGGGAGGTGTGCTTACGCAGTAGGACACACCATCCGACATGTAAGATATAAGCGCTTATACAGACTTTATTCTAAAATTTTCTCGAAAATCTTCCCATTCTCATAGGGAAAAGTATTTGCAAATTCTTTCTAATAGCAGACTTTGATGGGGATTATAAGTCAGATCCTTTGTGGTCGTAAGTACTATCACTGTAATCTGAATACGCTCCGAGAACAGAGGCTATCCAATCTGAATAATTTGTATTGGTTCCACCGCTAGATGATGAACTCGAAGAACTGCTTCCTGATGAGCTGGAGCTAGATCCTGATAGTCCTGTGGAACCCGATTCATCGTCTGATACGAATACGATGTCTTCATCATCGGTTTCGGATTTAAGTTTCTTTAAGTAATCGTCTATATCACCAGCACCAGTATCTCCGTCATCATCTTCAGAAATGTTTCCATCCATGATCGTGTCGATGAGATGCTTGATGATTGTTTGCGATGTCTGGTTATATGTTGTCTTCAAACCAAAAGATGCGACGGGATTTTCTTCAAAAGTGATTTTTCCAAAATGGGGAATATCTTTGCTGGGCTTTTTTGCCATCCAAATCAATTTATGTACCAAGGATTGATGTTCTGGTTTGAGTTGTTTGTATAGAGGAAGAATGACCTCTTTTGAGGGGACTTCCTTTTGGTTCGTGACGAGTTCGTTGAGTTTGAGTACAAATTGCAAATATTGGTCTTTGTCTAACGATTTTGTTTTACCTTTAGATGTTACTGTAGGGATTTCGTCATCCAAGATGGTATTGAGGATATGATCAGCTACATTCAGCAAGGTGCTCTTTTGCTTAGGTTGAATCGCAGCACCAAGAGAGGCAAGAGGATCCGTTGTGATAGCCATCTGGCTGAATTCCTCTGCGGAAGAGCCTTGCTTACCATTGGCTTCCCAAATAAGTTGATAAGCAACAGTCTGGTACTTTTTGTCGAGTTTGCCAAATAAATCCAAGGCTTCGCCGTCTTTTTTCCCATTCACTGCTTCGCATAGCCTAAGGGCTAATTCCCTTTGCGGTAGAACGGAATCTCTTTTAGAAATGAGAATTTGAATTGTGGGTGTTATGAGGTTGTGCTTGAGAAGCAATCGGACGTTGCCACGAAGTAAATCACGGCCGCTGTTTGGTTTATTTCTCATTTCACCTTTTGTTGCCTTATCCCAGATTTCATAATATAGCCTATACTTGATATCCCTTGGCAATTGGTCGAGAAGTTCAATTAAAATCTGATTAGATATCTCGTCGCTACTTGCCAGCTTTTGTAATTTTTCAAGAGTAACGATAGCTGTTTCTTCTTCTTCTTGCGATGGACCTATTGGTCTTGGGGTCATCGCCGGTTCAGCATCAGCGTCGCCGCGTTCATAAAAATGAATATAAGAGCCGCCCGATGGACAACTATAAAGGACTTTATCAACCTCTGCTGTTGAGGCAGCGATGGTTCTGCTATCGTTGATATAATACCACTGATTCCCATCTTTTACATACGAGATGTAATGGCCAGGCTGATAAACGATGAACGATGTGAGCACAAGACGGCGGTCGATATCTTCGGGATTTGCTAAGGCATTTTCAGGCAATTCGAGAACCCTTGGCATTTGCATAGGAGTATCATTGGCCCTATTGGCTCCTAGGTATCTCCGCGTAGTTAAGATGAGCTGATGTGGCATGGTATCAAAAACCGTGCGGTATCTTGTTTCCCGATATTCGTACTCAAGAGTTGGATCAGCACCTAAAAAATAGGCGGTATCCCCTCCATCAGGCGAGTCGAACACTTTGTCAAATCTCTCTTGAAAATTTGCTTCGCGCAGTTTTATTCTTCGGGAACGATCCCTTGGATCGAATGCAGGGATTGGATCGATATGAATATCTGGAGTAAATTCCAGTTGTGAAGTTGTGCTATTAGTTTGGCTAATAGCGGAGCGACCTATAGTAAGCGATAAAGCTCTCGAGTTACCAGTAGGTTCATAGGTTCGGATGACTCGAGTTTTAGCAAATCGCCCCTCAAGCATAGTAGGGGTCACTTTACCTAACATACAGTTTAAGGCTTCGGAAGCATCTTCAAACCTGGGACCAAGACCAAATCTTCGGGTTGTTTCACTAGTATCAGTGGGAGAGTTGAAGAGTCGAGCTAGCATAAGACGAATTTGCCTTGAATCGACCGTCCCTGGTTTGATTCCATAATATTGAGCGCAGGCTTTGCGCAAGGCATCAAATGCAGGAACTGAAATTAGAGCTTCGCGTAGAGCTTCGGAATGCGTGATCATTTGTAATAACGAATTAAAAGCACAATTGGCACCACCATTTTTTAGCCCATGAACTTTTTTAAAAGAGTGATCAGGGAGTTCGGGAGCTGGAGCAAAGAGTTTAAAAAAAACTTTTTGCACCTTGTGATGTTGTTGATCGAGTACTTGCAATTCCTCAGTCCGAGAGACGAGTTCTTTGGCAAGGGCCTCATAGGTTTTTTGAATGGTAGTAAATTTGGCATACAATTTTTGCAGGGAAATTTCTTGAGAGGGAGTCGTAGTGGTTAAAGCACATTGTTTTTCAAATTCAGTGGCGAGGGCATAATAGCGATCGCTGGCGGTCATCATTGATGATGAAGAGGAAGCTTCTGTCATAAACCAACTCTTAGTTAATAGTCTCTAATATCGGGGGGCTATTGTGCCATGAATAACAAAAACTTTGCAAACAAAGTTTTTTACTTCGCCTAAGAAGAAATGTTTATTATTAGTTTGTGCACGGTTTTTCAGAATTTTTTAGTAAATACTTTCTCAGACTGCTAGAGGTCTCCGCTAGGGTGATCTCTAAATAACTGAATGAGTGAAAAAACAGAATTGGCCGCCTGTAACTTAGGCGGCCAATAGGATGTCAGAATAATACAAAGGGTTATTTAGTTCCTTTGTAATCGTAATTCGATTCATTATAGTGTGGATTGGTTCCCATCACAGAGGCTAACCAATCGGAATAGTAGTTTGGATTGTTTGAACTAGATGAGGAGGTGCTGCTAGATGAAGCGCTCGAAGAAGAGCCGCTTCTATTTCCTGATCGTCCTTTGGAAGAAGAGGAGACTGGTTTTTTTGGTGGTGCATCATCATCTGATAATATCGGATTGTCATCATCTGATACGACCTCGCCCTCATCGTCGGATTGGAATTTGAGATTGTTTAGAAAATCATCTATATCCGAGATATCACCATCGAAGTTGATTCCATCGTCTTCATCATCAGATAAACTAGAATTATCCATGATGGCATGGACGAGGTGTTCAATGATTTTTTGGGATGTCTTGTTGTAATTTACTTTTAAGTCCAAAGAACCGATAGGATCTTTTTCAAAAGCAGTTTTTCCGAAATTGGCAGTGTTCTTGCTTGGCTTTTTCGCCATTTTAATTAGCTTATATACCAAAGATTGATGTCCTGATTTGAGCTGTTTAAATAGATCAAGAATGCTGTCTTTTGTGGCGACTTTCTCTTTGTTTGTGATGAGTTCGCTTAGCTTGAGAGCTAATTCTAAATATTGACTTTTGCTTAGCGGTTTTGCCTTTGTTTTTGTCTTTGCTGGACGGATCTCGCCATCTAGTATTGCACTGAGGATATGATCTGCCACATGCACCAAGGTGCTTTTTTCCTTATGCGGAATCACAGCACCAAGAGCGGCCATCGGTTCTGTTGTAATAAGAGTTTGGCTGAATTCCTCCGCAGAGGTGCCTTTCTTACCATTAGCTTCCCAAAGCAGGTTATAGGCAATACTCTGGTATTTTTTGTTGAGTTTGCCAAATAATTCCAAAGCTCGATCGCCTTTTCCACCATTCACTGCCTCGCATAATTTAAGGGCTAATTCTCTTTGCGACAGTGCAGAATCTCTTTTCAAAATCAGGCTTTGAATCGTGGGTGTGATGAGCTTATGCTTGAGGAGTAACCGTACATTACCGTGTAATAAATCATGGCCGATGTTTGGTTTTTTTCTATTAGCACCTTTTGCTTCTTTATCCCAGATTTGATGATATAGGCCATTTTTGACATCTTGAGGCAATTTCTTGAGAAGGTCAACTAAGGTCTTATTGGATGTCGTAGTGATATTTGCCAGCTTTTTCAATTGTTCAAGTGTTGTAATAGCGGCATCTTCTGGTGAAAGAGCATCCGTTTGTGCTGGTCTTGGAGTTATTGGTGGTTCAGCATCGGCATCGCCGCGCTCATAGAAGTGAATGTAGCTGCCGCCTGATGGATACTTATAGAGCACTTTATCAACTGCTGCCGTCGTGACTGGTGTTGCTGTACTGTCATCGAGACAATACCACTGATTGCCCTCTTTTACATACGAGATGTAATGGCCAGGCAGAAAAACAACGAAAGAGGTTAGCACAAGACGGCGGTCAACTCCCTCTGCATTCGCTAAGGCATCTTGTGGGAGTTCGAGAACTCTTGGCATCTGCATAGGGGTGTCGTTGGCATTGTTAGGTCCTCGATATCTGCGCGATGTTAGAATGAGTTGATTTGGCATTGTATCGAAAACAGTGCGAACTCTTGTTTCGCGATATTCATATTCAAGAGCTGGATCAGTTCCTAAAAAGTAGGCATTATCGCCGCCTTCTGTCGAGTTAAACGCTTTGCCTAATCTTTCCTGAAAATCTGCTTCACGTAGTTTTATCCTTCCCGAACGATCTCTTGGATCGATTGAAGCAATTGGATCGACAAAAATTGTTGGGGTTAATTCTGGGCGGGAGGTTGTGGTATTGGCTTCAATAGCAGAACGACCTATTGTAGTCGATATAGCCCTTGAATTACCCGTAGGTACATAAGTGCGGACGACACGCGTTTTAGCAAATCGATCTGCAAGAATAGGAGTTGATACCCTGCTCATCATACAATTTAAAGCTTCTGAAGCATCTTCGAATCGTGATCCGCTACTAAATGTTCCATTGAAGAGGTTAGCAAGCATAAGACGAATTTGTCTTGAGTCCACAGCACTCGGTTTGATCCCATAATATTGAGCACAGGCTTTGCGCAAAGCGCTGAATTCAGGAACTGTAACTAAAGCTTCCCGTAAAGCCCCAGCATGAGTAATCATTTGCAGCAAGGAGTTAAAAGCACAGTTATTGCCCCCATTTGTAAGTCCATGGACTTTTTCCGAGGAACGACCGGTAACTTCAGGTCTAGGTGCAAAGATTCCAAAGAAGAGTTTTTGGACTTTAGCGTGCTGTTCATTGAGCTTTTGTAATTCTTCTGTCCGCGAGGTCAGGCTTTTTGCTAGGCGTGCATAGCTTTTTTGGATCTTTGCAAATTGGCTGCCCAATTTTTCCAAGGAAACTTTTTTGGAAGAAGAGGGGGCAACGATTTTGCTGCATCGTTTTTCGAATGCAGAAGTAAGCGTATAATAACGCTCGGCATTTGGTATTTTTGATGAAGTGGATGCTTCTGTCATAAATCAACTTTTAGTTAAATTTGGTTAGTAATGAGAGTATATTATAACACATAAATAAAAGCTGCGCAATAAAGTTTTTATTGCATTTATTTTTATAAAAATTAATTAGAATTAGTTGGTTTTTTAGTGGTATTAAAGAGATTGTCGTTATTTCTGCTGCTTGTTATAAGTGCCTAGATATGAGACGAATCGAATAGAGTCTTCGGCATTTATTTTTTTACTCTTACTCGTCTCCTCGTCTCCTTGGCTCATTATTTTTGCAAAAATTAAAGTATTTTATATATGTACTTGGAATTAAAAATATTACTATCTCTTTTTTTAGCTGCACCTCTATTTGCTTGGACAAGCAATGAAGTGATCCTGTCGATGTCCCTAGAGGAGAAAATTGGACAATTGATCGTAGCTCCTGCCTGCCCAAATCGGTTAGATGGGCGGCATCTAGATGATTTGAGCAAGGCAGTGGAACATTGGCATATAGGAAGTTTTCTTCTCAAACAAGGAACCCTTCGAGAAACAAGCGAGTTGATTCAGAGGATGAAGGGCCTTTCCCATTTTCCGCTTCTACTTGCAGCTGATGCCGAATGGGGTCTGGCCATGAGGATCTCCGATGCACCTAAGTATCCTCGCAATATGACGCTTGCTGCCATGGGCGATAGTGGGAGGATCGAGCAGATGGGACACGAGATAGGCGAACAAATGCGCTATTTAGGGATCCATCTCAATCTTGCACCAGTTGCAGACGTCAATAGCAATCCGAAAAATCCGATCATTTATACGAGAGCCTTTGGAGATGATCCAGCCCAAGTTGCTAAATGCAGCAGTGCAATGGTAAGAGGCATGCAGAAGACAGGGACATTAACCTGTGCAAAACATTTTCCAGGTCATGGCGATACGCTAGTCGATTCGCATGTTGCACTTCCGACGATCGATAAAAATCTAGCAGCGATGCAGCAGATAGAACTCCTGCCTTTTAAAATACTCATAGATCAAGGTGTTGATTGTGTTATGACAGCCCACCTTCTTGTTCCTGCGGTGGATGACAAACCTGTTACGCTCTCTAAAGTTTGGGTGACAGGGATTTTACGGGAGAAACTTGGTTTTGAGGGACTCATCATCACCGATGCGCTCAACATGGATGGAATAGCGAAGGGGCGCGATGCTGGCGAGGTCGCTATACAAGCCTTTTTAGCAGGACATGATCTTTTGCTTTATGGGGATCATATCGCCCCAAGGATCGACGAAATTTTAGAGGAGATGATCCCTACGGCGATCAGCGCCTTGAAAAAAGCCGTCTTGGAAGGACGAATTGCCCTAGAAGAGCTCGACCGGCGCGTGGCAAAAATTCTGGCTGCCAAACAAAAATTACCCGTTGTTGGATCTCATGCAATAAAAGCGACATCGCCAAAGACTTTCTATCGAGAAGCGCTCACTGCGATTGGGCAGCTTCCATCCCTCAAAACAATCCAGATCGTTGAAATTGGATCGCCAAGGGCCTTTTCCAAGCTCCTTGAAAAAGAGGGCTTGGTGGTCGAACAGGATGCCGATTGGCATATCCTTGTCATGGGTGAGATCGAACGTGGAACAATCCAAGACAAACAGTTCGCATTGCAAGCATTAAAGGCATGCCAACAACATGCAGAAAAGAGCATCGTGGTCCTCTTTGGGTCTCCTTACAATCTGGCCTATATCCCTAGTGGTGTTCGTGTCCTCTTAGCTTATGAAGATACCATCGATGCCTGGGAAGCCGCTGCCTTAGCTTTAGCGAGCAAGATTCCTTGCCGAGGTCAGCTCCCAATTAGGTTTAAAAATAGAAGTTAGAACAGAAGAAACCTCTTTGGAGGTGGAGAGAGGCGTGGCGAGGCAAGTGTAATCCTCCATTTCAGAACTTTTGATTGGGAAGAATTAAAATCTTTTCATAAGATGACTTCTTCATGGACTGGTTATAGTTAATCGCCTTTAACAAGCATTTGTCCCTGGGCACTTTTCACTGGATCATAATCGTCAGGCTGTGGTGATTGTGGGTGAGTCCGACGAGCTGTTTGATTTGTTCGATAAATGATGGATGTTGTGATGATCTGCAATTCTGAACGTATTCTTGGAATGTAAGCAGAATTTCGAAACATCGTTGATATTCAGAAGAAGAGACGATTAAAAAGGCCAGGAGCTTGTCCCCGTTTTTGGCTTATTGGAGATGGAGAGATGCATTTGGATTGCTAAAGGGGAATTTACCTCCCAGAGCATTAAGCCTTGTCATCGAATGGATACAGATTTATCAAGGGCAGCTAATAGAAGAGTGCAATCATGCTTCAAATAACAAAAAGCTACAAAAAATCCCTCCCCTCGAATAAAAGTGGGAATACGGACTTCAAGCGTGCAAAGATGGTAGCTTGCAAACCCAAGCCCCATTATCGAGTTTGGATATGCTTTGATGACGGTCTTGAGGGTGAGGTGGATTTAATCGATTTGGTCGGCAAAGGCGTCTTCGAAGCGTGGGAATCAGTTGATTTCTTCAACCAAGTTCGAGCCGATCCTAAAACCGACACATTGGCTTGGGGAGAAGATATCGATTTAGATCCATATGACTTAAGAGAAAAAATTGAAAATGCCAGCAAAAAACCTAAACATTAAAGATTTCTTTCTCAGTGTTTAGAGACTGTTGATCGATTCGGTTTCGGTCGATTTTCGGGTTCTTTTGAGCCGATTTTCGATTCGGATTTCGGAGATAATATCATCTTCCGTGTGTATAAAAAAGGCCGGGGGGATTCCCCGGCCGAATAGTCACAGAACCTAATTTACGAAAGAAGCCCTACTTATTTTTTGTCTTCTTCATCGAGGATTTCGACTTCTGCATCTTCGATGTCAGGTTTTCCAGCATTTGCAGCAGAAGGGCCAGCATGGGAACCTGCGCTACTTTGAGCGCCGGCTGTAGCTCCTGCGTGTTTCTGCATGGCTTCGCCGATCTTCTGCATATGCTCGTTCAAAGCATCTGTAGCAGCTTTGATTTGCGCCGTGTTCTCTTTGCCTTCGAGTGCTTTTTTAACAGCATCGATGTGCGTTTGAATCTCGTTTGCCACTTGCTCCGGAAGCTTATCTTTGTATTCATTGAGTGATTTCTGCGCACGGAAAGCGAGAGAATCAGCTTCATTGCGTACTTCGACCTCTTCTTTGCGAATGCGGTCTTCTTCGAGATTTTCTTCGGCATCTTTTAACATGCGTTTGACTTCTGCATCGCTCAATCCAGATTTCGCTTCGATCTTGATCTTTTGTTCTTTGCCCGATTGCAGATCCTTCGCGGAAACATGAAGAATGCCATTAGCATCGATATCAAAAGCTACTTCGATCTGAGGAATTCCACGTGGTGCAGGCGGGATATCGCTTAAATCAAAACGGCCAATCTCTTTATTGTCCTTGGCTAGTTTACGTTCCCCTTGCAGAACAGAGATCGTTACGGCTGGTTGATTGTCGGCCGCAGTCGAGAAGATTTGTTTTTTCTGGGTCGGGATGGTGGTATTGCGTTCGACGAGCGCTGTCATGACGCCGCCAAGTGTCTCGATTCCCAATGTAAGTGGGATAACATCGAGCAGAAGGACGTCTTTTACTTCACCGGCTAACACACCGCCTTGGATCGCAGCACCGATGGCCACAACTTCATCGGGGTTGACGCCTTTATGCGGCTCTTTGCCAAAGATCTCTTTCACTTTGCGTTCGACTGCTGGCATACGGGTCATCCCGCCGACCAAAATCACTTCTTGGATTTGCTCTTTACCAAGACCAGAGTCTTTAAGAGCTTTTACGCAAGGCTCGACGGTGCGTTCGATGAGATCGTGCGTTAATGTTTCGAGTTTGGCGCGCGTCAGTGTCATTTGAAGGTGTTTTGGACCGCTCGCATCCATAGTGATGAAGGGCTGATTGATCTCGGAAGATTGTGTTCCGGAGAGTTCAATCTTAGCTTTTTCTGCAGCATCCCGCAGACGTTGCAGAGCCATCTTATCTTTGCTCAAGTCGATGCCGTGTTCTTTTTTGAACTCGTCGAGCAGCCAATGCAAAATCGCGTTATCAAAGTCATCGCCGCCGAGGTGGGTATCGCCATTGGTCGAGAGAACTTCGAAGACACCGTCGCCGATTTCTAAAATAGAGATATCAAACGTTCCTCCTCCGAGGTCGAAGACAGCGATCTTTTTATCGACGCCTTTGTCGAGACCATAAGCTAAGGCAGCAGCTGTTGGCTCAGGGATAATCCTTTTGACATCGAGGCCGGCAATACGTCCAGCATCTTTAGTCGATTGTCTTTGAGAGTCATTGAAATAAGCAGGAACAGTGATGACTGCCTCGGTGATTTTCTCACCAAGATAGGCTTCGGCTGTTTCTTTCATTTTGATGAGAACCTGTGCTCCAACTTCTTCGGGTGTGAGTGTTTTGCCATCGATTTCAAAGACAGCATCTCCATTTGATCCTGCAACGACTTTATAAGGAACGTGCTTGGTCTCTGACTGGACTTCGGAGGATTTGCGGCCAATGAAGCGCTTAGCGGAGAAAATGGTCTTTTCAGGGTTGGTAATTGCTTGACGCTTAGCTGGAACTCCCACGAGTCGTTCACTGCCTTTATAGCATACGACAGAAGGCGTCGTGCGAGCACCTTCAGCATTGGCGATAACTTTTGGTGTTCCACCTTCCATGACAGCAATACAGGAATTGGTGGTTCCAAGATCGATGCCGATGATGTATTTTTTTTTCTTTTCGGTCATGTTGATAATACTCCATTTTTTTTGTTAATTATTTTCTTTTGGGCTTTTCGCCACTTTTACACGAGCTGGGCGGATAATGCGGTCCCCGCACCGATAGCCTTTAACAAATTCTTGCAAGACTGTGCCATCAGGCTTGTCCGTTGTCTCTTCTACTTCGACGGCTTCATGCAAAAAGGGATCGAATTTCTCGCCAACAGATAAGAAAGCACTGACACCATGGTGAGCAAGTACTTCTTTGAATTGACCTAGGATCATCTCGAATCCAAGCGCCCAATTTTTGATTTCCGGATTTGAAGAACCGGCGCATTTTAAAGCGTTTTCGAGATTGTCCAGCGGCATGAGGATTTCTGCGACGACATTATCGATGCCAAAACGGATCATCTCTTGCTTTTCTTTTGTCAGGCGTTTGCGCATATTTTCGGTATCAGCAAGCTGCCGGAGATATTTATCTTTGTATTCTTCGGCTTCGCGTTCGAGTTTTTCTATGCGCGTCTCTTCTTCATTGACTTGAGACATTACCGGTTCATCACCGGGCGTTGGTTCATTATACATTCGTTAATCCTCGTTGATCTTCAATCAGAAGATATTGTGTTTTAGGTGTTTTCCTATCGATCGCCTGCGGCGAAGGCAGGCGGAAGGTGATTTTGAATTTGTAGAGGCTTTTAGTTAGTGCTTCACTAATGATGTTCGCAGCATGTTTGCATGAGGCTGAAGAGTTGGCGATAAGGGATGCGATTAGGGCCTAAGAATAGCGATCGCACCAGCGACAGTTTGATGGATTTTATAAGGGACTGCAATCACCGAGCAACTGGTTGAGCCTGGACAAAAGGTGGCTAAATCTTCTCCAATCCAACAACAAAGAGAATTTGCTTTCGAGCATTCGGAAAGAAGGGAGCGCAGCCCATTGGTATTTTCAAAAAGAGCAAGACCGCCTGCTAGCGCTACTGCATCACTGAAATCTGGGTAGCTTATGAGTTGGGAAAAACCAGAGCGATAGACATCCTCAGCACTGAAATTCGCATAGCTAGCAATCCTGCGGAGCATGACCTCCTGATAAAAACGCTCTGCCAGCTTGAGCTCTTCGGAAGAGAGGACCGGCTTGGGTTGTTTTGCCAGCTTAGCATGGAAGTACTCTTCGATCCGCTTCAAACTAAAGGAGCTTAATTTTCTTTCAGTATAAAGAAGCTCTGTGTGTACCAACCCAAAATCGGTGACTAAAGCACAAAGGCAGCGGTGATGGTCGAGATTGACAAAACGGGCGTCTGTGATGAAGTCTTGGTCGAAGCGAGGTGCAGAAAGGAAGACAGCACAGTGGGCCATTTCGCCGATGGCTTCAGCGGCTTCATGGAGGTAGCTAGCGACCTCCCTTGATTCTCGGGCGAGGTATCGGTAAATTTCCTCTTCATCTATCGGTACGCCGGTTCATTGGCATGAGCGATCGACTCAGCATAGAGTTTATAGGCAAAGGGGGTCGGTATTCTTCCGCCGGAGGAGTGTTGCTGCCGCAAGTACCCATTCTCTTCTAATTTGGAAAAATAATTGCGGATTGTAGCAGAGCTGAGCGATTCAAACCCATTCTCTCTAAGAGTGTTGGAGCCAATCGGTTTACCAGTCTTCAAATAAAGGTCGACGAGGCCCATAAGAACGAGCTTTTCACGCTGATCTTTGGCGGTTTTCTTTGCTGTAGCTTTTTCATGCCTTTTTCTTGCTCCTTAGATGACAATATAACAAATTCATCAAAAAGTGGGCAAGAAAATTAGCACTCAAGCACATGATTGCTAAGATCTAGATCTTAAGTCATTGATGACTAATGATTTTATTATCTTTAATGATCAGAGGGAAGGACATCGACAAGGGACTGGTGACCAACTTAAACCATGATGATAGACGAGTTTTTGTGCGATATAGCAGGCGATGATGGCTTTTTTATGAATGTCAGGCAAGTCAGTGAGAAGCCGTTTAGTGTAATGTTTTCGCAAGAGCGGGGGGCAATATTGCAAAAGGCATTGAATTAGGGGATCTTCGGGGTCGGAAGAGAGAGAAATCGTTTTGAAATAGTCGAGGAGTTCGTACATATAGCCATTGATCCTCTGTGAGACGAGTTCAGACAGATCGGTTAAATAGGTTCCCGTTTCTTTATAAGTAGTTAAGAGAAGCTTCGCCTCATCGCGGGCTCTATCTTTAATGATTTGTAGAATTTCTTCCACGAGCATGGGTTTTTCGCGCAGGAATTCTTCTTCACTCATGATGAGTCCTGATAGAACCTCAAAGGATGAGCAGATCACACCGCCCTTATTGGCCGAACTATCTTTGATGATGAGGACGCCGAGCTTTTCTAGGGACCTGCGCGCGGATGGGGTTAGGAACAAATTTGCTCCTTCTACGATCGCACGGGCAGTAGGATGGCCTGTCTCATCGAGAAAATCATTCCAATTGGTATCGTTTAATGTACGGGGCCGGCCCCCGGCAGGAACAAAGATATCGGCTTTGGCACTAAGGACATTGTGCCGCCAAATATGGTTCATCTCATTGCCGCTCAGCCATTCTTCCACTAGCCGTCCTCCCGTCATATGGAGGCAAAGGCTTTGCTGAGCGTAGGCGGTCTGTTCGCGCTTTTTGCGAACATCTAGCAAAAAACCATCTTCATGAAGTTTATCGGGAGGATATTGATTGATCGAAACACCCCGTTTGAAGAGATCGGCCATGATGGCCAAATCAAGGCCTTCGGGATCGAAAATCGTTCCAGATACGTCGGTCAGCGCTACGAGTTTGGCAGTTTTAGGATAGAGGCGATAGAGATTCATCAGTTCATTGCCTGCTACGTCCCCATCGGGTCCGCCAGTCATCTTGATGGTGAAGGGTTGATTATAGGGATCGATACCCAGGAACTTCAATGTTTCTTCTAAGTAAACATTGACACCAAGTGACGTCACCCCGAATTCTTTATGATTGATTCCAGCGCTGGGCTTGCTCGATATGAATGCTCCGCCAGGCTTATAGCCGCATTTCTTGCTATAATCAGCGACCCATTCGAGAAAGATGTTATGCGAATTTTCATCGGGGCCTAAATAGATATATTCGGGATATTTATAGTAATCCACGACGTTTTTCGCTTTGAGAGAGCCATCTGGGTTGCAGTTGATCAATGTCATGAAACTTTCGATATAAGCACGTTGTGTTTGATAGAGAAATTCGAGTTTTTGCTCACGATGAAATTCTTTGATCTTCGCTTCGATCTCCTCGTTGGAAACTCCCTCGATTTCCAATTCGCGCCTATAGATTTTTGACTCGGAGATCATGCGCTCGTAAGGTTCCATGAGGATGATCCCTTTGGAGCCCCCTTCAGGGATGTCTTTATTCTTTTTTTGCTGTGTATAAGAGAGGCCGTAACATTCAGTGAAAACACTATTGCGGTCGTTGATGTACTGCTCTAACCGTTCTGGACAGACGGTGCGTAGACCGCCGCGGGAGAGATCCTTGAAACGAATATGGAAGCCGAAAAAATGCATCCCTTTCATGAAGAAGATGGCGAAAGGCAATTCGGGGAATTTTTCTTTGCGCTCAAAGGGAACTTCATTGAGATAGTTTGGATCGAGACGGAAACAAAAGGCTGTTTTATTCGTGCGATAGAAATTGGTCTTCAACGTATAGCGAATGAAGTTCAAGCCTTGATGCAAGATATTTTTGCGCCGTACATCGTTGAGTTGATTGCCGGTATCGAGTTGGTCGACGAGTTTTGTGAAGGTCTGGACGGTTTTTTCAAATTCCGCATCATTGCGCAGGCTAGGATGGAAGCGCAGGGCGAAGGCATTGCACAATTGCATCGTGAGCTCTGGATGACGGCACAACCCCTCTTCGATATTCTGTAGAGAATACATGTTTAAATCAGCATGGACGAGCACTTGATGGATGAAATACATCATGGTCTTAAGCAGATTGCCCATATTGCCCGAAATAAGCCCGCTATCGACAAAAATCGATTCGATCTCCTCGACGCCTTCGAAGTATTTAACTGTGACGAGCTCTTGCAGAAAATCTTCGATATTGGCCTCTTCCCAGGCCGCCTTTCCCTTGCTGCCATGCAGGCCAAGCGAGAGCAGTAAAATGCTTTCGTTGCTATAAGCATTCAGGTAAGAAGCATTCACACGTGTCATCTGCAATCCATGGCGATAGATGACTTTGGCGAGTCGATAAAGGAAATTGTGCTTAGGGACGTTTCTCCAGGCAAGGACGATCTGCATGGAGGGCATGTCCTTTTTTTCTTTCCAATCTTCATTGTAGCGTGCCTCATATTGGCAGGCATCGCGCGTTTTAGCGCGGAAATACATGTCCAGACCGAGCAGAAGGCGTTCATTTGTCAACGACTTTAAAAAGCGTGGATTGATCTCGGTGAGCAGTTTATGAAAGTCCTTTTCAGAGAGGTCGGGGTTGCGTTCATGCAGCTTCGCAAAGACCTCTTTACTCTTTTCAGGCGTGAGCACAGGTTCAAAAGGAGGCTTTTTGTCAGAGAATTCCGTGAAATTGATCAGAGCGATCCGTAGACGGCTTTTTGTCCCTGGAAGTGGATCGTTGGATATAAATGTACGATAATGGCGGATGCCAAAGAGGCTGTAGTGTTTAAGAATACGGAGGTCGGCATCAGGACTGTCGAGACAGAGTGCTATGGCTGATCTCGTCAGATGGATCTGAGAATAATAGTCTTGCAAATGGAAGTCCATCAAGTGATGGGCGACCAGCATCACCCGTTCTTTAGAGATTTCCTCGAAGAAGCTCTTTGGCATGTGCGATTCAAGCCAAGAATAGGACTCCTGGAACTTTTTGGTCTCCTCGTGCAAAGCAGACGTTAGGTCGTGCTGATCCATGCCATGTCCCTGTTTAAACGTAATTAAACATTTTAATTTAATTGTTTACAACACGACTGTTATTAAATTTTGTGAAAAATTAATTTTATAAACGCAAGTGTTTTAATTAAATAAGCTTAAAACAGGATTATTATAAATAAAAACTGATTAAAAAATTGCGCGTTTTTTGCTTTCTAAAATATGCACATTATCTAGTCCAATGGTTTTATCTATGTGTTTTTTTGAAATATTTTGTTGTATTTCCGATGACCAAAGTTTGGATTTTGCCACCTCCTATTTAGAGAGATCAAGTTTTATGGTTCCAATTTTTTGGTTACGGCATGAATAGTTTGATTTTTTTGGCTATTATCAAATAACCAAAAAGAAGTAGAGAGATGTTAGAGGGGTTATTATGGAAGGCGGCTTGTTTTTTAAAACATTGGTTTTTGCTTCTTTGGTGCTGTTTTCGGTTTCGGCACGGGCTCAACAAACCATTAATGTTACAAGTCTAAATATTGATGATCCTACAAATGGATTACGCAATGCTATTCAGACAATCAACAACGCACCTGATCCGACCGGCAATACTATTCAAATTACAGTCTCGGGAACCCTTACGTCAGATCCTTCAAGTTATAATCTTCCTCCCATTCAAATTGGTGCTAATTCTTTAAAAATCTTAGGGTTTTCTTCAGCTATGCCAACCACTTTTGATGGCAGTATGATCAATACCAGTGCGCCCCTATGCCGCGGCTTTATTGTCCAAAATGGAACCGTTACAATCCAAGATTTCATATTGACAAATCTCAATTCTCATGGAGGAAATGGCGGTATCGGTGATACTGGTGGTGGTGGTGGTCTTGGAGCTGGTGGTGGATTATTTGTAAAAAGCGGAGCGAGTCTCAAAATCAAAAATATAACGGCTACGAATAATGAGGCTACAGGTGGGAATGGAGGAAATGCATTAGGTAATGGTCAAGGTGCGGGCGGTGGTGGTGGAATGGGTGGGAATGGGGGAAATGGTGGTGGTGGTGGCGCTATTATCGCGGCAGGAGGTGCAGGTGGAGGACTTTTTGGTGCTGGTGCGAATGGAGCTTCTGTTACAGGAAACAACGCAGTAGGTGGCTCAGGTGGAGGCGGTCTTTTTGGTAATGGAGCTCAAGGAGGAACTGGTAGCATTACTGCTGGTGGTGGTGGTGGTGGTGGAAGTGGACGCCATGCACCAACATTTGATGGAGATGGTGTAGTAGGAGGTAGTAGTATTGGTGGCAGAGGCGGAGGAACAGATCATAGCACCTCCCCCCCTGGTGGTGTAGGGGGAACAACTCCTGGCCCTGGCACTGGTGGTACAGGATCAACTGGAGGCGGTGGTGGAGGGGGAGGAATAGGTAATTCGGCTAATCCAGGGGCTGGTGGTACTTCGGTTTTAAATGGTGGAGGGGGTGGGGGCGCTTCAGATAGTGCTACAGGCAATGGTGCTGGTGGATCGGGGGGAGACAATGGAGGAGCTGGCTCTTCTGGAATGACCGCATTTGGAAACATATTAGGAACAGGAACAGGTGGATATGCAGGAGGTGGAGCTGGTGCCCCAGCTCCGGTCAACAGCGGAGCAATGGCTGGTGGTAATGGTGGTTTTGGTGGTGGTGGTGGTGGCGCCATTGCAGGAACTAATGGTGCCGTGGCTGTTGGTGGTAATGGTGGTTTTGGTGCTGGAGGTGGGGGTGGTTCTGGTACGGGAGCTGGCGGCGCTTCTGGTACGCTCGGTGATGCAGGATTTGGTGGTGCAGGAGGCTCTGGTTCGGGTGGATTTAGTGTTGGTGGTGGCGGTGCCGGCGCAGCCCTTGGTGGTACAATATTTATTGATAATGGAGCAACGTTAACGATTCAAGATAATGTGTCTATTAGTTCAAGCACGGTAACGGCTGGAACAGCAGGTACTGGTACAACAGGTGGAGGTACTGCACAAGCACTAGGTCAAGAAATTTTCTTAAAATCAAATGGAACTTTCATTTATAGCTCTTCAACAAATCTCTCGTTGCAGCATGCTCTAGCTGGGGGGGGAGTTACAAGTGGTGCGGGAGGGCTTGTACTTGATGCTAACAATACGGGAACACTCACGTTAAACGGCGCAAGCACATATACTGGTGCAACAACGGTTAGTGGAGGAACTCTACAAGGCGACACAATGAGCCTCGTTAGTGATATTGCAACAACAGCTCCAGGCAATGTTACTTTTAATCAAACCAGTATAGGAACATATACTCATGTCATCTCTGGCTCAGGCAGTCTAAGCCTTATAGGAGGGTCAATATTGACCTTGAGTGCTTCCAATTCTTATAATGGGAATACGAATGTTAATGCAGGAACCTTAGCTTTAAGTGTTGGCGGTTCGATCGCTTCAAGTGGCCAAGTCAACCTAACAGCTATCGGAGCTACTTTCGACATCAGCGGCACGACCTCAGGCACGACCATTAACGATTTAGTCGGGGCTATAGGATCTGTGGTGACTTTGGGATCGAAAACCCTGACGCTAGGCACGATGAACTCGACAACCTTTAGCGGCGACATTGGCGGCAGTAGCGGCAGCATAATAAAGGATGGTACGGGAACGTTGACGTTGAATGGAAATAATACATATACCGGTGGTACCACGATATCAACTGGGGCGTTGCAGATCAGTTCAAGCACAGGCCTTTCTAGTGGCAATGTCACCGATAATGCTTCATTGATTTTCACTTCTGGAGCGAGTGGAGCAAGCATCGCGCAGACCATCAGTGGCACAGGTTCATTGACAGTCCAAGGGGGCATCATCACATTTTCTGGAAACAATGCATACTCAGGTCAAACTACTATCAGTGGTGGAACGCTAGCTTTAAGCGTTGGCGGTTCGATTGCCTCTAGTAGCGAGGTCGATCTAAGTGCTAGCGGAGCAACGTTCGACATCAGCGGCACGACCTCCGGCACGACCATCAAAGATTTATCCGGAGTCAGTGGATCTTTTGCAAGTTTGGGATCGAAAACCCTAACGCTGGGCACAGCGACAGCTTCGACGACCTTTGCCGGAGTGATACAAGATAGCAGTTTGGGGGGTGGGATCAGCAAGAATGGCACAGGATCACTGATATTAACTGCCGTCAATACTTATACAGGAATTACGACGATCAATGCTGGCAAGATCATCTTAAGTGGCAGTGGGTCGGTCAGTGGTAGCAGCGAGATCGATCTAACAGCTAGCGGAGCCACCTTCGACATTAGCGGTACGACCTCAGGCACGACTATTAACGATTTAGTCGGGGTTACGGGATCCGTGGTGGCTTTGGGATCGAAGACCCTGACATTGGGTACGGGGACCTCAACGACCTTTAGCGGAGTCATACAAGATGCTGGCAGCAGCAGTGGTACAGGTGGCAGCATCACCAAGAATGGCTCAGGAACTTTGACATTGGGCGGGCCTAATACCTATTCAGGTACTACGTCTGTCACTGCTGGGACTTTGCGTGCACTGGCAAATAATGTGTTTTCTCCCAATTCTTCTCATACCATATCAAGTGGAGCAACCTTAAATCTCAGTAATACGACGCAAACGATTGCAGGGCTTAATGGTGCTGGTGCGGTGAACTTGGGATTAGGGCAGTTAACTGTGAATAATACCTCAGTGGACGACATCTATTCTGGAACGATGACAGGAACAGGCACCTTGATCAAATCAGGCGGTGCTAAATTAACCATCAACGGCACGGTTAACCTCACGGGCATCTCATCGGCGATCACGGTTCAAGCCGGGCAGATGAATGTCAATGCTTTTGCCGCTGCAAATACCTTTACAGTAGCCAGCGGAGCCATCTTGGGAGGCACAGGGACGATTACTGTCGGTATCGGCACTCCCCTAAGTGTATTGGGAACGGTATCTCCTGGCGCTTCCATAGGTACATTGACTGTGATCAACGATATTACCTTCGGAGGTAATTCTACGCTGAATATCGAGGTCTCGCCGACGGCCTCTGATCAATTAGATGTCTCTGGGACAGCAAATGTCACCGGGGCCACTTTGGTCGTCACTCCTTTTCCAGGATCTTATAGCGATGGTACAGTCTACGATATCGTCGTAGCAGGGAATGTCATCAGTCCCTTTGCCGCTGTAAATATAGCAAGCCTATCTGCTACCCGCCAATTTGTCCTGAATTATGACTTGCCCAATCTCATTCAGCTTATTGTTGAAAGCGCGCCTTTTACTAATTTTGTTTCCGGAGGTAATGCAGGAGCTACAGCGGCGGCATTTGATACGTTAAATCCCCTTAACCCCGATGTTATTTTCTTAAGCAACTTTTTGGACGAAGCGACAGCTGCTCAACTCCAATGCGATTTTGATCAGATGCAGCTGGCACTGTTCAATGCGATTCCGATTACTCAAGAAACAGCAACAACGGCTTTGCGTTCGATCTTCTCCGATCGCATGCGCGAAATCCATGGCACGCATTGTGAACGGGAGCTCCTCTTAGCAAAAGGAGATGGGCTGTGGCTAGCGCCTATAGGCAGCTTTAGCAAGCAAATGAGCCGTTCGCAAAATGGAGTATGCGACCAGACTAAAATCGGTTTCCATTCTGATACCTATGGGGCAACAGTCGGGATCGATGGAGAGGTGACCGAAAGCGACTCTCACAATATGATCCTCGGAGGCGCCCTTTCTTATGCTCATACCAACTTGCATTGGGAACAGCATCAAGCAAAATCGGAGGCCGATAGCGGATTTGCTTCTCTTTATGCAACAGTGTTTAATAAAGACTTCTATCTCGATTTGGCGCTCATGGGAGCGTTTGTGAGCTTTGATGCCAAACGTCAGATCTTTTTAGAGAACCCCTTTGAAAAGATCCAACGAACTGCGAAGCATGCTAACAATGCAGGTGAATTCGAGGCGCATGTAGAAACAGGGATTACGTTTAATACACAATGCATGCAGTTCCGGCCATTTGGCATGGTCGATTATCTTTACATCGGTGAAGCAGGCTATCGAGAGAGAGGTGCTGATAGCATCAATCTCGTAGTGAGAAATCGTTTCTCCGACCTCTTGCGCGAAGAAGTGGGATTGAGTTTTTCTTCTTGGCAAGATCAAGAGACATATGCTTGGTCGGAAGAGCTGAAGCTCAGCTATGTACATGAAGAGCGTTTCCACGGAGGACGTACGAAGTTACGTTTTGCCGGTTCTACCGATCGTTTTGAAGTGAAGGGATTTTTACCCGACCGAGATCTTTTTGCTCCTTCGTTCTCTTTAAACTTCTATTGGCCTTCGATTGATTTCTCAGTCTCGGCAGCCTATTCAGGAGAGTTTGGACATAATTGGTGGGCGCAAACAGGCAGCATGAAATTCCTCTGGAGATTTTAGGCCTGAGTAGATGATGGTCAAATCGCATCGAGAAATTCAGTCGCGCGTTGCTCGGACCAATAAGGGCCGTTGATGCTGGAGATCATGAACCCAACATGTCCTCCTTCGTTGGGTATTTCCAAATTAACCCATGGGTTTTCCTGGCATTCTAGGACTGGTTGGCAATCTGGATGGAGAAAAGGGTCATTTCGTGCATTCACAATCAACGTTGGCACGCGAATGTTGGGGATGTTCTTTTTGCAACTACCTCGTTCATAGTAATCATAAGCATCCTTGAAACCGTAGAGTGGTGCTGTGAAATAGGTGTCAAAATCCTCAAATCGTCGAATTTTATCGATATCCAAATGAGAAAGTAAATCGGGAAATTGGCGTATTTTGAGAAGAAGTTTATTCTTGAGCATGTTTAGGAAGCGTCTTAGGTAAATGAATTTGTTCAACCCAAGGGAGAGCTCTTTGACACAAGCGACGAGGTCGCATGGCACAGAGAAGAAGATTGCCTTAGAAATTCTCGAGGTAGCACTACTGCCTAATTCCCCAAGAAGTTTAAGAGAGATACAACCCCCAAGAGAGAAGCCAACTAAAGCAATTTCGTCGTACTTTCCAACCATTTGTGCATGTTTGATGACCCAATCGAGGTCTTCTGTGCTATCTGCGCGATAAAAGCGGACTTTATTGTTCATTTCTCCGCTGCAACTTCTAAAATTCCAGGCTAAAACATCCCAGCCCATTTTATTGATGGCTTTGACCATGCCGAGGATATATTCCTGATAGCTATTTCCCTCTAGACCGTGAGAAATGATGACGAGTTTTGAACTGCCGACGCGCGACCAGTCCAAATCTAGAAAATCTCGGTCAAAAGTGCTTATTCGTTCCCTGTCGTAATGGACGCCTTTTACTTTTCGAAATAAAGCCGGTATAATTGTCTCAGCATGTTTTTCTGGTAACCAGAGAGGTTTTCGATAAGTTGAGTTTATTATTGGCATGGATGTTAAATTAATTCTAATATGTATCTTTATTATTATATTAGTTGATAATAAAAATTAAAATTAACAAAAAAATGAAACAAAAACTAAGTGTAATTAATTCAACAGTCTATGTCGTAATCTTCTCTTAAAAGTGAGTACATTGACGCGAACCGACTAGCAATATAGAATCACATTTTTAAGCAAAGGGATGGTTTATGTTCTGTGCTCGACAAAAGATCGGTTTTCAGACCTTCTTAACGATTTCGATCGTACTCCTGGGAAATCGTGTTTTCGGCTATTCTGGCCCAACTTCGGATCAAGGTGCTTGTGCCTTGGCCGGCCTTGCGACCAATCTAATGAATATGGAGAGTACAATGGCAGGACATCCCTTCGAACAGTTTCTCAATGGTTTTATTCCTAAGCTCGCTCAGAAAAGCAAGCAATACAACCAAGCAGCATGGTTGCTAGAAACGACAGGAAGCTCAGATGCAGCAGATCTAAAAGCCGATTTAGACACGGAAGTCCGACTCCTGTTCAATGATCAAAAGACTTATGAAAAGCTCTTGGAATGGGAGCGGGATACTTCTCTAACTGACCCTCTTTTAAAGAGGCAGCTCAATGTGATGATCCGAGGCTTTAAGCAGAACCTCATTCCTAAGCCTCTTTTGGAGGAGATCGCACAAAAAGAGGCTGCTCTGGCGCAGTCATATGCCAACTTTCGTCCGCAACTAGAAGGTAAAACCGTTTCCGACAATGAGATTCGCGAAATTTTGAAAACGGAAAACAACCCTGGGCTGCGAAAACAAGCTTGGGAGGTTTCTAAGCAAGTGGGAGAAGTTTTAGCGCCCCAGATCTTGACTTTAGTTCGCTTGCGTAATCAGGCGGCGCAAAGCGTAGGTTATAGCGATTATTTCTCAATGCAGCTCGATTTACAAGAAGTCGATCGAAAATGGCTATTGAAGGTCTTCGATGACCTGGCAAGCCGTTCTAACGCGGCCTATCTCGAGATGCTCAGCGCAATTGAGCAAGCGCAATCGCAAAGATTCAAGGTGTCCATTGACGATCTAGGACCTTGGGCCTGGGGCGATCCCTTTTGCCAAGAAGACCCATTGGATTGTGAAGGGCTCGATTCTTTAGTGGACGAAGTAGATATCGCCAAAACGAGTGTGGCCTTTTACCAAAAGATGGGCATTGATGTTCAACCCATCCTGCAACGCAGCGATATGTTTGAGCGGCCTGGAAAAAACCAGCATGCTTTTTGCATCAATATCGATCGACAGGGAGATATACGTACGCTGAATAATGTGCAGCCTTCGGTGAAATGGTTAGAAACGGTGTTGCATGAGCTAGGACATGCCGTCTATGAACTTGGTTTTGATGAGAAGTTGCCTTGGCTTTTGCGAGAGCCGCCTCATATGATCTCGACAGAAGCGATGGCACTCATCGCAGGAAGGCAGGCCTATCGCTATGAGGCTCTTTGCCATTTGATCGGATGTTCCGCAGCAAAAGAGCCTCTCATGAAGAAGGCGGATCAAAGTTTGAAGCGGCGGCAGCTCATCTTCAGCAGATGGGTTCTTGTCATGACCCATTTCGAAAGCGAACTGTATCGCGATCCAGAACAGGATTTGAATCGTCTTTGGTGGGAATCGATCGAAAAATATCAGAAGGTCCGTGCACCAGTGAATCGCCAGGGGTTAAATGATTGGGCTGCGAAGTATCATCTAGGCCTTGCTCCTGTTTACTATTATAGCTACCTATTAGGGGAAATGTTTGCCTCTGCTATCGAAGAAGCGCTGATCAAAGAGACTGGATCGCAGGAATTGACATCGAAAAAAGCTGGTGCGTTCCTTCAAGATAAGCTCTTTTTTCCTGGAAATCGCCTGAACTGGAGTGAGCTGACCAAACATGTCACCGGTCAAGACTTAAACCCCGACGCCTGGATAAAGCAATTTGCTATAAGATAAGGAGGCTGCCAACTTCTTCGATCTTTCCAAGCCAAGTTAGTGGCGGAAGAGGTCAGTGGCGCGGATGAGGGCATCGGTGATGCCGGGCTCGCTTGCGGAGTGGCCGGCATCGGGGATGATCTCGAGCTTAGCTTCTGGCCATCGCTTATGTAGCTGCCAAGCACTTTCAAGCGGACAGACGATATCGTAGCGTCCATGGATGATGATAGCGGGAATATGACGCGCTTTCCCGATGTTATCGAGGATCCAATGATCCGTAGGAAAAAAACTCTTGTTGAGAAAGTAGTGGCACTCAATCCGCGCTATGGCATCGGCGTGATGGGGAGTAGTAAAAGAAGAAAAGAGCTCGGGATCGAAACGGAGGCGAAGAGCTGCCGCCTCCCAGCCAGACCAAGCAATTGCAGCTTCTTGCCGAACTATCGGATCTGGAGAAAGGAGCCTTTTGTAATAGGCGGTGATCATATCATGCCGTTCTGTAAGGGGGATTGGCTTGAGATAATGTTCCCAGGCATCGGGAAAGATAAAGTGGGCGCCAGATTGATAAAACCAATGCAATTCTTCAGGACGAGAAAGAAAGATGCCGCGTAGGATGAGCGCTTCTATAGCTTTAGGATGCTGAATGGCATAAGTCAAAGCAAGTGTGCTGCCCCACGAACCTCCAAAGACAATCCATTGATCGATGCCAAGATGCTGGCGCAGCCTCTCTATATCCTCGACGAGATCCCAAGTAGTATTAGCTTCTAAAGAAGCATGGGGTGTGCTCTTCCCGCAGCCACGCTGATCGAACAAGACGATGCGATAGGAGCTTGGATCGAAATATTGGCGATGTTTTTCTTCTAAGCCAGAACCTGGGCCGCCATGCAAAAAAAGGATGGGCTTGCCGTTGGCATTGCCACATTCTTCAAAGTAGAGGGTATGAACTGGACTGACCGTCAAGAATCCGGTGGCGTAAGGGCGGATAGGAGGATAGATCATTCTCATTGTGTATAGTTCTCACCTTTTTAAAAGTCGCAGACTATTTAGACCAACGAGCACAGTGCCACCTTCATGCATGATGACAGCGAGCCACAGGGGAACCATGCCGAGTAAGGCGGGGGTGGTCGCAAATATGATCACGCCAAGGGCAAGAGTTAAATTTTGCCTCACCACAGACATCGTCTTAGATGCTTTTAGGAGCAACCATGGCAGAGCAGAAAGGTCGTCGTTCATGAAGACCGCATCGGAGGCTTCGATGGCCGTCGCACTGCCTACTTTACCAAGGGCGATACCAACGGAAGCCCTGGCCAAAGCTGGGGCATCATTGATGCCATCTCCGACCATAATCAAGCCAATTTCTTTTGAGAGTTCGGAAACTTTGCGTAACTTGTCCTCGGGATTCAGTTCAGAGGCAACGGTATCTATGCCGACTATTTTTGCTATTCGTTCGGCATTGTATTTACGATCGCCACTCAGCATGATCAGCTTTAGTCCCAAATGATCGAGGGCGCTAATGCAATCTTTGGCCGAAGAGCGTACTTCATCGTTCAATGCGATTAGAAAAAGCTCTCTGTCAATGAGGAGGAGTGTGGTGATTGCTTCTTTGGCAGAGGCTATTTCTTTGATATGAGGCCAATCAATACGTAGCTCCGTAGGTAAGCGCTTATCGATGAAGGCTATGTTGCCAATGGCGACAGTTTTTTTGCCGGAAGAAGTTTCGATGAACCCATCAAGGCCGGAACCTGCATAGGAACAAAAATCGACAATGTCATAAGGGGTGATGCCTTGCGAAGAAGCCGATTGGCAGATGGCTTGGCCGATTGGATGCGTGCTGCCTCTCTCGAGCCCAGCGGCAATGGCAAGAGCTTCAGAGGAAGTAAGTTTTTTCTCAAGGGTCGTCATGGAGAGAATTTCTTCGCAATGGAGTTCTCCAGAAGTCAATGTACCTGTTTTATCAAAAGCAATGATTTTACAACGTGTCAAAGCGTCCAATACAATGCCGCCTTTTAAAAGGATCCCCCGCTTAGCACAGCTACTGATGGCGCTTAAATAGGCAGTAGGGGTGGCGATGATCAAGGCACAAGGAGAGGCTGCAATCAAAAAAGCCAGTGAACGATAGATAGAGCCTTCCTTTCCCAGATAAGAAAGTTCGAAGAGGCAAGGTAGCAAGCAGGCAAACAAGAGGGCCAGGGAAATGATGGTTAAAGCATACCATTTGCCAAAGCGGTCTAGGAAGCGCTCTAACTGAGGTTTTGCTCCCTGCGCCTGAGTGATCAATTGGATGATGCGGGTCAAGGTGGAGTCGTTTGAAGAACGAAGGACTTCGACGGAGAGTGTCCCATCGAGATTTCGAGCGCCGGCAGGAACTTCGTCTCCGATAGTTTTAGCTATTGGCTCGCTTTCACCCGTTAGGTGTTTTAAATGGACAAAGGAGCTGCCGGCAATGACCCTGCCATCGAGAGGCACGATTTCACCTGCTTTGACGAGGAGTTTTGCGCCAGGCAGAATATCTTTGACAGAGCGCTCGACAATTTGCTCTTCATCGATCACGTAGGCAGCGCGTGGGGAGAGTTCGTGGAGATGAAGAAGAGCTCCCTTTGTCTTATGCGTTACACTCTCTTCCATGGCGGCAGAGAGTTCAAAGAGAACGAGTAAAAGAGCTCCTTCGAGGGGACTTCCTATTAAGACAGATAGCAACGCTGCAAGCGTCATTAAAACATCGATGTTGATCTCGAATTTTTTTATGTCTTCGATGGCGTCGATAAGAGCGGGCGTACCGGATAGAAAAAAGACGAAGAGCAAAGAGAGGTTTTGAAAGCCGGGATAAACGATCGATATTAGGTAGGACAAGGCTAAGAAGCCTGCCGAAAGAATGGAACTCTTCAGGGTTAGATTTTTCCCCCATCCCCTAGAAGAAAGGGTAAGAAAAGGGCTAATGCTTTCTTCTTTTCCTGAAGCGAAAAATTCGTCGAATGTATAGGGGATTTTCGTCGCTTTCATTATTTAAAAGATCGTTTTGAAGACAAAAAATGCAACGCCTGAAGAGAGTGCAGCTGTTGCCAATGTCCATAGAAGGATGTTCAGTGGGCGATTGCGCTCGCTTTTAGCGGTGACAAACGTTGTGAACAAGAGGCTCAAGGCGATCCCTAAAGAAAAGCCGATTTGCCCACCAATATGCAATCCAATAATGGCAAGTGCAAAGGAGATGATCACGCCTATCCCAGCGCCAAGAGACTGTTTTAAGGGATGCTCAAAACTCTCCAGAGTAAGCCCAAGTTCTTCTTCTAGCATGATTTTCAATAGACGGTTGTCATCGGACATCAAAACATCGATGACTTGTTCGAGTAATTTGCCGTTAAAGCCTTTGGCTGCATAAAGTTCTTGGAGCTCTTCTTTTTCCTGTGCGCGGTTGTGTTCGATTTCATAGCGTTCCTCCTCTATAAGCCGATGGAGCCTTTCGAGGCGCGACCAACCAAGAATCGCACTTCGTCCGATTTTCCAGATCAACCAGCCGAAAAAGAACGTCCAAAGCGTTTTTTCGATCAAGAGGGTATCGAGCTTCAAGCCAAATAAAATCCACCAAAGCAAAAAAAGGACAATAGCGGTTTCTTTAGCGGCATCGGCCCCGGCTGCCATATGGCCGGAGGTCTCGGTGCCATGGACTTCACGCGCAGCAAGGGCACCCTTGTTCCGTGCTTCACGCAAATGTTCGAAAACTGTTTTGCCTTGAAAATGATCCGATGGAGGAGGCAGAGAGCTCATAATGCCAGCCGTGCAGTAAGCATATGATGAAGCAGCGTACACATATCGAGATGATCTCGTCCAGAGATGATTTCACGGATAGAATGCATCGACAAGAGAGGAATACCAATATCTACTGTGGGAATGCCCATTTGCATTTCCATAATCGGTCCGATGGTGCTGCCGCAGGAATTATCATTTCTTGTGGCGTAATTTTGGCAGCGGAGATTGAGCTCATTGAGCGCTTGCGTAATGACAGCACCTGTTGGACCGCTTGTCGTGTACTTGTGATTAGCGTTGAATTTAAGCACGATTCCCTGCCCTAAATGGGGCTGATGTTGAGGATCGAATTTTTTTTCGTAGGCTGGATGAAGGGCATGCGCAACATCTACCGAGACGATCAATGAGCGCCCCTTCATGCGAAGATAGGCCTCTTTTTCGAGGTCGATCGCATGGCGGATACGTTTAAGGGTATCTTTGAGAAGCGAAGAGCCAGCACTCTCAAAGGTATTAGATCCAATCTCTTCATGGTCGAAGAATGTTGCGATTTGGATCGTATCCTCACTAGGAGCATCCAACATACCCATGGCAGTGGCGCAGGCGTGAACGCTCGTAAGATTGTCGAGACGATAAGAGGCCATGAGTTCTCCTTCCGGACCAAGAAAGCGCGCTGGTTCGAGAGGAACGAGGAAAAGATCAAACCCCAGCAGTGTGTTGAACTGGATATGCCGATGGAGGATTGTTTCGAGATAGGAAAGCGGTTCTTGTGCCTTAACAATTCCAGCTAGGGGGACGATATGTTCCTGTTTGTTTAGGAGAAGTCCTTTTTCATTGATCTCGCGGTCGAGGTGGATGGCTAGTTGAGGAATGATGAGCGGCGCATCGTCAATCCAGACGAATTTTTCTAAGCGATTGCCTGTATTATCACTCACGATGACGCGTCCAGCAATGCTCAAGTCGCGATTGAGCCATGAGTTCAAAAGAGGGCCACCGTAGACTTCAACTGCAAGGAATTGGAGCTGATCTTTGCGATATTCCGGATTAGGCTTAAGCTTTAAGCCTGGGCTATCTGTGTGCGACCCAATGATCACCATCGATCGTGGTGAAGAATTTGGTACGGTAAAGGCTGTTATCGACCCTCCTCTTATGACGAAATAGCGTTTCCCTTTTTCAAGCTCCCAAGGCTCTTCTTCGCTCAGAGGAATAAAATCGCATAGTGCAAGGCGATTGGCAATTTGTTGCACAGCATGGTAAGAGGTGGGGGAAGTATCTATGAAACTCTTTAGGTCTTCCAGGATATGCACCATGATCATTTCTCCAAATTCGTTAACAATCTCTTAGCTGGGCAAAAGCTCTTTGATCCCATTCATGTATTTATGTAGCACGATGGGGATTTTGACCGAACCATCGGGTTGTTGATTATTTTCCAATAATGCGACCATGAGGCGCGAGGTGGCTAAGCCAGAACCATTGAGGGTATGGACGAGTTCGGGTTTGTCTTCGCCGCGCTTAAAACGGGTTTGCGACCTTCTCGATTGAAAATCGCCGCAATTAGAAATTGAGGAGACCTCATAGTAACGATTTTGCCCTGGCAGCCAGGCCTCGATGTCGATGGTCTTCATTGCAGTAAAGGACATGTCGCCAGTGCAAAGAAGCATCGTGCGGTAATGCAAACCTAGTCCTTCAAGGACCTCTTCGGCCGAAGCGACCATTTGTTCGAAAAGCGTTTCGCTTTCTTCCGGCTTTGCGAAACAGAACATTTCAACTTTATTGAATTGATGGACGCGGATGAGGCCCCGTTCTTGGCTTCCAGCTGCTCCAGCCTCTCTGCGAAAACAAGGTGAATAGGAGCAATAACGGAGTGGCAATTCTTCTGCTTTGAGGATCTCATCATAGTGCAACCCATTGAGAGCTACTTCGGCGGTTGGTATCAAATAAAGATGATAGTCTTCGTCATGAATTTTGAACATTTGGTTTTCGAATTTGGGTATTTGCCCGCTACCGAACATGATCTCTGGTTTTACCAAATGCGGTACCATCCACATCTTAAAGCCATTTTCGATATGGATATCGAGCATATAATTCAAAAGGGCCCACTCAAGTCGTGCACCAAGCCCTTGATAGGAGATCCAGCCACTTC
The DNA here is from genome assembly GCA_963791555.1 of uncultured Simkaniaceae bacterium. Classification (GTDB taxonomy): domain Bacteria; phylum Chlamydiota; class Chlamydiia; order Chlamydiales; family Rhabdochlamydiaceae; genus JAGXTH01. Next base: position 591,091 of record CAWBSQ010000001.1, read on the forward strand.
CCGCGACTTTGGCCGCACGCTTGAAATCGAACAAATGAAGACGTTCGTTCAATTCGACATGATTTTTGAAAGAAAAATCGAGAACGGCTTTCTCCCCCCAGGTCCGCAGACAGACATTACTGTCGCGGGTGAGGCCAAAGGGGATATCGTCAGCTGGCAGATTAGGCAAACTCGCTACCAAAGCTTGAAATTCAGCTTCCAGGCTAACTAGTTCTTCATCGAGAGCTTTGATCTTCTCGCCCATACCGCCTACTTCGCTCATCAGAGACGAGGTGTCCTGCCCTTGGCGTTTTTTTTCGCCGATCTCTTTGGAGAGATGATTCCTAGACGATTTCAGTTGTTCAGCTTCGGTCTTGACCAAGCGGATTCTCTCGTCCAATGCTAGGATTTGCGAGAGGCTGGCCTCTGGATCTTTCATCTTAAGTTTTTTTTCGACAGATTGCGGATCTTTGCGTAGAAGTTTGATGTCGAGCATAAAAATACCTTCCCAAAGGAGAATGCAGGAGGTAGAAGTCTAAAAATCTATTGCGATTTCGTCAATGAGGGAATTTTGTGAATAGCATCGAAGTTTGAATTTTAAACTATAAAAACGGCTTTTTAAAAAACTGTTTGAAACTTTCTCGTTTTCAAATGGAAAGAACTAGGACATCATTTTTGTTTGTAGTAATATTCTTCGTTATGAATTAAGAGACTGTCTTTTGTGAAAGGTTTCTAAGGACACTATGATTCGATCGCTCTTGCCTTTATTGTTGACCGTTTTCATCGATAGCTTGGGATTTGGTCTCATCCTTCCCCTTTTACCCATGCTCTTTTTGCAAGAGGGTGCTCCAATGCTGCCCGAAGCTTCTTTGAGTACTAAAGGTTTTGCTTATGGTGTCATTCTTTCGGTGTATTGTGCTGGTCAATTTTTCGGCGGGCCGTTCCTAGGCGCCTTGTCCGATCGCTATGGACGAAAGAAAATCTTGTGCTGGACGATTACGATAGGCGGGCTTGGCTATCTTTTTTCCAGTTTTTCTGTGTACTGTGGCAGTATTCTTCTTTTTTTTGTTTCACGCTTTATCCTTGGCGTCTGTTCGGGTAATTTCTCCGTCGCTCAATCGATGATGGTCGATTTGAGCTCTGAAGAACAAAAGCGTGCGAATTTTGGTTTAGTGGGAATGGCTTGGGGCATTGGTTTTGTTTTAGGCCCTTGCATAGGTGGGAGGCTTGCTGAAGAAGGCGGCGTCACATTGCCATTCTACTTCACGGCCTTCATGTGCTTAATTAATCTTATTTTGGCGTGGCGATTGGTTCGGGAAACATTGATCGAACGGCGTCGAACTCCATGGACTTTATTAAGTGGGGTTGGAAACTTAAAGAAAGCCTTTGGTCATCCGATTCTCAAAGGAATTTTTACCGTTATCTTTCTCTTCAATTTGGGCTGGGGATTTTTCACTGAATTTTCGGCGATCTTTCTTATCGATCGATTTTCATTTGGGTCGAGAGAGATTGGAAATTTTTATGCTTATGCAGGGATTTGGATAGCGATTTGCCAAGGGTTTCTCATTCGCTTTCTGATTCAACGATTCTCTGCCGTGCAGCTCTTGCGCTATGCGCTATTTTTCCTTGGACTGAACATGCTCGCCTTCATCAGTTCCCATTCTTCGTGGATCCTTTTCATTGCTGTTCCTTTCATCTCATTACCACAGGCGTTGATCTACCCGAATGCGGCAGCGATCGTCTCTACATTGAGCCGTAAGGATGAACAAGGTGAAATGCTAGGGATCCTAGGTTCGATCCAGGGATTTTCTATTGGCCTTTTGCCCTTATTCTCTGGAGCATTTGTTGCTAACTACCCGCTGACCCCAATCATCTTTTCGAGTTTGCTCATTTTCGTTTCCCTTGGCGCTTTGGTCTTCTTTTTTCGCAAAGACAAGGCATTTCAAAAGTCGTCTGAAACTTAAAACCCGTGCGCTGATGAATAGAGATACAGTTTGGATGTTCTTTCCAGCATCCTATTGAAGAACCTTTCCTCGATTTGAGCGAAGAAGTTCTGAATAGATGAGTATGTTGGCAGCGGAAGATTGTCTTGATGATTCATACGCGTGATATGCGCCATCATTCGACTGATCGCCCAGATTTTTCCCGCTTCAGTTAATGGCTTGCAATCGATATCGATGTGCTTTTTGATCAGAGGCGCAAGCTGGTAGGTTTCGATGATGTAAGCTGCGCTCGTGATTTCAAGGGCTTTGCGAGAAATTCTACGAAATTTTGCTAAATCCTTGCCTGTGAGAAAAAGGCCAATGTAGTTGGTTAGTTCTATTGGGAAGTTTTGAAATCGGTCGATGATGAGTTTTTTCTTTGACTTCATGAGCAATTTTTCTACACGACCCTTGAGGGTTTTTTTTGAAAGCTTACTCCAGGCAAACTCGATCAGTTGTTTTGATCCAAGAATTTTTTTGCGGTCACGGCTGCTCAGTAATGCAATAGCTTTATTTACGCCCTTTTTAGACTCTATTGCTTGGAGAAAATGACGAAGGCGTTGGATTCTCGAACTGATGACTGGTGAAGTGGTTGGGATGATACTCAATAGTCCTACATTTGGTTTGTGGAATGAATTTCAAAAAAAGAATTCTATAACTATAGCTTTTTTTCAATCTTTTCCTGATGGTCTCTTTCCCTCCTTTTTAGTCGCTTGCCTAGGTCTTTTTATTATGCTATAGTGTGCCTACTTAGTTCAAAGGCTGGTTATGAAATCGAATACGAATTTGCCTGTAGCGCAGAATCCCCTTTTACTTCGGTTCCACCGTTTAATGGATGCATTTGCCAAATCGGATGACGAAAGAGATTTTTATCTCGATCGCTTCGAGGGATTTATCCTATATGTCGATCTCGATAAACCTTTGTCCGAGGTCGAAGAACTCGAAAGAGAAACAAGCGCACATCCTGAGCGCTACTCCCTCTTACCCAAGATGACCTACTATGAAACCAAAAAATTTATGGAAGGGTTTGTCAACGAAAAAGTATATGACATCGATACAAAAGAAAAGTTGCTCGATATCATTACAGCCAAAGAAGCGCGTGAGAATTTTTTGGAATTCATCTACGACCATTTGCCAGAACTAGAAAAATGGCAGCTATATTATAGCGAGCGTTCAAGGATTCGTATTATCGAGTGGTTACGCAGCCAGCAATTTCAGTTTGTCTTTGAAGAAGATCTCGATTTGCCGCGTGCCCTCTTAGAAAAGGTTAAACGCCATTTATTCGACGTCAAGGCACCCAAAGAAGTTTTGCAGGCACGCGATACGCTTGTGACAAAATCAAAGACCTATTACTCCAATGAAGCGCTAAACCCACGTCCTAAACGAGGTCGTCCTCCTAAGCAAATTGCTAAGGTAGAGATGGAGCCGCAATTCACGCTCGATATTTATACGACAGTGCCCCCTTCTGCCAGAGCCTTTTTGTATCTCCCAGATGTCACAGCTTCTTCAGTGACTTTCTCTGCGAAATTCGACACAGAACAGCAATTGCTCGCCAACTTGCGCGGGGCTACGCGTGGTGTCAAAGTCGATACAAAACTCGAAGCACTATCGCAGCGTCTTGAATCTCTTCGCCATCTTTCTCAAAGACTGGGTACGATTCATGAGACCAGCGGCAGTGATCGCGACGATCGTTTAATCAAAGCTGTTAGCAGCGCGCCAGTCACTCCTCTAGAAGAGAAAGAGGAGGGAGGGAGAATTGCTTCGCTAGCACATGGGATGTTACCTAGAAAAGGTGTGGAAACAAGACTCTCACAAAGCGCTGGTTCTGCGAACCCACCAGCGATGAAAAAGGTCACCCCGTTGTTAAAACCCAAAAAAAAAGGTCAATAAACAATGCCAATGTCCACGCTAGCTAGCTCCAATCTTTCTTCTACTGCCAGCGCTCGACAAAATTGTCTAACAGTCCTTGAAGTCATGTATTTGACTCGTTTCATGGACGACAAGATGAGCAAGCTCGTCAAGCAGAATAAAGGTGGCACATTCCATATGCCCGTTACTGGTCATGAATTGATCGGAGTGGTCAGTGGCTTGAGCTTGATTTCTGGTAAAGATTGGGGGCTTCCTTATTATCGCGATCGTGGATTTGCCCTGGGTCTTGGATGCGATCCCATTGAGTTATTTGGAACGTTCATGGCTCGCCTGGTACCTCACCATAGCGGCGGAAGAATGATGCCTGAGCATTTTTCGCATAAGGGCCTTAGAATTCCTTGCCAATCGAGTGTCGTCGGTTCTCAATTCTTGCAGGCGGTTGGCGTAGCCCTTGGTGTGAAATTATCAGGGAAGGATGAGGTCGTCTATGTATCAGCTGGCGATGGAGCGACATCGCAGGGGGATTTCCACGAAGCACTGAATTTTGCTTGCTTACATCGGCTGCCAGTGATTTTTGTTATCCAGAATAATGGCTGGGCTATTTCTGTTCCTTTAGAAGAGCAGACGGCGGGTGCTTCTATTGCGAATATTTCCCATGGGTTCAAAGGACTGGAAGTGGCCGAGATCGATGGTTGTGATTATGAACAGGTATCGACGGCCATGGCTAAGGCTGTTGAACGGGGACGGGCAGGTCTTGGTCCAAGTCTAATCGTAGCTGAAGTACCGCGCCTTTGTGCTCATAGCAGCAGTGATGATCCTACAAAGTACAAATCGCAAGTAGCGATTGAGGAAGAGTGCGGTCGCGATCCAATCCCTCGTTATGAACAGTGGCTTGTGCAAATGGGTCTGGCAACGCAAGAGCAGATCGATGAGATACGCAAAAAGGTCCAGGCTCGGGTAGAGCAAGCAGCGGTTGAAGCTGATCAGTTGCCGCATCCTGAAGCAGAAACAGCGGCCGATAGAGTTTTCAAAGAAGCAGACTGTATCGTTGAAATAGCAGCTAGCCATTCGCAAGAATCGATCGTCATGGTCGACGCACTCAATCATGCCCTTGACGAAGAGATGGCACTCGACAAGGGAATCATCGTCTTTGGACAAGATGTAGCGAAAGGGAAGGGGGGCGTTTTTGGTGTGACAAGGCATCTTACCGCCCGCCATGGCGATGTGCGTTGCTTCAATTCTCCTCTAGCTGAATCGACGATCATCGGTGTTGCTACAGGACTCTCGTTTGTCGATGGCTTTAAACCTGTTATCGAGATCCAGTTCGCCGATTATTTTTGGACCGGCGTCAACCAGCTTTTCAATGAACTTTCAAGCATTTACTATCGTTCAAACGGAGAGTGGAATTGTCCTGTCGTCGTCCGGATGCCTTGCGGCGGCTACATTCAAGGCGGTCCATATCATTCGCAGAGTATCGAGGGGTTTATCGCGCACTGCCCTGGACTCAAAGTTGTCATGCCGAGCAATGCGGCAGACGCCAAACGTCTATTGAAGGCGGCAATACGCGATCCAAATCCCGTTATTTTCCTAGAGCACAAAGCTCTTTATCGACAGCGCATGTTTGCTGCTAGGCCAGAGCCCAAGGAGGAAGAGGTCCTCCCTTTAGGCAAGGCGGAAATTGTCCGGACAGGTACAGATCTTACTGTTGTTGCTTGGGGTATGAGCGTTTGCATGGCAGCCGAAGTGTTAGAACAACTTTCAAGCGAAGGAATTTCAGCTGAGCTCATCGATCTTAGAACCATAGTGCCCCTTGATCTTGAGGCAATTTTAGTATCAGTGCGTAAGACAGGGAAGCTCTTGATTGCACATGAGGCCCCGGAATTTGGTGGTTTTGGAGGAGAGATTGCTGCCTTGGTCGCAGAGCGAGCATTCATGTATCTCGATGCCCCGATCATGCGACTTGGCGCTAAGCACTGCCCAGTGCCTTATAGCAAGATCCTAGAAGATGCTATACTCCCACAAAAAAAAGATCTCGAAGCTGCTGTCCGCAAATTGAGCAACTTCTAAGAAAGAATTTGCAAATACTTTCTACGCATTCGAAGTTTTTCGATTACGGCCGATGCGCGGTTTTTGACTCGCTTGCGCTTGTTTGAAGCGTTCAGAAAGAAGGTCGAGCATTTTGTTGTTTAGCTTTTTATACCGCGAAATCTTGTTTTGAATTGCCTTATAGAGTGGAGATTTCTCATCGGTTTTGATCACATCATCGTGTAGCAAATCTTCCATATGTAAAACACGTGCTGCAAGACTGGCTTGAGCTTTATGCATGCGCGCTGAATACGAAGCAAATGCTTCTTGCTCTGAAACTCGTTTGAGCAAATGGGCGTTGTTGATGAGTTGATCAAGGGTGTGATCTATATCTGCTAGAATCTCTTCACCTGACTTATTCATAAATATCTCCTCGTTGCTTTGAGCGAATCAAGAAGCACAAACCATGTTCTATGTGTGCTACCTTGAAGGTGTTCAAAGTTGCAGTGATCTTTTTTCTGGGTAATCGAATTGCACAAATAATTCAAATCATTTAGCTTTCTTTTTTCCTGCCATGAATGATAAAAAGATTGGCCATGAGGGGTTTTTGCCCGCTTGCATCAGGTTCGAGAGGGAATTGCCTTTATCTAGGAACCGCACGAACCAAAATTCTCATAGATGCAGGGATTGGGCCGCGAACAGCCGAAAGTCGCTTAGAAGGGTTAGGCGTATCACTTTCTGACATAGAAGCTATCTTCATTACACACGAGCATGCCGATCACATCAAAGGATTGTCGAGTTTAGCTACTAAACGGGGAATTCCTGTTTTTGCTAACAGTGAAACTGCCAAGGCTATCCTCTCAGTTCTTGATGAGGCGCCAAAATTTCATATCTTTTCGACTGGCGAGACATTCGAATATAAAGATTTACAAATCCACCCCTTCAGTGTACAGCATGATACACTCGATCCCGTGGCTTTCACCATTCATGCAGAAGAACGAAAAATAGGGATTTGCGCCGATCTTGGATATGTCACAACGCTTGTGACACAACACTTGCAGAATTGCGACTATCTTTATATCGAAGCAAATCATCAGCCTTCCATGGTGCATGCGTGCAACCGTCCTCCCATCTATAGACAAAGAGTTCTTGGCCGGCAAGGCCATCTATCGAATGAAGAATGTGCAGAATTGATTTCTGCCATAGCGCATGATGGTCTCAAACATATTTATTTGGCCCACCTTTCTAGCGAGTGCAATCATCCAGAATTGGCCATGGCCATTGTGCAGGAAAAGATGAATGAGATCGCCTTAGGCGCAACGCTGTCTGTTGCTTGGCAAGATAAGTCAAGCCAGCCCATGTTGTTTAGCTAAGAAAGTATTTGCAAATTCATTCTTAGAGAATTGTCTCTTTAAAAAAATCCCTGATTCTATAACTCTATAAAAATTGCGTAGAGCAGGTTGATTAGCCTATGATGAAGAAGACGCTTGCTTTTGCTGTTTTAACGAATTTAGCGTTTGCTACTCTTCCTCATGGAGAACTTGTCAAATCGGGCGAGGTTGCTTTTCAACGGGAGGCAGGATCTCTTAGCGTGACAGCATCAGATCGTGCGATCATCGAATGGAAATCGTTTTCGATCGGTACAGGAGAAGCGGCCCGTTTCCTGCAACCTACAAACTCTTCAGTTGTTCTCAATCAAATCGTCGGAAATTTGCGCAGCGAGATCCTCGGCCAGTTACAAGCGAACGGGCGCGTTTTTTTGGTCAATCCTAATGGAATCATTATTGGGCAGGATGCAGTAATCAATACAGCAGCCTTTCTTGCTTCGACCTTGCCCGTCAATCAAGAGGCATTTCTAGCAGGTGGCGATCTGCTATTTAAAGGCGAATCGACAGCGGAAATCATCAATCTTGGTACCATTCAAGCTAAAAATGGTTTTGTCACGCTGCTTGCGCATAAAGTGGACAATCGGGGAATGATCCAGAGTTCCCATGGTGATGCAGTGCTGGCATCAGGACACGAAATTCTTCTTAAATCTTCTGGGGAAACGATCCTTCACATCCGTCCTGATCAAAAAGGTGCAGGCATTGAACAGACAGGTTTGATCCAGGTCATCCAACAGACAGAAGATCTTTGTTCGCTTGCAGTCAACCAAGGGCCTGAGACGTTGCTCGCTGAACAAAATGGAAAAATTTATCTAGTTACTGATGGTGCTGCGATCCATCAGCAAGGCAAGTTGTTTTCCCCCGAGGGAGAAATCCATCTTCTAATCGATGACAATGGACTCGATACTCATCGCATGGATCCCCTCTACCAATCAGGGGTTCTCGATGTTTCTGGTGCTAAGGGTGGAATCATTGAGATTCAAGCTTCCAAGTGCTTGCAAACCGGTGCTCTTTTGGCCGAAGGACAAAAAGGCCATGGTGGTTCAATCACTATCCATACGAAAGTGTCCTATATCGAAACAGCTCAGGCCAAAGCCTCGGTCAATGCGCCTATGAACGGTGGATCGATTCTCATCGATGCTGGTGTAGAGGGGAGCTTGTTTAGTTCTGGACGTTTGCAGGCATCTGGAATTAGTTCGGAATATTATCCCACTTTAGAGGCGATAGGCGGTAGCATTCATTTATTGGGCGATCGGATTACGCTTGCGGGAGCTACTCTCGATGCTAGCGGCAAACAGCGAGGAGGAGAAATCCTCATTGGCGGAGATTTCCATGGTGCCAATAATGCTCTACACAATGCTTCGATGACGTTCATTAATGGTGCAGCTAAACTCGAGGCAGATGCTCAGTTAGGCGATGGAGGTAAGGTGATCGTTTGGTCTGAGCAAAAGACCGAGCACTATGGGATGATCAGCGCCCAAGGAGGACGATTAGGCCGAGGGGGGCTCATCGAGGTTTCTGGTAAAGAGCTATTTGCGCATGGGTCTGTTTCAGTCGCTTCAGTCAATGGAAAAGCTGGTGAAGTTTTTTTCGATCCGCAAAATTTGGTGATCGATGCCGTCTCAGGCATTTATCCGCAATATGAGTTCATCGATCCAAATGCGGGCAATGGCTCGTTGTTCGGGGCAACTGTCTTACCGCTTTCGACCGGAAACGTCGTCGTGGCCAAACCCGATGATGCCTTTGCAGCGCCAAATGCTGGGGCAGTTTATTTGTATAATGGGTTGACCGCAGCTCTGATCAGTATGATCACCGGTACGAATACGGGCGATCAAGTGGGTCTTTCTATCGATGCTCTATCTCAGGGCAACTACCTCATTAGAAGTCCACAATGGGGGAGCGTAGGCGCTTCGAACATGGGCCAAGGAGCAGCCACGTTTGTTAATGGGATGAAGGGCATTGCAGGAACAGTCACAGCTGCAAATAGTCTAGTCGGTGGTTCTTTAGGGGATCAAGTTGGAAGCCAGCCCTCCGTGGTGTTGCCCAATGGCGACTTTCTGATCATGAGCCTAGCATGGGGCAGCGGGGGCATTGCTAATATGGGCAAGGGGGCGGTGACCTTTGCGAATGCTGCAACGGGGATTGTAGGGACGCTTAGCCCTTCAAACAGCCTTGTTGGCAGTACAATGGGAGATCAAGTTGGTCTTGGCGGAGTCGTGACATTAGCTAATGGCAACTATGTCGTCAGCAGTCCAGATTGGAACAATGGTGGAACAACGCCCAATGCAGGCGCGGTGACTTGGGGAAGCGGAACGAGTGGCGTTTCAGGAATGATCAGTTCAGCTAACAGTCTCATTGGTTCATTGTCCAATGATCAAATAGGGTTCAATTCCGTCGAATCGACTCCATTTACCTCGATCACACCTCTTCTAGATGGCAATTTTGTAGTAGGCAGTCCTTCATGGAATGGAGGGATCGGTGCTGCCACTTGGGCGAGTGGCACAGGTGGAACAGTCGGATCATTGAGTTCTTCCAATAGCCTTATTGGCAATACGACTGGTGATCAGATAGGTCAAAGCATTACTGCGCTCCATGTGTTTCAAAGCCACTATGTCATTAGGAGCCCTCAATGGACTGGAAGTGCTGCCAATATAGGGGCTGCTACCTGGGCGAATGGTCCAATCATGGGGACGCTCACTACTTCCATGGCTCAACTGACAAGTCTTTTTGGAACTACGTCTGGCGATCAGGTCAGCTTTGGGGGCATTGTAGCACTTGCCAATGGCAACTATGTCGTCATCAGCCCGGATTGGAACAATGGTGGAACGATAGCGAATGCAGGAGCTGTGACAGTAGGCAGCGGACTCTTTGGCACAAGGGGCCAAGTGAATGGTGTCACGGCTTCTAGCCTAGTTGGCAGTTTCATGAATGACCAAATCGGTTCAGGAGGAGTAAAGCAGGTTTTTGGCAGCAATTTCGTCGTCATTAGTCCAAATTGGAACAATGGTGGAGCCGTGCCAAACGCTGGTGCAGTGACTTGGAGTGCTGGGACAAGACCAGCTGCAACAGTGACGGTGAGTGCATCGAATAGTTTGGTTGGTTCGCTTCAAAATGATTCGGTGGGAAGCGGCGGTGTGGCAGTGTTAGCCAGTGGTAACTATGTCGTGATCAGTCCAAATTGGAATCTTACATCGCTCATAACGAATCTTGGGGCGGTAACATTTGCTAATGGACAGACCGGGACGAGCGGCCTTGTCGGTTTACAGAGTTTGCTTGGCTTAGGGAGCGGCGACCATATAGGATCAGGCGGCGTAGTGCCTTTGAACAACGACGCATTTGTCGTCATCAGTCCTGACTGGAATAGCACTGCAGGCGCGGTGACCTGGGGAAAAGGAGCGTCGCTCGCTGATGAAGTCGTCAGCGTATTGAATAGTTTGGTCGGCGTAAATTCAGGCGATCAAATTGGATCTGACGGAGTTGTAGCACTAAGGAATGGGAATTTTGTCGCAGTGAGTACACATTGGAGCGGCGGGCAAGGAGCTGTGACATGGGGCAATGGAACGACTGGCACCTCAGGTATGGTGAGCAGTTCCAATAGTTTTGTAGGCACGTCGACTACCGACGAGGTAGGAAGCGGAGGTGTGCTGCCTCTTCTGAATGGAAATTTCATCATAGCTAGTCCTGATTGGCAAGACCTTGGTGCTATGACGTTAGGAAATGGGAGCAATGGAACCAATGCTTTGGAATTGTTCGGTGTACTTAATCAACAAAATAGCATTGTAGGGCAAGCAGCGAATACCGGGATGCTTGGTCCTATCGCGGATACCGTCAATTCGACCTTCATCGCAAGTTTCCCCAATGAGGGGAGTGGCCATGTGAGAGTTGGGCTGTTCAGTGTGAGCGAAATTACATTTGCAAGGGCCCAAGCCCAAACGATGACGATTCCGCCGGTGTTCATCACCGATATTCTCAATACAGGCGCGTCACTCACCTTACAGGCCAACAACGATATCACTCTTACATCGCCCATCGTCGTGAACAATCCTTCTGGTAGTGGCGGGTCTTTGACCCTATCTGCTGGAAGATCGATCCTTGTGCAAGCCAATGTCATTACCGATGATGGCAATTTAACATTGATTGGGAATGAACTCCTTTCGAATGGAGTTGTCGATGCTTATCGCAACCCTGGAAATGCGCAATTGACGATCGATCCTGGGATTACGATCGATGTGGGCGGCGGACAATTGACGATCGATCTTCGCAATGGCGCAGGTAAAACGAATTCTGCCAGTGGTAATGTCACTCTTGGAACCGGTGCCCAACTCTTGGCTAGTGGGAATGGAACGCTTAATGTCCAGGCAGATGCGACCAACATCGTTCTGGAAATGAATTCTCTTATCCAAGCGCAAAACGGCAACATTCTTCTCATCGCTGGACAGGATATCATCGCTTTGAGCCCCGCTACTGTGAGGGCGCTTGGAACGGGCAATGTGACGATGGTCGTCGATCAGTTGTTCCAAGCACCGAGTATTGGTCCCGGCATATTCAATATCCCAGCTTTGTCGATCTCTTCTCAAGGAGGCTTTGTCAGTCTGTATGCTGGCAATTTTAGAACTAGCTTCCTTCCCTATACAATCAATGGTGCTCCTTATTTAGCATTGGTGAATAATAAAGATCCGTTTTTAAAGCTTATTCACGAAGTCTTGGGGGTTTATTATGCTAAAGGAAAGCATGGTAGTCCTTATCGCATCTTCTATAAAAATCCAAAGATTGCCCATTCCTTAAATCGGTATCTGATCAGTTTATCGGAGGCATTTACTAAATGGACCCCTACAGCCTATGGCGGCTATTTAAGCTATGATCGCTATCCACCGGATATGACGCCAAAAGACCTCATCTTGATCATTCCATCTCTTGTCGAGCTCAACCCCAGAAATTATGCGCTATGGGAAATCGAGGGTGAGCATGGTCTATAGAATAGGGAGCACAAAACTCTGTATCCTTCTCTTATGGATTCTCTTTTTCCCTTGCATGCTTTTAGCTAGTGAAAAAGCTGTTTTTAAGGGGATAGTTGTCAGCGGTGCAGAGGAGTTCACTAAAGAGGCGTACGGAGATGTACAAGGAGTAGAATTTAGTGAAATTGAACCTATCGATGGATTAAAGGATGAGTTGGAAGAGCAATTCTTAGACCACACTATCACCATCAAAGCGATCGAAGAGATCAAAAAGAAGATCTTATTCTATTACAATAAAGCAGGGTACGATCTCATTGCTGTAAGTGTTCCCGATCAGGAAGTCTCAACTGGGGTGGTGGTCTTTGCTATCATGCATAGTAGAGTTGCTAAAGTGACCTATTCAGACACACGCTGGTTCAAGAAATCGTTCTTCGAGAAACGGTTCGACTTAAAGAGTGGCGACAGATTGAAAAAAGATCGGCTGCTCAATGAGGCTGCATGGGCGAATCGCAATCCTTTTCACTATACGCAGATCATCCTTTCGCCAGGCGAGGAAAATGCCACAACAGATGTAGAAATATTGAGCCAGGATGCCTTTCCATTGCGCGTTTACGGTGGTGGGGACAACACAGGTACAGAAATTACCAAGAATGCGCGTATTTTTGCCGGAGCGAATTGGGGCGATGCTTTTTGGATGAACGATCTGCTCACCTTCCAATTCACCACAGCACCTGATTTACGAAGTTTCATTTCCTATTATGGAAACTACACTTGCTTTTTGCCTTGGAAGCATACTCTGATTCTCTACGGTGGCTATGCAACTATCCATCCCGAAATCGTAGCTTTTCAAAGCGATGGAAAGAATGCGCAAGCAAGCTTACGATATATCGTCCCTTTTAAGCCGCTTTATACATCCTTCCTTCAGGAAGCGACGATCGGATTCGATTATAAATATCTGACCAGCGATCTTTTCTTTGTGAGCGATGTACTTTATCCAGTGACAAATCAATGTGTGAATCTCACACAGTTCATGCTAGGATATACGTTGCAAAATGCGACTGATCGGCACGAAACGATTTTAAAGCTCGAATGCTTTTTTTCTCCGGCTAAATGGTTACCGCACCAAACCAATGCAGACTATAATGATTTGCGTGCCTATAGCCTTCCGCGCTATGTGTATGGGCGGCTGGCAGCAGGAAATACTTGGAAATTGCCGAAAGGATTTTCGCTCGCCTTCCTCTTTCGGGCACAAGGCGCTCCGACACCATTGTTGCCCAGCGAGCAATTTGGCCTGGGTGGTTATGACACTGTAAGAGGGTATGAGGAGAGAATTTTTAATGCCGACAATGCATTGTGTTCCAATCTAGAACTCCGACTTCCCGCAGTTTCTGTAACGAAGAAAGTAAAATATAAAGATAGTCTGTATTTCCTTTTATTTCTCGATGCAGGCTGGGGGTACAATCACGATGCTTCATTTGGGTTGCCTTCAAGAGAATATCTAATGGGTGCAGGTCCTGGATTGCGTTATAATATCGCCACCAATCTCACCGCTCGGATCGATTACGGATTTGTCTTGCATAAGATCTTTGGCGACCACCGCTACGGGAAGTTTCATTTGAGTGGCATCCTTAGCTATTAGAAAGAATTTACAAACACTTTCTTAGAAGGGGATGGCGAGGCCATCAAAGGCCATTGAGACCTTGCAGTCGATGTGACAATCTTCAAGGATATCGCGATGGAGCTGCAGCTTTTTGGCGAGCTGGGCGTCGGTATGCTTAGGGTCATGGTGGGTGATGAGCCAATCACGTGCTTTAGCATGCTTGACCAAGATCGTAGCGTTAGAGATCGATGAATGTCCCCATCCGACGCGCTCTTGATATTCAAAAGGGGAGTATTGTGCCTCATGGATGAGCAGATCGACCCCTTCGAGAAATTGAATTTGGGATTGATAGGGCTTGAGTAGGCGATGGCCTCGATCGATGGCGCCTGGATGTCCATGGTAGCCTAGAAGAAATTCATTGTCAGTCACATAGCCAATGGAATGTTTGCCATGTTGAATACGAAAACACAAAGTAGCTCCGGGATGATATGCATAATGGGTAGAAATGTTGAGATTTCCTATCATGATCTTGTCGCCATCGCGCAAATCATGGAATTCGATGCGAGCACGAATATCTTCAAGGCGAACCGGAAAAAAGGTCGAGGCGAGCATCTTATTAAAAAGTTCCCTGGTATCTACTTCGAAGCCTACAGGTGCCCAGATAGAGAGATGGACTTCGGGATCGTAAATAGGCGAGAAAAAGGGAAATCCCGTGATGTGATCCCAGTGAGTATGGCCTAAGAAGAGATGGATCTTTTGTGATCGGGAATTCGTCAGTAATTCTCCAAGGGGCCGGATGCCTGTCCCAGCATCGATGATGATGAGATCATCTCCTGAGCGAATTTCAAGGCAGGAAGAGTTGCCGCCAAAACGGACGTAATCAGAACCGGAAACGGCACTAGATCCCCGCGTGCCCCAAAATTTTATATAGTGATCTGGATTGTGAATCTTTGGGATATAGCAATGGCTGCTTTCTTCGTGTTTCTCTTCGATGTGGAAAGGAGAGAGGTGAATATTTCCTCGAAAATAGTGTTCGCAAATGTCTCTTAATTTTTCTGCCGAGAAGGGACGAATGAGGTACTCATCGATCTTGAGGCTGCGTGCTGCCTCATAAGCTTGAATCATAGGTTGGTCGGAGATGAGGATGATCCCTATGGAAATGCCAGCAGCTTTAAGGTGCTGGACGATTTCAATCCCATGCATTTTGGGGAACATGAGATCGATCAATAAAAGAGAGGGTTTTAATGAGGTGCATTTCTCAAGGCAGTCGGAACTCGAAGAAGCGAAATGGACCTCGAACGAAGAAAGTGTTTTCTTAAGAGCCTCTTGTTCTTCTTTGGAATTAAGTGCGATGAGGATCTTACGCGGTTGATTCGAGGACAAGCTACTCCACCATAGTTTTCAGTTTTAAACGACGCCGCCAAGCATAAATGAGAAGAGAGATTCCGACTGCCCAAAACGCAGAAACACCGAGATAGATGATTTCGCGTTTGAGCTCTGGTTTCGAAGCAAATTGGCTTGATTCGATCTCTTCTGTTGCTTGGGTTGCCGCAAGATTGGTTGGTTCTATCAGGGATGCAGCTGAAGTGGCAAGACCGTAGATAAGAACGCCCAAGCCAAAGAAGATCAGCATAAAAGCTAAAAGCTTCAGACGTGGTAGCAGTTTATGTTCGAGATCAAGTTTCAAATACGTCTTTTTCATCTTCCCCTAATTTTGAAGAACCGCTTGTTGATGACCTGTTCTGCAGGACACGGCGAGGTTTTGCTCCTTCCTGCGGTCCTATGATCCCATGAGATTCGAGTTCATCCATAAGGCTTGCTGCTCTCGCATAACCTATTTTGAGTTTTCTCTGCAAGAAGGTGGTTGAAGCGGTATTCGTTTCAATGACGAGCATCTTGGCTTGTTCAAAAAGACTGTCTCGGCTAGTTCCTTCTTCATCGCCAACCATCGCTAGGTCTTCTTTTCGCATACTATCAAATGAGGGAATTAAATAATTAGGTGGCGCTTGATTGCAAATGAATTGCACGCAGCGGTTGATCTCTTCATCGCTGATGTAAGCTCCTTGTGCGCGCATCAAGTGAGAGCTTCCAGGAGGAAGAAATAGCATATCTCCATTGCCGAGCAAGCTTTCGGCTCCATTTTCATCGAGAATGATTTGAGAGTTGATGCGCGAAGCTACTTTGAAGGCTATACGCGTTGGAAAATTCGCTTTGATCAATCCTGTGATCACCTCCCGCGAAGGTCTTTGTGTAGCAAGAATCAGATGGATGCCAACGGCCCTTGCCATTTGAGCAATGCGCGCAATAGGCGTTTCGAGATCAGAACTCGAGACCATCATAAGATCGGCGAATTCATCGATGATCGCGACAATGGCATGCATGCGTTCGGGAATAGGCATATTCAGGGAAGATTCGAGATCTTTATTGATCTGCCGATGGTTGAATGCACCGATATTGCGCAGGCCAAGTTGCTTGAGGATGTCGTAGCGCAATTGCATCTCTTTTACGAGCCAATTGAGGGCAGCATAGGCGCCATGAGGCTCAGTGATAACTGGTGCGATGAGATGGGGTAATTTTGTATAAGCGGTCAATTCGACTTTTTTAGGATCGACCATGAGCAATTTGATTTCATCGGGGCGTGCATTCATTAAAATAGACATGACGATGGTATTGATGCAGACCGATTTCCCAGAGCCTGTAGCACCTGCGATGATGGCATGAGGCATCTTGGCTAAGTCGCTCATCACAATTTCACCTCCGACCGTTTTACCAAGAAGTACAGGGATGAAGAATTTTCGAGGATGATTTTGATAGGCTAGCATCAATTCCTTAAAGCTCACCTCTTGTGGGATCAAAGAAGGGATCTCGACCCCGACAGCTGCTTTTCCAGGAATCGGTGCAATGATGCGGATCGCCTTAGCTTGGAGGTTTAAGGCGATATCATTTTCTAGAGCAGTGATCTTTTGTACTTTGACACCAACGGCTGGATGCACTTCAAATGAGGTGATGGTTGGCCCACAATGGATTTCTCCTACTTTGGCCTCGATACCAAAACTCATGAGTGTTTCTTCAAGGATGTCAGCTTGGTTCCTTAGATCTTTCTTTAGCGAAGGCTGATCGATGCGCTTGGGGTTATTCAGGAGAGAAATTGGGGGGAGTTCGTAGGCAGTAAAATCACCATTTATGACCTTTTGTGCAAAAATTGCGTTTTCTTTTTTGGAAGGGCGCGTGATTTTTTTTTCGCTGCTGAAAGTAGGTGGTTCTTTTAGAGTGATCTGTTTTTCTTTTATCACCGGTGGGGGTGTGTAAATGGGACGAGGAGGCAAAATTGCAATTTGGCGTGCATCATTTTCTTCCTCTTGCTCCATCGTTTCCAATGGCTTGTCTTGGAAAGTGCGTTCTTTGAAAGCTTGCAGTTTGGCGAGCCACTTCTCGATGAAAGGAAATAGCCGTACATTGGCCATCAAAGCAAAGGAGACGATGGCTAGGATCGAGAAAGTGATGGCAATCCCAATATCGCTTAGAAGCTGTTGGAGATTGAAGAAAGAACAATCGCGGTAAAGGAAATAGAGAGGAACCCCGCCTAAATTATAACGATGATAATGGTGGGTAAAAGGGAAGTCAAAAGTCGTTGTTTCTTGATACACTTTGTTCAGGACAAGATTTGGAACGGGTGCACCAAGTTCTGCAAGGAGATTCAAGAGGATGGCAATCGAAAGGAGAAACAGAAAAAAATAGAAGATCTTAGGCTTTTCGATCGGACGGCATGCCAGAAAGCGAAAGCCCATCCATCCTAGACAACCTATCACTGCGAAAGAAATCAGACCAAAGAGATAAGAGAGCATCCAGGCCGTGGCATAACCAAGCAAGCCAAGCCAATTCTTTTGAGGGGCGCCTTGATGAAATGTCAGAAATGCAAGCGCAAGGAGAATCCCCAATCCTAGGAAGATCAATCCCTTTGCTTCTGAGCGTGGAGCGGCTGAAGGTTTTTTGCCCATTAGGTCGATTATCTCGATTACATGTTTTAGAGGGTTCTATGCAAAGCACGAGGACAAGATAAGGGCTACCCCCAATAACAAACAATACCAAGCAAAAGGGCTTAAGCGCCCTTTTTCTAGGAAACGCAACGCTGGACCGATGATAGCGATTGCTCCAAGTGCCGATGCTCCAAATCCCATTAAACAACATGGAAGAGAAATCGGCAAACTTTGAGAGGAGTTTTTCAAAAGATGGAGTGCCTCTAAACAACTGCCTCCAAATACAGTAGGTATAGCAAGAAGAAAAGAAAAGCGGACAGCTTCACTGCAATTCCAGCCAAGGAATCGAGCGCAAGAAATCGTCGAGGCGCTACGCGAAATGCCTGGGATTAGCGCTACAGCTTGCAAAGAGCCAATGCATAATGCATCGCGTGTTCGCCTTGGCCAACTGATGCTAGCCGTTTGACGCAGACGGACATATTCGCCTAAAAAAAGAATGGAAGCGGTGATCATCAACGTGACGCCTAAGCCGCCAAATCCATGGATCGATTGACGCAGAGGTTTTAAAAGAAAGTAGGCTGGGATGAGGGGAATCATGGCTAGTACAATTTGCAAAAGCTTATCTCTTCTCGTCGTTAAGAGTTGCGCGATATCTCGTCGAAAAATGTAGAGGGCAGCGCAGAATGTGCCAAAATGGCATACGAGATCGAAGAGAATCGTAGCCTCTCCAAGAGGTAGACCAAAGAACATTTTGACGAGCAATAGATGGGTGGAGGAACTAATCGGAAAGAATTCGGTGAGGCCCTGAACAAGCCCAAGAAATAAAGCTTCGATGATCGTCATTGTCAACCAAAAAGGATAGCTTAAAAATATCTGGAACTAGAGAAAAAATCCCCCAAAAAACCAAAAATTAAGTTAAAAAACGGTTCGAGAAGCAAGAATGGGGCGACCGACGGGGCTCGAACCCGCGACATCTGGATCCACAATCCAGTGCTCTAACCAACTGAGCTACGGCCGCCATAGAATTTAAGCCTATATTTATAGACTGCAGCATCCCTTTTTGTCTAGGATTTGTAGGCGCGCCTTTTATCGAATTGAAAGGCGAGGAAGGCGAGCAAAAACAGCCAAAGAGAGAAGATCCAACCGGGGAGATGGTCAATTTGTATTTGGAAACCTTGGATGGGTGGGGGATGGGAGATAAGATCGAGAACCCATTCAGTCCATGTCCGATTCCAGCCCTGTAAAACACTCCCTAAAGGAGAGAAAAGGAGATCTATCGGCAAGGTAATCAAAAAAAATAGCATGCATAAGGAGATGAGGAAGGGGTAAAAAACATTGTATATAAGACTGAGACAAGGAAATGTCTTGAACAAGAGCAAACAGGCTGGGATTCCGACAAGATGAACGGATAAATTGAGGGCTAGGGTTTTGCGGAACAGGCAGCCGACAAGGTAAAGATGTTTATCTAAGAATGAAAAGGTCTCCAGTGAAGGAAGAGTGCGTTTGATGAATAGTGACCCAAGAAGACGTTCACATGCAGGATAAAGAATGAGGATGCCCGCAGTGGCAAGGAAGCTTAGGACAAAGCCTGCTTGGGCTGCTAATAAAGGATCAAAAAACAGCTCCACGAGTAGACCGAACCCAAGGGCATTGAGCCCTGTGGTTCGATAACCTAGGGTTTGGCCTAAAAGAAAGAGGGAGATAGCGCTCCATGCCCTTAAAATAGAAGCAGAAGTTCCTAGGAAGAAAGCATATCCTGTGAGCAGAACAAAGATAAACAAAGCTGCCCCTTTTTTGGGTAGGAGAAAACGAAGTAATAGGCTCAGTGTTGTCGCTATCAGCGCAAAATGAAATCCCGAAATCGCAAGGATGTGGCTCAACCCTAGATTACGGAACTCATGCGCCATTAAACGATCGTCGATTTCGCCCAGAGTCAAGGCGCGAAATAAAGGAAACGCTTTGGAATCAGAAAACGTTTTAGCTAAATAATTGCGTGCAAAGGTTTTTGCTCTGTAGCGCCATTCGCTAAAGGAATGGGAATTATCTAAGCGAAGCCAGGGCTTTTCTGGTTTGAAAATGCACTTTTGAGCTTGTTTAGGGATAAGGGTACCCTGTAGAAGATAGTCACAGTCGGCAGCAGGTCGTTTTTGGGATAGTTTCAGATAAATGCGACAAGGAAGATGATGGTAGAAAGTTCCTTGAGAATCCTTAAAAGAGAGCATGCGGCCGCTATACACGAATTGACGACCAAAGGGACTCTCTTCTTGACGCAGTTCTTGAATTCGGAAAAATCCCGTTCCACTAATTTTAGTTTTTGGCTGCGAAGGAAGAGATAGATCGGTGTAATAAAAACAACAAGCGCCCATGACAAAAGCGAGCAAACAATGAAACCATTGCCGTTTTTGTATCCAAGGGTAAAAAAGCAAGATGATCCAAGGAAGAAGCGTCCATCCCCAGCCCAGGGCAAGACCAATCGAAGCTAGTACTATTAACCCTGTCCATAGGGCAGGATGACGTTCCAATACGGAAGAAATCATGGTAAGGTGAGTTCTAATCAATCGATCGATAGATGAGTCGAGCGCCCCGTTTGGATGTGAAGTACATCACGGACCATTCGGTCATAACGCTGAAACGATTGCGAAATCCGATGAGATAGGCGATGTGGATGAAACACCAGGCCGCCCAAGCCAGAAATCCGGAAAACTCAAATCGTCCCACTTTCGCAACTGCTTTGAATTTACCGATGGTAGCCATCGATCCTTTATCAAAGTAGCTAAAAGGGCGACGCGATGCTTTAGGGGTTTCCTTTCGCAAGATCTTTGCAACATAGCTCGCTTGTTGGATTGCCGTTGGTGCAATGCCTGGGAGCGGTTTGCCATCTTTACCAATAGCACAAGCAGCATCCCCGATGACGAAAATTTCGGGATGCCCGGGGATTGTTAGATCAGGTTCGACAATCACTCTACCTTGTCTGTCAAGGGGAGTGTCTAGCGTTTTAAGGAGAGGGGATGCTTGATTTCCGGCGGCCCAAATCACATTTTGAGAGGGGATGAACTCACCTTCCGTTTGCACGCCTTCGGCGGTGATCCCAGTCACTTTTTTGCCGTTCATTACAATGACGCCAAGATCCTCTAGCGCTTTTTTAGCCTTCATGCTCAAGGCTTGGGAATACATGGGCAAGATGAATGGGAGAGCTTCAACGAGATAGATCTTGGAGCAAGCAGGATTGATCCTTCGGAAATTCTTGAACATTGTCTTATAGGCAATTTCCGCAATGGCACCGGCCATTTCTACACCTGTCGGTCCTCCACCTATCACAACGAAATTCAAGTATTTGGCAGATTCAGCTAAATTGTTTAGCCGTTCAGCTTTTTCAAACGAAAGAAGGACATGCTGTCGAATGGCGAGTGCATCAGCAATTGTTTTGAGACCCGGTGCCAATTCTTCCCATTGGTCGTTGCCAAAATAAGAATGTCTTGCTCCGACAGCGAGCACCAGAAAGTCATAGCCGATTCTATCTCCATTTTTTAGAACGATGATTTTTTCCTTTTTATCGATGGCTACTACATCTCCCATGATCACGCTGACATTTTCCTGATAACGGAAAATTTCCCGCAGTGGAATGGCTATATCAGCAGGAGAGAGCGCGGCGCTTGCCACCTGGTACAAAAGGGGTTGGAAAAGATGATGGTTGGTTTTATCGATGAGCAGGATATCGTGGTTGGCATTTTTCAAACCTTTAGCTACGTTCAGTCCGCCAAATCCGCCACCAACGATCACTGTTTTTGTACGACGCATGACTCAAGCACCTTTAAATAGAGGTTAACAAAAATTAGCTTTATGTAAAAGCAATCATCAAATTACAATCCGAGATTTGAGAGTTTATCTGTCTTTTAATCACAAAACTAACGGAGTCGCTGGTTAAGGTGCCATCGATGTATCTTGTCGAGCAGTTATTTGCTCACCATGCTTTTGCCTTGAATCTAGTTTTGCGGGCAGGAAGCCATGGAATGCGTCGCCGTATTTATGCCCCAGAAGCACAAAGGCCAGGGATTTATCTGGCAGGACGTTTAGAGCATTATTCGGGAGAACGGATTCTAGTTCTTGGTTCGTCAGAGCTAAATTATGTAGCTTCACTAGAAAATCCTCTGAAAAAAACTCGCCTGAAAGGCTTGTTAAAGCCAACTACGCCTGCGGTCATCATAGCAAGGGATTTGCCCATCCCCGAAGAACTTTATGAGTTATGCGAAGAGCACGGGGTTCCCCTATTTTCTACAGACATGCAGGCAATGGAGCTCGTTAGCCGGCTGACTTATTATCTCTACGAGGCACTTTCTAAAACGTTGACGATACACGCTACCTTGCTGGAGATTTTTGGATTTGGAATGCTCATCCGTGGCAATTCCTCCGTTGGTAAAAGTGAAGCGGCATTGAGTTTGATCGAAAGAGGGCATCGTTTAATTGCTGATGATGTCGTGCGCTTACGTAGAAGGGAGGGTGAATTTCTAGAAGGATTTGGTCCAGAAATCACCCGCCATATGATGGAAATTCGAGGGATGGGGATTTTGGATATCGCGCAATTGTATGGACCTGTTTATGTACGCAACTCTAAAAGAGTTGATATGATCGTCCATCTCGAAGAGTGGAATGCTAAGCATTTTTATGATCGGATAGGACTAGATGAGAAGATGTGCACGATCTGTGGAAGATTGATCCCTTACTATACGATTCCTGTCAAACCAAGTTTAGATATAGCTCTTCTCGTAGAGACAATCGCAAGAATGCACCGCATCCGTTTTCGTGGACAGCATTTGCCTCAGCAAATGCATGAAAAATTGGTTAGCGAAATGACGGAGAAAATCGAAAATGTAGAGGCTGGTTTGTCATGAAGATTTTACAAGAGGTCATTATAAAGACTCCTCTTGGCCTTCATGCTAGACCAGCAATGAAGTTAGTGCAGATTCTGCAACAATCTCAATCAAAAGCAAAGATCACACTTGAAGAGCGTACGATTGATGCGCATAGTATTATTAGTTTACTGAGTTTAGCGGCGCCATGCGGGGCAATTTTGACAATTACAATAGAAGGAAAAGATGCTAAACTCACCTTAAGAAAAATCATCGCAGCGCTCTCAAATACTAGCGAATAGGATCCTTAATGAGCTTTCTCTCGCGTACTTTTCTAGGTAGTTCTGAGGAAGGTGAAGAAATTTTCCTTCTTGGTACGGCTTTGAGCGAAGGAATAGCCATTGGTATCATCTACTTTCCGCAAGTTCAAATGGATGAAGACATTCCCCAGTTTGCAATTACAGCCGATCAGGTCGATCGCGAGATTGAGCGATATCGAAAAGCTCTTGCGCTTTCGCGCCAAGATTTGGAGCATTTGCAATGCTCGCTTGCCGGCGAGGGACTACCGGATGCAGTAAGTATTATTAGTGCACATTTGGAAATGCTCAAAGATCCTTTTTTAACCTCCGAAGTCGAGGGGAAAATTCGACGTGAGCTTTGCAATACAGAAACAGTTTTTCGATCGACGATCCAGGAATTCGCTTCCCGATTTTCTAGGGGGGTTGGAACCTTTTTTGAACAGCGTTTAGTCGACGTGATGGATGTTTCTAGCAGGATTCTTGGCCATTTGCGTAAAAATCCAAAGAGAAATTTTCATGAAGCTCCGATGGGTTCAATCGTGATCGCAAATGATATCGATGCCTCTGCAACAGCTTCTGCCCAGGCTCGCCGTATTTCGGCGTTTGTCACCGCTGGCGGCGCCTCTGGCTCGCATGCTGCTTTGATTGCTAGATCGAGAGGAATACCTTATGTTGGTACGATCGATATTGCTTTGCTTTTCAAATCTCGAGGAAAAGTGGCTATTGTCGATGGAGCTAACGGAAAGGTGATCTTGAATCCACGCAAAGAGACAGTGAATGAATATCGAAGGAAACAATATCAATCTTTTCGTGCCAAGGAAAGAGATGATCCTCTCCGAGATTTACCAACAGAAACCTTCGATGGCCATCGAATAAAGCTCATGGCCAACATTGGCTCCATTGACGAGATCGATGTGCTTACGCAAATCGGTGCCGATGGAATTGGCCTGTTGCGCACGGAATTCCTTTTTTCTGATTGCGATCAGGATCTATTTGACGAAGAGATGCAATATAACCTTTTTGTCGAAGCTATTCGTAAAACCCATAATCAACCAATCGTCATACGTCTTTTCGATTTTGGAGGTGATAAGAAACCTCCGAAAGAAAATATGATTCTAAATGAAGCAAATCCTCTCATGGGATGTCGAGGGATTCGCTATCTTTTCCGCCATCCTTTGTTATTTAAATGTCACCTTAGAGCATTGCTTAGAGCCGCCTTAGAAGGAGATCTTCGGCTGCTTGTTCCATTGGTGTCTCAAGTTGAAGAAATGAAGTTAGTACGCCAAATGATTCAAGAAATTAGCGATGAACTGAAAAAAGAAGGAGTGCCGCATCGTGCCAACCTACCGATTGGCTGTATGCTCGAAGTTCCATCAGCCTTATTCTTGGTCGATGCTCTTTCCAAATATGCAGATTTCTTCTCCTTGGGAACGAATGATCTGACCCAGTACGTCCTTGGAGTCGATCGAATCAATCCTTCCCTTGAAACATTTTACCAACCTATTCACCCAAGCATTTTGCGTATCATCAGGATGGCGGTTTTAGAGGCCAAAAAACATAACCGTCCAGTTTGTATGTGTGGTGAAACTGCTTCTCAACCTCTTTATGTTCCCTTGCTAATTGGGTTGGGGATAGAAGAACTTTCCATTGTTCCCCGTTCCTTGCTCTCAGTCAAATACATGCTGAGAAATTGTTCGACGATCGATGCTTATAGGACTGCTAGAGAGGCTCTTCTTAAAGAAGACGCAGCAAGTGTGTATCAGCTCCTCTATTCGACATTTGGAAAGCTCGTTCCGTCCTTTTGAATTGCGAGTTCTTGGAAAGTATTTGCAAATACTTTCTTAGGGAGTGCTTGAAAGCTCTCTATCTCTATAGGTATTTCCCTCTAGATTTGCCTAGATCTTCGGGCCATTTTCTTAGCTCTTCTTCGTATAAATATGTTAATTTTTTATTGAATTAAAATGTTTTTTTGATAAAGAATTGTTTTGACAGTTTGGTGAAATTTTCTATGAAGACAACCTTCCAAGCTTGCTCAGAAGAAGCAGATACTGAGCCAGTGGTTAAAATGCGAAGCAGATATACAGTCTTTAAGGAGAACATATGATTATCTTAGAGCCTAAAAATCAGGAAATAACAAGACATGCTCTTGAAGCGCAATTAAATCGTGACGAACGGCTGCATAGAAGGCAGCAAATATCAGCTAATGCGAGAAAACATATCGCTTGTTTTACCTCTTGTTGTGTTTGTCCCTTAACTTGTGGTCTTACAACCATCGTTACGGTTCCGTATTTATATTACTTTTGCTGGCAACTTCCCAACCAGCCAGAACCTCCTACACAAGAGGAAGAGGCTCAAATGGCTAGAGAAGGTCGGGAAGTCCCTTCAATAGATCCCTTTGACAGAACCATGCGTTGTATGGGTTGTTATATGGATAAGCGGCCTCCTAAAAATGTGTGTGAATTGTGTTGCACATTTTGCACACCAATTTTTTGCGTTGATTTACCTGATGACAGAGACTTTTATCTTACAGCACCTGAAAGGCAAGAGATGAGTGATAGGGTTGAAAGAATAGATCGCTTGCGAGGATTAATTAGATCAACACCTGCCTAATAGACATCTTGCGTAAATAAACTATCTAAGAGACTGTCGAGCTAGTGAGACAATTGTTTCTTCAACCATTTGGTGACAGGGCGTGGAAGGATTTTGCCTGTTTTTGGATCGAAGCTATAAAAGCCAAAACGCGCACCCCAAGCTTTGCTCCACTCTAGATTATCGATCAATGTCCAAAAATAAAGAGAACGGACAGGGATACCTGATTGGATAGCTTTTTGGACGACCTGAAAAATTCTTTGGAAGTAACTGATTCGTTCTTTGTCGGTAATATCTTTATTGATCCCAATATCGAAACCAATCTCAGTTAAATCGATAGGAACCCCAAGGCTTCGGCATTCTTCAATAGCGGAAGCGAGACCTTGTGGATAAGCTCTATAACCAAGAGAGGATAGGTTTTCTCCAGGAATACGCGTTACCGACCCTCCGCCAGTTACAGATAGTTTGAGGCTGGGATCGGTGTAGTATTGCAGCGCAAAGAAATCAAGCGGTGGTTTTGAAGGAAGCTCGAAATGATGGTTGACACAGAAGGGGATTTGTAAAGAGAACTTTCCTGTTTGGAAGAAACGCATTAAGGCGCTGTGGTTGATTTCTGTTAAATAGTAACAAAGAATCCTCTCGATCGGTGTCCAAATGGGGTGCCATTTATGATAATGGCGAAAACGGATTGGATCGTGCGCAATCCCAATCTGCAAATGAGGATATTTTACTTTGAGCGTTTTATATACTCTCGTGTGAGCGCTCATCATATTTTCTAGAACTTCTGCAACTCCAACGAAATCCATGGTCTTCTCCGGCGGAAAATCCCCCCTTCCCCAGCCTTGGAAAGCAACAATGGTCGGTTCGTTGATCGTGATGATCTTACGGACACCTTCTTTGTAAAGAGCAGCAGCAACAACTTGGGCATAGCGAACAAAGCCATCGATATCTTCTTTTCGTCTCCAACTGAAATAAGTTGGATCGCTAAAGTGATGAAGGGTGGCCATGGGTTCGATTCCATGGTGCTGCAGCATGCGGCAAAAATTGCGATAATGTTGTAAAGCAGATGGATCGAATGGATGGCCTGCTTTTGGTTCGATTTTATCTCGGCTGACAGAGAAACGAAATTTCTTTACCCCAAGCTCTAGCAGTCGTTCAAGGACTCGTTCAGGATGATTCCATATATCGGGTGTTTTTCCTAAAGGCCCGAGTTGGTGGGCATTTTTTTTATAATATTCGCTCCAGTTCGTCTTAGGATGTTCCCTTGGTCCATTTTCTTGAAAATCAGCTGTTGCAAATCCGATCTTGACAGGGGCTTTTTTAAGAGGTTGTTGATCCCATTCAGGATGTTTAGCAAATGCGACAAGAGGAGGGTCAGCTGGGGGCTTTGCACAGAGAATGTTCAAAGTGCATGAAAAGATAGAAGAGGTGGCAGCAACAGGCAGGAAGAGACAAAATTGAAAAAACTGATAAGCATAGCAGGCAGTTTTTTGGATGAGCCCGCCTTGAACTGGAAGAAGGCTCGCTTCAAGTTGTTTGTAGCTCCAATTCGAGATTTGCGTCACGCTCTGGGCCATAGACAATTATCCCTGGAAAACCGATCATAATGATAAATTAATTTTTTTTTTGCAAATTCTTAATTATGCTTGCAGGGTTGGATCGGACATTCCTTCACGTTTCTTCTTTGATGGCGGAGCCTTTTTGCTCAGTTTATGGTCTTCTTCGCTACCGTTTGGTTGCGCCGCTCGATCCAAAAAAATTCGATAACTGTGTTTCGCAAACAAGAGAAATTGCATATAGAGCATTGATTGCTAGCAGCGCCTGTTTTGCGACGTATCTTTGTGCTGTGCTGCCGCTGCCAATTCTTGGCAGCATAGGAATATTAGGGGTAGGGAGCCGGATATTCCGTGCTATCGGCTTTGCTTTGCAGAAAGATGGCTATACGCATGTTCGAGGCCACGCACCAGAAAAGCCTCTTGATCGCAAGATGAAGGTGATGAATTGGAATATCTGCGGGATCGGTGCCGGGATGCATTTCGATCATGGAGGTGTCGTCCATTGGCGTTCTCGACTCGATCGGATTGTCAGCAAGATCGTTCATGAAGAGGCAGATGTTGTCGTACTTCAAGAAGTTTACGATACATCCTTAGCAGAGGCTTTAGTGGCCAGGTTGAGCTCGAAGTATGCGCATTTTTATATGCATCTTGGGCCTAATACATTAGGCAGTGGTGGGGGATGTATGATCATGACCAAATGTGCTGTCGATCACTTTTCCCATGATTCTTTTGAGAATAACCAATGGACGCTCAATCGCGGATTTGGAACATTGGAAATAAAAGCAAAACCTGAAGATCACAAGCCTTGTGCTCGCATTATTGGAACACATTTAATCCATGGTGAAAATCAAGAGAACAGGGCTAAGCAATTTGCACAAATTGTAGACAGTATTAGGAGCAAGAAATTGCCAATGCCCACGATCATAGCTGGTGATCTCAACATCGAACGTGACAAGAAGGAAGGGATAAAGCTTGCCGCTGTTCTTCGTCATAGTTATCGAGGCCGAACCCCAACTTGCACGAGTCGACTTGCCGAGCAATGGGACAAGAAGCTAGCCGGTCATGAAGAAACGATCGATTATGTTTCTTTCTTTAAAGAGGTGGTGCATAAAGGCTCCTTGCTATCAGTTCGCGACCAGATCAGAGTGAAAGATTCCTATCTCATCAAAGCCTTCGATTCTTCGTATAATACGAGAACAGCACTTTCCGACCATCAGGGCATTGCCGTTACTTTTGAAACATCTTCTTAAAAAGGATTCGCAAATTTTTTTCCCTATGAGAATCTTGTGATTTTCATAGGAAAAAAATGCAAATACTTAATTAACGAAGCTTTTGTTTTTTTAAGAAATGAAGCAGATCTTCTGGATAATCGCTGATAATGCCATCGACACCCATTTCTATGAGCTCTGCCCAACGTTTGGGATCATTCACAGTCCACGTGACGACGCGAAAGCCTAAGCGGTGCAGCTCGTGGACAAATTCAGCATTCTTTAAATATAAATGATCTGGCGAGATCATATTTGCTTTAAGAGAACTGGCTACATTGACAAGAAAATCAATCCCAGCATTAGGGTCTATTTGACGAGCCGCATCTAAGCTTTCGTCATCGAATAAGAATCCGATTTGTGCGGTTGGATCGATCTTGCGAACTTCCGCTAAGACATCTGGATCAAAGGAGGAATAATAGACGCGACCAGAAAAGTTATTCTCTTTGACTTCATCTAGGACTTTCTTAGCGAATTCGTGGGGATCGATAGTAAATTCTGGATGAGTAGGATCGCGTTTGATCTCGAGATTTAATCGAATTTTTTTGGCATTGGGATGAGAAGAATTTCGAATGAGCTGAAAGAGTTCGACAAGAGTGGGAATTCGTGTGCCTGGGATTGGAGATTGTCTTGGAAATTCTGGATCTTTTTTTTCTGCCGCAGTCGAGTTGTTTGATTTCAGAGAGAGTCAAGGAACGGATCAGCGCAGGATTAGAAACGGGTGTTCCATCTAGATACGTGCAGAGCTTTTGGTTCACCGTATAATCATGGTGAATGATGAGCTTCCCATCTTTTGATACTAGCAAATCTAGCTCGAGGACATCAGCACCCGCTTCGATGGCTGTTGCAAACGCTGGTAAGGAATTTTCAGGTCGAAGCCCCCGATTGCCGCGATGACCTTGTACATGCATAGTTTGACCATAACTCAATGCTGGTATAACCAGAAACAAGAAATTCAAGAAAATCATTTGTATCATGCGCATGTTTCTCTCCTAGTAGGACTGTCTGCAAAGTATGACTTCATCGATTTTTGTCAGAAAACAAAGAATCGTGATGGTAAACAGGTTATTATTTATTCGCACACCAAAAGCCATCAAAAAACTAAAAAATCGCGGTATATCCAAAGCTAGGTTATTATAGCACTCTATTAGAACTAAAAAATCCTCCGATGAGCATACTTGTTACAAAATTGCCTCCGATCAATGCAGCTCATCCGCCCAGAACATCTTTCGAGTATCAGAAGAATTCGATAGAGGAAAATGTAAAACAATCTGCTGAGAGATGCCTGAACTCCCAGATGTTTTTTTTTCAAAAGATTCGTTTGGATAACGTTGTTGCATTTACAGCCACGGTTTTAGGATTTGCTTTTTTTGCGATTCCTGGTGTTTTGACAGCAGCAGGAGTTTTTACTGCTTACAAAGCGGCTTCTTACTTCATTGGCCCTTTGGAAATTAGGCAGGTTGGGCACTACTCTTTTTGTCCAACGACTGTTTCACCCAATCTACAAGATCCCAATAAACAGTATATTTACGATCGCCTTATCGCAGGTCAAAAATTGACAAAACCTGTTCAAATAACGAAATACGAACTCCAGAATGGGCATGCACTAGACGTTCTTTCTCTCTTCGAAAAACCCAAAAAAGACGTTCAAGTGAGATCGGGTCTTTTTGCGTTTGACCGCTCGACAAAGAAAACAATGCATTGGACGCCAGATTTTGCAGATCCTATTTTGTTTGGATTTTCCCACGGTCCGCTTTATGCCCAGGAAGAAGTTTTGGTCAGCGAGCATCCTTCTCTTTCACACCTCAGAACGGCTTTAGAAAAGGAGCCTGCCTTACGAACACTCGATGGCGATCAAGTTGCTTTGCTCCCAGGTGTCGAGCGTTTCGGCATGATGGATACAGTACGAAAATTAAGTAATGGGAAAACGATCTATGGCAACCAGTTGGCTCAAGCATCTAAATGGGATATCGATGCCTGTCTAAAACGCTTTAATGCTCCGCGGGAAAGCAATATTTTTGCCTTAGCTGCACCACATATAGGATCCCATCTTGCGAATAAACCCTATGAACACCGACATTTGAAACAACTATTTCATCGTGCTTTTTTAGCATTTAAAGCTATCCAAGATGTATATGGTTCGAGCAAAGAGATCGTCATCCACACTGGCAACTGGGGGGCCGGTGCGTTTGGGAATGGACCAAAAACTGTTGCGCTCATTCAGTTAGCTGCAGCGCGGCTTGCTGGTGTTCGACTTATTTACTATCCGATGGACTCTAAGGCAGATTTTACTCGAGCTTCACAACTCTTGGACCAAATTGAAGCACAGCATTCGCAATTTACGGTAGGGGAGTTTTTGAACAACCTTACGAAAAATAGCGTTGCCTACGGTTTGCGTTATAGTGTTAGCAATGGGACTTAGAAAGTATTTGCAAATTCATTTTCCTAGAGAACGGAAACCTTTTCGTGATCTTCCAAAATGCGGCTCTCACTCGTATCATCGTCCCGATACTGGCTTCGACCCGCATTTTGCAATCTCCTCGAAAATCTTCCCATTCTCATAGGGAAAAGAATTTGCAAATACGTTCTTAGTCTGTCTACCTGTTTACGACATTACATTCCGATCTCACTCTGGCAAGGAGTAGTTATTCCAATTGTGCGAGGTGTGTTTTGATGATTTCGATGAAATGATCGATCGAATACAACTGCGCCTGAGGGCTTTTAAAATAGCGATCGATGGCATCGAGATAGCTTTGATGTGTCTTTTGATCCATCGTTTTTAAAAAGTGATAGAGCTGTTCATAAGAGGAAAAAGCGCATAGGTCGATAAAGCATTCCTTTGGAATATATTTCAGGATATTAGAAGCTCCGAAGTAAATCGGAACACACCCAGCTACAAAACAATCGAAGATTTTTTCCGTAATATAGCCAAGTTGATCTTTCATGTTTTCATAACAAATGCAAAATTTATATTTCTCAATGGTTTGCCATTTATTACTAACAATGCCCTTCCAATTTGTATAGCCTTCCCATCCATGTCCATATAGATCAAATTCCTTGGCAGCAATTTTTGAAAACGCGGCAATCGCTTTTAGCCGTTCGGAATAGAGTTCTTTGGGATGATGAGAAGTTTTATTTCCGGCAATCACAGTGCATAATTTTTTTTGAGAAAAATCAGTGACTGTTGGATTTCTCTTTTGCCGTGGCTGCGGGTAATAAAATTTGAAGTAATTGGTGTTATCGACCAAGTCATCGAACATTACAAAAATTTTGCCAAAGTAACGGCATAGTAATCGATCGTAGAGATGGGGTAGATAAACCGGGGGTTCGATGTTGATAAGCCAACATTTATTCTTAGGGTAGCGCTCAAGATTTGCAAGAAGTTTAGAGTTGGTATTGGTAACAGAAATAAGTCCTGCAAAGTCCTGGAGATTGTCGCCATCGAATGTGAAATCAATCTTATAGCCCAAAGTCTCCAATGCCTTTCTTAAATGGATCCATTTTTTGGGATATTCATCTTGGCCTGCATAAAGATTGTAGAACATTTGTTTAGGCTTTGCTCCAGGATAAGGAACAAAATAGATCGTCTTTGCATAGAGAATTTGAGGAAACAAAACAATGAGGATAAGAAACAGTTCACGTATCCATAAACTAAGTGCTGCTCGCTTTATACACATCTTGACTCGAATATTGGTTTTTGGCTTTGCTACGATCTCTGCTTTTGAATCCGACTCCATCGCACCTGTGCATACACAGGCACCGCTTCGACGACAGAGTATAATGCGTGGCTTAAATTTAGGGCAGTAGCGATGCCAAAATTTCAATTTTTGAATTACGATGTATACAAGAACTTTTTGCGTTCATTTTCGATTCAAATTTCTCGGATAATACCAACTTACGTATATTACATCAGGAATTTGGATCGAAAAGCGATTAGAGATCCTACAATAGTATCAGAGATTATGAGAGCGATGAGGAAAAACCAAGCAGGCGGATTGCGTAGAACCAGTTATCTACCGCTTCAAGTTTTTATCAAAAAAATATGGGAGCGATTTGAGCATCTCTTTGTATGCAAACCATTGAGCCTGCTTATTATTCTCCTTTCCTCTCGATCAGTGATTTTGGCAGTCGAAGTTGATTTCGATTATGCGTTTGTAGGGACCAGCCCAATTTCAGTTCTCGAAGCTCTCTATCGCTCTTATTCAGGAGCGCGAGTTCTTCTTATCGAAGCGGGAGCGACAATGGGAGGCGCTTGGAAAGCAATCGATATTTGTGGAGTTTCGAATGTTGATATGGGGTGTCATCAAATTGGAGCAGATTCCAGGTTAAGAAAATTCCTTGAAGAATATGTAGGATGTCATTTTGTTCTCATGAATAATCCATATGGGAATCAGATGCTGCAATCTTCAGATAGCGGATTGTATTTTTCTCAGGGATGTCATGAGTTGATGAGCCAGTTGCATCGGTTAGTCAAGGCTAGCTCTATCGAGTTGTTGCTCGGGCAAAAATTGCAAACGATTTATCTCGATTTTGATCGATCGATTGCTGAGATCAAAACGGATAACAAACGTTATACGGTCTCAAAACTGGTAGTGTCTCCGTGTAGCTATATAGAAATTGAGAATTTTCCTAATTTGCCAAAACCCCGCCTATCAAAACATTACCATCTTTATCTTCTCATCAACGATAACACATCCGTTCGCTTCACTTATCAGCACGGCTTTTGTAAAGGGATATCAAGGGCGATCAATTTGACTCCTTTTTCGTTAGAACTGCAGGGAAAAGGATACCAATTGATCGCTCTTCAAATCAATGATGGCTCTATGCTCGATCAAGCTAGCTTCTTTTTAGAAGAGTTAAAGAAGAAGCAACTGATCGATTCAGCATCGATGCTGATCAATGCTGAGACATATATCTATGAACAAGCACATTTTGATAAAGCGGCTCTTCAGAAGAGCCATCCACAGACAGCTTCTTTCTTCGAAATTCTTGGAACCGAAGCGATTTGGAACATCTCTACTAACATAGATAAATGGAAAAAAGTCCTAAAGCCCTATAACGTGATCCTACCAAATCAAGAATGAACTCCCTTAGAAAGTATTTGCAAATTCTTTTCCCTATGAAACTCAGAAGCTTCTGAGTTTCATAGGGAAATGATTTTTGTAAGACCTTCTTAGGCGGGAGACCATTCTCGGTCTGGGTAGTGAAACAAGATCACCGCAATCACTGCGATCACTGTAAGGCCGGCAAGCAATAGGAATGCCCCCTGGAAATTGCCTGTTAAATCGATAAGCCAGCCTGTTAAGACAGGAGCTATGATCCCAGCTAGCGATAAACAGCTCGATGTGACGCCCTGAGATGTTCCAGAGCGATGCTTTGCGACGTCGATATTGATACTAAAAAACGCAGGTTGAGGCATTAAACCAAATCCAAGTCCAAGGCTAAGAAAGAACAAGGAAAAGCTGAGAGAATGGGTAAAACTCAGAGCAACAAAGCATATAGCGGCTAGTAGTTGACTGCTCCAAATCAAATGAGAACGTGCGAGGCGGCTGCTGCCCGTCTTTTGGTACAACCAGTCTGAAAGAATGCCGCCAGCTTTTAAAAAGAGTGCGCCGACAAGCCAAGGAATCGTCAAATACCATCCTACACTTTTGAGGTTAAGTCCATGCTGCGATAGAAAATAACCAGGTAGCCATAGAGTAGCAAAAAAGAGCATGTAGCCGAAGGCGAAATAGGCAATGTTGTTAGCAATGAGAGCTGGGTGAGTAAGGATAAACCGCCAGTCCACAGATGTGTTTTCGATCTCCACAGCTTTTCCTGAGCGAGTGGTAGAAATCAATTGGAGCTCGGCAGGGCTTACATAAGGTGAGTCTTCAGGTTTGTCTCTGAAAAACCAGTACCAAATAACAGCCCATATCATGCCTATAGCGCTTATAGCAACAAACATCGTTTTCCATCCAAAATCGGCGACGAGGTAAGAAGTAATAGGAGAACCAATTACCGAAGAGAGGGGTATGGCCACAAGTCCTAATGATAATGCTCGAGCACGCTCAGAGGGAGGAAGCCAATCGCTAATGGAACGGGACATAGCTGGGAAATGGGGGCCTTCTGTAATTCCTAGAAGAAAACGCAAGCCGATGAATCCCCATAGCCCTGCTGCAAAACCAAGCAACCCAACGCAGATTGACCAGCTAATGGCGGCAACTGGCCAGATGAGGCGCGTTCCCCAGCGGTCGACCAACCACCCGCCAAAGGCAGTGAGCAAAACATAGCCTACCCCAAAAGCTGAAAGGATCATTCCAAATTGCGTATCGGTAAAGCCGAACTCTTTTTTCAAAGGATCGATGACGAAGGAAATTGCAGATCGGTCGATAAAATTGACAAGGGTAATGAAGAAGATTAAACCTGCGACAACCCAACGATAATGTGTAGTGCGAGCAGCACGCTTTTTTTCCATAGACCTAGCCTTGTACAATTTTGGAGGCGATTCATTGTGCTCAAAACTTTAAATGCTGTGATTTTCAATGAAAAACTCAATAATTTCCAGCGAATTCAATGGGTCCAAAAGAAAAAAAATCCCTCTATTGCCTGTTATAAAAACATGTGTATAATCACTAGGATCGGAAAACTTAAGAGGAATCCAGATGAAATCAACAGGAACTATCAAATTTTTTAACGCGCAAAAGGGTTTTGGCTTTATAACGCCTGATTCTGGCGGCAAAGATCTCTTTGTACATGCTAATAATGTAGAAGGGGATGCGAAATCTCTTCGCGAAGGCCAGAAAGTTGAGTACGTGGAAGGGCCTGGACGTAAAGGACCAGAAGCTACACAAGTTAGGCCTATGTAACAAGGTTGCTTAGGACATGATGAATGTCTTAAGCAAACTTGGATTTCAAAATTTGGTGCTACGTGCATTCCCAATGATCTTTTAACAGCGGCATTGCAAAATCCATAAGAGATTGTGGGTCAGAAGGTTGGGAAGTGAGTATGCCAGCCCTCCTTTTGAATAGTTCGGAATTGCCTTTGAAAAGAAAGCTCATTAGCTGTTTTAGTTTGTTTATCTGTATCTTTGGCGGTATTCCCGCCATTTCAGTCTGATAAACATCGAAATAGCGCACTAATTGTTTCCATTCGGGATAATAGGGTTTTTTAGAAAAATGGCTTCGAATTTGATGAAAAAGGAATGGATTGATGATGCTCCCTCTTCCAATCATCAAAGCATCGCAGTGAGTCGTTCGTAACATTTCTAGTGCATTCTCCACATTCAAAATATCACCATTTCCTACGACAGGGATATCGAGAAGGGATTTTGCTTCGGCGATTAGGTCCCATCTAGCAGGTGGGCCATAGCCATCGACTTTGGTACGGGGATGAAGCGTAAGAAATCGAATGCCGCTCTCCTGTGCTGCGAATAAGTTTTCCTTGAATAAGGAAGTGTCTTCATACCCTGAACGCATTTTTACAGTGACGGGTATGGAAACAGCAGTCACGATTGACTTAGCTACTCGATGCAGATAGTGTGGATCTTTTAACAAGCTAGACCCAGCCCCGCGACCAGTTACTGTATTTGAGGGACAGCCGCAGTTCAATTCGATGCGTGGCGCTCCTCGACGCTCGATCTCTTGAGCCATTGCCCCCATTAGATCCAGGTCAGATCCCATGAGTTGAGCAGCCAGGGGAAACGGAGTTAATTCATCGGCCACATATTCGCTTGCTAGACTTTTAATATGAGCATTTTTAGGCACTCGAAGAAAATCTTTGACTGCTTCATCAAATCCCCCGATAGATGCCATGGCTTTGCGAAAACAGCGATCTCCAACTCCTTCCATGGGAGCTAGCAATAGATAGGGGCAATTGTGGGGATCTTTTGGCAGGATCGACATAGCACGAACAGTTTAAGCGATTTCACTCTTTGTTTGACAATGGTTCTTTGTTTGACAATGGTTCTTTAGAAATGTAATAATCCTTCGCTTCTGGAAGCGATTTTTGATTTTAAAAATATATTATTCTAGAGGTAAAAATGAGCTTATCCATTGAAACTAGCCGGCGAATTCTTTCTTCTAATGATAGGTCTTCTTTTCAAGAGGCTGTCCGGTCAGTTCCTCAGCTCTCTTGGACCCAGTCGTCGTTGGTTTCTTTGCAGCAGTCTAGAAGTTTCATCGGTGTTTGCCTCGTAGGAATTTTGCATGGATTTCTGTTTCTCTGGATGTGGGCTAAGCGGTTGATGTTTTTGGAAAAAACTTCGCTCCAAAGTGTGAATTTATTTTCTGCAAATCATGAACAAAATGCGGAATTGCTTGTTAAAGAATTCCTCGCCTTAAAAAAGAACGTTCAAAAAAATTCGGGATATTGTGTGCAGTTGACTTCACCTGATCATCGAACATTTCAATTTAAGATTGAGCCACAAGGGGAAGAGGATAGAGAGATACAGCCGCCGTCGGGATCCTTTGTGAAAGACTGCAGATGCTGTAAGAGCGTTTTTGAACACGCCTATAAAAGCGAACCTGCTGATTCCTTTTACAAACAACTTTCTGCGAAAATCAGGAAACATGACACTCTAGCAGTACGTTCTCTTACCGGAAATTTGCTTCTTGTCCCAGACACTTTTAAGGCAAAGGTAAAGATCGATGAGCATCGCCATCTTTTTCAATTAGACAATAAAAAGTTGAAGAAAATGTTTTTGGCTATTTTGGAAACGATGAGTTTTATTAGATCCCACGATCCTTCCTATCTACCAAATATAAAATGGCACGTCGGTAAAGAGGCTCGCCAGTCCGTTTGGCTTTTACATACACGCTTTGAAAAATCGTAATTTCTGAAAATTTATTCGGTCTTGTTGAACCTGAAATAGCGGGCATATTTAAGGGACTGGCCATCTTTCCATGGACAATAGCTATCGCAAAAATCGATCCGATCGCCAAGAGATGGATGGGTATTGCGCCAGACCTTGTAAAGAATGCCAGGACGCGGGTTCGCTAGGTTTCCTTGTTGCAGCGTGATAAAAGCTTCAGCAGCGGCTCGATTATTTTGGGTAATTTCCAATCCAAATCGGTCGGCTTCATGTTCCATATAACGAGAAACATAATTGGAAAGAGGTGTGAAAAGGAAGGTGAAGAGGGTAGTCAAAAAAAGGAGCAGAGGGAGAGAGGCAATATCATAGAGATGTTTGAACCCAAATCTCTTGTGATAAGTGTTCAATAATGAATTTGCCGTTTTATAGGTGAGATAAAAGATTACAAAGAAAAGAGCAGAATTATAGAGTAAATCCCACCAGAGGTGATTTAGGACGTAATGCCCCATCTCGTGGCCCGTGACGAATAGGATCTGATCAGGTGGCATTTGCTTGATCGTTGTATCCCAAAGAACAATCCGTTTAGTAGACCCAAAACCAATGACGTAGGCATTGAGTTTTTTTGTTTCTTGGCTTTTATCGATCTCGAAGACCCGACCGCCTTCAATGCCTGCTTGTGCGGCGAGGGTTAAAATTTGTTGTTCGAGTACTTTATCCTTCATTGGTTCAAATTTATTAAAGAGGGGATTAATCCAAATCGGCTCGATAAAACCCATGATGAAGGTGATTCCAATGCTTGCAAGGCTACTATAGATCCACCAGCGACGGGGACTTTTCTTTAATATAAGATAAAAGATCCACACGAAGGCCACGGCACTGATCGCAGTCACCAGTGTTTCTAATCCATAATTTTCAAGCCATTTACCAAATTTTTGTGTGGAAAGGCCATAGTCATGTTCTCTCAAATAGTCTGCATAGAAATCGACGGCTAAGTAGAGCAGGTTATAGATAGCTATGAAGAGAATCAGATAAACGACGATGGTAAAAAACCAGTTCTTGCCCCATTTTTTAGCAAAAACTCCTAGTTTTCCACTGAATCCGGTTATCAGGATCAAAAGTGGGATGGCTAAACTCCAAAATTGCTGAACCATCCATAAGATATTGCCGCTATGGTAATAGCGCATTGCCTGTTCGGTAGCCTCTGGAACGGGAATATTAGCGCATTGCGTAGCGATCAGCGTAGTAATGATCATGATCAACACCTTAAGCAGTATCTAAGAAGCTATAGCAATATGGTCTTTCTTTGACAATCTAAGAGGCATGTTCATTTATAAATGTCCGATCGGGTTTAAATAATTATTTGTAATTATAGCTATTATTATGTTTTCGCTTAATTTTATTAATCGATATAATTTCATCGATTAATTATTAGAATTTATTTAAAAAATATCAATGGGTGTTTCGATGGTTATGATTACGAATAAATTAAAAAGGTATTTGGTTTTGTCAGTTGTGTTTTTGCCGCTGGTCGGATTTTGCAGCGAGAAAGAATGCGAAGTACGTGCCGCGATCGATATCGGATCTGGAGCGACTAAATTGAAGGTGGCAGAAGTCAATGTAAAAACAGGAAAAATAGAAAGAGTGCTCGTAAATGAGTCTTTTGCTGTTCAATACCAAGAGGGTCTTGAAAAATCGGCGAAGAACATGTTCGAGGATGAGCTGATGAAGACAGGTCTTGAAGCACTTAAGAAAAGTCAAAAACTTGCCAAAAAGCATGGTGCTGAAAAAGTCGTTGCAGTAGCGACAGCCTCATTCCGTAGGGCAGCCAATGTGCAGGACTTTATCCATAGGATTGAGCGTGAAACGGGGATCAAGGTACACATCATTGATCAGGAATTGGAAGGCGCACTTGGATTCAAAGCAGCAATAGCGCAATTGAATGTAGATCCTGAAACAATTGTTGTCTGGGATATTGGCGGAGGAAGTTTTCAATTCTCTACTTTAGATGCTAAAGGAGATGTGGTCGTTCATCGAGGTTTAGATGCTTCAATCCCTTTTAAGAATTACGTGATTAAGCAGATTCAGAAAAAAGACCCTGACGTGGTCACAACCCCAAATCCTCTCAGTCAAAAAGAACTAAATGAGGCGGAAAGTCAGGCGCGTAAGCTTTCAAAAAAAGTCGATTCGCTCTTCAAAAAGAAAATTGGAAGTCCGAATACCAAAGTCGTGGGAATCGGTAATATTTTTGCTTATGGGATTCATCCTCTCGTAGGAAAAAAAACCAGTTTTACTCTCAAAGAACTTTCTCAAAAAGTACAGCATCTCAAGGGAAAAACAGACAAAGACCTTGGCGAAGATGATTTTGTGAACGTGGCGGTCACCAATCCAGTATTGGTACTAGGGTTCATGCAATCGCTAGGTATTACAGAAATGGATATTGCCGACATAAACAATGCAGATGGGGCTCTTCTCCATTCAGCATTTTGGGATAAGGGCAACTCTGCAGCATCGTAACCTGCAATAGAACGTCATTTGTATTCAAAAAGAGTCCCTGAGTTCTCACAAAGGGAATGAAAAGCCTTTTCTAGATCTTCTGGCTGCATTGTTAATGAGATAATGTAGCCCAGAGGATCGTTGCAATGTCGATTGCTTCGCATAAAATAGCCATTTAAGGTCTTGTTTTTGTATTCACCCGAATGTGATGCAGCAATTTTTGTGTGTGCGTGAAACATTTCACCATCGACAAGTAATTGCACAAAAGGATGGAGTGGGCCTATGCGAAAAAGATTCCTTAAATTGTCAGGCGTAACTCGCAAAGCGAGGAATTTATAGGGCAAAGCACTTGTTGACTGTGCATAGGTCAAGGCAGCAGCTTCCAAAGAAAAAAAGGTTCCTCCAAGTAGTGTAGAACCAAAGGAAAGTGCATGACTATAGAGTTCTCCTGCTTCAAGAGTGGAAGGGTAGCCCGTACCTGGGTATCCACGATAGAGTATCCATTCTCCCTTCTCATGAGCAAGGCGCTCAATTTTAATTAATTTAGAAAGCATGGCTCTATTAGTTAGAGCAGTATAGAAATGGTGAGCTGCATTAAGATCATAAATCCATGGGGATTGCCAGAAGGGAAATTGCCTTTTTTCCCATTCGTGAAAAGGTGGAATTTCTGAAAGCACAAGATGCAACATGTCTTGGTCAGAAGACATCGCACGCTTATAGAGACAAGCGATTGATTCGTTGACTTGGAAAAAGAGTTCAGGGAGGTTAGGCAACGAATAGGACAGTTGATCAAACCATTCACCGATTTCTTCGAAATAGGTAGCTGATGGTAAATGTGCATGCAATGTTTGCTCATAACTTAAAGTTTCCCACCCTGGGTTTGCACACGCCAAAATGCCTTCTTGGATCGTTTGGTTGTGAAAAAAAGCATGTAAAACAGCAAGTTGCCAAAGAGTTGGGGGCAACCATTCTAGGTGCAGCGATGGCACAATGTTGTGGCATGCAGAATGCAGATCAAGTGTTTCTGGATTATAGAAAGCGCGAGGTGGTTCTCCTCGTAAAACGAGATCAAAGAGTTGGGTTTTTTGCTCTGCGGTAAAAAGTTCTCCTATCAGAACATACGTTGTCCAAGCAGGATTGCATGCAAAGAGAAAAAGAACAGTGAGCAATCGCATGGTATCTGAAATCCTTTCAAAACAAAAAGGATAAACGAGGATTCTATTTAGAGAAACAGTCTCTTAGAAAGCATTTGTAAATTCTTTTCCCTATGAGAATTCAAGAGTTCTCGAGGGAATTTTTAATTAGGATAAAATCTCGTTGAGAATTTTTCAATTTTCATACGGAACAGGATTTGCAAATGCTTTCCTACCGATAGAGAAATTGTTTTGCTAAATTAACCGCCTTCTTATTGAAAATCATGGCGCTGTGCTCGCTCTTAATGACGATGTGTTCATGAGGTGTATTAAGACGTGTCTCTTCGACTGTCACGGTGCCATCGTTTTCTGCAAGAATGAATGGATTATAGGTGGACTTTCCAGCAACGACCAGAATCTGCATAGAGGGTGGAAAATCGCCTAAATATTCGAAATCACGTTCTGTCATGAGCTGTCTTCCGGCAGCTTCCTTGGCAATTTTTCGTGCGAAGGCAAATTGTTCTAAGAATCTTCCCCAGCAGGCGCCTTGATTAGGCGGTGCTAA
Source organism: uncultured Simkaniaceae bacterium (assembly GCA_963791555.1). Taxonomy (GTDB): domain Bacteria; phylum Chlamydiota; class Chlamydiia; order Chlamydiales; family Rhabdochlamydiaceae; genus JAGXTH01. The sequence continues at coordinate 632,402 of CAWBSQ010000001.1, forward strand.
TAGAACGGCTTTGCCTTGTTTAGCTTCTTGAGGGCATAGAGGGTGATTGACTGCAGCTCGTAGAATGAGGGAGCCAAGGGAGTGTGCAACGAAATGGATTGGCTGATTGGGCCTTTCATAAGCTAAGATTTGCAGTTCATTGACTAAATCTAAGGCATGTTCTTCGATAGTCTTTTCTCGGCTCTGATATCCCCAATTCGTTACGTTCCATCCTTCGCTGGCAAAGCTTGCTGCGATGAAGAGCATGTTCCACTTTGCTCCTAAAAATCCATGGATGCAAACAAGAGAATCTTCTTTAATCGTAATGGAATGTAAAAAAGAAGTGCTCATGGTAATTGCAAAAAGAAATAGTCTTTTAAATGTTTTTAGCATATAGATTTCTATTGTTATAATAAAGGCCTAAAAAGATCTTTATATTTTATTTGAACGAATGCTATCAACAAAAAATCTTCGTTGAAGAAAGGCAGACGATACACTAAAATTTTGTCTTTTCCAACGAAAAGCATTCTTATGGCACAGAATCGCTTGCTAAAGCTGCTTGGGTTCTTTCGATGCATTGCTCTTATTTGCACGATTCCAAGCGCATTATTTGGCGCTAAAGTCGACACCTTCTATGGTGCGATTGAAGTGAATGAACCAGTCATCATCGAACTCATCGAAAGCCCAGCTTTACAGCGGCTTAAATCCATTCATCAGTACGGAGTTTGCTATTATACCACGCATCAAGAGAATTATACGCGCTATGCGCATTCGCTTGGTGTTTTTGTGGTTTTGCGAGAAAGAGGGGCCCCTTTAGAAGAACAAATTGCCGGCCTTTTGCATGATGTTTCACATACGGTCTTTTCCCATGTGGGCGACTGGATTTTTAATAGGGAAAACCAGGAAGAGGACTATCAAAGCAGCATCCACACGGTCTTTCTGCAACAATCAGGGCTTGCGGCTATTCTCGAGAAACATGGTTTTGCAGTCTCTCAAGTCCTTCCTAAAGAAAGCATCTTTCCAGCGCTCGAACAAAAGCGCCCTAATATCTGTGCTGATCGAATCGACTACAACATCCAGGGGGCGTATTACCAAAACTTCATTACCTACGAAGAAGCACTGCAAGCCCTCAAAGCATTTCGTTTTGTCGAAGGGAGGTGGATCGCAGAAAATAAAGAACTCATGGAAAAATTAACTCGGTTTTCCCTTTTCATGAATGTGGATTGTTGGAGTAGTGCAATGAATTATATCTCTTCGCGCTGGCTTGCTGATGCAATTTTAAGAGGTATAGAGATAGGGCTGCTCACTCAAGAGGAAATCCATTTTGGCACAGATCAAATTGTTTGGGATAAATTACACAGCTGCGAAGATCCTTTGATTCAAAAGAAGATGGGGATGCTTGGCCAGGCCGATCGCCATTTTTGCTTAGTTAAATCCGCCGAAGCTGACTTGATCATAAACAACAAGTTTATGGGAATCGATCCATGGATCTTATGTGAAGGGGAAGTAGTACGCCTGACATCGCTAGATGAAGCACTAGCCAAAGACTATCAGGCCACCAAAGAAATGTTGGGGAATGGCTGGGCGATCCAATTCATCTATTTGGATGAATAGAAGAGTCGCGGGCAAAATGCGATCATAAAAAAGCTTTCAATAGATGCCAAGACGATACAAGTGTTCTCAAAAAAAATGAAATTTTCGTAGACACACTCTTAGCAAGTTAACTTAGAAAGACATCGGGAATCCACTTGGAAAACCTCCAGGCATTGGCATGGCGTCTGATTCTCGTGCTAGTTTCTCATAAGCAGCATTTAGGGCGGATTGGATGAGGTCTTGCAGGCCTTCGATGTCTTCGCGATCGACACATTCTGGTTTGATGGTGATCTTTTTCAATTCTTTCTCGCCGTTGATCGTAACAGTGACAAGCTCTCCTGCGCTTGAAGCTGAGATCTCTGTCGATTGCATTTGCTGTTTGATCTTCTCTACTTGTTCCTCGAGAAGACGAGCTTGCTTTTTCATCTTGGCAAATCCACTGCCCATATGAGTACTTCCTTAAGTTAAAGGTTTTTTTATTGCGCCTTCGAGTTCGACGGCGGCAAAACGCATAATCGTCTCATGACGGACTGAACCATCTTGCGTTTTGATTTCTTGTTGAAGGGGTTGATCGTGTTTAGTTGCTGAAGGAGTTGTGTGTGTAGAGGGAATGCCTGGCTTTTCTATTGATTCAATGGGTTTGGTGCTTAGGACAGGGTTTTCGACAGAAGCTTCATGGATAGCTTGCACGATTTGGTTCGTCATCTGCGCGGGTTGAACGGATGGTTCTTTTAGGAGACTTCTGCGTAACTGGTCTTCCTCATTAAAAATAACCATTTCACAACTTTTCGATTCCGCCTCATCCCCTATGGGGTGTTCTGTGTATGCGGACTCGCTTGAATTCGAAATCTCATCAAAATGGCCTGGTTTTCCCGAAGAAGCTGGGTTATGCAGAAGTCCCTTTGGAGAATTTTCGCTTTTTGAACGAAGAAGATCCTTCTCAAGAAGCGTCAGCCGATGCACAAGCACATCGAGCGATATACGCTGACGGCTGCGTAAGATGGTGGTCAGGAGGATTTCAATGACTAGACGCGGATAAGGACTTTTACTGATTTTCTGCAGCCAGTTGACGATCTCTTCGAGGATAAAAAGACATTGTTCGGAGGTGTAAAGGGATGCTGAGCGCAGATAGGTTTGCTTGATTTCCCCTTCGAGCCATGCAAAGTGTCTCTGTTCGATTTGCTTGGGATCGTAAATGAGTAAAAGGAGCAAGCGATAATGTTCAGCCAGCCCTTCCAAAAAAAGCACTGGATCGCAACCTTCTTCGAAGATCTCTTCGGTCAGTTGCAGGGCGAAAGGAACATTTTCTTTGGCACAATGCTCATCAATCTGAAAGAAAAAATGCCTGGTGGGGAGTCCCAGGTATTTTGCGACACTATCGGCAGCGATGGTGCCTTCCGTGAAACATAAAATTTGATCAAGCATCGATTCGGCATCACGCAGGCCGCCGCGCGACCGCAGGGCTAGCAGCTGAAGAGCTCCCAGCTCGATAGTCCTTCCAAAGTCATCGCAGATCGTCTTGAGTTTTGCAAGGATCTCTTCTTCGCTGATACGATTGAGGTCAAAGCGCTGACACCGGCTGACGATGGTCTCTGGAACTTTTTCTGGCTCGGTCGTTGCGAAAAAAAATTTTACTCCAACAGGGGGTTCTTCTAAGGTTTTCAAAAGAGCGTTGAAGGCCTCTTTTGTGAGCATATGGACTTCATCGATAATGTAAATTTTCCATTTACCAGCCGAGGAAGCATAGGCCACGGTTTCGTTGATCTGTCGAATATCATCGATACCCCGATTCGAAGCACCGTCGATTTCTAGAACATCGAGAGAGCGGCCTGCTGCAATGGCAAGACAGCTAGAGCATTCGTTGCAGGGCTCATTGTCGATTGTTTTGCTATCGCAGTTCAGAGATTTCGCTAGAAGACGCGCCAGGGTCGTTTTTCCAGTTCCTCGGGAGCCGCAAAATAAGTAGGCATGGGCTGTTCGCCCTTGCATTAAACTATTTTTTAGAATCGTCACAATAGCTTGCTGCCCGACGACCTCAGCAAATTTTTTAGGGCGGTATTTCCGCGCGATGACCTGGTAGGACATAATACCAATAGTATAGAGAAATCACGATTAATATGCTTATATGATAGTATCTATGCAAACAGGAATTTTGAATGGCGCAAAAGCTTAGCGAGCGTTTTTTTGCTCATTGGCGGAGATCAGGGGTCGTTCGACGAGTCCTCCTGTTTATTCTCTTAGTTGCCGTGCTTTCGGTTTTTCTGCACGTACGCGAGGAACGGACAGAGATCCTTGAATTAAACGCCAAATCGACTCGCTATATCATTGCGCAAACAGGTTTTTCCTTTGCCGATGATGATGCCACACAGATTCTACGCCAGCAGGCGGTAAGGGATATTGGGCAGATTTACCGTCTTGACGAACAGCAGATTACCGCGAATGTAGATGCATTAGAGCATTATCTTATCGAGGATGAATCATGGCGCCAATCGTTATTCCAGACGACTTTTGAGCAGATGCACAAAGGAATCGAGTCGATCCAGAGGACACTTCGCAAAATTCGTTTTAGCGATCCGCGCACGTTGCAAAAGATGAAGCAGCTTAAGATGTCGATCCGGAACATGGAATCCATGACGTCCAAAGATAAGCTCAACGAACTAACGTCTTCGGACTCCTTTTGGCTTCTCATTCAAGAAAGAAGTTTTTCTTCAGAGTTTCCTAAAGAAGCGCAAGATTTTTTGCTCCAATGGTTTCGCAAAGAGACGTGGCACTTTAACCAAGACATATCCACAGAGCGCTATCTTCGCGAAAAAGTGCAGGAGACCATTCCCGTAAAATATACGCGTATCGAAGCTGGCAGCCCCATCATCCAACCAGGGCAAAAGGTAACGCACCGCCATCTCGTCATGCTGAATGCTATGAAGGACACTCTCGCAAAGGAGAGAAAGCTCTGGGAGACGAGTACGATTTTGGGAAGTGTGCTTTTGGCATTGATTTTTGTCATCCTCTCGGTGGGGTATTTGAAGATCCGCGTACCAGATTTATTCGCTTCCCTCTCAAAGCTTACTTTGCTTGTGACCATCGTCATCATAACGCTTTTCTTATCCAAAATGATCGAGTACCTCCTTTTTCAAAAAGGTCATGCATTCCTGCCCTACATCCATTACCCAATCTTTGTTCCATTTGCCAGCTTGCTCATCTGTATTTTGATCGGAACAGAGACGGCTCTCTTTGTGACGGCCATGTTGTCGATCATCATGTCGATTTCTTTAGCCTCGTCCTTTGGGTTCGATCGATTTCTTGCGGTGAATATTGTCACAGCGGTTGCAGCTATACTCTACTCTCGCCGTATGCGAAAACGTTCCCAAATTTTTGCTGTGTGCGCGCGGTTGTTCATCATTTCGTTGCCTGTGATCATTTCATTTGATTTATTGGATAAGACCTTTTTGATGCGAAATTTGATAGGCGATGTCACGACCTCATTTTTGTCTCTTTTCTTGACGGCAGTCATCGTTGTTGGCATTTTGCCTTCCATCGAGTCCTTTTTTGGGCTGCTTACTGACATCACGTTGATGCAGCTGCTCGATCCCAATCATCCACTGCTTCGTCGCCTTAGCCTAGAGGCGCCTGGTACCTACCAACATTGCCTCGTTGCTGGAAACCTTGCCGAATCTTCCGCTCATGCCATCCAAGCAAATGGATTGTTTTGCCGTGTCTCGACCCTCTATCATGATATCGGCAAGCTATTCAATCCCCACTATTTCACCGAGAATCAATTCGGTGGTTTCAATATCCATCAACTCCTCACTCCTCTTGAATCGGCTCAGGTCATCATGTCGCATGTTACGGAAGGAGAGTCCCTAGCGCGCAAATATCATCTTCCATTGAGTTTCATCGATATTATTCGAGAGCATCATGGAACCAGCCTGGTGTATTATTTTTACAGCAAACAGGTAGAATTGGTGGGAGGAGATGCTTCTCTCGTCGACGAAAAAGCGTTTCGGTACAAAGGGCCTAAGCCTCGCAGTCGCGAATCGACCATCATCATGATTGCCGATTCAGTCGAAGCAACAGCGCGCTCCCTTGATGAGATCAGCGAAGAAATCCTTTCTAAACTCATCGATCGGATCGTCAGAGAGAAAATCGAAGAGGGTCAGCTCGATGATTGTCGTTTAACATTTGAAGAATTATCGATCATCAAACGGACGATGGTAAAAACGCTTCTTGTTGCGCATCACATGCGCATCAAATATCCTTCCAAAATTTGATTTCCAGGAAAGAATTTGCAAATGCTTTCTTAGATATTCACTTGCGTATGGTTATTTCTTGGCGATGCGAAATCTTTTTGAGAGAGTGGCAGCGAGTTTTTTTTGTAGCCATTGTTTAGGTAGACAGCACGATACCAAAACGGCTAAGCGATATCGCCAATCGATAATCGAGGATCGGCGGCCTTTTTGAATCTGTTTTAAGATGGCCTTTGCAGCTTTTTGCACAGGGATGTCAATTCCTTGTTTCTCGATGAACTGTCCTTTTGAGGCGCGGATGCGGAAAGGCGTGTCGATTTGCCCTGGACAAGAGATGAGAACGCGGATGCCGCTTCCTTTGAGTTCTTCATCAACAGCTTCAGATAAACCTTGTAAAAAGGCCTTGGAAGCAGCATACGTCGCCGCGAAAGGCAACGCAAAGTAGCCTGCGGCTGAGCCTATATTCATGATGATTCCCTCTTTTTTCTTGGTTTTGAGGGTATTGATGACCGCTTGCATGATGCAAAGTGGTGCTGTGACGTTCACTTGGATCATTTCTACTTGGCCTTCGAGTTCTTCGAAAGGGCCATAGAAGCCAAACCCGGCGTTGTTGATGACGAGATCAGGAACAGTTTCTTCGATTGCACGAAGCAATGGCGTGAGATCTTGGCTAAGGTCGCATGCGACCCATTTTACTAAGGTCTGTGGACCGAGTTCTTCTGCTAATTGCTGGAGTGCTTCGTTGTTGCGAGCAGATAGGAGCAGCGAAAAGCCATGGATTGCGAGCAGATGCGCCAAGGCTTTGCCTAAGCCGCCTGTCGCCCCAGTGATGAGAGCCAGCTTCATGACGTGGATAAATCGTTTTCAGCTGAGGTCAGCAGTTGTTTTAGCATCTCGTCGCATTGTTCGATATCGGCGTCGATAGAACCCTTTTTAGGAGGCAGCGAGACCGAAGCATAGAGTTTGACTTTAGGCTCAGTTCCCGAAGGACGAACAACAAGCCGCGAACCATCTTCGAGACGAAATAGGAGGACATCTGAAATAGGCAATGTGAGTGGTTGGATTGTCTTATTGCTAAAATCGTGTCGTTTTCTATCGAGATAATCCTCAAGAAGAAGGACTCGTTTACCGTTGATACGTTCTGGTGTCTGTGCCCGAAGGTGGTGCATTGTGCTGGCCATTTTTTCCATACCTTCTTTTGTAGGAGGAAAGGAAAGAGATTTTTGCGCTTCGCGATGAACACCGAAGGTTTCATAGATGGTGTTGAGTCGATCGACAAGTGTTTTCCCTTCTACTTTTGCAGCAAGTGCGATTTCGGCCACAAGACAGGAGGAGACGATCGCATCTTTATCGCGCGCGACTGTTCCAAGAAGATAGCCGTAAGATTCCTCTGCGCCAAAAATGAAATGGTAATTGCCTTGACCTGTCTCCCATTCATGAATTTTTTGTCCGATATATTTGAATCCCGTCAACACTTCAAAGTAGGTGGTTTTGGCGCGTTTGGCAATTTTACCAATGAGTTCGGTCGATACGATCGTAGTAACAAAGGCATCTTTCGGGCCAAGGCGGTCAGAAGAGCAAAGATAATCGACGCAAATGCTAGCGACTTCATTGCCTGTCAAAATGACAGGCATTCCTCGATGGCGTACAACGACGCCCAGTCGATCGGCATCAGGATCATTAGCAAGCAAAACATCGGATTGTTTGGCATTGAGCAGATCAATGCCTAACTTGAGTGCTTCTGGGTATTCAGGATTGGGAAATTTCACGGTGGGAAAGTTTCCGTCAGGGATGATTTGCTCTTTCACATAGTCGATGGTCGAAAACCCCCATGAAGAAAGTGCCTTGGGAGCTAAGGTGATACCTGTGCCATGTAAACTAGTGTAAGCGATCTTTAGATTTTTTCCTTGAGATTGATTGCGTTCCTTCGCCATCTGCAAAGGATAGATTGCACTAAGATAAGCGTTGTCGAGACGTTCATCCGTGCTATGAATAAGCGGTGAATCTACTGTAGCAAGCTTGATCTCTTTTAAGCTAGAGATTTTCTCGACTTCTGCAATGATGCCCGCATCGTGTGGTGGAACCACTTGTGCGCCATCGCTCCAGTAGACTTTATAGCCGTTGTACTCTTTAGGATTATGTGAAGCGGTGATCATAACTGCAGCTTGGCATTTGAGATAACGGCAAGCAAAAGAGGTGTAGGGGGTAGGGCGGATCTCTGGAAAGAGAAAGACGGAGATCCCATTGCCAGCAAAAACGCGCGCTGTTTCTTGCGCAAACTCCTTTGAATGATGGCGGCTATCGAAGCCGATGGCTACCGAACAACTGGATGCTCCGTTCATTTTTAGCAGATAGTTGGCTACACCTTGTGTTGCTTGGCGAATCGTGTAGATATTGATACGGTTGGTGCCAACGCCCATCAAAGCACGCAGTCCTCCGGTACCAAAATCGAGATCTCTATAGAATGAATCGATGAGTTCTTTTGGATCGGTTTGAAGTAATTCTTGGATCCTCTTTTTCGTTACTTCATCATATTGGCCATGCAACCAGCTTTGGATGCGTGCCTTTATAGAGGGATCCAAATCGGGGAGATTTTGCATAAAAGCTCCTAAAAAAGCGGTGAAGAGATGGTTTGTCAACCACGGCATTTTGCCGATTCTTCAAATTCTTTGTGTACACAATTTAGGAGCTCTAGAGATGTTAGAAAGTATTTGCAAATTCTTTTCCCTATGAGAATGAGAAGATTTTCAAGGAGATTGCAAAATGCGGGGGGAAGCCAGTATCGGGACGATAATATGAGCGAGAACTACATTTTGGAAGATCCCGAAAAGGTTTCCGTTCTCTAGGAAAATGAATTTGCAAATTCTTCCTTAGACCTCTTTCGTAACTAAGGTCTACTGATCGATTTCCTCAGGAGAAAACAGTTTGCCATCGGGATGATTGATTCCTTCGCATCGTTCAGCGGCTTTTTTCCATTCTTCTGGTGACGAGAGATGCTCCGGCCACCATGGAAACGTGCGACATTGCTTAGGACGAGCAGAATAAACTTCGCAGCGATTGCCCTTGAGAAAAACGCAGTCATAGGTTTTAGGATGTTCGATCAGAGCTGTGCGTAGATGAACGAGGCGTGTATAACGTTGAAGAAATTCATGGCGCTGGAGTTGAAGTGCTTGACAGAGGGTTTCGATGTCTTCTTCACTCAGCCAGACATAACCAGGAGACCCTGTACAGCAAGCACCACACTCTGTGCAACCAAAACGCAAACCATCTTGATACCAGGGATCTTTTAAGGTCACTGAAAACTCCATGAAACTTTGCGAAAAGGTTGCCATTGGGTGGCTGAGGCGGAGGCAGTCCTGAAAGCTTGCACTTCTGCTCCATTTGGATAAAGATCAAGAAGATTCCAGCTGCCGGCTTGATGATGAGAAGCACTTCCACTATCTAGGATGATGGGCATTCCATTCGATCGTAGATCAGCGATGCAATGCGTATGTGTGTGTCCGTTCAGATAAAAGCGTACATTAGGGAATTTCTTCAGTAGATCTCTAAGAGAGCTTGCCCGTTTTAGAGTTTTAGAAGATCGCTCGTGTTCAAATAAAGGGAAATGATTGAGCAAAAGAATTTGCTTGTGCGGAGGAATAGAGGATAGCAGGGAGGTTAATTTTTGCTCGAGTTCTTCGCTAAAGAAGCCGCGAGAAGAAGTAAGAGGTGTTGCAAGTGCTGTATCCAAAGCGATGAGAACCCATGTGGCATTGAGATCGATGGCAGATATCCCATCATTTTTTAGACTAAAAGTTTTTCCATGCAAATCGTTCAAGACTTGGTAAAAGCGTCTGGTTTTCCAAGCATTTTTTGTATAGTGGTCATGGTTACCTGGAATAGAGACGACCTTGATGCCTAGGTTTTCAAACTCTTGGAAGAAAGCCTTTGCTTTTTGGAACTCTTGACGAAGACTTGTGGTGGAAAGATCGCCTGTCACTACGACCCATTCGATTTTCAATTCATGAAAAAGAGAGATGAGCGATTCTAATTGGGAATAGAGGTATGTTTTTTTTCGGGAAAAAATGAGGTTGAAATTTCCTAACCATCGTTTTGAAAAGAACTGCAAAGGAGAGAGTGAGACTTTTGAAAAATGAAGATCGGAAATATGCGCAATACGTATCCTATCCATAGGCGGTAAAGAGGATAAGCTCTTGAAGCATATTCTGCAATTACTTTGAACGCTGCTTGCTAAGCTTTTTGGTCAGGCGCTTGGAGCGACTAAGTGTTTGTTTTTCAACTGATTGGATCCAGCGACCAGCTTCACGATGTGCATAGGCCGGCGCTGAGGGTGTCCCTTCGACATCGCCAGGTCGGGTGCGCTTGCTATGTGCCGCGTGCTTTTTTTTCTGTTTGATCTGCATACTTTTTTTTGTCGCTGCGACTCGGGATTTGGTCCTAGTAAGTTCTTTATTTGAACCCGAAGCTGGATTTTGACCGCGGGTATTGCGTGGGCGGGGTGCACTTTCTTTTGTTTCGATGGAATTTTTAACAAGCTTACTGTTTTTTTTTCTTGCTCGGATAGGAAGAGGTTCTTCTCGGCGATTCATAGTGATACCTATTCGGTTTAGAGTGATTGGCTTTTCAGGCTCAAACGCATGATTTACTATGGGTTTCAATTCTGTAGAGTTTATTTACAAAGTTGGATAAGCCGTTGTTTCTATTGCAGAGAGAGCTTTGCCAAGGAGCTCTTCAATTTTTCATTTTCCATAGATCATATAGCAATTAATTGCAAGTTCCTGTCGATATTTTTTTGGACTACTTCTTAAACGATTAGTAAATTATAGCATCGTAATATCACTAAGTTTTAATTCTTAATGCAAAATTCATTTACATTTAACTCAAATTAAATAGCTGGTACTCTTAATTAAGCAAAACAAAAGAGAGCAATTTAATTATGGCTAGTTCAATTGTTTCAAAAGCCTGTCAAATAGCAGTAGCCTATGGATCTGGAAGTGTCAATACACTCGTAGGCGCTGGCGTAGCCACGCAATATAGCAGTCCTATGGGACAAAGAGCTCATGAGATTGAACGTCTTCAAAAAATGTTAAATTTTGTCAAAAGACAATTGAGCATTCAAACAAATCAAGCGATGCCACACCCAGAAGAGCAAGATTCGATCCTGATTAAATCGGATTCTTCCAGAGATTTGAACATTTATGAAACTGAAGAGGATTCATCAATGCGAGAAGATTCTTATTTGGCGAGCAGTGCTACGATTCTTGTCGATGAAAATGATCAAGAAATAGATCCAGTGCCAGGATGGATTAAATTGCTAAAAAAGGGCAAAGAGGTTTCGACTACGAGAATGGATACTCTTACTAAAACCAAATATTGCATGACCTTGCATCAACTAAGAGATGTTCTTCATAAACGACTTGATTATGAGAACAATCTACAGAGTATCGATCAGTCCAACCGTGCCAGTTCCATTTCTCAGGGGATGGCAGGAATCGGTCAAATTGCTTCTGCAACCTGTCAAGCACAGGGCGTTAGCATAGCGGCAATGAATGTTGCATCAGGCTTTTCCATACTCTCTTCCATCTTTTTTTTGGCTGCATCGCTAAGGGGAATCTATTCGTTTTCGAAACAGTTATCCGCAAATTCCGTGATGCAAAAGTCCCTACAAGAGAAGATGAAAGAGGTTGTGAGATCGAAACCAAGTGCAAGCATGGGGTATTCCGAAAAGCGTGTTTTGGATGAATTTGCTTTATCTGAGTTGCTCAAGTTACAACAAGGGCTAGACATTCTACAAAATGAAGAAGCTCTTTTGAAGCATTCTAGAAACTATCATTTGATCAACACTGTTGGAGCAATTTTGGGATTGGGCGCCACGGTCCTCTTCATTGTCGGGACGCAAGGTATTGGTCTAATCGCTTACTACGGTCTGGTGGGATTGGGCACTGGTCTTCCGCTTTTGGCAATGGCATATAAAAAGTATGCCACAAATGAAGCCAAGCATGTCGTCACTTTATCTAAATTATTCGATCAGAGACCACCTCGATTACCCGATCTTGCCAAGATTCAAAACGAAAATACCATGAGATGGATCAAGGAAATGTTGAAAAAAAGCCTACAATCCATCGGGGATAAAGAAATCGAGGAAGCTGAATGGACACAAGAGCTTGTCGAGCAATTTAGTCAGAATATTGGTTCTAATAAGAGCAATGCTTTGCAATTTTTGCAAACTCTGCATGATGTACCCCTTAACGAACAAATTGACAGTATGAGATATGCCAATGGTATACACGAAGTCTATTATTAGAAAAATGATTCGAAACGATGATCGATAAACTTCTCAATTGGGCAAAGCAAGATCCCAATCTCAAAGCTTTGGTCCTGACCGGGTCGCGAGCTAACGATACAAACGATGGCCTATCTGATTACGATATCGCTTTACTGGTTGAAGAAGATTGTTTGTATCTTCGAAATGATCGATGGATGTCTTCCATCGATCAAGTTTGGCTTTACATCCCTGAAAAAATTCGATTTAAAGAGAAAGTGTTTAAGACCCGCCTTGTGATTTTCAAAGAGGGGGTCAATGTCGATTTTACATTTATTTCATTGAAGTTTCTCGATCAAGCCATCAAAGGAGGCGCTTTTCCAAAAGATTATCGGATTCTATTGGATAAAGATGGGATAGGCCGAAAGTTAAAAGCTGAACCGTATCGTGAATCGAGAATCAAGAAGCCTTCTGAGAAAACCTACCATCGTCTAGTCGAAGAGTTTTGGTTTGAGGTCTATCAGATTGCCAAGAATTTAAAGCGAGACGATCTTTGGGTAGTCAAATATCGGGACGCTTATCTTAAACATCATCTCGTGTTAAAAATGATCGAATGGCTTGAAGCGGTCAAGCATGATTGGAACAATAAGACGTTTCCTATCGGCAAGCGTATGAAGACATGGGTGACTCCAAGCATTTGGAAAGCAGCTCATGGAATTTTTCCTCATTTCGACAACAAAGACAGTTGGGAATCGTTATTTCATACACTAACTTTTTTCCGTGATTTAGCCATTGAAACGGCTAAAAAATTTAATTTCACGTATCCAAATGAAATAGACCAAAGCATATCAGGCTATGTTACATCGTTAAAAGAAGAAATGAAATAGTTGTATATAAAAAATTTATTATATCACGGTTTAAGCGCATGTTTAATTATTTAAAACATAAATGAACATTGATACAAACCGCTCATATAATGTAAAATTGATGAAATAAAGCATTAATAATGGATTTTTATGTCTATTGTCAGTTCGGATATTTATCTTTATTCTGTATTTCCTTATTTGAAAAAAGAAAACAAGCTTCGGTTAAATTCTATTATAAAAAAAGAAGCTCTGGATTTTAGTATTATTGCACAAATTTGTAAAAAACTTTGTGATCTTACTAAAGAACATTTATCCGTTTTGAAAAATGGATATGATGAAAATATCCAAGCACTACAGTGCTATAAGGTGAAACCACCCGTTCCACGAATTATCCATATAGCTTTAGTCAATAAGGATATGCAGCAATTTCTTACGTATCTGCAGAATGGGGCTGATGTTAATGAGAAAAACAGAGGCGGGCGCACAGTTTTGCAACTCTGCAAAGTGTTTAAAAGAGATGAATTTGCCAAGATTATTCTTAGCCATCCGTATTTAGTTAGATGATGAGTAGTATTAATGTTTTTTACAACTCAAGGTGCTTCTCTTTTGCACCAACGGGCTAAAATGCATCTCTAATATGTTAGCTGAATTTTTACTCGAAAGATATTAAGGAGATCATCAACAGCAAGGAACCTGGGTGTAATCCCAAGGGCTGCAAAAGATCTCATTTCATACGATCAAACAGAAATGTTAGTTCGAGATGGCCTATTCGTTATCCAGCAGCTTTGCATATTCGCGAGCTTGACTAAGGGCTGTCTCAAAAGATTCACTTCTAATAAAGCCTGTAAGGAGTTCTCGCCAATTTATGGTTTCTGGATCCCCAGCAGTATAAATTCCTCTTTCCGATAAATAGCTTAAGAATGTTGCAAGTCGGGTATTTCCCCTTGCAGATGCAGTTGTAAATTTTTCTATAAGGTCATCTAAATGCGCTTCTTGAGTCTGACTGCCCAAAAAATAGTCTCGCAATTCCTGCGTAGTTACAGTGTCCCTAGTTGTTTCAAAGGCATCCTCCTCAGATAAAATTTCAGAGATAAGATATGCAGGCACTTCAAGTCCTTGGCTTAGATCATGAGTTAAATCCACCTCGGGCAATATCAAATGAGCCAGATATTTTATTAAATTTTCAGTTTTATTAGAAAGGCATGTATCGCCTGTACTAAAACAGGCAAATAAACCTCTTAATTTTACCCGATCATCTTGTGAGAGTTCGTAGGCGGTAATAAATGTTTGAATGCGTTCGGCAAGAGGAATGGCACTAAATCCACCTTCAGCGCCGCCGCCAGTCAATTCATTAATTTTACTATTTTTCCCTGAATCACCTTCTGCTTGTTGAATAGTCTCTGCTTCGGCATCAATGGCTTGGTATTGCTCGATAGTTTTTCGCGCTATTTCCATTTCATATTTAGTCAGAGCATCGCTACCTTTTGAAAAAGTGTCTAGATTTTCAGACATTCTTTTAAAAACAGCATAATGCTTACCTTTAGGAGTTGGGGGAATCTCTTTTACAATATCTCTTTCAGATAGTTTGTAATCGACTTCTTCATCTTTCTCTAAAACGGATTTAACGTATAGTTGCTTTGCTTTATCTGTATCATGGTTGGATTTTAAACCGCAAAATGGATTCAAAATTGAAACAAATGAATATAAAGCCGAAATAATGCAACTCATAAAACACCTTTATTATAATTAATATTAACTAAATATTAACATTTATATTGATAAAATGCAAATATTATTTTTACAATGCTCTCTAGGTGCCTTACATTATGCATGGCATTAAATGTCTGAAAATTAAGCCTTTAGGTTTTTTTAAGTGATAGATAATTTATTTAGGGATTAAACATTGTGGAATGATTGCTTGTATCTCATTGGCTATCAAAGAGTAAGATCGAACTAGATTGGCCTTGATACTGCCTAATAGTTTATACTATATCTAGGTAGGATCAAGGATGGAATTAGTGGTTTTCCTTTTAACTGTTCTGGGAGGATGCAATGTCACTAAACGGTCCAGAAAAATTTAAATTTTTCCCTCCTAGCGAAGAACGGGAGCTTTAGCTATCCTTGAGATTGTGCCGCAAGGAGAAGCAATGTCTTCAAAGTCGACTTCTTTACGTCATTCTTTGCTGAAACACCCTTTCACTCCCAAATCATTGGTGTGCTTTTTTGAGGGGTATTCGTTCGCTACATTCCGCAAGGATCTGATTGCTGGAATTACCGTTGGGATTATTGCGCTTCCCCTAGCGATGGCTTTTGCTATCGCGGCAGGGGTAGAACCTTCCAGAGGGCTTTACACTGCAGTCATTGCTGGGTTTTTAATCTCGCTATTGGGTGGCAGCCGAGTGCAGATTGGCGGTCCAACCGGGGCTTTTGTCGTCATCATCTACAGTATCTTGGAACGCCATGGCTATAATGGTCTTGTCGTTGCAACGATGATGGCAGCAATTTTGCTCGTCCTTATGGGCTTATTCCGAGTGGGTCGGCTTATTCGTTTTGTTCCCTATCCGCTTATTATTGGATTCACCACTGGACTTGCGCTGTTGATCTTTACGTCGCAGATCAAAGATTTTTTGGGCTTGGACTTGCAGTCCCTACCCGCAGATTTTTTAGGAAAATGGGGCACTTATGCGACTTTCATCCACACGCTGAATCCACTAGCTGCTGTCATCGGAATTTTCAGTCTTGGAGTGATCCTTTTTTTGCGTCGCTTCCTGCCGAGTTTACCATGGGGGATAGTCGCCATCATTTTGGCTACATTGCTTGTTTGGTGTTTAGGCTTAGAGGTGGAAACAATTGGGAAGCGGTATGGGGAGATTCCTCATGGATTGCCAAGTATTTCGTTTCCGCAAATCACCTGGGATCTCGCTTGGTTTCAAGCTCTTTTACCCGATGCCTTGGCTATTGCGATGCTCGCTGGCCTTGAGTCTCTTCTCTCAGCTTTGATGGGAGATAACATGATCGGAGGCAGACACAAATCTGACTGTGAGTTGATTGCTCAAGCGATTGGCAATGTTGGGTCTGTTTTGTTTGGCGGTATTCCTGCGACCGGAGCGATTGCCCGCACAGCGGCGAATGTCAAGGTTGGTGCCAAGACGCCTATTGCCGGTATGATCCATGCCTTGACATTGTTGTTGATCATGAGTGTCTGCGCGCCTATTGTTGGTCAAATACCAATGGCAGCTTTATCTGCTGTTCTGATCGTCGTCGCTTGGAACATGGCAGAACTTCATCGATTCGTTCATCTTTTTTTCAAAGCGCCCCGTGGAGATATCGCTGTGATGCTCACAGCTTTTTGTTTGACGGTGATCGTAGATTTATCGTTTGCCATCCAAATGTCCATGCTGCTCGCGCTTTTCCTATTTATGAAAAGGTTCAGCGAAAAACAAGGTCGGATCCGGCCTTTGAAAGTAGAAGAGAGTTGGAAAAAACACGATAGCATCGAAGTATATGATATTCAGGGTCCGCTTTTTTTTGGTGTAGCTGATCATGTGAGAGATCTTGCCGGTCCATCATCCAAGTCTGCCAAGTTCTTCGTATTAAGAATGCAAGGCGTTCCTATTCTCGATGCTAGTGGTTTATATGCTCTATCAGAGCTTGTCGATCGTTGTAAAAAAGCAGGGATCAAGCTTCTTCTTGCAGAAGTCCGTGCAGAGACGCATGAGGTCATTGAAAAATTTGGCCTAATCGATCGAATTGGGAAGGAGAATCTTTTTGAGCAGCTGCAGAGTGCTATTGAAAAGGCGCATGATCACATAACTGAGGACAGTAAAAGCTCATTGACTACACCCTCTTAAGGAGGATATAGCCAATAAGCTTTATTAAACCTATCGGTTGTTAAGCGAGTTTTTTCTCTTCGGTATCTTCCGCTGCATCACCGATTAGACATTCGGAAATCAAAATGACACCTGCTACAGAAGAAGAAAAGAGAAGCGCAGTTTTAACGATTTTTGCAGGATCGACTACACCTGCCTTGACGAGGTCTTCTACTTGTTCTGTATGGACGTTGAAACCAAAGTGATTTCCATTCGTTTGGATTTCTTGCAAGACAACGGAACTATCAAAACCGGCGTTGGCAATGATTTGCTTTACAGGAGCTTCGCAAGCCTTTAGAACCACCTGAGCCCCAATAGCTTCATCTCCTGCGAGCTTAAGCGACGCAATGGCTTTGCTTGCTTGCAATAGGGCAACACCGCCTCCGGCAACAATGCCTTCTTGGAGGGCTGCCTTGGTGGAATTGAGGCTGTCTTCGAATTTTTGCTTTTTTTGCTTCATCTGTGGCTCGGAAGAAGCACCAACCCGAATCATGACAACCCCGCCAGAGAGTTTTGCTTTGCGCTCTTCGAGTTTTTCTTTGTCATAAGAATTTGTCGTTTTCGCAATTTCAGCATCGATTTGCTTGATGCGGGCCTGGATCTCTTTCGTATGATCAGTACCAGCGACTATGGTCGTCTTATCTTTCGTTACAACCACTTTTTCAGCAAATCCAAGCACATCAGAGGTTGCATCTTTCAGCACAGTGCCAGTTTCTTCGGAAACGAGAGTTCCCCCTGTCAAGATAGCGATATCTTGCAGCATGGCTTTACGGCGATCTCCAAAACCTGGAGCTTTGACAGCGCAAACTTTAAGCGTACCGCGTAAGCGGTTGACGACGAGAGTTGAAAGGGCATCGCCTTCGATGTCATCGGCGATGATGAGAAGTTCTTGAGCCGAGGTAGCTACTGTTTGAAGGATGGGAAGTATTTCCTGGATCGAGGAAATTTTTTTATCGGTAACGAGGACATGTGCATTGTGCATTTCACAAATGAGAGTTTCTGGATTTGTGCTGAAGTAGGCACTGCAATAGCCACGATCGAACTGCATACCCTCGAGCATTTCAACGGTCGTTTCTGTGCTTTTTCCTTCTTCGATCGTGATCACTCCTTCTTTACCTGCCTTTTTAAAGGCATCTGCAATCAAATGGCCTACTTCTTCATATCCAGAAGCTGATGCAATAGCTATATTTCTTGTCTCTTCCTCGTTTTTGATAGAAAGAGCGATATTTTCGAGTTCTTTGATGACGGCTTCAACAGCTTTGTCAATGCCACGCTTGAGACTGATTGGGCTAGCTCCAGACGCAATATTTTTTACGCCATTTTGTACTAAAGCTCTAAGAAGAAGGATGCTGGTTGTCGTTCCATCGCCGCACTTTTCTTTCATCTTGCTTGCGACTTCCTTCCCCATGGAAATGCCCATGTTGACAAATTGATCTTTTACTTCGATATCCCGCACGATGCTATTCCCATCACTAGTAATGGTAGGAGGTCCCCAACTTGATTGAAGTCCAAC
Organism: uncultured Simkaniaceae bacterium; assembly: GCA_963791555.1. GTDB lineage: Bacteria > Chlamydiota > Chlamydiia > Chlamydiales > Rhabdochlamydiaceae > JAGXTH01. The sequence continues at coordinate 650,728 of CAWBSQ010000001.1, forward strand.
ATTTCGTCCTTTAGGTCCCAAAGTAACAGCAGCGACGTCCGCTAAGACATCGACTCCCTCGCGCAATTTTTCTCTTGCTTCTTCATCGAAGAGTAATTCTTTAGGTGTAGAGCCCATATTCGATTTTTCTCCTGTCTTACGACGATTTTTCTAAACTACAAGCATAGCGTTTGATGGCGTATTTCTCAAGAAGTTTTAGCAATCGCCTGCATTGAGTGCTAGATGGGCGATTTCATAAACGATTTTCTTTGAAACACCTGTTTCTCGTGCCGCGATGCGTACGGCTTGTGAAAGAGGCACCTTTTGCTCACAAAAAATTTTTTTCACATAATCAATGAGCTCCTGCTCATCGACTAAAGGAGGTTCTTTATCCTCTTGGCTCATCAAAAGAACGATCTCACCACGAGGGGGATGATCGGAGTAATAAATTAATAGTTGTTCAGGCGTTCCTATTCTAAATTCTTCATGAAGTTTAGTCAGTTCGCGTGCGATACCAACTTTGATTTTGAGCTGGAAGCTAGCGAGTATGGAAAGTGTTTTTAAGAGCCGTTTCGGTGTTTCGTAGGCAATCGAGGTCATGGTACCATGCAAAAGCATCTTAAGATGGTTTTCGAGCTTGGTATGACTTTTGGGTAGGAACCCAACAAATTGGAAGTGATCGACTTCCCAGCCAGAAAGAGCTAAGGCTGAAACAAAAGCGCATGCACCAGGGATGATTGTAACCTCGAGTTCTTTTTCTCTGCAGGCGGTGACGATTTTTGCGCCGGGATCGCAAATAGTGGGCACACCAGCATCGCTGATCAAGGCGATGTTCAATCCATTTTTTAAATCGTTTAAGATCATCTCTTTTCGCGCAGCTTCATTGAATTTATGCAAACTTCTCAGTGGTGTTTGGATTCCATAGTGCTGCAGCAAATAATGGCTGTGCCTAGTATCTTCGCAAAGGATGTAGTCGCATTTTTTTAACGTATCAAGTGCGCGCAAGGTAATATCAGCTAAATTACCTATAGGTGTAGCAACTAAATAGAGCATAAAATTGATCAAGACAAGGTGGCACCCAGATTCGAACTGGGGGATGGGAGCTTTGCAGGCTCCTGCCTTACCACTTGGCGATGCCACCAAAAATCAGGAACGCTATTATGTCGTATAAGTTCCTTGTCGTCAAAGTAAAAAAGTAGACACCCTCTTAGAAAGTTTTTGCAAATTCTTTTCCCTATGAAATTTCAAAAAATCAAGAGAATTTTTAGGATAAGCGCTTATGCAGACTTTATTCTAAGCATCAGGAACCCCCCCTTAAGGATTTTTCAATTCTCATAGAGAAATGAATTTGCAAATACTTTGTAAGAGGGTGTCCACAGACTAAGCAGCTTCTTATAGACAAAAAAATCTAGTTGCCCTATACAAGTTCGTTTAACCGGTTCAAACAGTATGTTTACCCTAGCCGAAGTTGCGGCATGGCTAGATTTGCAAGACTCCTTGCCTTCCCACCCAATTCGTTGCGTGATCACCGACAGCCGTCGGGCAAAAGGAGGAGAGCTGTTCGCAGCTATAAAAGGCGGACATGTCGATGGACATAGTTTTCTCGAGGAAGTGGCGCAAAAGGGATCTCTCGCAGCCTTAGTTTCTGCAGATTATGTGGGGCATGATTATGGGTTGCAAATCATCCGTGTTTCGAATGTCATTGCGGCCTTGCAACAAATGGCAAGCAAGTATTTGCAGTGTTTTAATCCACGGATCATAGGCATCACTGGTTCTGTTGGTAAGACAACGACTAAGGACTTTATCGCTACGTTGCTTTCGGAGCGGTTCAAGGTTGGTAAGACGCCCGGCAATGCTAATTCTCAGATAGGACTTCCAACGGCACTTTTGAATTTCAATGGAGATGAGGAAGTGCTTGTACTTGAAATGGGTATGTCCGAGCCAGGCCAAATCGCTAAGCTTGTTGCGATTGCACCGCCGGAAATCGCTCTCATCACAAAAATTGGGTATTCTCATACAGAATTGTTTGCAAAGGGCATCGATGGTGTAGCGGAAGCTAAAGCAGAAATCTTTTCTCATTCTGCTACTCGATGGGGAATTGCCTCATTGCAAGCAGGAGGATTCCCTATTGTTCGTACAAGTGGAGTTTCGAAAAAACTTTTGGTGGGAGAAACTCTAGAAGCAGATATTTCCTATGTCAAAGAGGGCTTTTCTGTATGCATTACTATGGACAAAGAAAAAAGCGGCCCCATTGAATTGCCATTTAAAGCGTCGCACTTCATCGAGAATTTTGTTCTTGCAGCAGTGTGTGCACGCCTTTGCGGCCTTTCTTTTGCTGAAATTGCTAAACAAGCTCGAGATCTTGAGACGTATAAAAACCGTTTTGAAATAGTCGAGAAAAATGGGGTGTTGTTCTTAAACGATTCGTATAATGCAAGCCCTGAGTCTATGAAAGCCGCATTTGATAATTTGCCCACAGTTCATGGGAAAACGATTGCCGTGTTAGGGCAAATGCCCGAGTTAGGACAATATTGGCATTCAGCACATAGAGATGTAGCGACTTATGCTCTTACTTTTGTCGATCATTTGCTATGTTATGGAATAGGTTGTTCACCGATGGTCGAAGTATTTTCTTCGGCTGGTAAGCCCGTAGAGTGGATTCAAGATTTTAGTGTGTTAAAAAAGCGCGTATACGAGTTGGCGCAGGCTAACGATCTCGTTCTTCTTAAGGGTGCGAATTTCAATCAGCTTTGGCGAGTTCTTGAAGAGGAGATAAGCTCATGATTTTGCAACTGCTCCATTTCTTTGGGCTTTTTTTATCTGTCAAAATCCCTGCTGCATTTTTCTATGCTTCTACCAGAATGTTACTTGCTGCGCTAACGACCCTTTTGCTTACGATTTTCCTGGGACCGCGGTTTATCAAAAAACTCTATGAACTAAAAATGGGACAATCGATCCGTGTTGAGGATTGTCCTGTGTTGGCGCAAATGCATGAAAAAAAGAAAAACACACCAACAATGGGTGGGATCTTGATCCTCTCTTCCATGCTGATCAGTTTGTTTTTATGGATGGATTTGAGTTCGCCTTTAACCTTTATTTTAGCGATAACAACGGTATGGCTAGGATCCATAGGTGCTGTGGATGATTATCTCAAGCTAAAACATAAAAATTCCAAAGGTCTTAGCGCGCGAAGAAAAATGGTGTTTCAGACGCTTTTTGCAGGATTGCTTTCTTTATACCTTTATTGTCCAGCTGTGACAAAGGCATTTTCATTTGACGATGTCCTCGTGCCTCCAACTGCCAAAGAACATATGATGGGTGCTAAAGAAAATCAAATGAAGGAACTTACTCTTAGGGAGTATGTTGGGCGTTATTATTTGCCTTTTGTGAAGGAGCCTATTTTTATCCTTAGTGGCGCTGGGCTGATTGTAGCTTTTTTGATTACTTGGTTTACTGTGATCGGTGCATCGAATGGCGTCAATTTGACCGATGGACTCGATGGGCTCGCAGCGGGCTGTCTTGTCATGGTCTCTTTTGTCTTAGGGCTATTTGCTTTCTTGTCGAATCATGCGGAAATGGCCCGCTATTTGAATATCCTTTACATAGATGGCAGTGGAGAAATTGCCGTATATCTTTTTGCTTTGGGGGGAGCATGCTTAGGCTTTCTTTGGTATAATGGCTATCCAGCTCAAGTGATCATGGGAGATACTGGATCCCTTGCGCTTGGGGGTATTCTTGGTGTTGCCGCTGTGCTTCTTCGTAGAGAAGTTTTGTTTGCTTTAGTTGGCGGGATTTTTGTTGCTGAGACGGTATCAGTGATCTTACAGGTGGGTAGTTATAAATTGCGTAATCGAAAACGGATTTTCCTCTGCTCACCGCTTCATCATCATTTTGAATACAAGGGATGGCCTGAGACTAAGGTGGTCATTCGGTTCTGGATCGTTGCAGTTTTATTGGCCTTGATCGGCCTATGTTCTATCAAGTTCCAGTGAATGGTTATGCAGAAAGCTCTAGTCATAGGTCTAGGAATTAGTGGAAGAGCTAGTTGTCAGCTGCTCTTGAAAATGGGCTATGAGGTAGTGGCAGTCGATGACATGCCTATCCAAGATTCTTTATTCGATATAAAGGTTTGTAGAGAAATTTCTTCTATTGATATCGACGATTTTCAGCTCGTTGTACCCTCGCCGGGCATTTCTCCAGGACATAGACTTTATCTTGCAGCAAAGCAAAGAGCGATTCCTATTATGGGAGAGGCGCAGATCGCTCTTTCTCTACTTCCGCAAAAGGCCATTGGAATTACTGGGACCAATGGAAAGACAACGGTGACCTCTTTGGTTACCCATTGCCTCGTCTTTTCCGGATATAAAGCTGTTGCCATTGGGAACATAGGCAATCCTCTTTCTCTTTATGCACTTAGCCCAGATCCAAGTGAGATCTTAGTTGTTGAATTGAGCTCTTACCAACTAGAAACTATGTATGGAAAGTTCTTCGATGTAGCTGCGATTCTCAATATCACGCCAGATCACCTCGACCGATATAATACTTTTAATGAATATGCCAACGCAAAATGGCGTATTCAACATTGTCTTAAAGAAGATGGGACGCTTTTTGTTTTTGATCGTGTGTTAGAAGAATTTGGACATCTCGATCAAAGAGAAGAGTGGCATCAGCTATTCGCTTAATCAATCTGTCGCATTCAATAAGTCAGATGGGTATAAGAAAACTAGTGATCATGACCAAGAGAACGCCTTAGCAGCATGGCTGCTCGTTGAAAAATTTGGAATTTCTCGAGAACAGTTTGAGTTAGCTCTATCGATATTTAAGAAACCAGCGCATCGCATAGAATATGTTGGCACTGTTGCAGGTATTCGTTACTATGATGATAGTAAAGGTACAAATCTCGATGCTGTCATCAGGGCTGTCGAATCGATGCATGGTAAGGTCTGGTTGATTGCGGGGGGTGTGGACAAAGGCGCTTCTTATGCTTTATGGAAACAAGCGTTTACAGGTAAAGTAAAAAAAATATTTGCAATCGGCGAAGCCAAAAGAAAAATTGCAAGAGAAACACAAGAATTTTGTCTTGTCGAAGAGCTGGATACTTTGGAAGAGGCGGTGAGAAGGGCTTCCGAGGAGGCTAGTCCTGGTGACAATGTGTTGTTATCACCTGGCTGCTCGAGTTTTGATATGTTCCGTGATTACGAGCATCGCGGCCAGGAATTTCAGAGGCTCGTTAGACGTTTAGAATTAGAGAGGAGAGAATTACCATGAGTCGTAGAGATATTATCATCATAGCTGTGCTCATCAATGCCGGCTTGCTTGTAGTTATATTCACTAGTGCATTGAAATCAGACAACAATGACCACATTCTAGCGGCTCAGACTGAGAATGTTGTTACATTGAAAACACAAAACCCTGTTATTCCTTCCTCTCCTATGCGAGGAGATGAAGTCGATCAGGTCTTAAGCCAGTTTGCAGCTGTACCGCAATCGCAAGAGACAGCCGCCTTGGCTACCCCGATCGTACAACCTGTTACCGTAGCGCCAACAGCGCAAGCTAATGAAGCAGCTACACCCTCTTCGAGTTTTCTCGAAGAAGCTCAAGGATTTAATACAGCGCCTTCGATAGTGCCTGCAACGCCGAAATTTCCTTTGCCAGAAGAAACATCGACACCCACGTATACAGAAGTGAAGGTAAAAAAGGGGGATGCTCTAGAAAAGATCGCACGTATGCATCACACGACAGTGCAAGAAATCATGCGAAGCAATAAATTGTCTTCGACCCAGCTTAAAATTGGACAAGTGCTGAAAATTCCTTCAAGAGGAAATAAACAGCATTCAGGAAATAAAAAAGGTCTTGGCGAAGCACATTTTTATGTTGTTAAGACGGGTGATAATCCTTGGACCATAGCTATCAAAAATCAGATGAAAGTCGAAGAGCTGCTAGAGCTCAATGGCCTCAACGAAGAAAGGGCGCGTAAGCTCAAACCAGGCGACCAATTGCGTATTCGATAAGTTTGGCATGTGAATATACAAATTGTGACTCAAAAATTGGTTTTTGTCTCCACTACCATCTCTGATTTTGAACCAGACTCCATCACACTTGTACATGCACAGGCGCTGTTTTGTCGACGACAGCTCCTAATGGCTAGCTCAAATTCAGGGCGGTAGTTGTGCCAAAATCTCAAGTTTTGAATCGCAATGTGTATAGGCTTGGACTGGCTTTTCTGGTCTGTGTCATACTGCTTGTCGCACTGGGTCTTGTGATGGTCTTCAATATAACGGCAGCAGAGGTTCTCGATCGCTCACTAGATCGAGATACACACCATGCTTTGTTCAAGCAAATTATCTATGCTGGGATGGGAATTTTGGGAGCGTGGGGATTATGGGTTCTTGGTTATAAAATGATTCTAAAGCTCAGTGGCTTTTTTTTGAGCTTTTTCACTTTATTACTCATCCTCGTTTTCGTGCCAGGCATAGGTCAACAGCTAAATGGAGCCTATCGCTGGCTTTCGATTTTAGGACACTCGTTTCAACCATCAGAATTCGTCAAGTATCTCATCCCGATCTACTACATCCATCGTGTTACTTCGCGAGAGAAATCGATGAAGATGAAAGAGTTCATTGTTTTGCTCGCTAAGCTTGCTATTCCAATCAGTTTGATTTTGATCGAACCCGATAATGGCACAGTTGCCATTATCTTTAGTGCGCTTGTGGTGCTCTTCATTTTAACGAGGGTTCGATGGTATTATTGGGGCCTGCCTCTATTGCTACTTCTTTGTGGCGGTGTCGTTGTTGCTTCTCGTATGCCGCATGTTTCCGATCGGATTAAGATCTATTTGCATCCCGAATTGGATTTAAAAGGCAAAGGACATCAGCCATATCAAGCCAAGATTGCTGCGGGTTCTGGGGGCCTCATGGGTAAGGGTCTGGGAGAGAGCTTGCAAAAACTCGATTATTTGCCAGAAGCACGCAGTGATTATATTGCAGCAATTTTTGCCGAGGAGTTTGGGTTTTTGGGGATGATTGGTTTGATTCTACTCTATATGTTTCTAGGCCTGATTGGGTTTCTAATAGCGATAAGAGCACGTGAAAGAGAAGGGGTTTTGCTTGTGGCTATTTTGACCTACTTATTATGTTTTCAAGCGTTCCTTAATCTTGGTGTCGTATCGGGATTGCTCCCTAGCAAAGGAACAAACTTGCCTTTTTTCAGTCAAGGCGGCTCAAACCTGCTTGCTAATTTTATGGTGGTTTCGATTATCCTGAATGTCTTCAAGTCGACTACGAGGAGCAAGGATGAACCTATCGAACAAGCGTAAGATTATCTTTGCTGTCGGCGGCACAGGCGGACATCTCTTCCCAGCACAAGCCCTTGCTAGAGAGCTAAAAGATAAGCTGGCCCCTATGCAGGTATTGTTCATGGGTTCTGGTCTTTCGAACAGCCGATATTTCTTTGCCAGAGAATTTCCCTTTATCGACATCGAAAGCTCTACTGTATTTGGAAAGCGGCTTTTTAATCTTTTTAGCGTTTCTAAAAAACTCATCAAGGGTATTTGGAAGAGCATCATCCATTTACGCAAGGAACGCCCCGATCTTGTTGTGGGTTTTGGGAGTTTTCATGCTTTTCCAGTTTTGTTGGGAGCAGTCGTCAATAATATCCCCATTGTTTTGTTTGAATCGAATGTTGTTCCTGGAAGGGTCATTCGCTATTTTTCCCGTTTTGCACGATGCACAGCTGTGCAGTTCATAAAAGCCGGAGAGCAGCTAAAGGGGACGATTGTCCAGACAAAGATGCCTCTTTGGGATCGCGATCGATTGAATGAATCGACCAGGGAGGAAGCTGCACGGTATTTTGGGTTGCGGCCCGAACTTACGACAATTCTTATTTTTGGCGGTTCGCAAGGAGCTCGTTCGATCAATCGGCTGCTCTGCGAAGCTATGCAGCACTGGCCTCAAAGACCTTTTTTTCAAATCATTCATTTGACGGGTGATGTAGCAAGCTGCCATGAAGCGTTACTTTGCTATCGAAGGTTGGGCATTCCTGCTCAAGTGAAAGTTTTTGAAGATCGAATGCCCTTGGCCTGGCGGATGGCAGATTTGGCCATTTGCAGATCAGGAGCTGCTACGATTGCCGAGTTATTAGCTTACCGCGTGCCTGCTATTTTGATTCCCTATCCTCATGCCACAGATGATCATCAAATGCATAACGCTATGATTTTTTCTGAGGAGGTCAAAGGGGCCCATCTCATTCCAGAAAATCAATTGAATGCAGAAATTTTGCGCGAGAAGCTCAAAACGTTGATGAAAAACCAAGAGACATTATTAAAACAGATGCGGGAGAGTATCATTGAATTTGAAGAGCATATTCCACAGAATTCGCTTTTTGAAATCTTGAAAGGAATCTTGGAGTCCAAATGCAGCATTATTACTTCATTGCAATAGGTGGTATTGGGATGAGCGCGCTTGCGCGCATTCTCATAGAAAGGGGTTTTTCTGTAAGTGGCAGCGATGATAAGAGAACCGCCATTACCGAAGGTCTTGAAGCGAATGGTGCAAGAATCTCTATCGGTTATTCTTCTAGCAATCTTCCTTCGCAGGCGATTGTCGTTTATAGTACACATGTCATCCATGGAAATCCTGAATTTGAAGAGGCTAAGCAATGTGGACTGCCTATGGTACACAGATCTAAATTGCTTGCTCATTTGATGGAAGGTAAACAATCCTTGCTAGTAGCTGGAACGCATGGAAAAACAACTACTTCTTCATTGTTAACCCATGTACTTTATGTTTGTGGACTAGATCCTTCCTATGCTGTCGGTGGGGTCATTCGAACTTTAGGCAATAATGGTGGAAGTGGCACTGGAGGCTACTTTGTTGCTGAAGCGTGCGAGAGTGATGGAACGTTTTTGGAATATCCTTGTTTTGGCGGCATTATTACCAATATCGATGATGATCACCTGGATTTTTGGAAGACAAAGGAGGCGTTAGTAGGAGGATTTTCAACTTTGCTCAAGGCTTGCAGTTCGCCTGAACACCTCCTTTATTGCATCGATGATGAATCTCTTCAGCGAATAGCCCCTGGTGGCATTTCCTATGGGTTTAGTACCGCTGCGGAGGCTTGCATCATAGGCTTTTCTCAACATGGGTGGGGACAATATTTCGATCTTTCGTTTCGCGGAAATTTTTATAAGGACATCTATATCCCAATTATTGGAAAGCACAATATTCTCAATAGTGCGGCAGTTTTTGTTCTAGGTCTTCAATTGCAGATTCCGGAAGACTCATTGCGAAGCGCGCTACAAATATTCCAAGGAATTGGTAGGAGATTAGAAAAGAAAGGGGAAAAGGGAGGGGTTATTATCTATGATGACTATGGGCATCATCCAACAGAAATCGCCACAACCTTGGAGGGTCTCAAAAAGGCTATAGGGGATAGACGCCTCGTCGCAGTTTTTCAGCCGCATCGTTACACCCGAACAAGAGATTGCATGGATCGCTTTCCTGAGGCATTTGATCGAGCGGATATAGTCTGTATCACCGATATCTATTCTGCTGGGGAGACACCTATTCCAGGCATTGATACGCAGCATTTTTTTTATAAGATGCAAGAGGTGCAGCAAGAAAAAATCTATTACTTTGCTAGAGAGGCTCTTGTTCATAGCTTACTCGGAGTTCTCAAGGAAGGAGATGTGGTACTTACCATAGGCGCAGGCGATATAACAAAGATAGGTTCAGAGTTGATCCAAAAATTATGAAGAACAATCGTTCTGCTTCGACCACATCTCCTAAAGTTTCCCTTGTCATCGCGGTGGTTTGGATCGTTAGTTCAACCCTTCTAGTGGTAGGCATTAGCTATGTCATATTAAAGCAGTGGCAGCTCTACAAGAAGCGGTCAGCAAATGATCCTCGACAAAGGATCGTCAAACTGATGCAAACAGGCCCAGAAAAGGAGGTCCTAAGCACGCTTTATCTAGCGGAGCTAATGCAGCTTTCCATTGATCATCCTATTACACCTCGATCTTTTGATATTCGGGATGCAGAAGCAAAGCTTCTGGCATCTCCCGTCATCGAACAAGCTAACGTTATTTTGGCCAATCCCAATACTGTTTTAGTCGACTATGTAGCGCGTCGCCCGATTGCTTGGCTTTATGACTACATCAATATCGGAGTCGATGCAAATAGCATTCCATTTCCTATTCATCCCTTTTTTTCCCCTAAAAATTTACCGGAGATTTTCCTAGGTGAGCCTGTTCCTTTGATCTGGAACAAACCGATCGATCATGCCAAAATGCAACTTGCTTTGACTATCTATAATCTTCTCTTACCGGCTCCCTTTGCTGTCAAACGGATCGATGTAGGTCAGGCATTTGCTGAAAGCTATGGAAAAAGGCAAATTGTTCTCTTGATCGAAGAATCATTCAAAACTTACCCTCAGCAAAGAGAACTCGTTTGTTTAGTGCCACGTATTCTTCGATTGAGTACGAGGGACTTTCGTAAGGAACTTGGAAACTACATCGTCTTGCGCGATGATGAGACGCTTGGCTTTGATCTTACTTTAGCGAGATTAGATGTCGATGGGAAAACAGCTCATTTGCCCCAGCAGATCATCGATTTACGCGTTGCAAGTATGGCCTTTTTTAAAGATTGTCTCCCAAAATAGGTTATCCTAATTCTAGGAAATAAAATCATGAAATGTATGCAAATACAATGGACGGCCTCGAACCTAAACGAGGCAAGAAGGATCGCTGAAGAGCTTGTTCATCAGGGAGTTGTCGCCTGTGCGAATCTTCTTCCTGGCGTAGAATCCATTTTCCAATGGGAAGGAAAAATAGAGCATTCGCAAGAGGTTAAGGTTTTTTTTAAAACTTCGCCTGATAAGTTTGAGAAGGTGTGTTCGCTAATTAAAGAAAAGGCTAGCTATGAAGTTCCCGAAATCTCTGGTATCGTCATGGATGCTTGCAGCAATGATTACCTCGAATGGGTCTATGCGGTAACGAAATGATTTTATTAATATTGCGATGAGTGTTATTTTTCTCAGCGCAAAGAGTCTTAAACATTACTGAGCTATGAAAGAATTTATTGCCTATCTCATCAAGAATCTCGTTGAAGAGCCATCTGCTGTGAATGTCGAAGTACATGAAAAAGAGCAAGGATTGTTCGTCGAAGTACGTGTAGCGGATAAAGACATCGCTAGAGTCGTAGGAAGACAGGGTCGCACAATCAATGCCTTGCGTACGATCGCCATGACTGTAGGGGCTCGTTTTGGAAGAAGAGTTCGCCTGGAGCTCATTAGCGAGCCAGGCCAGAAAGCAGAGAATCCAGAGGTTGTACTCGAAGCAGAAGGTTGTTCTACATGAACCTCATCGTCGAAGAGAAAGAAAAATTTGCAATCATGCGCTTGGAAGGAAGGATTGATGCTACATCCGCCCCTCTTCTCGAAGCAAAAATTAGTGAACTCTTAAGCAAAGAGATCCTTCGTCTTCTTGTCGATTTTTCTCATGTCGATTATCTAAGCAGTGCGGGATTACGATTTCTTCTTGCCGCCACTAAGCGTTATAAATCTTCTGATGGCGTGCTTGTTATCTCAGCCGCGGGCGAGGATGTGATGGAAATCATTAGGATGGCGGGTTTTGAAAAAATTCTGAACATCTATCCCGATGAAAAACATGCGATTAAAGTTCTTGCGCCCTAGGAAAGAATTTGCAAATTCTTTTCCCTATGAGAATGGGAAGATTTTCGAGGAGATTACAAAATGCGAGACCAAGCCAGTATCGGGACGATGATACGAGCAAGAACCGTGTTTTGGAAGATTCCGAAGAGATTTCCGTTCTCTAGGAAAATGGATTTGCGAATAACTTCTAAGAGCTGGGTACAAGGATGGTTGATCAACGTGATAGGTAAGTCAGCGTGAATTCACCCATTTTCTTAGAAAAGCATGAATTTGCTGAAGGTCTCGCGCTTGTTCCTGATCCGCTGAAGAGTCGCTTAAAAGGCGCTCGTGCCAGAAAAAAAGTGCTCATCATTGCTGGGCCAACAGCGGTCGGAAAGACATCGGTATCACTTCGATTAGCTGAAATGCTGGGGGGACAAATCATTTCAGCGGATTCTATGCAAGTATATGAGGGAATGAATATCGGAACTGCAAAGGTCTCTGCAGGAGAGCGGGCTCGAATTCACCATTACCTAATCGACATACGCAATGTAGATCAACCCTTCAATGTTGCACAGTTTTATGAAGAAGCACATCGCGCACTTAATGTGATTTTCCGTCAAGGTGCTGTACCAATCGTCGTTGGCGGGACAGGGTTTTATGTACGGGCCTTTATATATGGACCTCCTAGCGGACCTCCTTCAGTGCCGGAGATTCGGGAAAAAATTGAGCATGAGCTCGATCAAATTGGTCCAGCGGCCCTTTATGATAAATTGAAGGCTATCGATCCAGAATATGCTGCAAAAATCACGGCGTTTGATCGTCATAAGATTGTACGGGGACTAGAAATCATTTCTACTACAGGTCTTCGGGTCAGTGATTTTAGTGCATCTTCGCCAGAGCAAACAGAAGATTATGATTTCCGTTGTTGGTTTCTTTTTCGCCCCCTCGAAGAACTTTACCATCGGATTGAAGAGCGGTGTGATGAGATGATAGCCGAAGGCTTGCTCGAAGAGGTCAGAGCTTTAGAGCAAAAGGGACTGCGCAAAAATACATCTGCTTCACAAGCGATAGGTTATCGTCAGTGCCTCGAATTTTTTGACTCGCCCCAGACAAAAGAAGATTGGGATCGGCTAGTAAGGGAATTTAAAAAAGCTTCAAGACATTATGCTCGAAGACAATTCACCTGGTTTCGCAAAGAGCCGCTCTTTCGGTGGTTGAATATGTCTACAATTCGTCTTGAAAATGCCGCAGAGATGATTGCTCATGATTTCGAGCTCAAGTAATCATTGTATACAGATTTTGCCAACCTCGAGCAGAAGATTTTCGTGATACTTGGATGATGGCCAAAAAGGGTTGATTGGAGTTTTTGCATCTTTCTACTTGAGCTTTTGACCTTCTCCAGTTATCCTCTTTTGGCTCGTCTATAAAGAATGCTTGCGTTAATGCAATACCTTTGATTAAGGGAAACATAAGAGAGTGCATCAAATTCATGAATACTAACGAACAACAGCCTCCTTCAAGTCAAGAATTATCCCCCATGGCAAAAAAAGTTCCTAAAGTGCTTTCCGAAGCTGTACAAAGCTTGATCAAGCGCATCGAAGGTATCGGTACCCCGGAGGAGAAAATCAGAATTGCCCTAGATTTTATGAAGAACTCCTTATCACATACTGGAACTCCGAGATTCAAAGATTTTTGGGATGTTCGAGCGCATTGTCTCCCTTTATTTAAGACCACGATGAATCAAGCTCAACGAGCTGAACTTTGGAGTGCTTACGTCGAAATTTCAATGGAAGCAAGAAGATTGAAAGAAATTCTCGATGAACAAGCTGCTTTTGCTGCAGAGCAAATAGAACTTGCCATAACAAGTCTTGAGAAAGATCTGAGCAATTATGAGCATCTCATTATGCAAGTCGATCTCCCGCAAATGGTGGAAAAAAGCACCGCTTTGAAGAACAAGCAAACTCTTTATCAAGGATTGCAACGAGAGCTCAATCTTCTTAATGCGCTATCTGCCCGCGTTAATTCCCTTCGCAAGGAAGTTATAAAAACAGATATGCGGGTGAAGATTCGAGCCAAATTCTTCGATCGCCTTTCCGTGCTAGGAGATCAAATTTTCCCTCGCCGAAAAGAGTTGATCAAGACGATTTCCGAACAATTTGTGATCGATATAGAACAGTTTGTCAAAGACTACTTTGGAGATGAAGAGAGCCGTACAGGGACTCCATACTATCTTCTTCGTGAGGAGATCAAAGTTTTACAAGGCATTGCAAAAGGACTTACATTAAGCACGCATGCCTTCAACACCACGAGACAGCAGTTGAGTCAGTGTTGGGATCGTTTGCGAGAGTGGGACAAAAAACGAAAAGAAGAACTTTCTCAGAAAAAACAAGCTTCACAAGAGAATGTTTCAGTAGTAAAAGAAAAAATAGCAGCAATGGCGCAGACGTTGCAAGAAAGTCAGATGACTTTAGCCAAGGCGAACGAAGAAGCAAAAACACTCTATGAGTTTATGCGAAGCGTCGATCTGAGTCGCGAGGATGTAGTAGCGCTTAAAAATGAAGTGCGGGATTTGATCCAGCCCTTTGTAGATCAGGAAAGGGCAGCTGAACAAGAGCGTCATAAAGAAGTACAAGACCGCGAACAACGTAAAAAAGAAACGATCCAAAATTTGCTAGATCAATTCCAAAAGCTCGAAACGTTGATGGAAACCTCAGCAATCGAAGAGGTGCTCGAGAAAAAGGCGCAAATTGAAGAGGCCTTTGCCAAGGAAGCTCCTGGTAAAGTTGAAAGAATGCGTTTCGATGCCTTACAAAGGCGTGCTAGAGATTTGATTGCTGATAAAAAAGCCTCTAAATTGCTCAATCTTTCTGAGAGCGATGCTGAGGCGCTAGAGCAATTAAAAGCAGCATTAAATGAACGAATCACTATGAGAGATGAAATCAGGGCCACCCTTGAAAATTATCGTAAATCGCTGGGAAGTTCTGGTTTTGATTTTGAAAAGGCGATGTCTATTCGTGAAATGATCGATACTGATAAGCAACGACTTGCAAAACTCAATGTATCTATCCAAGAACTTGAAGAGAAAATAGATGAGCTCGGTGGATGATCTAGATTATCGATGCCATGCCTTTGATCTCGATCATACTATCGTTAACAATAATACTAGCCATGCGTTTTGCCGATTTCTTTGCGAACGCGGTATCTTGCCAAAAAGGGCGCTTTTCGAATCGTTAGCGGCCCAATTCCAATTAAAAGGTCTTGGTAGAAGTTTAAAAGAAATCCATCAAATTCTTTTTGTACGAGTTTTAAAGGGATTGGAATGCTCTCAACTTGAAGCCGTTGTCGATGAGTTTCTCGATCAGTTTTTTTTGACATCTATCTACCCCCCCGCTTATGGAGTATTTAAACGTCAACAACACGTTGGGGGAACGATGCTGCTCATGTCTAGTTCACCCGCTTTTCTTGTCGAGAAAGTAGCTAAGAGATTAGGAGCAGATCACTGGAGTGCGACAGAATATGTAACAGACGAGTTGGGACGACTTCAGTCTGTAAAATCTTTTCTTGACGGAGAAGCAAAAGCTGAAGAGATCTTCCGATTTTCTTTAGAAAAAGGATTTACACTGAGCCTTTGTAAGGCTTATTCCGATAGTTATCATGATCTTCCATTCTTACTAGCAGCTGGCAGGGCCGTTGCTGTAAATCCGGATAGGAAATTGTATCGTTTTGCCCGCCGTCGCGATTGGGAGATTATGTGAAAAAAATTGGTTTGCTCGGTGGGACGTTTGATCCAATTCACTTTGGCCATATTCACTTAGGAATCTCTTTGCAAGAAGCTCATCAGTTGGACAAAATCATTATTTGTCCTGCTTTTTCCTCTCCTTTAAAGAGAACTCACCCTCGAGATGCCGAACATCGGCTAAGGATGGTCGAGCTGGCTATTGAAGACCTTCCTACCTGGGAAGTTCTCGATTGGGAAATTCAAAGAAAAGTTCCTTCGTACACCATCGATACGGTGCGCTATTTATTAAGTAAAGAACTTAATCCTAGTGAAGATCAGCTTTATTTGCTTCTTGGCGAAGATCTCTTGCCCGAACTTACGCGATGGAAGGAGGTCGATCAGCTCTTGGAATTGGCCAAACCTCTCATTGGATATAGGAATTTTGAAAATAAACCATTTAAAAATCCACTTGCCGAGAAGCTCGCTCCGGGCGCTACCTTCACTAAGGTGTTGGAAATTAGTGCTAGTGAGATTCGCGAGCGTTTAAAAAATAAACTTTATTGCGAACACTTTGTTCCGGCAAAAGTCCTAGACTACATTAAGGAACATGGATTATACTAGCCTCTCAATTTATGCTGAAAGACGATCAAACGCTTCTCAATACGATAGCGCAGACAATTTTTGATAAAAAAGGCTCGAATATCCTCGCACTGGATTTGCGGGGGATTTCTAGCCTTACCGACTATGTCGTCCTTGCCGAAGGCAACGTCGATAGGCATGTCATAGCTATTGCAAAGGCAGTAGAAGAAGCTTTAAAAGAGCAGGGTGTTACACCCTTTCATGTAGAAGGATTGCAAACCGGTGATTGGGTTGTTCTCGATTACTTACAAGTAATGGTTCATCTTTTTATGCCAGGACTGCGAGATAAGTATCAGCTCGAAAAACTTTGGCAAAAAGGAGAGATCGTCGACCTTCACATAGAAACCGAGAAAGCTGCCTTAAGTTAACTAAAGAGGAAAAGACCATCATGAATCCGCGACGACGTGTCGTAGTGACTGGAATGGGAATTGTTTCTTGCTTTGGCAATGATGTCGATCATTTTTATAATGAACTTCTTGCTGGCAAGAGCGGTGTAGTTCCTTTAGAAGAATTTCCTTGTGAAGAGTATCCAACACGATTTGCTGCACCAGTACGCAATTTCGATACTGGTGAATATATGGATAAAAAGCAATCAAGGCGGGTTGATAAGTTTATAGGCTATGCCACTGTTGCTGGTAAAAAAGCTTTAGAATCAAGCGGACTTGGTTTAGAAAAACTCAACTCTTTGAATAAAGAACGATGCGGTGTGCTCGTTGGATCTGGTATGGGCGGCATGGGGATGTTTTCTGACGGTGTGGAAACTCTCGTCAGCAAAGGGTTCCGACGCATTTCTCCTTTTTTCGTACCCTATATCATTACAAATATTGCTGGGGCTATCTTAGCCATCGATCTTGGCTTCATGGGGCCTAACTATTCGATCTCAACAGCATGTGCTACTGCAAGCCATTGTATTTATGCTGCTGCAAAACATATTCGCGAAGGCGAGGCTGACCTCATGGTCTGCGGCGGTACGGAATCTCCGATTACACCTATTGGCTTGGCCGGTTTTGTTGCTTGCAAAGCTCTTTCTGAACGCAATGATGACCCGCAAAAGGCATGTCGACCATGGGATAAAAAACGCGATGGATTCGTCATGGGAGAAGGTGCGGGTGTCCTCGTCTTAGAAAGTCTCGAACATGCGCTTGCCCGAGGCGCTACTATCTTGGCTGAATACCTTGGTGGAGGTCTTTCGTGCGATGCTTATCACATTACCTCGCCATGGGAAGATGGGAGGGGTGTCTCTATATGCATGGAGAATGCAATTCTCGATGCTAAGGTTGCAAAAGAAGAAATTAATTACATCAATGCGCATGGCACCTCTACGCCTGTTGGCGATCTCTGTGAAGTACGCGCTTTAAAGCGTGTCTTTGGCGATCACATCTATCATTTGTCCATGAACGCTACCAAAGCCCTTGTTGGGCATTGCCTTGGCGCAGCGGGCGGTGTCGAAGCTATAGCAACGATTAAAGCGATCCTTACCGGAATGCTTCACCCAACGATCAATATCGATGACCCAGAGGATGAGATAATTGGTGTCGATATCGTACCTCATCAAGCGAAAGCTCTGAACGTGCGCGTGGCAATGTCCAATTCGTTTGGATTTGGTGGCCACAATTGCTCCCTGATATTTGCTCCGTACTCGTCAACTCCTGCGACATGATGCCTCTTATTGAATCGTTTGGTATTGTTCCGTTGCAGAAGATTGATGATGCATGGCATGTTTTCTTGATTCTTCACAAGGCTGGACACCATTGGGGATTTCCTAAAGGGAGAAAAAATCCTGGAGAGGCAGCGTTACAAGCAGCCAAAAGAGAACTCTTTGAAGAAACAGGACTGCAAGTAGTGAAGCTTCTCTGCGAAGAGCCTCTTGTTGAAAGCTATCAATTTCGTCACCGCCGCCGTTTACAACATAAGAAAGTTTGTTATTACATCGCCCAAGTAGAAGGGGAGGTCAAGTTGCAGCCTGAAGAAATTCGCGAAGGCAAATGGCTTCCTTTAAATCAAGCTCGCGAAGCTTTAAGTTTTCAAGAAGCCAAAGCTATATGTGATGAGGCTGCAAGACTCCTTGCTTCGATTCAATGAAAATTTGATTAACAGTCTTCGAGGAAATATGACGATTCTTACCCAAGTTCGATCAACCAGCTCAGCGTCAGACCACATGAACAGCGTATTGTCCGTTGTTGCAGCAAGTTTATTGATTGCATTTTGTGCACCAATCGCGATTCCACTTCCCTTTAGTCCAGTACCAATTGCTCTACAGCCCCATGTCTGCCTTTTTCTGGGTGCTTTTCTTGGTAGTCGCCGCGGTGCACTAGCTGTTTTAGGATTTTTACTGCAAGGGGCTATGGGTTTGCCTGTTTTTGCAAATGGTGCTTCTGGGATTTTATGGCTCTTTGGTCCAACAGGTGGCTATCTCATGGGATATCTTGCTGGTAGTTTTCTTACCGGTTATCTAATCGAGAAAAAGAAATCTGAATGCACGATGAAGACTTTGTTTGTGGCAATGGCAATGGGAAATCTCGTGATTTTCACTTTAGGCTGGCTCCAACTTAGTCGGTTCATCGGTCCAAGCTCGGCTTTTATGGTCGGTGTGCTTCCCTTTTTGCTTGGAGATTTTTTAAAGCTCTCCTTAGCTGGTAGAATGCTGAAAAGCTGTCTTAAAACCCCAACATTTGAGATTTGGCGGAATTTCCAGAGAAAATAGGGATCTCTTCGGAATCTTTCGAATTACACTCCTTGCCAGTATTATCGTGCCGATACTTACTTTGGCACTTTTGGTCGAGATTTTAGCGAGAATAGATTCATTCCAGTAGAGGGTTCTTTCTCTACCTGTTTCCATGGATGGTCTGATTTTGCTATATGATGGGCCTTTTTAAACGTTGTCTTAGAAAGAGAGGAGACTTTGAAAGCTGTCGTCTGTGGTGAGCTACCTGCAATGACATTCCTAGCAAAGTTTGTTGTATCCATCGCATTTTTTGATACATTGCGCACAGCCTGAAATTTATGGTTAGAGGGATGTAGAGTTGCTATTTCCTCTTTAAATCGTGCCGTGCTCTGTTGGTTTGTGTTATGGGCTACTTGTCCCAAATGTGGATTTATATTTCTAGGTCCGATTCCCTCAACCATATCGTTCTCCTTGCTAGTCTTTATTTACAATAACGTAGATTTAAAAACCTATCCGAATTCCAGATAAAAAAACTCTTAGGTTTGTGGACAGTCTCTAAGAAAGAATTTGCAAATTCTTTTCCCTATGAGAATGGGAAGATTTTCGAAAATATTGCAAAATGCGGGGCGAAGCCAGTATCGGGACGATGATACGAGCAAGAGTCGCCTTTTGGAAGATCACGAAAAGGTTTCCATTCTCTAGGAAAATGAATTTGCAAATACTTTCTAAGAAGCTTTACTAAAACCCGAGCATCCGATTTTTGAGGACTTTTCGCGATATATTCCCTTATTCTTCTCGGCATTATGCAGCTTCGCATATTGTCCTCATCGAATAAGGAAAAATCTCATCGAAAATCCCACTAAAACTCAAATGCTGGGGTTTAGTACAGCTTCTAATTCAGTCTTTTCTAAGACAATCCCTTAGGATTTTCGCGATGACTTCGATTTGATGATTTAGACCAGGGGGATTATCTGTACTCCAGGATATCGATTTTCTAGGAGGAGGAGGTGGTGTATTCTTTCGCAAAAAGAACGCAATTTGCTTGATGCAACCTGTCAAAGAAGACAGATTCGAATCAGAACGGGTTGGTTTTTTTGGTTCTTGAGTTGGAAAGTCGATATTCATGTATAGTGGTTCTTTTTATCACATCACTATATGTATTAATTTTTTTAAACAAGTATGAAGTTCTTTCGGACTATTCTTCTTTACTGGTTCTTACGCTTTGTCGTGTCCCTGCGCTATCGCCTTCATGTGCACGGCCTTAAGGAGGTCGTAAAGCAGCTTGCCAAGGATAAGGGCACATTGATTCTACCTAATCATGTAGCTGAAATCGATCCTGTCATTCTTTTCGTCGTATTATGGCCCTATCTGCGTCCCCGTCCCATTGTTGTGGAGGACTTTTATTATCTTAAAGGAATTCAAATCTTCTTAAGGGCAGTCAAGGCTCTTCCTTGTCCCAATATGGAGCAGACTGTCAACCGCTGGAAAATGCGTCGATTAATACAACTCCAAGAAAAAATCATAGAGGGGCTAAAAGCTAGCGAAACTTTTCTTATCTACCCATCTGGCAAACTCAAGATCACCACGCAGGAGATTTTAGGCGGGGCCTCCTTTGTTCCGGGGATTCTATCGGAAGCAATAGAACGATCGATTATTCCTTCCATCGTACTAGTCCGGACAGAGGGACTTTGGGGCAGCCGCTTCTCAAGAGCCTTGACGGGCCGCGTTCCGCCCTTTGGTGCTAAATTCATCGAAGGTGTCAAAATCGTTCTGAAAAATTTGCTCTTTTTTACACCTAGGCGTGATGTGCGGATTCGCTTTGAACTAGCTCCTCCTGCTATTTTGGCACTAAAGGATCGTCAGTCGCTGAATCGCTATCTAGAGACATGGTACAATGGGGCCAATCAGGGAAGAGGCGATGAACTCAGGCTAGTTCCAGATTTTTTTTGGAGTAAAAAGTTACCCGAAGTTGAGACTGAGCAGAAGAAAAAGTTGGCAGAAATAGACCATACTTTATTGTCGGATCAGAAAAAGGGAGAGATCGTAAAAAAAATCGCCGAGTTAGGCAGTCTATCTCCTGACCAGATTCGACAAGACCAAAGTCTTATCCGTGATTTAGGATTAGATTCTCTTGATATTGCACAGCTAACGGTGTTTCTCGATGAGCGTTTTCATAGCAAAGAGGTTTCTCCTGCCGATCTTGAAACAGTTGAGGATCTTTTCCGATTCGCAATAACGAATTCTTCTAAAGAAGAGTCTCCTCAAAACATTCTAACGCCTAAAATCCCTAAAGAGAAAAATCGCCTTCGTCCTATTCCTCCACAAGGTAAAACGATCCAGGAAGCATTTTTACGTTCCTGCGATCGGATGGGGAATACTGTTGCCTGTGTTGATGGGCTTTCAGGGATTCTGACCTATAAGAGGCTCAAAATGACGGCCTTCATCCTTGCTGAGAAAATACGAGAACTTCCAGGAGACAATATTGGAATTTTACTAGCTTCTAGCATTGGGGCCTATTTATCTATTCTCGCTGTGCTTTTAGCAAAAAAAACGCCTGTCATGCTCAACTGGACAGCTGGTATTAAAGCTCTTGATCATGCGGCTGAAATTGCCAAGGTTCAGACGGTGCTCAGTTCGATGAAGTTTTTAGCGCGTATTAGGGATTTAGAACTCGGTGTCATTGAAGATCGGATTGTTTTACTCGAAGATTTAAAACTTGAGATAGGATTCAAAGATAAAATAAAAGGACTCGGAAGAGCATATACTTCAGCAGATAAGCTGATGAAGAAAATGGGCTTCGATACCATTCAGCCTGAAGATCCTGCCGTCATTCTCTTTACAAGCGGTACCGAGACGATGCCCAAAGGCGTGCCGCTTTCCCATGAAAACCTTCTTAGTAACCAGAAAGCCGCAGTTAAAGTTACCCCCTTTAAACATGGAGACTTGCTTTACGGAGTTCTGCCACCCTTTCATTCTTTTGGGTTTTCTGTAACGGGTCTTTTGCCTCTGCTCAGTGGGTTGAAAGTGGCTTATGCCCCTGATCCAACGGATGCCCATGCTATGGCGCGTGATATTGCCGCATATCAGGCGACATTTTTGGCCTGTGCTCCTAGCTTTATACGCAGTCTTTTTCAAGTAGCTGATCAGACGCAATTAAAAAGTCTATGGCTTATCGTATCAGGGGCAGAAAAAATGCCAGAGGAACTTTTTACCTATGTGGAAGCTCTAGGGCCGCCTGCCACATTAATCGAAGGGTATGGAATTACAGAATGTAGCCCTATTGTCACCATGAATCGAGTAAACGAAAAAAAAGTTGGGGTAGGTCCTCCACTAGAAGATATCGAACTTTGTATCATTGATCCAGAATCGGGCAAGGTTTTAGCAAAAGAACAACAGGGGGAAATTTGCATCCACGGCCCCAATGTTTTTAATGGTTATCTTGAGATCGATCAAGATCCTTTCATTATGCTCCATGGAAAACGTTGGTATCGTTCCGGGGATCTTGGCATTATTGCACCATGCGGTTCACTCGTCCTCTCAGGACGTCTTAAGCGGTTTGTCAAAATTGGCGGCGAAATGATTAGCCTCGGAGGGCTTGAGGAAGAAATCATGGAGATCATTAAAGAAAAACATATGGATCGCCTTCCTAGCGACATCGATGAGCTAAAAGGGCCTCCAATCGCTCTTTGTGCCGTAGAGAAGGCAGGGGAAAAAACTCTTTTGATTTTGATGAGTGTCTACGCACTCGAGAAGGAGTCGATCAATATTTTTCTCAAGCATCGGGGTTATAGTAATCTCATTCGTATTAATGAGATTCGCCAAATGAAAGAAATTCCCTTGACCGGTACTGGAAAAACCCATTATCGTTCTCTGGAACAATCACTTTTATGAATCATCTTTGGCTTTTTAATACAGAATCGCGCGCACTTGAGAAAGTAAGTCCTATCGACGGCAAGACCATTCGTCTCTATACGTGCGGTCCGACTATTTATAACTTTGCTCACATCGGCAACTTCCGTACCTATATCTTCGAAGATCTTCTCCGAAGGGCCATCCGCTATTTTGGCATGGACGTCTTTCAGGTCATGAACCTCACTGACATCGAAGATAAAACCCTTAAAGGGGCCATCGAACGCGGCATCACTTTGGATGAATTCACGCGGCCGTATAAAGAGGCCTTTTTCGAAGATATTGCTATTCTAGGCATCGAAAAAGCGGAGGCCTATCCTGAAGCGACAGCCTATATCCACACTATGATTAAACTCATCGAAATACTCCTGGAAAAGGGGATTGCTTATACGGGAGTCGATGGGAGTATCTATTATGCCATTCGAAAATTTCCTTCGTATGGACGATTGTCCCATCTAAATCTCGAAGATCTCAAAACTGGTGCTTCGGAGAGGCTAGCGGATGAATACGACAAAGAAAATGCCGCGGATTTTGTTCTTTGGAAAGCTTACAATCCCGAGCGAGATGGAAAGATCTTTTGGCAGAGTCCCTTTGGTCCTGGACGTCCCGGCTGGCATATCGAATGCTCCGCGATGGCCATGGATATCCTTGGCGACAGCATCGATATTCATGCTGGGGGAGTTGACAATATGTTCCCGCATCATGAGAATGAAATTGCTCAATCTGAAGCCTGTTCAGGGCACCATTTTGTGAAGATTTGGGTCCACTCCGAACATCTTCTTGTGGATCACAAAAAGATGTCGAAAAGCCTTGGTAATTTTTATACGCTGCGCGATTTGCTCCAAAAGGGCTACACAGGCCGCCATGTTCGTTTTATGCTCCTTGCAACGCATTATCGCACGCAGCTCAATTTTACCTTCCAAGGGATGCATGCTGCCGTTTCTTCTTTAGAGCGTTTGGACGATTTTATCGATCGTTTAAACCAATTCGAAGAGGGAACCTCGCATGGAAAGATCGCTCCGCTCATCAAGGAAGCCCATCGTAAATTCAATGAGGCATTGTCTGACGATCTCAATATCTCGCCTGCTTTGGCCGCCCTGTTCGATCTCGTCCGGGCTGTCAATCTGCACATCGATCAAAAAGAGATGGATCTGCGCGAAGCTGGAGAAGTCATCGATTTTTTGCTGCAGATCGATCGAGTGCTAGGCATTTTGTTTGTCGGCAAAGAAGAGGAAAAAATTTCCATAGAATTGCAAGAACTTCTTGCCAAACGGGAAGAGGCGAGAGTGCGTAAAGATTGGAAGCTTTCCGATGAATGTAGGGATCTTCTTCAAGAGCAGGGTTATCTCATCGAAGATACGCCTAAAGGCGCTCGCTTAAAAAAAATACACAAAGTATAGACCAAGAAATCGCATGAAAAAGGGCTATACTAAAGACGAAATATATCTCATCAGGCTGCATAAAATGGCCATAGAATGTGGCGATGAGACGGCAGAAATCGATCGTTACAAGGTTGGGCGGGCTGTTGGCATGAACGATCGCGCAGTGGATGCAGCGACTCAACATTTACTCAAAGCCAATTTTCTCAAGAAGGGCGAGGGAAATGCCCTCTACCTGACATCAAATGGCCTTCACCTCATCAAAATCCTCATGGACACTTGAGAGTATCGCAGACATCGATTGCCGAAGCAGGCGGATGATCCTGGTAACATTGAATGATGATCTTATAAGCAGGCAGGATCTGAGGGTATTGCTGCGATTCCTGCATGATTTGTTCCCGTCCAAAGTTCCCTGATTGGATTGACTCATAGTAAAGGTTTCGCGGGGCATTGGCTCCGGGACTTTGGGTGGTGCGCGCTACCTGGACAGGCCCCTCATGCTCTACAGTGAAATATCGATAGTTATAGGATTTTGCTAGCTCGGCGGCCCTCTTCATAGCCAGCTGCTTGGCCTGCTCTTGAGAACATCCTTCTTTCTGAGGTACGACGATCGCATAGGAGCCATCTTCGATGCGGTATTCGATTGTACTCTGCTCATCCGCAATGGGAGCTTCGCTGCGGCAAGAACTTAGCGCCAACAGAATGGTGAGGAAATACGCTTCTTTTCGCATAATACAACTAGCTTTTATTATAACTCTTAACTAATATTACAATAATTTTTATTTATTAAACAAATTATTACGGATTAATGTAATTGCATGTTTAATATTAGAATAATAGCACAGGATTGAGTCAAATCCCCTTAAGGATTGATGGCAAGAGTTTTCACTTATCCAGCATGATATCAGCCCTTTATGACTATAAATAGGCTGTCTCATAAAAAGCTTGGTTAATACCTAAACCCTCGTAAGAGGATTTGTAAAGAAGAGCGTTATAGTCGTGAAAAGAGCAAAAATGTCTATTTTTGAGGTGAATTAAGAATGCTTTATGGGAAATTAGACGATTTTAGTTATTTAGTTATATTGTATACCAATCTAGCTAGTCCACCGATTATGGGTATCGAACGAATAAAGCCTATGCCTATAAGGTTAGTATGGTAATCGAAGTCTTGCCTTGATTGCTCCAATTCAATTTCTCTTTTATCAGCAGCTGATAATTTATTGTATCTTTGTGCATAGTTTCTAAAAAAGATAGTGTGGGCATTATTAAGAACTGTATCAAACGCTTCGGGATCGTTCCAAATACTTGATGTCATTCTTATAGACCCTTCACTAGTCATGTGAGGCTTATATTTAGCAGAAATATTTTTTTCCCACGCTAAATCTGCATCCTTGAATCTTCTATAGGCGTCAGAAGGCTTATAATTCCTATTCAAGGATCGGTTAAAATTTATTTTGGCGACATCCGCAATGGACAAAGCAGTATTCAATAGAATTGTGCCAGGACCGATAATAATACCAAATGGAACACAAAGCGCATCCACATTTTCGGTAGAAATATACATAATTAATCCATTGCAATTTGTTGCAAAATTGTACAGAACAGCAGATTTAAAAGCAATCGGAGGAAATGAATATTAAGCGGGCTGGAAGTTTATTATTAAATTATGATTTGATCACTTGTTGGAGGGGTTTTGGTCGATTTTCGTTCCCAAAAGCCCTAAAAATTGACTGAAATATAATTTTGAGAACAAGCTCTAAACGTAGATCATTTTGCTCGTCATCCCACCGTCGATGACGTAGTTTTGCCCGGTGATATAGGCTGCATCTTCAGAGATCAGAAAGGCGACGAGGTGAGCCACATCTTGTGTTTTGCCTACGCGGCCGGCTGGGTGCTGCTCATGGTCTTTTTTGGTCAGCCGGTACTTTCCGGTGTCTATCCAACCAGGAGAAATGGCATTCACGCGGATATCGGGCCCTAGTTCTATGGCCATGGCTCGGCTTAAAGAGACGAGGCCGCCTTTCGATGCTGCATAGGGTGCATCGATGCCTTCTGATTGAAGGGCACGGGTGGAGGCGATATTGATGATCGTCCCCCTGGTTTTCCTGATGTGAGGAATTGCATACTTGGTGCACAGAAAGGCGCCAGTTAAGTTGGTCATTATGAACTTATCCCAGAGCTTAAGAGGGATCTGCTCGATAGGAGGCAGATCGTCTGGTAAGAGCCCAGCGTTGTTCACTAAGACGTCGATTCGGCCAAAATGGGCGTAAGTTTTTTGAACGCATTGTTTTACCGAAGGTTCACTTGTCACATCGGTCTTTACAAAAAGAAAGCATGAGGAGTTGTAAGATTCAAACTTTGAATCAGGGCTATGGATGTCAGCAATGACAACACACATGTTGTGTGAGAGCAAATGAGAGGCGATGGCTGAACCAATTCCTTGTGCGCCTCCTGTTACAATAGCTATCTTTTTTTGATCCATATAATCATCGCGTGGTTTAATTTTATCCCAAAATGAAAAAATTCAGGGAAAAATGAAAGGGTTTTTTTGGTTTTTTCAGTGGGCTCTCATTGCAATAGGTTCTTGTGCGTTTGCAAATTCATACCAACAGACGTGGGTGTTCAAAAACGATCCGCGAGAAATAGCACAATTCTTGCAATCTATCGATATCGATGAAGACCTGTTTTATCAAACTTTACAAGACTACCGCATTCAAGTTTTGCATGCTACACCATATGAACCTTTTCTATTCGAAGAGTCCCAAGTAAAAGCTTTGCCATCGGATGCTGTTCAAGCCCATTTAATTTGGGAAGACGAATGGACACAAGTTTACATGCCCAAACAACCGCGCGTTCCTCATCATCTTTGGATCGTTTTAAATAAAGAAAAACACTCATTTCTAGAGGTGTCCAATGAAGAAGCTCTTCATTTGCAAACGACATTGAAAAAAGTCATAGGCATTTTAAACAATGAGTTTGGCTATTCACAGTATGTGATTGCACAATTCAATCAGGCACAAAAGGATTTTTTCTCGGATAAAGTCACGATCGAACTCATTCCTACTCGTCCAGATGCTAAGGAGGTCTTAGATTGTGAAGATAAAATCGCGTGCAATAGCTATTGCGCTATTCGAGGGGAGGCTCCCTCAAGGTTTATGGTTCTTTCAGATCAGGAGATCGATTCCTTGTTCACGCGTTGGAAAGAGGCTATGCAAACAGCGTCTTTTTCTCTTCCTCCATTGCCCGATGTGAAACGTATATCGTATAAGAATAGAAATAAAAAATTCGTCTATTTGCTGGATGAGTTATTCATGGCTCTTACCAAAAGGGGAATAGGGATCGAGCGCCAAATCCATGAACAAGGCATTCCACATACAGAAGACGATCTAGTTATCAAGGAGATCAATAATCAATGCGTGTTTTGCAATCCGTTGATTCTTTCCAAACAAACGATGTTTGAGAAGGATGGGGTCACCGTCCTTCTCAATCACATGCCTTTTGTGAAAGGAGCGCATTTCTTGCTAATTCCTTCTGCACACCGCCCCCACTTCACAGATCTCACTTCGGCTGAAATTCTTTCCATGCATGAAATGACGAAAATGGCCATCCATGCCCTTAAAGAGCGCTATGGGCGCAGTGATATAAAGATGTATATCCAAGAGGGATTTGCAGCAGGGCAAACCGTGTACCATCTTCACTTGCATGTTTTTTTGTCACCAGATCCTATACGTCATCTCTTTTTTGGCTTAAGCTACGATATACTTCCTAAAGTGACACAACAAGAATTCGATCGAGTTCGCGAGGAGATGACTCCTCTCCTGAGAGGGTGTATTGATTAGAAAGAATTTGCAAATTCTTTTTCCTATGAGAATGGAAAGATTTTCCATTGAACCCAGACGCTTTGATGAGCTGGGACTTGGAGGCGCGAACCACATCGCGGTAATAGTCCTTGGCCTTGATTTTTTCCCTCTTCGCCGTTCCAGAATTTCATCGATGAAGAGTACAATGGGCAGCCCTCCTTGAACTAGAGGAAGCAGCATAAACAATAAGATCTTCGCAGTCCGAAGAGAAGACCAATGAGCTCTATTCAACAGGTGATGAAACTTAGAAAAACCGGCTTCATTGCAGAGACCCATCGCGTGTAGCGCCGAACACACGGTTCATTTGTCAGTACAAACAAGAGTGCTGAGTAGAAGCGTAAGGGCTTTTTTCCAGGAAGGTTTAGAAAGTAGCACCGAAAAAGGAAGCAGAACCAATAAAATATTGTGGGATAGGGAGTCCATTAGTGCCAGTTTTTTTGTTTAAGCGCTAAAAAGTATGCGCGATGGGGCGCTCTGTATCAATTTTAAATTTTTCTCTGCCCGATCTCATGTGGGATAGCGGGTTAATACAATCAGCTGAGGAGTGAAAAAATGTATCTATCTCTGGCTATTACAAAAGCAGAATCAGTCGCCGAGTTCAGGGATATTTTTGCAAAGAATGTAGAAATTACACTTGGTTGTATGAATGACGTAGTAACAGTGGATGGATACGAAGGGTCTGTCAGCACAGACGTCATTGCAAATAAAGTAATAGGATCTTTTTCTAATGCAGAAACAGAAGATGGATCAAAGCAGCTCGCAACCCTTCTTGCTACAAAGGTATTTATTCCTTTAAAAACCCTGGTCGAATCTCGGAGAAACCGTTGTTCTTCTTATCAACTTATCGCTCTGACGCGTATAGAGTGGGCTAAGTCCCCATCTCATGAATTCGGACGTTCGGTGGCGCTCAAGCATGCTATGGTCTTAGGATTCTTGGATAAGAAGTACAGAAATGGGTGGTAGTCGATTTTTTTAATCATTAATTTTGTACAAAGTCGAGAACCTATTTAAGCGCTTCTATTTTATATGTCGGGTGGTGTGTCCTACTGCGTAAGCACACCTCATCCAATATGTAAAATGGAAGTGCCTATGCAGATTTTATCCTAACTAGAAATTCCCTTGAGGAGCTTCTGAGTTTTATAGAGAAAAGAATTTGCAAATACTTTCTTAGAGTTGATCGAAAGATGTCTAATCTTCAGGACGCATGATGGGAAAGAAAAGCACATCGCGAATCGAATGAGCTTTGGTAAGGAGCATGACAAGCCGATCTAAGCCGATGCCAAGGCCGCCAGTAGGCGGCATGCCTTGACAGATCGCTTCGATGAACTCTTCATCTAGAGGATGCGCTTCTTCATCGCCAGCTTCTCGTTTTACAACTTGTTCTTCGAGCAATTTGCGCTGCAGCTCAGGGTCGTTGAGTTCGGTATACGAATTGCAGAATTCGTGCCCAAGAATGAAACTCTCAAACCGCTCGACAAGCCCTGCTTGTCGCAGTTTAGGATCGCGATGGGGTTTGCAAAGAGGGGTAGTTTCAATCGGATGATCGATGATGTGATGGGGTTGAATGAGATGCTTCTCCGCGAATTCTCCAAAAAGTTTTGCAATCAAGATGCCACGAGGAGCATGGCTGATCTCTTCGGATCGAATTTTGCCTTTTCGATGAGATGATGGCGCATCTCTGTTTCGCTCAATTGGCTCACGTCGATGTTTGCATAAGTGCGTAAGGCTGCTTCCATGCTCATCCGTTTCCAGGGAGCTTTTAGATCGATAGTATGTTCCTCTCCGCTTCTTCGAGAGAAATTTTGAATTCGGTTGTACCGAACAAATCCATAGCAAGCCCTTCGAAGAGATTTTCTGTAAGGACCATCATGTCGTTGTAGTCCCGGTAAAGGCGGCATAGGCTTCGAGCATGGTGAATTCAGGATTGTGCGTACGGTCTAGCCCTTCATTGCGAAAGACTTTGGCTATTTCGTAAATTCGCTGGAATCCTCCTACGAGCAGTTTTTTTAGGGAGATCTCCAGGGAGATACGGAGGTACATTTGTTGGTCTAGCGCATGAAGATGGGTGGTGAAAGGACGTGCCTCAGCGCCGCCATAGATGGTTTGCAAGATCGGTGTTTCGACTTCTTGATACCCATGATTGGCAAGATATTTGCGGATGAAACTGAAGATTTTGCTGCGTATTTTGAATGTCTGCATCACATCGGGATGTGTGATCAGGTCGAGCCATCGTTTACGATAGCGTACTCCTTTATCGACGAGGCCGCTATGTTTATCAGGTAAAGGGAGCAAGGTTTTGCAAAGAAGCGTTACTTTTTTGACATAAAGCGTCAGCTCGCCCACGTGCGTCCTGAAGAGATGCCCTTCAAGGCCAATGAGATCGCCAAGATCGAGTTTTTTTTCGATGAACTTAATCGATGTGATCTCGCTGCCTTCTTTCAATCCCTCGACTTTTGTCAGATCGCGATTGAACATGAGTTGAATGCGTCCGCTTTCATCCTGAATATGGCCAAAGGCGTTTTTACCCATCGACCGGAAAAGAACAAGGCGTCCAGCGAGTTTAAAGAAGGGGGTGGTACCGGCCGCGGCATCATCACTTGTTCCAACGGGTTGTCCGATGAACTCATCTTGGAGTGTTTGGGCCAAATTCGTAGGATGAAAAATAGGTGGGTAAGGATCTATCCCTAGATGGCGGATTTCTGCCAATTTTTGGGAGCGGATCTGAAATTCTTCGTGCCGCTGATAGTCAGGCTTTTCTATGTCCATAGAGACCATAGAGGCTAAGCGATTCATTGTTTGCCGTCAATAGTCAAGAAAAGGTAGAGAGAGGATCGACATCGATGAGGATCCTTATACCTCCTGGCAGGGTTTTTCGTTTGTGAAGAAGGTGAGTGATTAGGCGTGTTATAGGGCCGCAAGAAGGACCCTTTATGAGGAACTGAAAACGGAACCGGTCTTTGATTTTAGGATAGCCACATGGTGAGACATTTTGCACTTCATAGGAAGGGGGAAGTTGTTTTTGCAGTTCTTGTCTGAGGGATTCTAAGATGTATTGAACAGGTTGTTCGCTTGTGCCAGTTGCAAGAATTTTAACTAGGCGACTAAAGGGGGGGTAAGTGAAAAGTTTTCTTGATTCCATCTCTTGCAGATAAAAGGCAGGGTAGTCTTGGGAGGAGGCAAGTTCGATAACGGGATGTTCCGGTAGCCATGACTGGATGATGACCTGACCAGGAAGAGCCCCTCTCCCTGCCCTGCCAGCTACTTGTGTTAAGATTTGGAATACCCGCTCTCCAGAGCGAAAATCGGGAATATTCAACGAAGCGTCGGCATTCAGCACACCCACCAACGTGATAGAGGGAAAATGAAGTCCCTTGGCGATCATTTGGGTCCCTATCAAGATATCCGCTTTGCCAGAGCGAAATTGTTTGAAGAGCTCCTCATGGCTTCCTTTATGCCGGGTGGTGTCAGCATCGAGGCGAAGGGTGCGCACCTCGGGGAAAATCGCATGGAGCACTCTTTCGACTTGCTCGGTGCCAATACCTTGATATTTGATCGAATCCTCGCTGCCGCAAGAAGAGCACCGTAAGGGTGGTGGCGAAAGATGGTATTGGCAAAGATGGCACGCTAAGCGATTGTCTTTTCGATGGAAGGTTAGAGCCACAGCACAATGGGGACATTGCACAGTCGTTCCGCATGCTGTGCAAAGACGCTGCGCATGGTAGCCGCGCCGGTTTAAGAAAAGTAGCGACTGTTCCCCTTTTTTATTCCGCTCTTCAATGGCGTTGAGCAGCGGCTGGGAAAAAAGCCTATGACCATGTTGCTTAACGGACTCCGTTCGCATGTCGATGATTTGCACATTTGGCAATGCTGATTTTTCGGCCCTTACTGAAAGTATGGAAAGCTGATATTTTCCTTGGGCAGCGTTGTAATAACTCTCTAGGCTAGGCGTGGCACTACCCAGGATGATCGTGGCTGAAGCCATTTTAGCTCGCATTACAGCGACATCGCGGGCATGATAGCATGGCATTTCTTCTGTCTGTTTGTACGATCCATCATGCTCTTCATCGATGATGATTAAGCCAAGCTGTTTTAACGGAGCAAATAGAGTCGAGCGTGGCCCAATCGCAATTTTAGCATGGCCTTGATGCAGGGCATGCCAGCTATCGCGTCTTTCTCCATCACTAAGCCGATGATGGAACAAGGCGATTTGATCAGAAAAACGCCCTTTGAGGCGTTCGACTGTTTGTGAAGTGAGAGCGATTTCTGGAACGAGAAATAAGGCTGTCTTTCCTAATTGCAGGGCATATTCGATAGCTTGCAGGTAGATTTCTGTTTTACCACTACCAGTAATTCCATGCAGAAGATGGGTAGAGAAGGAGCCTGATGCCAGAGAATGAATGATCGATGAAAGAGCGGTTTTTTGTTCATCGTGGAGGACTTTGTGTTTGGTGGGAACAAATGTAGCGTTGGCTAGCGGGTCGCGTTCGATATCGAGCAAGGAGGTACTTATAATTCCTTGTTTTTTCAGAAGATCGACAGAGGCTCTACTGACACCTGATTTCTCTAGTAATTCAGTCAATAAAATCCCTTTTGGGCATTCGAGTAAGACGTCGAGCAATTTCGCTTGTGCTTCTTTTTTGCCTCGCAGTGATGCGCAGAGCTCTGCGATCTGAGGGCGTGATCGTTCCAGTGTAACAAGGAGTTGCTGTTTGGCTTTCATTCCTTTACGGATCGAAGGAGGAAAAAAAAGTCTTAAAACCCGGCGAAAAGGGGTTGCATAATAGTCAGCCATCCAATGAGCCAGTTCGAGAAGCTCGCCTTGGATCAGCGGCGTCTCTGAAAGCACTTCGGTAATCGCTTTGATCGAAGCAATCGAGCTTGATTGCCGCATTTCGATGATCGTGCCCTTTCTTAATTGAGAGCGCAAAGGAACAAGCACTCGCGTGCCAATCATTATTTCTTCAGGAAAGTTCGATGGGATGGAATAATCGAGTTCCCGATCGATGGCTTCATCGAGAATTACACTGGCGAAACGAGTTTTTGGCATAGCATGAGCCATAACTTGGGCTTAAAAGAGGGGTCGGACAGAATCTTGTCTAATGGCGGAACAAATAAAACCTCAGCCTTGCCGAGATAGGTCTTGTCTGTAGTAGGGTGCAATTTAAGTAGCGATTTTAGGATGGGGCTATGCCACATTTCAAGAGGGGGTGCGATGACAAAGCCTAGTTGTGGAAGGTTTAGGACCATATCCCATTTTCGTTCATTTTCAAAGTCTGTAGCATCGATGATTTGGCAGCGTTTCCCAAGTATGTTGATTGCTTTGCCAATATTTTCTAGAAGAGTTTTTTGCTTTATGTCTTTTCCGAAGCCTAAAAGTAGAACTTCGACATCGAATCCGCGGTGTTTCCAGGCGTTTTTGTGTTGAATAGCGATTTCATCGCTAGGGATCTCCTCTTTTAAACGAAGAGCAGGACAGCTCTTTTCGATGATCTGGCGGAGTGAATGGAATGGAAGGGGATGAGGTTCTTTAGATAGGGGGTTCTTAGTGGTTTCAGGAGCGGCCTTTTTCACTGCATTTGGCTTCTCATGGGGAAGGGCAAGGCTCTCTTTAGCTTCGAGACTCTTTGCAGGAGAAAAGGTCGCTTTGGGAAGAATGTTGTCTACAGGATGCGAAGGTTTTTTTTCTAAGCGTAAGCATTTTGAGAAAAGAAATGGTCGTCTTTGACGTTCTTCTAAAAGCAATTGTTTAGCAGCACGAACCAGCTCTAAAGCACTACTATGACCTCTGCACAATGGATCCTCTTTGTTAAAAACTGCCATTTCGCAATCTTTCGATTCTTGCTCTTCCGCATTCGAAATCTGATCAGAAGGGCTTGGTTTTCCCAAAGACGCTGAGTTATGCTGAGGATTCTTGTTCATAATTTTACTTTAATTTCTTTCCAGAGGAACAATGTAAGCGAACTTACCGCATGTTCGACCATCGTACGCATTTCTATTGCGAAAAACAAACGAATTTCTATTGGGAGACCTCTGCATAACTCAGGATCTTCGTTAAAATGTTCATTTTTTTCAAAGATCCTGAGTTATGCGGAGGTCTTATCTTAGAAAGTATTTGCAAATACTTTCTAAGACATGCAAGAAATTCCTGTACTTGTGGGGTGGCTATTTTTGAGGTATAATTTTGCTTTATTATGGGGTTTTTTCTTAAATGATTAATGGATCATTTCCACTAAAAGAGAGATGGGACGATCTATATCATCCTGCAAAACAAGTGTTCTTCGAAGCGGGAACTAGATCACTACTGGATCTAGCTGCAAAGAAGGTCGTGGACTACCTGTTTCCCCAAGCTGTTTTTTTTAGTTCTCTTCGCTTCTTACAGTCTTTTCTATGTGTTAACAACCTTTTTTTCCCCGGAGATTCCTTTAACGGGGCGGTATTGCTTTGTCCAGAAACGATAGAGAACGGTAAGGCTCTTCAAAAAAAGCAGCCAGCTTCTCGAGATGGAAAGATAACTATATTCACTTCGAAGGAGCTTATCCATCAAGAAAAAATCGCCCCTGCTTCGAAAGAACGTTACTATTATGTTTTGTCTCGAGTGAAGAAGATAGCCGCAAGGATGGGATTATCAAATCCTGTTCAGATTTATACTCAATGGAAGGAGATGAATAGAAGCTGCGGCGCAGCTACTGTACCTAAAACACCGCTTTTATCCACCCCTATTCAGATCTATATTGGTCACGGGTTATTGAAAGAAGCTGATCATGTCATCGATTTTATCCTAGCTCATGAATTGGCACATTCCAAAGGCAACCATATATTCAATAAGTGTTTTTTTAATATGACCATATGGTTTGCAGATATCAGCTGCCTTATCTATTGCCCCTTATTGATTTTCTTGGTTGAAACAGTCGCTGTAGTATGGGAATCTTTTCTCGCTAGGAAGTATGAAAAAGAGGCCGATTTTTTGGCTATGGAAACACTAGCAACAAATCGCGGAGCAGTTGCTTTCTTTAAAAATACAATTCTCGACAATCGTGTTATTAAGCTATTGCAGATCTCAAAAAGTATCAAAACCCCTCGTCTTAAAGAGTTTTTGCAAGAGAGAAAAAACTCTCTGACGCTCGAAGGTAATGAACGAGAGGATTTAGATCATCCCCCACTGACAGAAAGATTGACCTATGCGCAAGCTTTTATTGGAGATCAAAAAGGCCATCGACATATGTTTGCGCATCGAATGGCATGAGATCTTCCTGTCCTTCACCTGTTCCTACCCATAAAATCGGCACACCAAGTTTGCGATAAATGGCAAGGAGGATCCCACCTTTTGCCGAGCCGTCAAGTTTAGTAACGATTAAGCCAGTCAGAGGGGTAAAGGAAGCGAAAATGGTCGCTTGATCGATGGCATTTTGTCCAGTTGTCGCATCGATTACGAGCCATGTTTCATGGGGCGAGCCAGGGATGGCTTTGTCTGCCACGCGGTGGATTTTAGCGAGTTCTTGCATGAGTTCTGTTTTGTTCTGCAGTCTGCCTGCCGTATCGATAAGTACGACATCGCAGTTGCGGGCTTTAGCCGCAGTGACTGCATCGAACACGATCGCAGCCGGATCGCTTCCACTCTGCCCTTTGACGAGATCGACCCCCACTCGTTCCGACCAAATCGCAAGTTGTTCGATTGCGGCAGCTCGAAAGGTATCAGCAGCGGCGAGTAGCACGCGCTTTCCCTCTTTTTGAAAAAGATGTGCCAGTTTGGCTATCGATGTAGTTTTACCGCTTCCATTGACACCGGTGATGAGGATGACGCGCGGTTCGCTTGACTTTGGCTCAGAGCCCCTTTTTTGAGGTGGGACGGTCAATATGCTAAGGGAAAAATCCCTGAGGCAGCCTAAAATTTCTTCGCTCGAGGCCTCTTTATGGCTGCGGATAAAACGGCGTACTTCTTGAGTCATGTCATTTGCGCAAGCTGTTCCAAGATCGGCTTCGTAAAGAATTTTTTCCAGCTCATCTAAAGTCGCCTCATCGATTTTTCCAGTAAAGAGATGTCGAATTTTCCCTGCAATGATGGAGCGGGTGCGGGTTAGAGCGCTCTTGATTTTTTCAAAACCAGACTTTAAAAATTTCAGCATGACGACTCTTGTTTTAATCGTTGAAGAAAAACTACAGGGTATCACATAAGAGAATTCAAAAACACTAAGTGATCGACGCATGAATCTACACGAATACCAGGCTAAACAAATCCTTGCACACTATGGGATCCCGATTCCAGATTATGGGATCGCTGCCAACCTGGCTGAAGTGGACAAAGTAATAAAAAGTCTTGGATTGGAAGAGGCTGTCATCAAAATCCAAGTTCACGCAGGGGGACGAGGTAAGGCAGGCGGGGTCAAATTTGCTAAAACTCCTAAGGAGATTCGCGAAATTGCCTCTTCTCTGATCGGCATGAAAATGGTAAATAACCAGACTGGGCCTGAGGGTGTTGTTGCCCATAAAGTGATGATTGCAAGGCCGACGGACATCAAAAAAGAATTTTATTTAGGAGCGATCATCGATCGCGAGAATGCCAGGCCAGTCTTGATTGCATCGCCAGAAGGCGGGATGGAAATCGAAGAGGTCGCCGAAAAACATCCCGAAAAAATTCTCACAGTGCCTATTGACTTGAACGGACATGTCAAACCTTTTTATTTGATCAGGCTGGCTAATTTTATGGGATGGAAAGGTGAGGTGGCCAAAGAGGGGATGCAAATCGCATCGGGTGTTGCTAAAGCATTTATAGAAAAAGATGCTTCCCTGTGTGAGATCAATCCGCTTGTGCAAACACCCGATGGAAGGCTTTGGGCACTCGATGCCAAGCTAGGCATCGATGAAAATGCCCTATTCCGACAGCCAGAAATCCGTCATTACTACGATCCAACTCAGCAATCAAAAAATGAGGTCGCAGCGAAAGAGCATGATCTGGCGTATGTGGCTTTAAATGGCAACATCGGTTGCATGGTGAATGGAGCAGGACTTGCTATGGCGACCATGGATATTATCCACCTCTTTGGCGGCGAACCAGCGAATTTTCTTGATGTTGGCGGGGGAGCGTCGAAAGAGAAAGTAGCTGCTGGTTTTAAAATCATCCTCTCCGATCCAAAAGTCAAAGCGATTCTCGTCAACATTTTCGGCGGCATCATGAATTGTGCAACGCTTGCTGAAGGGGTCCTTGCCGCAGCAGCAGAATTGAGCATCAAAGTTCCTGTCGTCGTCCGCATGGAAGGTACGAATGTCGAAGAGGGGAAGAGATTATTGCATTCCTCGAAAATCCGGATCATTACGGCTGATAGCATGACAGAAGCAGCTGAAAAAGCTGTGCAATCTTTGAAATTATCTCACTAGATGCGTTTTGGTATTAGTGCAATAGGTTGCTTAAGGAGAAAATATAGTGGCGATTCTCGTAAACAAAAAAACGCGTGTAATCACTCAGGGGATTTCTGGCAAATCAGGAAAATTCCATACCGAGCAGGGGATGCTTTATGGTACCCATTATGTGGGAGGTGTGACGCCTGGCAAGGGTGGACAAGAAGTCCTTGGACTTCCTGTATTTGATACTGTATACGAAGCGAAAAAGACTCTTGGAACAATCGATGCTAGTGTCATCTATGTCCCAGCTCCCTATGCCGCCGACGCCATTCTTGAAGCCGAAGATTCTGGGATTCCTTTGATTGTTTGCATCACAGAGGGCATACCCATTCGTGATATGCTCGAAGTGAGCCGCGTTATGGAGATTAGCAAGAATAGTCGCTTGATCGGCCCCAACTGTCCTGGTATCATCACCGTTGGAGAATGCAAGATAGGGATTATGCCAGGATACATCCACACAAGAGGCAAGGTAGGTATTGTCTCTAAATCGGGAACGTTGACGTATGAAGCTGTTTGGCAGACATCCCAAATGGGCTACGGACAAACAACCTGCGTCGGCATCGGAGGAGATCCACTCAATGGCACCCATTTTACCGATGTTCTAGCTCTTTTCGAAAAGGATCCGGAAACAGAAGTCATCCTACTAATTGGTGAAATCGGTGGCAATGCAGAAGAAGAGGCTGCCGAATGGATTGCACGCCATTGTACAAAGCCGGTTGCTGCCTTTATTGCCGGGGTCATGGCTCCTCCAGGGCGTAGAATGGGACATGCAGGAGCTATCGTCTCTGGCGGTAAAGGCACGGCCAAGGACAAGATCATGGCACTTGAAAAGGCTGGAGTTGTCGTTGCAAAATCACCAGCAGAAATGGGCAAAGCGGTAGAAGCTGCCATTGGAGCCTCTCGGCGTGATTAAAATACCTGGCCCTATTCCAGTGTTCATTAGACCGGCCTTTTGGCTGTTCGCCGCGCTGATTGGGTTTCTTTACAGTCAAAGTCTTGTTGGAACCATTATTTGGGTGGGCATCATCTTTGTTTCGGTGCTCTTTCACGAATTTGGTCATGCATGTGCCGCTATGTTCTTTGGCAGAAAACCGCGCATCGAACTGGTTGCACTTGGAGGACTCACCATTCACGATGGACAAAACCTCCCTTACTGGAAGCAATTCCTCATCACACTCAACGGTCCTTTTTTTGGCTTTGTGTTAGCGATCATTGCCTGGTCCCTTGCAAAAATTCCTTTCCTCGCCTTGCCGCCGTATGCTTCGATCCTGCATGATATGTTTGTCGTAAATCTTTTTTGGACCGTCGTGAATCTCATCCCCGTACTCCCTATGGACGGCGGACAGCTTTTGCGCATCGTATTGGAAGGAATTTTTGGAGCGAAAGGATTTAGCTATTCGTTGATCGTTGGTCTCATAGTCGCTGTTTTAATCAGTCTCTTTTTCTTCCTGATGCAAAATTTTCTGATCGGCGCTTTATTCTTCCTCTTTGCCTATCAGTGCTTTGAAATGTGGCGCGGTACGCGTAAGCTGGAGGAAAGTGATCGGAAAGAAGACTTACGCGAAATGTTTGTCAAAGCTGAAGAAGCCTTGATGTCTGGACAAACAGAGCAAGCCGTTACGCTTTTCCAATCACTCAGAGAACAGGCAAAAAAGGGTGTCCTTTGGGCGACTGCTACACAGCAGCTAGCTATTTTGGAGTATCGCCTTGAGCATCGTACGCAAGCCTATTCTCTTCTACTCGAGGTCAAGAAGGATTTGGCTGATGAACCTGCTTGTGTTTTGCACGAGCTTGCATTTGAAGCGAAAAACTATGGATTAGTTGCTGAACTCTCTGCGAGAGTGTTTCAACTAAATCAGGAAGCTGATGTTGCGCTTAGAAGCGCTTCAGCATTTGCCCAGATTGGACAGGTTAAACCAGCGATCGGCTGGCTTCATGCCGCAATCGAACATGGGTTTGAGTCGATTGCGGAATTCGTGAAGAGAGAATTCTTTGACCCGATCCGCAGTGATCCACAATTTAAAAAATTCATCGATCACATAGAGCCGAGCAAAGAGTAAGCGGATTTCTAAGAAAGTATTTGAAATCTCTTCAAAAATCCCTCACTCTCATAGGAAAAGAATTTACAAACAGTTTCTTAGAGACTATTAACCTTTACGAAAGTACTTTGTAACGGCAACCTCTATTTTTGTAGCGATTTTCAATCGTTTTTGCATGTGGGCAATTTCAATTTTATTAGAAC
Source organism: uncultured Simkaniaceae bacterium (assembly GCA_963791555.1). Lineage (GTDB taxonomy): Bacteria > Chlamydiota > Chlamydiia > Chlamydiales > Rhabdochlamydiaceae > JAGXTH01. The sequence goes on from CAWBSQ010000001.1 coordinate 690,164, forward strand.
AAAAGAAAGCGTTATTTATATGTGTCGATGCTAAATCGAATAAATAATGCAGGCTGAATTTTCCGAAAAAACCACTTTGATATTTTACAGTCAGAAGACTAAGTGCACGATTTTTTTCTTGCAGTTTTTCTAAAGAAAGCTCGCCTAAACGGGTACGAGTTCGGTTTACGATGTCACTTATTTGTTCCCGATCAGACTGGCCGAAGAGAGCTACTTCATTGTTATCTTTTTGAGAAGCTAGAGAGAGTTTAAAACGAAGCAAACTGATCTGGGCATCCTCGATTTTTTCAGCGTGATTCGTTGCAAAGGTTCTAGGGAGACTTAATAGGGGTGTATCTAGCAAATTAATCAACCGTCTTTGTTGGATTGCGTCTTTACTTTTGTCTGCTTTCGAAAGTTCAGGAGTTAGATTGCTAATCCGGAGTTCATTCCTGAATGTATAACTTTCAGCTGTTTTCTGTAGGAATGCAATCATACCAGTTAGATTTTGCTTGTTAATAAAACCGTCGAGTTTTTGTTTCACAGCATCGATAGCCGTAGGGACGTAATGTCCTTGAGTCAAGCTACTAGGAATAGTAGTCATAATATAACCTATTAATTGATCATTTAATACAGGTTAATTATAACATTGTTTAATTTTTAATTAAAAATAATTTTCTTTTCTAGAATGAAATTGAACAGCTTTTAATTTGCATGATTTATGTAAGTGTCTAATTATTAGATGCATACATTTTCTCTGAAAGAAGCTTTTTTAAGCGACAGTTCTTCGATGGGGCATTACCTTATAGGATTCAGCCACTCAGTGCTGCTGAGTTTACCATCTTCGATATGAAGACAGATAGGCCCATAGTAGAGGGCTTTAAGGTCGCCCTTGTCATTGTGTAGATACTTATCGGCAACCCCTAGCGTTTCGATCAGCAATTTAGCATTGGGTTTGCGCGGACCGTTTAGATGATGGTGTTTAAAGACTGTTTTGAAAATATTCGAAAAGATATCAAAGGCAGCAGGTGATTGAGAATTGAGGGAAAAAGCCTTGCGAGCGTGCTCCCAAGCTTGGGTCAAATTCCCAAGACGTTCATAGGTGATCGCTAACTGCTGGTGTGAACGAGACGAAGAGGGGTCGAGGTTAACTGCCTTGTTTAAATGAACAAGAGCTTCTTCATAGCGTCCATTCCAAAAACAATCCTTGCCTTTTTGAAAACTGAGATCAGACTTTACTGAAGAACAGCCAAATGCAACGGAAACAAGTAGAAGAGGGATAGTTTTTTTCATGGTTCTCTAACCGGTTGTGAAAGGGGTTTTTTATAGATATAGCCTTGTTTGAGCTCTGCTGAATAGACAATCCAAAGACCAACGGAAAGGATAGCAGTAGAGAGAAAAATCGTCCAGGATAGAGGTTCTCCCAAGAAAATCCAGCCATGCAATGAAGCAAAAATAGGGCTGACTAATCCTAAAAAGGAGAGCAGTGTTGCAGTGAAACGTTTCAACATGGCGCCATAGAGGTTGTAGCAAAAGATATTGAAGATAACCGTCATGAGCAATGTGATTTTGAGGAAAGGGCCAAAATTGCCTTCTTGAACAGGAAGTGGTGTCCAAGCATCGATGAAATAGGAATGGACAAGTGCCAGGATTCCGCCAAAAAGCATGCTAGACCCGTTGGCCATCAAAGGAGAGACTGATGAATCTTTGACAATGACGCGTAGCAACACCCAGCCATACACCGAAGCGAGGGCCGCACCCATCAAAGCTAACGAAGGCCAAGAGAAAAAGCTAAAAGCATTGAGCAATTCCTCTGCGCCACTTTGATGGATGAGGACAGGAATCGTTCCAACTAATCCGATCCCAAAGCCAATCCATTTACGGACATTCATCTTCTCATTGAAATGTAAGTAGGAGAAGAGGGCGGCGAAAAAGGGAGATAAACTATAGATAAAACAAGCTTTGGCAGCGGATAAGTACTGCACCCCCCAAAATTCTAAAATATTGGTGAGATAGATACTAAAAAATCCAAGGATGGCAAAGGAAAAAATTTGTTTACCTGTCAACTTGAAAGAGCTTCTTTTAGCAACGAGCAAATAGCCTAGTAGAATAACGCTAGCCAGCAACATTCTGAAACCTGTAAGAAAAACAGGGGGGCTATACATCAATGCGACTTTTGCAAATGAAAAGACGCTAGACCATATTGCGTAAAGAAAAACGACGAGCAAGATAGACATTATGCCTTTCCAAAATAGTAGTTATTAGGAGGCAATTAACAATGCGGATTTCATGTTAACGATTGTTTAATTGCCCCATAGTTTAGCAGAATTTGCTATCAAAACAAAGGATTATTCGGGATTGGAGATTGTCTCTTACTCGATTTTAAACGTGTAGTACCTGGTAACATTCCCCTGACGGATCAAGAGTAAAATTCTTTTTTGATTGTTCGCGTCGATAAGTGCTTTATTGAAATCCTCGAGGTTAGTCACCTTTTTGTGATTGACTGACTGAATAAGGCAACCAGGCCGTATGCCTACTTGCGCAGCGGCCGATCCGGGTTTAACTTTTGTCACGACTACTCCTTCATCTGTGGCAAAGTACCCAAGTTGAGAAGAGAGTTCTGGGGTAAGTTTATCGACTTCGATGCCCAATTTAGAGGCAACGCCTCCTGCTGCTACGCTGTCGGAGGCTGTGCCAATTGTGACAGGGATGGTGATGATTTCCCCTTTGCGATTGATTTTGAAGAGCACTTTCGAATCCGGGACTCATCATAGCGAGCTCATTGCGGAAACTCCCAAGCGATTTCACAGAGACTTTGTTGTATTCGAGGATGATATCGCCTTGTTTGAGGCCTGCTTTATCGGCTGGCGAGCCTTTGACGACTTCAGAGATTAAAGCCCCTTCAGGTTTTTCTAATCCAAAGGCATCGGCTAAATCTTTATCGATTGGCTGAAGTGAGACGCCTATGAAACCCCTTGTGACAACGCCAGATTCGATGATTTGTTTCATGACATAGCTGGCCATTTTACTTGGGATGGCAAAACCAATGCCCATATATCCCCCATTGCGCGAAAAAATAGCGGTATTGATCCCTATGACGTCGCCATTTAAATTGAGCAATGGTCCACCAGAATTACCTGGATTGATGGCTGCGTCTGTTTGAATAAAATCTTCAAAATCGTTGATCCGTAGGTTTTGACGTCCTTTGGCACTGACCACACCGACGGTCACCGAAGCTTCTAATTGAAAGGGACTGCCAATGGCAATGACCCATTCAGCAATTTCCATTTTGTCGGAATCACCGAAGCGAGGAAAAGGAAAGTTTTTCCCCTCAATTTTGATAATAGCAACATCGGTATGGCTATCAGCCCCTACCACACTTCCCTCCATTTCTCTACCATCATTGAAGACAACTGTGATCTTGTCGGCACCGCTGACAACATGAGCATTCGTCATGATATAGCCATCAGAACTTACAAGGAACCCTGACCCTTGGCTAATTTGGGGCTGTGGTTTTTGGGGACCTCCTCCTCCTGGAGGCGTACCGAAAAAGCGGCGGAAAAATTCATCGCCGAATGGATTCATCCCTCCATAAGCATCCTCTTCTTGAAGCGGTGCACTTTCCACTTTTAAGAAGACGACAGCCGGGGTTGCTTTTTTTGCTACATCAGTAAATGCTTTAGAGATCATAGCAGGGGAACATACGCAATCAGGGGCAACGGCAAAAACTTCGCCCATCGTAAGAGCAACGGTAGAAAAACAAAGAGGGATATTTTGCGAAGCATGACAGGTCTCCTTAAGACAAGTTGAGATACTGATATAAATTAGTGTTGAGTAATTTATAGCTTTTAAAGAGGAAAAAGCTCAAGTACTCGAGGCTATTTAAGTTTAGAAAAAAGTTGTCGTGCAAGAATCCGAAAATCAGCAGGTTCTAAATGGTTAATATGGAAAGGGGTCTTCCCCATGAAGTAAGCTGTTTGTTTTCATGCTCTATGAGTTCTTTTCCAGCAAAGGTAACGAATGTACTCGATTGCAGCGCTGTCGAGAGATGGGCTTCCACGGCTTTTGAAACATCTTCTGGACGTATCGCAAGAAGGCGCTCTCGATAAGATTGTCTTTGATCAGGAAATCTTCCTTCGCGCCAAAGAATATAAGAAGTGAGGGCGCGATTGCCAGGTGAAACAGGTGTGTCAAAGTTTTGAATCAAGCCCAATTTAGCTTCTTCGAGATCAGAGGGTGAAAATTTTTTATTCGCGATGGTTTTGATGGCTTTATGGAAAGTTTTCCAAGATGAAGCAATATTTGGATCGCGATAGGAATGGAATGTGAACAATCCAAGTAAAGGAGAATAGCTTGCGCTGCTGCCATAGGCACCCCCTTGTTCTCGAATAGATGGGTGAAGGACGAGATTGTCAAAAAGTTGGCTAGCAAGATGGAGGGCTGGGGCATCAGGATCTAGGTAGCCTGGGGCCATAAATGCTTCTGCATTGAAGGCGATGGGTGCAGCGATGATCCTCGCTTGATCGAGCGGCTTATGAAAAGGATAATTACCTTTCCAAGGCTTGCGAATCGTCTGTTCTGGTAGATTGCTCAACCCATAAAATTCATGTTCCTTCAACGATCTGAATAATTCTTGGTCGCAACTTAGGACGAGATGAGGAGAAGAAATGACAAACAAATCGCGATAGAGCCGCACGAGGACTCCGATGATATCATCGAGATGAGATTTGCTGGTCTGTGCTATTTGTTGGATCGTTTGGAAATAGGTCAGTCCATGAGATATGTTATTGATAAAGGCCGTTTGTGAAAGGCCGCTTTGCGCCATCATTGATGCATATCGAGCGGCATTACGAGGCAATCGATTGGCGAGATTGATATGAATTTGATCGATCAGTTCACTGATTCTGGCTTTTTCGTCGAGACGCGCCGATGTCAGTTCATCATGCATGAGGTGTAGAAGTTTATCGGCTTTACGTCTTAGAGCCTTGCCTCTTAAATGAAGAGAGGCTTTTAGTTCGCGTTTGGAATGAATCTGATTAAAAAGGGAAAACGAAAATCCGAGACCACCTGTGTGTGCCTGCATGTACTCTAGATTTTCAGCATAGCTCCTCTCTTTGCTGCCCAATTCGGGTAATATGGTCAGAAGAAGTTGTACGTAGGGAAGGTCTTCCTGAGCTATTTCAGGCAGGTCAAAAAACAGGTCTGCATAAACGATATGGTTAGTGAAGCAGTCATGGTGAAATACCCGTAAATTGCCGCTTTGGCTTTCCATCAACGGAAAATCGCGTATGTGCTGAGGTACATCTTCGATATTGACTTTGGGCAGGCACTCGAGATTTTGCTCTTCGGTTTTTTTTTGGTAGCGATCGAGATCTTTTGTCTGGACAAGGATTTTCTTCGTCGCTTCTTTGGTAAGACGATTTTGAATTTCCTTCAACATCTCGCGCTCATTCTCTGCTTCTTGTGCGGTGATCTCCGGATCTGGCTTCATCGTCAAACGTATGAAATGTGGATTGTCGATTAGATGTTTTCGGATGAGCCCCTTGAGATAATCAGGATCTTTGATTTTTTCTATTAGTGTATCGAAAATCGCATGGAGTCGGAGAGCGTTTTCAGCAGGACATCCGTGTTGTTTAGCTAGGGCTGAACGCATGAAGAGGGTCAGGCCAAAAGGAGCTTGATCACCAGTGATCTCTGTCCTGGAAAATTCAATTTGATGAATGGCAGCGTCGATGAGATGCCTTGGAATTCCTTCGTTGGCAATGGTTTTTAGGCCTTCTTTCAGATGGATTTCAAGATTTTCGACATCCTCACCATTGCAACCTTTGCAAATAATTGTATAAGGCACTTCGCTCATCTCGATGTCCATGAACGCATCGACCTGTATACAGAAATTGGAGGCAAGCAGGTGTGCCTTTAAAGGCGATGCATCAGTATCCATCAGCGAGCAGTCGATGACGGCCAGAGCAAGAAGTTCTTCTTGTTCGACTAAAGGCACTGTTAGCCAGCCAAAGGCGACTATCGTCTTTTGCTCTAAGGATTCTGTTTGGCTAATTGGATAGAAGATTTCTTTCTTTACAGGGGTCTTAAACCGTTTTTGTAGTGGAAGTGGGGCAATGGGTAATTCTTTGGGGACATTTTTCAGAGCCTTTTCAGCAAGGACATCGAGATGGTTTTTTAATGAAAAATTGCCGTAGAAAAAGAAAAGACAGCGACTAGGATGGTAATACGTCTCGTAAAAATGGATGAGCTCTTCGTAGGTAAGATAGAGGATGTCTTTAGGATCACCTCCCGAATTATAGGCATAGGGAAGGTCTGGAGTGATCATGCTCATCAATTCGTGCCAGAGCCTAGAATCGGGGGATGCCATGTTCCCTTTCATCTCATTGTAGACAATTCCTTTGCATTCAAGTGGGCTAGTTGGATCTTCGGGATCGCTAAATTCTAATCGGTGCCCCTCTTGCAGAAAACTCAATTCTTTGAGTAGGGGGTGGAAGACAGCATCGATGTAAACATCCAAGAGATTATAAAAATCTTTCTCCACCTGAGAAGCAGCAGGATAACAAGTGAAGTCGGCGCCTGTTAGGGCGTTCATAAATGTGTTTAGACTACGACGGTTCATGGCAAAAAAGGGATCTTTTACAGGATATTTCCGTGAACCGCACAAAACGGTGTGTTCTAAGATATGGGGCGCTCCATTTGAGCTGTCTGGTAGTGTCTTAAAAGAAAGGCAAAAGAGATTTTCTGGATCATCATTCTCAATATGCACTACCATTGCGCCGCTCGGCTCATGCACAAGTTCTCGCAAAGTGCACTGCAGCTCATCGATCGGTAAAATTTTTGTTACAAGAAAATCCCGATATTTCTCGCCAACTGCCGTTAAAAAGTTCGAAGTCATGCTGCTATTCTACATAGACGGAGAATTTTGGAAAGAGACTGTCTGCTTATTGGACAAAAAAATTGCCCGATTGAGGTTCTGTTGTTTGAGAGAGCAGAGCTTTTGGTGCTATTTTTTCTAGTATTTTTCCAGGTGTTTGTAATGAGAATGGAGGGGGGCTTCTAGAAGGGGGGGTAACAAGCTAGGCAGGAATGCAGAAGTATTTATGGGCTTGATGTTGCGTTCCTTGAATTCTTTGCCACCTAATTCTCCGATTATATCCGATTCTAAGGGTTGCCCAGTTTCGATTTTTCCGATCATTTTCATTAGCTTAAATTCTTTGCCAGTAATTGATATCATGCGATTAAAAAACGGTGATGTGTGGGTTGTTTTAAGTTGTTCTAAACTTAAATAGGTTTTATTCGTAATTAAATTGCTCACCAGGGCGTTATAAAATTTGAGCTTATATTCCAGTATCCGCAATTCAAATTGCATTTCCTTTTGTTTTGAGAGCATGCTAACACGTTGCTTCTCCAGAATAGCACATTGTTCTTGGCAAAGAATTTCTTCTGTCTTGATTTGTTCAGAAGTTTTATCACTCTTTTGTTGAGCAGTATGAATTGTTCTAGCGCTAACTAGAGATTTTTGTAGGTGCACGATACCCGATTTATGGCGGTTAGCCAAACTCAAGATACTCTTAGATATCTTACACAGCTTGGTGTAAACGATATAAAAAGCATCTCGTGTAAGTATAAGCGTCTCATTATCAGGAGGGGTAATTTGCTGATATTGATAATTCATGTAATCGGTATCGACAAGCTGCCGCACGTGATATATTCGTTCGAAAAATAGATTTGTTTGAACTTTTTCTTTTTGAAATTGATCATTAAGTTGCACGAAAACTTGAGAGGTTGTCATTTTCGTGAAACGATCGGCTTTAACGTAAGCACATGGCAGCATAGATATCTCTTTTAACAAAATTAAAGAGGCTGTTCAGAAATTACTAGCAACCTCAGATTTTTATTCACATCGTGACTCAAAAATTGGAATTTTGGCAACAGCTACCGCCTTGAATTTGAGCCAGTTATTAGAGTCTGTCGTCGAAGCAGTGTCTGTGTATGCACAGGTGCGGATGGAGTTGGGTTCAAAAGCAGGGATGGTAGCGAAGCCAAAAACCAGTTTTCGAGTCACGATGTATATAAACGATAGAAAAAGCATCTTGCGATTGACTGGGTTTTTTACTAGCCTATACCGGCTGGTTTTTTCATAAGTAATTTCCGATTTGAAAAGCATGGATCAAGGACTATAAAAATGATTACCCGAGTAGAGCGTTGTAAAATAGAAGTTCCGCTACAAGCAGAGTCGTATGGCTGTGGAAAATATGATAGCAGGTTTTCATTCGTCAGGGGTGAACCTGAATCAATTTCAGCAAGGATAACGAAATCGGCACCAAGTTCTTTGTCGATAAAATCTAACGATGGTGAGATTCAAGCACAGGATATTGGAGTCGCTTCAAAAAATCATAAGGCACTTGGGCTTGTTATTGATCTTTCTGCTCCTGTTAAGCTTCAAGGTCCTCGCCTTGCGCTTAATAAAATTCCACCTAAAAAATCCCTTGTTGTACATCTAACTGACGAGAAGGGAAAAGAGATTTTGCCAGTAATAAAACGATCAATAATGAGAACTCCTGAAAAAATCTTTAATGGGCTGGAATGTGTTAACCCAAATTCGCCCAAATCTACTGATACTCTTGTTCTATGTGGCAAACCTAATGTTCTAGAAAATAGACTTTATCAAAGCAGTGTGAAAGCTATCTCGCAATCTCAGGATGAACAGCTCCACCACTATATCCGCGATCGTATAGGAATCCAAAGAATGGAACGAGGAATCTATAGGATTCGCTCCATGTCCGACAGGCAGGTTTCAGTCTTAAAAGTTTTTTTATCAGAATCTCCGTCAAAAGATCTGCCATTCTCAGTGATAGCTATTATTAGCCGATATCTTTGGGGAAAATATTCGCAATCCATAGCTGTTTTTAAGCCAGAAGACGAAGTGCACGGCGGAAAAAACGGATTTAATTTTCATGCTCAGATGTCAAAAGATGGCATCCAACCGAAAAGTGAAATCGCCAACGAAGTGATTGTAGCAGCGCTCAGGTCTCCCTATATTCCTATAACAATACAGACCAGCCTTGTATCCGATAAATTTCACATCCGTGATGGTGGGAGCAAAATGATCACTAAAAGGGGAATGTTGCAGATGTTTGTTCCTTTTTCCAAGAATCTAAAGCAGATTAAGGACGAGGGGGGGCTAAATAGGATTATTGAAGGTGTGACTCCTCGTGAATTACAAAAAATTGCAATCACGGATTTAGCTTTTCACAATACCGATCGGAATCTCGGTAATATTTTAGATAACGAAAAATGGTCACATCTTGTGCAGATAGATCATGCTCTTGTCCTTCCAAAAGACTTTTTGTCTGAAGGGGAATTTATTTGGGCCTCATGGCCAGCTGCGCATCATCCATTTACAGAAGATTCATTGCGGGAAATTGCTGCAATGAATTTTAAAAGGGATAGGCGGAGAATCAAGATCATGTATCCTCGCTATTCTGAAGACAGCCTCAGAGTAATGCGGATTTGTTATTATCTCCTAAAAAGGGGGGCTGCAGCAGGGCTTACACCCTTCCAAATCAGCGTATTCTATCAAGGCTTTGAAGATGACGTTCCTGGAAGCATTTTAACAGAAATGTGGAACTCCCAGCTCGGGAAGGATAATGCGTCAAGGGTAGCTTCTATGAAAAAAGCCCTTGCTCATGCAATTATAAAAATCCAGCAGGCAACCCCTCCTTTAACAAATAAAAAGGCTGCTCAGCAATTACTAGCAACCTGAGATTGTTAGCTTGATTCTAAGAAAGAATTTGTAAATTCTTTCTTAGGATCTTGCTTTTTTCAAGTCCAAGAAAGATTGGCGCTCGATTGATATTCTGTAACGCGCGTCTCGAAGAAATTCTTTTCCTTGCCAAGATCGATAGTCTCGCTCATCCAAGGAAATGGATTACGTGAACGATAGATCGGTTTGAGACCGATTCGTTCGAGGCGCCTATCTGCTATGTGTTGAACATATTCACGGAACATCGGTGCCGTTAATCCTAAGATGCCGCGGGGTAGACAGTCCTGTGCGTATTGAATCTCCAGTTCTACAGCCTCTTGAATTTGCTCTATAATGTGTTTTTGGAATTCGGCTGTCCAGAGTTCGGGGTTTTCTTCTTTGATTCCATTGATGAGGTCGATGCCAAAATTGAGATGGATAGATTCATCGCGTAAGATGTATTGAAATTGTTCTCCGATGCTGGTCATCTTATTCTGGCGATGGAAAGAAAGGATCATTACGAAGCCGCTATAGAAGAAAATACCTTCCATGATGATGTAAAACCCAATCAAATTTTCTAGGAATTTCTGAGCTCCCTCTGGAGTCGATGTCGAAAAACCATCCTTGAGAATGGCCTCAGTCAGCTTCATTTCAAACTTGTCTTTGTCGTGGATGGTATTGATCTCATTATACATGTTGAATACTTCGCCTTGATTAAGGGAAAGCGATTCGACGATGTAGTGGAAGGTATGGGTATGAATGGCCTCTTCAAAGGCTTGCCGTAGAAGATACTGACGCACTTCCGGGTTTGTAACATGTTTAAAGATAGCAAGGGTGATATTGTTGCCAACAAGGCTTTCAGCAGTGCTGAAAAATCCGAGGTTGCGCATGATGACGCGCCGCTCGTCTTCGCTCAAGCCATTCGATTTCCACATCTCTATATCTTTGCTCATGGAAACTTCTGTTGGCATCCAGTTATTAGCACAGCCGTTGAGATAGTGTTCCCAAGCCCATTTGTATTTTAAAGGCATTAACTGGTTGACATCGACTTGATTGCAGTTGATCAGTCGCTTTTCAGTTGCTTTAACACGCTTTGCTTGACCCTCGGCAGATTCGTTTTTTTCTTGGATATCATCGAATTGCAACATAGTTTTTTCCTTGGTTTTTATTTAAAATCAGGCGCAATCCTATTGGCAGCTTTCGCATCCTTCCTCAAGACTACAGGCTACAGGTTTATCTTTTTTGGGTTTCTCTTCCCGATCCACTTTGATCTTGCTCGAAGCAGATTCACTCTTCATCCAGCGTGGTTGCATGCCTCGTTTGTTAATATCGGTTGTCGATTTTTCAATTTGCGTAGCAGCAAGAGAGCGTAAATAGTAGTTCGTTTTGAGACCCTTTGTCCAAGAGAACATATACATTTGATGCAGCTTTTTACCGCTAGGTTCAGCAAGATAGAGGTTAAGAGATTGCCCCATGTCGATCCATTTTTGACGTCTGCTAGCGCATTCGATTAACCATTCTGGTTCGATTTCGAAAGCGGTTAAAAATAGACGTTTAGTCTCCTCTGGGATCCGCTCGATCTCAGCAATAGAACCATCGAAATATTTGAGATCATCGAGCATTTGCTCATCCCAAAGCTGCATTTTTTTGAGATGGTCGACGAGATGTAGATTTGGAATGGTGAATTCCCCAGAAAGATTAGATTTCACAAATAGATGCTTATACATCGGTTCTATAGATTGCGTGATTCCGGTGATATTAGAAATCGTCGCAGTAGGTGCAATGGCCATTGTATTGCTATTGCGCATGCCGTGTTTCTTGATCGATTCACGCACAACTGTCCAATTCAATTGGGAAGAACGATCGACATCGAGAAATCCGTCGCGCTCTTGAGCCAGTAATTCGATGGTATCGATAGGCAAAATGCCACGATCCCATTTTGAGCCTTTATAAGATGAATAAGTCCCTCGTTCTTGAGCTAACTCACTCGAAGCTAGGATGGCATAATACGAAATCATCTCCATGCTCTTATCAGCGAATTCGATAGCCTCATGGCTAGCATAGCTAATGTTTTGCATGTATAAGGCATCCTGGAAGCCCATTAAGCCCATGCCGATTGGACGATGGCGTAAATTCGAATTGCGGGCTTCTTCTGTTGGATAGTAGTTGATATCGATCACATTATCGAGCATACGCACAGCTGTCCGGATGGTGCTGGCGAGTTTCTTTTCATCGATGCCTTGTGCTGTCGTATGCAGCATCAAGTTGATAGAACCTAGATTGCAAACAGCGGTTTCTTCAGCTGAAGAGTTGAGAAGGATCTCGGTGCAAAGATTCGAGCTATGTACGACGCCCATGTGATCTTGAGGAGAACGAATATTGGAAGGATCCTTAAAGGTGATCCAGGGATGGGCTGTTTCAAACAGCATGCTCAGCATTTTACGCCATAGTTGCAAGGCTTCGATGCGCTTGAAAAGTTTGATGGTTCCTTCAGCAGCCATTTTTTCGTATTCGTGATACCGCTTTTCAAAAGCTTTACCATAAAGTTCATGCAGATCAGGACAATCGGAGGGACTAAAAAGAGTCCACATCCCACCCTCATGCACCCGCTTCATGAAGAGGTCAGGGATCCAATTAGCTGTGTTCATATCATGCGTGCGGCGGCGTTCATCACCTGTATTCTTGCGTAGCTCGAGAAAATCTTCGATGTCGAGATGCCATGTTTCGAGATAAGCACACATCGCTCCCTTACGTTTTCCACCCTGATTCACCGCGACAGCGGTGTCATTGGCGACTTTAAGGAATGGGATGACCCCTTGGCTGGAGCCATTTGTGCCTTTTATTTGAGAGCCAGTGGCCCTAACACTTGTCCAATCGTTACCGATTCCGCCTGCCCACTTAGAAAGTTGGGCATCATCGGCGATCACTTTGAAAATATGAGCCAGATCATCCTTGACCGTAGAAAGATAGCAAGAACTTAACTGAGGATGAAGTGTTCCTGAATTAAAGAGCGTCGGTGTGCTTGAGACATAGAGGAATTTTGACAACAGATCGTAAAATTCGATAGCTCGCTCATTTTTTTTGTCTTCTTCTCCCATCGCAAGTCCCATGGCTACGCGCATCCAAAAAATTTGAGGGGTTTCAAGACGACGCTGGTTGTCATGGATAAAATAACGATCGTAGAGAGTTTGCAGACCAAGATAAGAAAAAATATCATCGCGCTGTAGTTGCATCGCTTGCGATAGTTTATCGAGATCGAATTGAAGCAAAGACGGATGGACTCTTTTGATTTTCACTGCATGTTTGAGATATTGCTTGAAATAGGCGCGATGTGTCGATTCCAGCGATGGAGAGGAAGCAGAGGTATTCATTGTTTCGCGGTAAAGGACGTCGAGCAATAGGCGAGAGGCAACTTGCGAATAGGCGGGCTCCTTTTCAATTTGCGCACGAGCGGCCAAAATACCGGCTTGATCGACTTCGTTTTCTTTGATTCCTTCATAAAAGTTTGTGATGGTCATATCGATCAGGGAATCGACTTTGACTAATTCTTCGAGTCCACGGCAGGCATATTTGATCTTTGTCCGGAGAGCTTTTTCTGATAATTTGCCGGTTTTCCCATCGTGCTGCGTTATAGAAAATTTGCGTTCTTGTTGTTCTTCCTGAGGAGGCGGTTGTAAAGCTGACGAAAGGGGTTGCCCTTTGGCAGCTCGTTCGAGGATGTATTCTTTAGCGACTCGATAAAAACTTTCTCGCATGAGCTGCTGTTCGATTTCATCTTGAACTAAAGCAACATCGAGCTCACAGCCAGTTTTTGAAATAGAGACCGCTCGAGAAACGATGTTTTGTGTGATAACATTGACGGCATCGACGATCTTTTGACTAGAGGGTCCTTCACTGTGTTCGGTCTTGCGGAAAGCTGCTTCGATGGAAGAAGCGATTTTCATAGGATTGAAGCGGACTATGAGACCATCTTCGCGGCGGATTTTAAGATTTTGCGGAGAGTCTTCGCGCAAAGTTTTGTGTTGGTCGCGGTAAATGATGTAATCTCTTGCAACATCGTGATAACCCTGTTTCATCAAAGTTACTTCGACGACATCCTGGATTCCTTCTACATTCAGACAAGCACCTTTAGAAGCGAGCAAGAGAACCTGTTCGACGACGCGATCTGTGACTTCATCCACACCCTCTCGTACTTCTTCGGGCAGTAAACCTTCTTTGCCTACTTTACGCGTGTCACGGAAAGCGGCCTCTATAGCATGATAAATTCTTTCTTTGCGAAAGGGGACAAGAGCGCCATTGCGCTTGACGACCGTATAGGCAGCTAAATGATCTGCTACAGAAAGATTTTGATTTTTCAAAACAGATGCTTCTTCGAGCATGACATTCGATGTTGAATCCGAGGTGCGATCGTGGCGTTTTGACATATGGAAACTCTTCTGTTTTTATTGTTAAAAATACCCTGTCCTAGGAGTCTCTAGGGTGGAGCAAATACCACATCTGGTAGTTTTTTGGGTTCTACACACTATATATTGTAGTAAAAAGCTTTTCGTCCACAAAAAAACTAACCCTAAAAATTCTTTAAAATTTGAGCGACCTAAGCCATTAGAAAAGAGTTAAATAATTACTTTTCGTTTTGTTTGGACTTGCCTGATTTTGCTATGTTATTGCTAAAATAGCGTCATACAAACTCAAAAAAAAAGAATGCGTCAAGTAAATCTACTTCCTAACATCATCACAGCCTTCGGTCTTGCTTGCGGGCTTTTCGTCATTTTCAAAATCAACATGGTCGAGCCTGGAGAGAGTACCTATCAAATTCTCTATTCATCTACTTTGCTTCTTCTACTTGCTGCATTCGCAGATTTATTAGATGGGGCTGTAGCTCGTGTCATCCGTGCTGAAAGCGAATTTGGTTTCATGTTCGATTCCCTTGCCGATGCAGTATCGTTCGGCATAGCTCCATCGGTGCTGATGCTTAAAAATTTATCGCTTGAACGGGGAACAACTCTATCATTTTTTGCCATAATTGGGGCAATGCTCTTTTCGCTTTGCGGGGTGCTTCGATTGGTTCGCTTCAATGTCAAAGCGAATGAAGCGAAGAAAAATGCAGAAGCTCATGCTGCCCACAAAAAGAACTTCACGGGATTGCCCATTCCTGCGGGTGCCATGTCAGCAGTTGCAGTGAATTTATTTTTAGCTTCACCACTTGCATCGACTATTTGTCCATGGAGCGATCAAACACGTTCGATCGTATTGATCTGTGTGATGATTCTCTTAGGTTATTTGATGATCAGCCGTTGGAAATTTCCCAGCGTGAAATCGTTGCACTTTCGCGTGCCGTCGTTCCAGCTGGTTTTTGTCACCGTCATAGCCGCGATCTTTATTTTATATGGGATCCTCTACTATTTTCCCGCTATGCTTCTCATCTGTTGTTGGGGATATGTCATCCTCGCGCTGATTCTTTCTATCATACGCATCATAGCAGGCCAAAAGTCGCGTACATTGATCGACTTTGAGCCTGAACATGAAGAGCAAGATGATTAAGAAGCTATTGCTAAAAGGCTAGGAAATTTTACGATATACACATCTTGATTCAAAAATTGGAATTTTGGCACACCTACCGCCCTGAATTTGAGCCAGGCTCAAAAGCAGGGATGATAGCGAAGCAAAAACCTATTTTCGAGTCATGATGTGTATAGCTTCAAGCTAGGCAAGTTTTAACATAGAATCGAATGAAAGAGCTTTGCCAGCTAAAAGATTTTTAATCACACGTTCTCGAAGTAGATAAACTTCGTACATATCGGTTATGGCGATTCCTAAAAATCCCATACAGATACCGATAGCAATAGTAGCAACTGGCGAGACTAGAACTCGCAAAGCGACACACATAGCAAGAAGAGCGGTGAGTGCATTGCGAACACTCGAACTACCTTTATGTTGAGCTTTTAGTTCAAAGAGTTCGATCAAGCGATCTTTCAATTTAGTTTTTGATGCCTGGTGGGCTTGCGACTTCATTTTAAAATAAGTATTGAGAATCTTATTTTTTAGCGAAGTTTCGTCAATCATACTGGGAATTATGCCCACGACCGGCAAACAGGAAACAAGGTCATAGCGTAAGGAATTTTCTATCATCTTAGCTCTCTTTTTTACTTAGAGTAGATTATATCAAAATCAAGGTTTTCACACTTATTTTTATTTCGATCCGAAATTGCTAACAATATTAAAAAAATTAACCATCCGTTATTTGTTCGCAAAAATTGCAAATAGACGGATAATTATACAAATGATTAAGTCGCAAATATACCATGGTGTTAATTAAAATATTAATTACAGTCGATGCAAGTGTGGTTTGTTCAATATAAAAAGGGATGGCGAATCCAAATCTGTTTTTCATCGGTCGCGCAACATGCGCTGTAAACCGCACGTAG
Source organism: uncultured Simkaniaceae bacterium (assembly GCA_963791555.1). Lineage (GTDB taxonomy): Bacteria > Chlamydiota > Chlamydiia > Chlamydiales > Rhabdochlamydiaceae > JAGXTH01. Next base: position 706,316 of record CAWBSQ010000001.1, read on the forward strand.
GTGGCAGTTCAGGTACTGACCATAAAGCCTTTGTCTTTAGACGAGGGTTGTTTACGATCTTGCTAATTATTACGGAGCAGAATCCTGAAATATACTGTGAATTCAAACGAGTATAAGATCAACCTACTTGCGACCTATAGGTCAATGCTTCGAGTAGGTGTTCTTCGGCGATAGTCTCTTGATTACTTAAATCAGCAATTGTGCGGGCTACTTTGATGAGACGATGGTAGCCTCGCATCGAAAGTCCCATAGAGACGATTGCTTTGCGAGCAATCGATTCGCATTCTGAGGAAAGAGGGGCGTAGATCGATAATTCATTGGCTCTGAGAGAATTGTTCGCTCGTGGGGAGTTAAAGCGATGAGATTGCTTTTCTCTAGCGACTATCACTCGATTTCGTATAACAGCCGAACTTTCCAAAGAGGCTGTATGGTTGAGTTCTTGAAGAGAGGGGACTGGTACTTCGATATGAAGGTCGATCCTTTCCAATAGAGGGCCGGAAATTTTACTACGGTAGCGTTGGATGGCATTTGCACTATCGCGGCATGGTTTTTGCGGATGGCCAAGATGTCCACATGGGCAGGGGTTCATAGCAGCAATCAATAAGCAATCTGCGGGAAATGTGACGGTGCCAAGAGCACGCGCAATCGTTACATTCCGTTCTTCGAGCGGTTGTCTTAACGCTTCGAGGGTAGCGCGCGAAAATTCTGGTAGTTCATCGAGGAAAAGCACCCCAAGATGCGCCAATGTCAACTCACCTGGCCTGGGGCGGCTACTTCCTCCGATAAGGGCTATGCTGCTTGCAGAATGATGAGGGGAGCGAAAGGGGCGATGGCGCATAAGCCCGTGCTCAGTAGGAAGCGTGCCAGCAATAGAATGGATGCGTGTTACCTCAATCGCTTCATCAAAGGAAAGGGGTGGCATGATCGTTTGTAGGGCTTTTGCAAGCATAGTTTTCCCTGTTCCAGGCGGCCCAGATAGCAAAACGTTGTGATGGCCGGCTGCAGCAATTTCAAGAGCTCGTTTGACATGCGATTGCCCATGAATATCTTGCATATCGATTTCATCTAGAATGGCATTCACTTCATCTTCTTCGCTCACATTCCGTATGGGTTGGCGATGGGAGGGGTTTTGAATCAGTTCCCAAGTTTGTGCCAAGGTTTCGACACCGATGACTTCGATATCGCGGACTAGAGCAGCTTCCTTAGCATTGGCTAGAGGAAGAAGAATGCCACGTTTTCCAAGGCGTTTAGCTAATAAGGCTGCTGAAAGAGCTCCACGTAAGGGACGCAACTGTCCTGATAGAGCCAATTCACCAATGCACAGATAATCATCTAAAGAAATTAGACTTTTGCCAACTGCCTTTAAAATCGCGATAGCAATAGGAAGATCATATAGAGCACCTTCTTTTTTTAAGGCTGCGGGTGCCAGATTGACTGTTCCTACGAAATTCTCTGAGAACAGATGTGAATGGCGAAGAGCTGAAAAAATACGATCCTTGGATTCTTTAATCGCTGCATCGGGCAATCCGACGATGATGAGATGAGATTTGTCGCTTTGTTTTCCATCGACTTCGATTTCGATAGGGACAGCTTCTAGGCCAAAGAGCGCAGCCGATGTTATCCTTGTCAAGACCATGAACAACAGTCCTTTAAGTGTTTTGGAGATTTATAATCCATGACTCAGGGATTCCAGCAGATCTACGATGTTCAGCAAAAAATTGCCCGCCACCTCTTGCTCTACTTGGTAAGGTGCGAAGAGGAAGATTGGCAAGCCAGGTTTGCCATGGATCTTGGGTAGGCTCTTTGGTTTTACGCAACCATTGCCATCCGAAGGAAACGTGTTTGATCTCATCGTGTAAGATTTGTTTCATCAATGCCGCCGAAGCGGCATCTCCATGCTGGTCGAAAGAAGCTCCATAAATAGGAGCAAAATCGAGATTGGCATTTTCGAAGGTCAAACTCATCAAACTGACATAGCGAAGAGGGGATGTCATGTAAGGCGTATAAGCCCAGAAATGACGATAAAAGGGAAGGTCGCTCAACTCGAGGCCGAAGGTTTTTAGGCGTTCGATATAGAGGCGGACATGCCACTGTTCTTCTTGCAAGGTATTGGCAAGCCCTTTTCGAAAATGGATTGGGGCCTGAGGCATAGCAAGGAGAACAAAGGCCATGATCTCGACAGCAAGCAGTTCATGACCGGCAAAACGATGCAGGCAAATAGCGCGTTTATCTGGATTGCCATGTTCATTTAGAGGGGGAAGTTTTTCATCTCGTGTATGTTTGCAGAATCCCATCCCATATGGACGAGTGGGTTCTTGCCAAAGGATAGGGGCACCAGGAGAAATATCAGACAATGTATCGGGAGCAAAAAGCTTATCTTCGAGAAGATCTGCACTTAAGATACGTATCGCCCATTCCCGCAATTCCATAGTCTATACTGAGTTTCTTGTGATCAACAGAACCTTAGTTACGAAAGAGATCTAATGCAGAACATGGTTCCAAGTTGCTAACCTACCTGGAAGCATGTTCTGTTTTTTAAAGACCCAAACAGTATGTCTGTCTGGATTATTCTTGAGAAATGACGTAATAAGCAGGGAAAGCGAAATTATTGTTTGGACGCTCAATGCCAGTCAATGTGACTTTTTTGCCAACAAAGTCTTGCAAATTGAGCCTTGTACTATAGACATAAGCAACTGGCAGATCTCTCTCTTTTATCACAAAATCCCCGGGCTTGTTCTTGACAGGCGCCGTATAGGCTTCAAGAATACCGGAAATAGAGGTAGCCATGACTTTTTGTTCTTCATAGTATTCCTGCATGCTGCGATCTTCGTGCATGGCAGCCCAATTCAAATATAGAGCTTCTTCAATAGGCTCCCATAAGAGCATTTTATCCGTCGGTGCACCTTCGTTCTTTGCTTCTTGCGCATCCAAAGCTACAAGTTCCTCTCTTACGAGGTTAGCAGAAGAATTTTCCTCGGGATTGATTTTAGATTCGAGGAATGCAATCCGTTTTTGGACATAGGCATCTTGTAAGGAGGCCATTGCTTCGCGTGCTTGCTCAACATACTCGGGAAAATCAGTGAAATCGCTGATGATCTTTTTATACGTATGCTGAATACGCTCGATATCGATTTCTACAAATGGCTTGCGCAATTCGGCCTTGGTCAGGAATGAAGCATTCTCTATCATTTGAGAAACAGTCTCTTTGCGTTTGTCCACTTGTCCCTTCATCTCGGGGCCGCCGATATTTTCGACATAATCTTTAGCGACATAGAAATGAACGGAAGAGGGGATATTGATCTCGAGCCATTTAGCATTTTCTTGGCAGATCTTACCGTGGACTGTATCACCCAAATTGAGATGGCCAAGAACGGGCGCTTCTGTATCAGGGAATAGACGAATGTTCACGCGATTGCCTTCGACTACATTATCGAGGACAAAGCTGCGGAAGACAAAAGCTTTCAAATCTGCAGGGGCTTCAACAGCGTAAAAATCCCCTTTTTCGCCTACGACGACGATCAGTTCATTTTTATCTAGTTCCTTTACGATCCGGCTTTCTAAATCAGCGTTGTTTCTCATGCGTACTTTTCTTGCACGGATCTTTCCGGTAAAAGGGGAGATCGATTTTTCGGCAACAGGGGACGCTATGGGGATATTCTTGGATTCGATGGACTCTTCGTGGAAAGCAGAATGTGATGATTCTGATGAAATCATCGGCTGCAAGGGCATGGTTCCTGGGAGTTGAGTCAAACTATGTTGCTCCCCTTCCGCTAAAAGGCTAGTCAGCGGAGCAATGATGGCGCCGCAAACGAATTTGATCAACTTGGACATAGAAAAAGTTTCCTCCTGCTCGAGATCTAAACCGTCATTCTATGGTTTGGATTTTTTTCTACCAAGAACTTTCCGAAGAAAAAGGAAAATCGTTGACAAGTTGGGTTTAGAATTCATTTGCAAAACTACTCTCATAATAAATGTGTTATTTTGCAAATGCTTTCTGAGGCGTCTAGTGTTGACTCATGAAATTCTTTATCTCTCCCTGAATTTTTTGGAGTTTTGCTTTCCCTTCAGGGGAATCCAGAAAATCTTTGATGTTGTCGATTGATTGGGAATTTGCGACTTGTCCAGTGGGACTGATCATAGACGTTTCGTTATCGGAGGGATCGATGGGGGTAGAGAGCAAATGTTTCAGCTGTTGAGCAGCTGGATGGCCTTGACGCATTAGGCCTTGTAAATCGCTTTTGAGCTTGTTCAAAGCGTCTTTGAGTTCGCTTTTGAGCTTATCGGTGTCATTGCTATCTTGGCTGTTTTGTAGTTGCCTAAGAAGGCTTTTCAAATTTTGAAGATCGCTAGTCACAGAATCTGGCAGCTGAGAATGTCCGCCGTAAGAAGAAGAAGAAGGTTGTATTGGACCGATCGCATCGCTCATAAGACCAACTCCGAATTAAGTTTTATATAAATATAATCCTATTCGTTATTAATATTACTTTCAATGGTTGTTGTAATTATAATATAAATAAATAAGGACGCGGCTATATTACTATCAGTATTAGCTGCTTAAAACAGCTAGAATATGTTCGCAGTTACGATGACCGCACGTGCAGCCAATAGGCTCTCCTAAGTAGACATTGTACTGCTCCGACTCGTCAATAGGATTGGTCACTAGATAGAGGCGGTCGCCTTTTTGCACAATGTCCCATGTACGAAAACGTAGATCTTCATCGGATATAGGGTCCTCGATAAGAGAAGCTGAGGAAGCGTCTTGCTGCATTGGTTCGATTGCAACATGGATGGCCCTTGAGACTTGACAAAATGTGCAGTTGCAATCCTGTACTGGCATAGGGATGGCTGTTGTCTCAGAAAGGCCTAAAGTCTGAATAAATGAACTAATTTTCTCGATGACCTCTTGTGGAATATCGGATGTTTCAGCAGCTTCTGGATTGTGCTGAAGAACAGCTCCCATCTTAGTGAACCCTTCACCGAATAGCTTGAGTGGAAGATTGAAGGCGAAAGTCAATGGATCTTGTTTTGCGGGTGTTTGCAAAGCTTGTCCTTGAGATTCAAGAGCATGAGCATGAGCAGCAAAAATGGTGTCGATAACAGCCAAATCCAATCCAGGAATTTCCACTTGATCGCCTTGGAGAAGTTCGATGATTAGAACAGGGCTGCCATTGGCTACGTGTTCGACACGCAAGCTCGCGATATTTGCCCATGTCGTCGAGATATAGGGTGGCAAGCTGAGAATTTGTGGTGTGATTTTCATAGTCATGGGACCTCCTATATCTTTCGCTGATTATAGCAAATCGATGAATTTTAGCCAAAAAAAGTTAGCAAATGAGCTACTTGTCTGCTAAATATAAATTGCAACTTGCTTGTTTTAAATATGTTATAAATAGATTTTAAGAAAAGTGTTGTCCTTGGCCCTGAGGCTGAGTATTCTGCACTTTTTTCGCCTAAATGCTCACGCTAAGGAGTAGCGACAATGACAAGAAAAGCCTTTGTGATCGATACCAATGTGCTGCTACACGACCCTGATGCTATACGCAAGTTTGTCGACAATGATGTTGTCATACCTCTCATCGTCCTAGAGGAACTAGATGGGATGAAACGACTCTCAGATGAATTAGGGCGCAATAGCCGCCATGTCCTCCGTTACATCGATTCGTTGAAAGAACGCAAAAGCGGCAATCTGCACGAGGGCGTCAGCATAGAAAATGGGATCAGGGTTCGTGTTCACATAGAGACAAAGGCTCCCGAGAGAAAAGAGTTTCCTTTGCCTCTGGATAGGCCCACGAACAAGGTTCTATGGGTTGCATATCAAATTGGGCTAGCAGGAGGGCATACTGTCTTGGTGTCCAAAGACTTTGTCATGCGCGTCAAAGCAGAAGCGATTGGACTTGAGGCTGAAGATTATGAGAATTCGAAATTCTCCTACGATAAACTCTATCATGGTCTGCGTAAAATTGAAGTGCCCAAGCGTGATATCGATCTCTTTTACAAAGATGGTTCCTTAGCAGCTCCCGCACGCGACTTTGCTCCTAATGAATATTGCCTGCTCAATTGCCCTGAGCAATCATCAGCTCTCTGTAAGTACAATCACCAATCCAAGCAGCTTGAGCCTTTGCTTAGATTGCAGCGTGATATTTGGGGCATCAATCCGCTCAATATTGAACAAAAATGCGCTTTGGATCTCCTATTGCGCGACGATATCAAGCTAGTCACATTGGTTGGACAAGCCGGGACAGGAAAGACATTACTTGCCCTTGCAGCAGGCCTAAAAAAGGTATTCGATGAAAGTATCTACAGTCGGATTCTCGTAAGCAGGCCAATTATCCCACTTGGCAAGGATATTGGCTATTTGCCTGGGAGTAAAGAGGAAAAGCTCTACCACTGGATGCAGCCCATTTACGATAACCTTGAATATTTATGCCGCTCCCTAGATGGGCATAATACGGGGCATGAAACACAAAAATGGATTATGGAGAGTAAGAAGATCGAAATGGAAGCGGTCACCTATATCAGAGGGCGTTCGTTGCCTAAGATGTGGATGATCATCGATGAAGCACAAAACCTAACTCCTCACGAGGTAAAGACGATCATCTCTCGCGCAGGACAAGGCACGAAAGTTGTTCTCACAGGGGATCCTACACAAATCGATAATCCCTATCTCGATAAAGATTCTAATGCTCTAACGTTTACTGTAGGCCGTTTCAAGGATTATCCTATTTTTGGCCATATTTCCCTCGATCGTACGGAACGGTCGGAATTAGCTGCGATTGCAGCAGAGATCTTGTGAATGATGGCTCTAGGATTCTAGGAAAAGCTTTTTGCAGCCGTCCCTCTTTAAGAAGCTATCCTAAAACCCGAGCATCCGATTTTTGGGTGCTTTTCGCGACCTTTTTCCTCATTCGACGAGGGCCATATGCGACGCTGCATATGGGCGAGAAGAATGAGGAAAAATCTCATCGAAAATCCCGCCAAACCTCAAATGCTGGGATTTTAGTACAGCTTCTAAGAGGGTGTTACAAAATTGCTTTTCCTAGAGAATGGCAATCTTTTCGGGAGCTTCCAAAATGTGGTTCTCGCTCGTATCATCGTCCCGTTGCTTGTGGCGGATTGGAATAGATTCCCTTTTCCCATAGCAAGTTGCCTGTTTTTGCATCTAGGCACGATACAAAGTACGTCCGTCCATTGCGCGCTTTTGAAAAAACAAAAAGCAGTTCGTCCCGCTCTTGCCAAGAAAGGATTTTGGCATTGAAAGGCACTTCCCATACTGGATCGCCCGCATGGGTATAAACTGTAAGATAGTCGATTTCTTCGAAAGAAGAAATGACATAGAGATCATCATTATTGACGGTGAGTTGATCTGAATGAAAGGGGATTTGCGGAGCTTCCTCAGCTTTTAAGGCGGTCATGGCGAATAAAAGATATAAAAATAGAAGACGAGAATAGTAGTTCATAGAAACACCGATGGTTTTTTCGTGATTATTCTTATCCGATAGCGAGAAATTGAGGTTATGCTATTTAGAGGTTCATATGTGGTAAATCGAGAAACCTCCTAGGAGAATTTTTATGGTAAAAGCATCGAAGGATTTTGTTCTAGAAAAGAATACGGAGTCTTTCATCAAGAAGATTACCTCTCAAGGGGGAGAGCCAATTTATAAATTAACCCCTAAGCAAGCGCGTGCTGTTCTAGAAAAAATACAATCGGAACCTATTCAGAAGGCGCCAGTAAAAATCGAAGACAAAATAATACCCGGCGGTCCTAAGGGAAAAATTTCCATCCGGATATTTCGACCGAATGAAGCTCGAGAAAACCTGCCAGTGATTATGTTCATTCATGGGGCGGGATGGGTGATGGGAAGCTCTGCAACCCATGATCATCTGGTACGCGAACTTTGCATTGGGACGCATTCTGCGGTCGTTTTTGTCAATTATCCTTTGTCGCCGGAGTCGAAATTCCCTATTGCCATCGAAGAAGCTTATGCTGCGACTAAGTATATCGCCGAACATGGGAAAACACTTCAACTCGATCCATCTCGTTTAGCGATAGCTGGCGATAGCGTCGGTGGAAATATGGCGATAGCTGTCACACTGCTTGCCAAAGAGCGGCATGGACCTAATATAGGATGCCAAGTGCTCTTTTATCCCGTCACCAGCGCAGCAATGGATACGCCCTCCTATAAGCAATTTGCGGAAGGTCCCTGGTTGACCAAACCAGCCATGGAATGGTTTTGGAATGCCTATGAACCCGATAGCGAGGTGCGAAAAAGATCGATTCTATCGCCTCTAAATGCCTCGATGGATGAATTGAAAGGATTGCCCCCAGCTTTGATCATCACGGCAGAAAATGATGTTTTGCGCGATGAAGGTGAGCAATATGCGCGCAAACTGATGCAGGCAGGTGTGCAAGCAACCGCTGTTCGTTATTTAGGGACAACTCATGATTTTGTCATGTTGAATGCTCTTGCGCATACACCGGCAGCAAGAGCAGCGCTATCTCTTGCAAATCAATATTTGCATGAGGCCTTCACCAAACAGAAAAAACAAATGGTCCGCGCAGCCTGATATTTTAGAGACTGTCCACAAACTAAACTTGTGGACGGTCTCTTAAAGCGTGCTCAGTTCCCCATTGCTTTAGTTGCTCTAAAATTGGAACAAGAGTTTGACCAAGCTTCGAAAGGGAATACTCCACTTTGGGTGGGATTTGGTGATAGATTTTTCGGTTGATAAGGTCATCCTTTTCCAATTGCCTAAGCTGAAGCGTAAGCATTCTTTGAGTAATTCCTGGCAATAAGCGCCTTAATTCATTAAAGCGCTTTGATCCTTGCATGAGATGAAAAAGAACGATTCCTTTCCATTTTCCGCCGATTAGATCCAATGCTGCTTCCACAGGGCAAGCTATATAGCTCTTATGTTTCTGTTTTCTCATGGTATACTATATGATCCTATATTACATATATGTAAGTATAGCACATGTTTGTGCTTTCTATCTATAAAAGAACCTGAAAATGTAAAATAAAAGACGTTCAGTGAATTTTCCAAAATAATGGAGAAAATATGAAAAAAACGGCTTTTATTTTCATGGAATTTCAAAAGGATTTTTTAGCAGAGACAGGGAAGTTAAACCTTATAAAAGGAGATGGTGATTTTGTAAAAAATGCCCAAAAGATTCTTCATATGGCTCGAGAAAAAAATCTCCAGATTGTCCATGTGCATCTTGGCTTTTCCCCACTTTATAAGGAACTCAGGGAAGATATCGATGGTATATTGGCTATAGTAAAGCAAACCGGGGCATTTCAGAAGGACAGCGATGGGTCCCAGGCGATCGATGGATTTTTACCTAGGGAAAAGGAACTGTGCATACTTAAGAATTCTATCAGCGCCTTTGAACATACAAATTTGGAAGAACAATTGAAGAAACTGGGCATTACAGATATTGTATTTATGGGATTACTTTCCAACATCTGTATAGAATCATCTGTAAGAGATGCTTACGATAAGGGATATCGTGTTTTTGTTGTCCAAGACGCGACCAGTACCCTTGATGAGACAGGTCACCAGCATGCCATAAGGAATGTCTTACCTTTATTTTCCACAATATGTACTACAGATGGATGCCTTCAAAAGGCCTACTGATATAGCACTTTATAAGAAGAGGGATATTAAAAGGTATTCCTCTCCTTATTTTTGATTATAGAAAGCACCGCAGCGCCATGGAATTTTCCATGTTCTAAATCGTCTAAGGCCTGATTGGCTTTTTCTAACGGATAGACCGTGATTTCTGTCTTAATAGGAATATTTGCTATCAAAGCGAAGAATTCTTTGGCATCTTGCCTAGTTAAATTGGCAATCGAGTGGATGCTTTTTTCCCCCCAAAGGTCCTTATAGGGAAAAGAAGGTATATCGCTCATGTGAATGCCTCCGCAAATGCATCGACCTCCTTTTTTTAAGGCCTTGAGAGCAATAGGCACCAACTCTCCGACTGGGGCGAAGATGATGGCGGCATCGAGAAGAATGGGTGGAAGCATGGTTGAATCCCCAGACCAGACCGCTCCTAAACTTCTTGCGAACTCTTGTGTTTGCACATCGCCTTCGCGGGTAAAGGCATACACTTCCTTTCCTTCGAAAGTAGCAAGCTGTGTGAGAATATGAGCGGCGGCTCCAAAACCATAAAGTCCTAGAGTTTTCTGAGGGGCGGCTTTGCGATAGGCTCTATATCCGATCAAACCAGCGCAAAGCAGTGGGGCAATGTGTTGATCTGACAGTCCAGTTGGAAGCAGGATAGCATAGTCGGCGTGGCATACCACATATTCAGCAAAACCTCCATCGACTTGGTAGCCAGTATAAGAGCTATTGTCGCAGAGATTTTCTTGTCCTTCTTTGCAATAGCTGCAATGACCGCAGCTTTTGCCAAGCCAGGGAACTCCCACGCGATCACCTTTGTGAAAGTGTCGAACATTCTTGCCTTTGTCTTCTACGATACCGACGATTTCATGCCCCAAAATGAGGGGGAGCTTTGGCTTGGATAAATCAGCATTTTTAATATGGAGATCTGTTCGGCAGACTCCACAAGCGTGAACTTTGATGAGGAGTTCATCCGTTTCCAAAATCGGCTTGGGGACGTCTTCGAAGATAAGGGGCTTTCTTTGCTCTTTGAGAATCATTGCGCGCATAATTCGATATTAACCCGAAGTTCAGGTTAATAGGAAGAAACCAAGGAGAAGTATTCAATTGTTTTCTACGGTTTGACAGAATAAATCGAGCAGGATTAGGATGCATAAAATTTTTGAGTTTTAGAGGGATTATGAGAAAAAAAGAAGCTTGTGCCTATATCGTCTGTGGAATGCTAGTGCTAGCTCAAACTTGGGCAGTGGCTGTTGATGCTCGATTAAAAAAAGACGCCTCTCAGCAGTTGGAAGCTGTTAGTTCCTTGGAGACTCTCTATATTACAGATCGAGCATTCGACGAAGCCGTGCGATTTCTTGGACAACTCGTGGCCATTCCTTCTGTCAGCAATCCTAATAGTTCTGATTATGCTATGGAGCATTTGAAACAAGCATCTGGATTGATCGAAGCGAAATTGAACGGCCTTGGTTTTAAGGTCTCATGTCCGTCTATTGAGGGATCGCCACCATTTATCCTCGCTGAATGGATCACCGATTTAGCTAAGCCGACGGTGCTTTTATATGCGCACTACGATGTGCAACCGGTGGATCGTGAGAAATGGACGAGCGATCCCTTTACAATGGAAATGCGGGGAGGGCGTCTTTACGGACGAGGAGCCAGCGATGACAAAGCTGGGATTGTCTCGATCATCACGGCATTAGAAGCCTATTTAAAGTCTGATGGAGAACTTCCCGTCAATGTGAAGCTCCTTTTCGAAGGTGAAGAAGAATATAGCTCTCCGCATATGAAGACGTTGCTTCAACAAAAAGCGCAAGATCTCCAAGCAGATGCCCTCATCGTTTTAGATGGTCTAAATCGCGATACTCATACTGGTACCCTCACTAGTTCGACAAGAGGCCTTGTCAACCTGTATCTCAAAGTCAATGCGCTTGAACAGCCTGTACATAGTGGGATAGGTTGTCTTGTGCCTGATCCGGCACAAGCACTAGCTAGTTTGATCTATTCGCTTCGTGATCCTAAAGCGATCCCAGGATTTATGGATCAGTGTCAATTATTAGGCGATCAGGACCGGAAGCTTCTAGCGAGAAGTTCGCAAAGTGCGCAAGCTTACGCAACGGAAATGGGGGTCGTGCAAAGTGCTTGGTTACGAGGCAGTCCAGAAGAATCGATCTATGAACGTATCGTTCAAGAGCCAAGCATCAGCATCGTCAATATGAAATGCGGTGAGCCAAATGGCGGAAACTCCATTCAAGAAAGCGCGAGTTGTACGATTGGCATCCGCCTCACTCCAGGTCAAAATCCAGATCGAATTGTAGACGTCGTGAAAAGCTATCTCGAGTCGCAGGCCGTGATGTACCATTTACCGATAGAAGTGAGTCGAAAAGAGAAGGGAGCCTGGCCTTGGAAGGCTAGCTTAAACGGGCCATATTCTAAAAAATATTTCGAAGCTTTAAGTGAGACCTTTGATGAAACGTCCGCTATGCCTATAGGGGGAGCTCTTCCTCTTCTGCAAGACTTTCAGGAAATCTTTCCAAACATGGAGATGCTTGTGCCAGCTGTAGAAGATCCTCAGACTTCAGCACATAGCCACAATGAATCGCAAGATGTCGCTGTGTTTAGAAATGCAATTAATGCGCTGATTGCTTTTTTCTACAAAGTGGGACAGGGGTCTTGAGGATCAAAAGACGAGTTCGTTGTCTTTCCTATATTCTTGTTCTTCGGGGTGTTGTGCAGAGATGGCGATGCCAAACGTTAAAATGCCGACCCTTCCCATCACCATGAGGAAGATGATCAGGATTTTACCTAAGCTCGTCAAATCAGCGGTGATTCCCATGCTTAGGCCAGCAGTTCCAAGCGCTGACGCGGCTTCGAATACCAACGGTAGAAAAGGTTTATTTTCAAATAAAGTGAGAAAGAACATGGCAAACGCAATCACAAAGCTGTAATAAGCAAAGGTTGCCGTTGCCAAACGCAGCCTTCTAAGCGGGATTTCACGTTTCCAAAAACTGACGACATGTCTTCCGGTGATGGTACTCTTTACTAGTCCAACCAAGGCGGCAAAGGTCGTGCTCTTGAGGCCGCCGCCTGTACCTGAAGGAGAGGCTCCAAAGACCATCAAAAAAATGAGCAAAACGATACTGGTATTTGTCAAACTGCCAATATGGAGTGTATTAAAGCCAACAGTCGTACTCGCTGTCATGGTTTGAAAGAAGGAGGTGATCAATCGATGATAGGTGGTTTCATTTGCTGTAGAGGTTTCTACGAAAAAAAATAGGATGGTACCTAAGAGGAGGAACCAGAAAGTGATGGACAAAATCACTTTGGTTGTAAATGTCAAATGGTCCTTTTCGTGTTTAAACTTTTTATATAGATCTAGCCAGACGATGAAACCTACAGCACCTAAGATGCTCAATAGCGACAAGGTGACATTAATCCAAAAATCATATTTGAATGAGGCAAAACTATCCGGAAACAAGCAAAAGCCCGCTGTACAAAATGCTGAAACACTATGGAAGACACCATTCCAAAGAAAATTTTCGACACCCTTATTCATAAACAGGATCGTTAGTGCTATTGCTCCCACAAATTCACAGACGAAGGTGAAAGTAGCCACATTGAAGATGAATTCGGGGATGGAAAAATCCTTCGGTAAGGAAAATGCCGTTGAAGCTATGTTCTGTCTAAAACTCGAAAGTTTTTTCATCGTAGCTAAGATGACGAACGAACTGAATGTCGTGTAACCAATACCGCCAGCTTGTATCAATAAAAAGATCACCACTTGGCCTAGCAGCGAATAAACAGTTCCCACGTCGACGGTGGTCAGGCCAGTTGTGGACATAGCCGATGTAGCGATAAAAAAATTATCCAAAATGGATACAGGCTGTTTATGGCAAATCGGCATGGAGAGAATGAGCCAGCCGACTAAAGCATAGGCAAGATAACCCAACACAAGCGCTTTGGGAGGATGAAGCTCTGAAAACGCTTTTATGATGTTTTTGAACATGGATAATTAATTAAAAACCCTCTACATAGTCGGCCAGGAACTCACTGTAAAAATCTCTTGGTTTTTAGGAAAGAACTTTAATCTCGGCACGATCGAAATCGATCCGAACTTTTGACCCGTTGCTTAGAATGGAACTTCCGACGCCTGTGCCAACGATGCAGGGGATTGGGATTTCACGCGCGACAATAGCCGCATGGCATAAAATGCCACCTTCATCGGTAATTAGGGCATCAAAATACTTGCGGATAAGTGGAACAAAGTCAGGCGTGGTCATTCCAGTGACGAGGACGCAGGGACGCTCCGGTGGTGTTGACAGGTTTTCAGGAGTGAAGGCTATCTTCACAGTGGCCTCTATGATACCTTTACCGTAGACTGTTCTTCCCTTCAGATCTGAGCATCGATCTGGATTTTGCTGTTGAAGTTCTATTTGGTCGCTGAGGATCGTTTGTCCATGGGATTTGAGGATGGTTAAATTTTCGACAGGAGTAGGTTTTAATGGCTGATTTGCTTCTAATGCTGTAAGAAGCGTGTTTTTCGAAGAGCGCCAAAAATCCTCTGGTACTATCGAAAGAGTGCTGCAAACTTCTTCGATCATAGGTCTTGCGGTAAGAAAGGCAAAAAGAAGGTATTCCATTTCTTGATTTCGAATACGCATCCATTCGCGCAAGGCATTCAAACGATGCTCCAAATGCTCGTTGTGAAAATAGAGTTGTTTCTTTTCTTCAAAGGCTCGTTCATCAAAGGTCGATGGTTCCTCGGATACCTCGTCGATCATCGCAAAAAGATCTTCGGCCGTATAAGGGTCTTCGAAAACTTGGCGGCAATTTAAAAATCCAAAACGCTGTGCTAAGTGCTGTAGCTGGGATGCGCATTCTTCAAAAGATCTACATTTTTTGAACGCTCTTAGTTCTTTGTTTAATAGATCGATAAGCGAGGCGATTCCAGCGGTCCCTAGCTCAAAAAGATCTCGATCAGCATGAGTCGGATTCAAGGGGCGTATTTCCCGAAGGATCGAAGTATAGAGCGCATCGATGATAAAGATGGGGACGTAATAATGGGCTGTAAAGGGTGTGATCCATTCAAACCATTGGAATAGTCGGTCATGAAGAGGAGCATTTGGGTTGCAACAAGAGGCAAGATCTGTGCTTACGAGGCGTCGATGGTGATCGCTGTAGCGCTTATTGAGACGTTGAAGATAGGTTTTGTCATGCGTTATTTTTGCGATGACGGCGTCGATGATCGTCTCATTGAGAATTTCATTGACCCAAAGTTCTTGGATTCCTTGATTGGATGTCGTCATGATCATCCATTGATCCAAAGGCGTTGGTATCTCCAAATAGGCAGAGAGAAAACGAGCACAACCATCGATCAACAACTCAGCATCAAGGGAAAGTAGAGCACGCTTATAGAGTCTTTTGTACTTTGCCAGATCGATTGCCTGTGACCGGAATACCTTGCTGATCGGGCGTTGTTGCAAGAGCCAGAATTTGTCATCGCTATCGATGGCGAATTCGATGTCCGCCTCATGTGGGTAGTATTTTTTCAGTTCAAAAATCGCCTTTAGAAGTTCATCGATCCAATCATGTTCAGAGGCCGCGCTCAATCCATCGGCTGTGCCGGTTAGACGAAACGGGATCACTTCGCCTTGCACGACTTTTTCTCCACTGGTTGGAGCGTATTCGACGACGATCGATCCATTTTCAAAGAGTGTTTTGGGGGATGGATGGACAGTGAAGCAAATGCCAGCAAATTTCGCCTCTACCATGGGTTGGATTAAAACTCCCATATAGGAATGGATTTTGCTATAAGCTTTAGCTCTTTCGTGCAGAGGAGAGCTCCATACATAAGCAATGGCTTGGGCAATTTCTTGTTTGGGTATATTGAGACAGGTTTCAAAGATACCGGCAAAACTATGGTGAGAAGAATCTTCGATTTGACACGAAGAACGAACGGCATAATTTTCCTCTTCTAAAGAAGCTAAAAAATGGTGCGAAGAACGAACGGTATAATTTCCCTCTTCTAGAGAGGCTAAAAAATGGTGCAAATGTTCTTGAATATAAGGAATAGCTGCTTGCTGGAAGAGAAGAGGATCTGAAGGCGGGTTTTGTCTTAAGAAATCTTCATGTTCTTGTGCACTGATCAGCCAAGTAGGGGGGATTGCTATGCCGATTTTATACGCTTCGTATAGACCTAGAGCTTTCCCTCCAAAATAATGGCGAATTTGCTGAGGAGAATAATCGTGAATCTCAGGAAACGTATGGGGATTAGACATATCGATATACTAAGGAAGACGTACTTTTTTCTCCAAGTAAGACATCTTATAAGGGCGAAGGAGGTGGAACAGGTTTCTCTTTTGGGTGTTTCAAAGCATAGGCATCGGGCAAGATTGCAGCAATGACGATGATTACACCTCCTATGATAAAAGAGGTTGTTATGTGGTCATTAAAAAGGAAGACGCCAAAAAGAACGCTGAAAATGATCTCTATTAAACCAATTAACCCTCCGATACTTGCATCGACATGCTTAAAACCTTCGATGACGAGCCAGAACCCACCTAGTCCGGATGCTGCATAACCTAACATAGCAAGCCACTCTACATTGAAAGCAGGTATCAGCTGTCGTTCTCCTGTAAGCAGAGAAAGGGGCAGATGGGTTATTAATATAAGGATCCATGAATAGGCTGTTAATTGAAGGGAAGAATATCGATCGGTCGATTTTTTGCTAGTTGCAATCTCCCCTCCGCTGGCGATACCGCTTAGGGCCGCAAGAAGCATGGCCCAGACTGAAAAAGTTGTTATCGAAAGGCTAAACGTCAAAAGCAGACCGATGAAGGCGAGCAATAGAGAAAGGAGTTTTATCGGTGATATTTTTTCGGATAGGAAAAACCAGCCCACTATGTACGAGGTGATTAAGAATAGGCCATAAAAAATGAACGTTGCCGTTCCAAGGGGAAGATGGACAAAGGAGTAATAAAGTGGCACCTGTACAAAAAGCGTGAAGAGCATTGTGATGGCGAACCATTTTCGATCAGGTGGCTTGATGGGTTTAATACATTTAGTCATCAGAGCTATTGGCAGCAAAACTGCGAGGATGATTGCACTACGGACCCACCCTTGATAGAAAATTCCAAATTCATGACCCAAAAGACGCGACCAAACACCGTACGAAGCAAAGCACAGCGCTGATGCTAAAATCATGATGTAGCCTTTTGACTTAACAGCCAATGGAAAACGGCTCATATTGCGCTCGATTGTGAAGATGTTTTTCGAAGGGCCATACACTTATGACAAAGCTGAAGCCTTTCGTATAAATAAGCTAGTTTCGAACCAAGCAAAGACCGACTCTCTTACTTCGCTAAAATGTTCGATTTCCCTAGAATACTACAGATTCCAGAAGAAAAACAAGTTCGTCGAGGAAAGGATGACTATGACGTTTTCTCATGTAATTTACTATGTTGAGGATATTGAAAAGAGCCTTCTTTTTTTTAAAAAAGTCTTTGGTCTTGAGACCAATTTCTTTCATGAAAGCGGTGCGTACGCTGAATTATCTACTGGAGCTACGACCTTAGCGTTTACTTCTGATTCTCTTGCCATGTCCAATTTACCCGATGGATATAAGACCAATTCCAATCGAGAACTTCCATTGGGATGTGAACTAGTTTTTACGTCCAAGGACATAAAAGGCTTATATTTAAAAGCATTAGATCATGGAGCCAAAGATGTCTTAGCCCCAATGCACAAACCATGGGGGCAAATCGTAGCATATGTGCGTGATCCCAATGGAATTCTGCTGGAAATTGCGAGTCCTATGAGTGAAGAATAGACATCTAATAGATGAATTTATGCGCATTCCAGGTGTGGGGAAAAGTATAGCGCAGGATTTTTTAGACCTAGGCTTTTCTTCGGTCAGTGAATTAAAAGGACAAGATCCGGATCGACTCTATGAGCAACTTTGCTTGTTAAAAAAATGCCACGTCGATCGTTGTATGTTGTATGTTTTTCGATGTGCAATCTATTTTGCAGAGACCGATAGTCCCGATCCAAACTTATTGAAATGGTGGAATTGGAAAGACTCTCCTAAGCTAAAATCCTGGAAGCTGTTAATAGGAATACGCTCTCGGGAAAACCACTATGAAAAAAGCAATTATTATCGGAGCCTCTTCTGGAATTGGAAAAGCACTGGCTGTTGTTTTAGCATCCAAGGGGTATGAAATAGGGCTTGCGGCTAGGCGATTCGAACTTCTTCTCGATTTGCAGAAAGAGCTAAAGGCCCGGACCTTCATCAGGCAAATCGATGTGGCCAAGACATCTGAAGCTATGGATTTGTTAGGATCCCTCATTCAGGAAATGGGAGGAGTGGATCTGATCATCATTAATGCAGGCGTAGTGTTCAAGAATCGCGAATTTGTGTGGGAGAAAGAGGAATTGACGATCCAGATCAATGTCTTAGGGTTTGCGGCCATGGCTCAGAAGGCAATGGCACATTTTTTAAGCCAAGGAAAAGGGCATCTCGTTGGAATTTCATCGATTAGTGCGATAAGGGGAGATAGCAATTTCCCTTCTTATAGCGCATCAAAAGCGTTTGTCTCTAATTTCTTGGAAGGGTTGAGGATAAAGGCATTCAAAGAGAAAAAGGATATTTGTGTTACCGACATTCAACCAGGATGGGTCGATACCATTATGGCAAAGGGAGAGGAGACGTTTTGGCTGGCCTCAGCCGAAAAGGCTGCTGAGCAGATTTATTCTGCCATCAAGAACAAACGATCGCATGCCTACATCACACATCGATGGTGGTTTTATGCTTGGCTTGTAAAATTGACTCCTACGTGGGTCTATGCTCGCTATTTTTAAGAAAGTATTTGTAAATTCTTTTCCCTATGAGAATGGGAAGATTTTCGAGGAGATTGGATGATACGAGCAAGAGCCGCATTTTAGAAGATCACGAAAAGGTTTCTGTTCTCTAGAAAAATGAATTTGCAAAAACTTTCTAAGAACCAATCCTAACAATCATTCAAAAATGGACGGTTTCTTGTGCGGCGTCTCTTTTCTTTGATCTTAGTTTTTATCTGTCATATAGGATGTGCTTTTTCATCTAATCCAGTCCTTCTCTTTGATTGTGGCGGTGTCATATGCAAGCCCGATCAAAATGCCATGTATGAATGGATACAGAAGACTCTTTATCTCTCTTCTCATGAGATGAAGCTCCTCATCGATTCCATGGAGCAGGCTCAACGTGAAGGGATTTACGATAAGATTTTTTGGCGTGAATATGAAATCTCACATGGGATTGCTTTGCCAGAGGATTGGTTTGAGATGTTAGGGGACTGCTATGTCGCTTCCATTCATGAAATGCCAGGTATGGTGCAATTGATCAAAGGATTGCAAAGTAAAGGGTTTAAAACTCCCATGTTATCCAACATCGCCGAGCGACATGCCAGGGTGCTAGCTGAAAAGGGGATTTACGATCTTTTTCACCCCGTATTTCTCTCCTGTTCCATTGGGGCATGGAAACCTGATAGGCTAGCCTTTGACTATGTGTTAGATCAATTACAAATAACGCCTCAAGAATGCATTTTTATCGACGATGAAATTCAAAATATCAGAGCTGCTAGAGAACTCGGAATTGATGCGATTTTGTTTGAGTCCGCCGAACAACTGCAAGCGGAACTAAGCAGTAGAAATCTTTAAATAAAGGATAATTAAATATGGTCATGACGATTCAAGAAATTTCAGATCGATTTGAAATCATGGACTTATTGACTGCGTATTGCACAGCTATCGATAGCAAAGACATTCATGCACTCGATCATATTTTCACGTCGGATGCTAAGATTGACTACTCGAGTGCGGGGGGGCCAAGAGCTGATTTAAAAACCATCAAACAATTTTTGTTGGATCATTTGGGAGATCTGCCCAAGCAACATATGATTTCCAACTTTCAAATCAAGCTGCATGGGGATTCAGCGGATGTGCGCTGTCTTTGCCATAATCCACTCGAGAGGGTCAACCAAGAAAACGTGCGCGAAGGAGCTTTTTGGGGGTTGTGGTACAACGACAAGCTGATTCGTACGGCAAATGGTTGGCGTATCAAAGAAAAGGTCACTCAACCTTGCTTCAACTGGAGAATCCAAGGAATCAAGGATTAGGCTAAAAGCTACAGGAAAATGTATCACCTCGTATGGACTTGGAAGAGTTCGTAGGGAAAGGCGTTATTCAATGTTTCTAAATCACATGTCGGCATTGCTTCTCCACCCATCTCCAATGCTTCTTCGATGGATGTTGCATAGGTAAAATCGAATCGGTCAGTGCCGTAGTAATAATCCTTATATTTAAACAAATCTTCCGTGTTCGATTTATTTTCGATCTGCAAGAGTCTAGCGGGGATTCCGAAAGCCTCCGCAACAATGATACCGGATAAAGCGCTTGAAATAACAAATTTGCTGTTTAAGATTTTTTCAACCACTACATTCCAAGGTTCTTTAACACTAATCACATTGGTATACTTTGCGAAGAGGTGTTCGTCTGAGTAATGAGGGATGATCACATAGTCGTTCGAAGGCGAAGCGGGCTTTTGGAACTCAGGAAAATAGAGAGGGAGGAGAAGGGTCGGATCTCCATATACCTCTGGACACGCAATCCCACGGTTCAAGAGAAAATCACGTGTTAGCGGTCCGCGGACAGCTCTTACATCTAATGACGCAAAGAGGTAGGCCTTTTCTGGACTTTTTCCATTTACGCCTGTTCCCCACACAACGTCGCTATCTTGCGCATAGTGCATAATCGATCCCATCCCGAGTAATTTTTTTTGTCCGTTAAAAGGCTGCTTGGAGATCTCGAGCTTATTTCCCAACATTCTTTCGATAAGAGCTTCTGATAGAGCATCCCCGAAATTAGCAAACCCCAGTTGAGGTATCGCATCCCAATAAAATAAGGGAAGTCCATTAGGGACAGAATGGGTAGGATTGGCTTCTTGAGAAGATGCACTTAACG
Organism: uncultured Simkaniaceae bacterium; assembly: GCA_963791555.1. Lineage (GTDB taxonomy): Bacteria > Chlamydiota > Chlamydiia > Chlamydiales > Rhabdochlamydiaceae > JAGXTH01. The sequence goes on from CAWBSQ010000001.1 coordinate 726,935, forward strand.
ATTGCGAAGTTAAGAGGAGAGAAAAGATGAAAAGAGGAAAGAAGGGGTGATTTTTCATGAATAGGGCGCAGATTTTCGTGAATGAGAAAGAACTGTAAAGAATAGATCTTTATCGATCAATACTTCGAACGTTTGGCTGTTATTCGTATGCCTTCAATGCTCCCATTGACAACCATATCCGAATTGATTAGATGAAAGTTATAGACATCGTGATTCAAAAATCAATTTTCGATTCACGATGTGTATATATAGAAAAAGGCACAAAACATGATCAGAAAATTGCCTTCCGGACAATATCGACTTTATTCGCGAAGCATCAATCCCAAAACTGGTAAACGGAGAAATCTTGGCACTTTTGATACTCGTGAAGCTGCAGTCGTACATGAAAGACAAGTACAGTTTTTTAAGCGACGTGGATGACCGTGTAACACTCTCTTAATCTTTGATTTCAAAGGAGAGAGCTCTGAATTCGCGCTGGCCGATGTTGGTATAGGATAAAGGTTTTTCGTCGCGCTCGAATTTTCCTACGAGCGGCTCATAGTCTTCCTCTTCTGAGACATTGCCTTCGCTGTCGACCATTTTAAATTTGGAACCTTGCAGAATGATCATCACACAACCCCACTGGTGTCTGTGGGGTGGGACCGTTTCTCCTGGTTTCACAGATACGTCTAAAATACGAAGATGAGGATTTTCAAAGAGGACCTGATGCGAATGGGGGGCTTTGATGACAGCATCATCCTCTTGAAGCACAGAGAGTTTTTGCTGCGTGACAGGAGTTAAACAGACCGCATTTGAGCGTACAATGAACGCATCGACCAGAGACTGGTCTTCGATGGAATCTAAAAGGGAAGAGATTGTAGCGATTTGTTTGGCGTCCAATCGATAGACCTCTGCCAAGCATTTTTCTAATTTCATAGAGCGATTTTTTTGAAATGGGCATGGGGTTTGCAGATCAGATAAAAGGCGGCTTGCAAGGGGTTCAGAGTAGATAAAAGGTGTGATCACGCTGCCGATGAAAAAAGCCGTTGCTAAACATCTCTTCGACATAGGCTATTGTTTGTTCACTTTGAGGTAACGATCAAACCAATCTAAGACAGTTTCGTTCCATAGCTTCCCATTCTTTGGTTTTAAAATCCAGTGCCCTTCATCGGGGAAATAGAGCAATCGAGAGGGCACGCCTTGTCTTTTTAGCGCAGTAAAAAGTTGAAGTCCTTCCCCAATAGGAACGCGAAAATCGAGCTCACCATGGATCACTAGGGTTGGTGTTTTGAATTTAGCAGCAAATTGATGCGGAGAGAACTTAGCATAATCTCCTGCAGGGTCATTCCATGGTGTTCCTTTGAGTTCCCATTCGGGAAACCAAAGTTCTTCCGTCACCCCATACATGGAGACTAAATTATAAACACCAGCATGGGACATAAGCGCCTTGAAGCGATTCGTATGCCCAAGAATCCAATTGACCATATAGCCGCCAAAAGAACCGCCAGCAGCTCCCATCCTTTCGGGATCGACAAATCCCTGAGCAATGGCCCAGTCGACGCCTTTCATCAAATCTTCATAGCACGCGCCACTCCAGTCGCCAGAAATTTGCTCTGTGAATTGCTGTCCGAATCCCGTCGAACCATGTGGGTTCGGTAAGAGAACGATATAGCCTTGTGCAGCAAATAGCATGGGATTCCATCGATAGGAAAACGCATCCGTCCAGGATCCCTGCGGTCCGCCATGGATCCACAACAAAAACGGATACTTTTTGGTTTTGTCGAAAGATGGCGGTTTTATGAGCCACGCTTGGATCTGGCTAGCTAACGCCCCTTGGTATTCTATCGATTCGTAGGAGGGCATTTCCAATGAAGCGAAAAGCATGTCATTGGTATGCGTTAAAGGTGTCAGTTTCCATTCGCTGGTAGCTTGATAGTCGAGGCGGCAAAGTTCTGGCGCCTGCTGAAAAGACTGGCATAGGGCAACGATGATTTTCCCATCGGCAGAGATGCTCAAATCGGAAAATTTTTTCTCGGGAAAAGCTGGAATCAAAAGAGCTTGCTGGAAAGGATAAACGCCGCCAGTATTTTCTATCCTGATCGTTGCCTTGCCCGGGTTCAATGTGATGGCGTAAAGAGTACTTTGATTGCCGCCTGTCCAAAACAGCTGTTGAACAGAAGGATTGTACTTTGGAAAAAGTTCTTCGTTGCTATGGGTTTTCCTGTCGTAGACGAAGAGACGAAACACATCAGATTCGTACCCATCTCTTTTCTGCGAACAATAGGCAATGAAACGGCCATCAGGCGAATAAACTGGTGATCCATTCCATCCTTTATTGGCTTCAGTAGTGATTGTTCGTCGATTTTTTCCATCGACTGAAGTGATGACTAGATCGGCATGAGTGCTCCATGCTTCTATAGAAGGGTCAGCCCCTTGTGTATACACGATTTCAGATCCATCGGGGGAAAATGCGTAAGCATCAGGGCTATCGAGGGAAAAAGGAGGGACGTCATAAATTCCCGGGGTCAGATCGGTGGCCTTTTCGAGTTTGGGCTTTGCAGAATCAAAGGGGATGGTAAATAGATGAGAGCATTTTCCATCGCGCCACGTTGTCCAATGTCTATAAAGTAGACGATCGATTGTTTTCGCCTCCACTTTAGAGGCTTTGATCTCTTCGATTTTCCTCTTATTGGCATCGTCATCGATGCAGTCGGGATAGACATCGCTGGCAAAGGCCAACAGGTTTCCTTTTGGAGACCAAATGTGGCCATCTGCACCTGTCGAAAGATGGCTGATTTGCTGCGCTTTGCCTCCAGCGGCAGGGATCACCCAAATTTGTGAGATCTCATCGAGAGTCGCCGTAAAAGCAATCCATTTTCCGTCAGGTGACCAGCGCGGACGTGATTCGCCCTCCTTTCCTGAAGTAAGCTGCTGAGGCTTTCCCCCCGGAGCTGAAGAAACGATCCAAATGTGGCTAATGAGTTTGTTTTCCTTAAGATCACAAGTTTTAATAGTATAGGCCACCCATTTTCCGTCAGGAGAAAGTTGTGGATCGCCCAATCGTTGGACAGATAACAAATCATCGATAGTGAAGGAGTGTTTAGAGATTTCGCTATTTCCCGAAGCTGTTGAGTTATGTAGAGGGTTCTCGGAAGGAGCACAGTGCAGCGCAAAATAAGGAAAGAAAAGAGGGAAACTCTTCATGACGAAATGAATCAATTTCATATGCGTTCTCTTAGTTCTTAGGATAAACAACATGCCAAGAAGCAGGATTTTTGTTTACTTTACTCGTATAAACAGATTTAGGATCGGGTTTAGAATAGATTAGGCTTTTTCCTGTAAAGTCATGGTGCTTGACTATATGCCCAATTCCTTCAGCGATCAATTTCGCACCCTGTTTACCGGGCTCGATCCCGCATTCGTACAATTTTCGGTAGGGATGGAAAGTATTCGCTAAATCTAAAACAGGGAGGCGGTCTTTTTTAGCCTGCTGCAAAATAGGGCGATAGAAAGACTGCATGAGTCCTCCGAGCATGGCCATCCCAATATTTCTCCCTCGAAAAGCATCTCTTGTCACAGAGAAAGGGATGACTTTTAAACTTAAATAAAAGGCTGCAGCGCTACCAAAGAACATCAATCCACCAGCGAGGGCTGAGATTTTTCCTGCAATAAACCAAAGAGGGGCTGTCAATAGAGCCAAACAAACTATATGGGCGAGTACTGCAACTAGTCCAATGACCTTGAATAGGGGATAAATGTGATAGGGGTCGTTAGTGGCATCGGTGCGATATTGCAGCATGAGAATGGGGCGTATGTGTCGTGCAGGCAACTTCTGCACTTTTTCCAAGATCTGCAAATAGCGCTTTTGAATTTGTGGAAGATCGAGAATGAGGCGCCAGGGGTTCTGAAGATTGACTCTAAAGTCATTGCCGCCGACGCTAATGACCACATAGTGTAAGGCGGTAGGGGATGACGAGAGGTTTTTTTGCAATTCTGCAAGCGGCCGAACACGGATTCTGTGAGAAGCCTTCTCTCGCATGTAAAGAGCTTGCTCTTCCCCGGGAGGTAGTACTTCCCCGATTCGACCTCCTTCAAGGATCGATCGGGTTGTGAATCCATCATAGGCATGGCTGACGACTTGATAACCATTTTTGCCTAGTTGTTTTTGTAGCAATCCTTCGACCGAGCTTGCTTTTGCACTTTCCAGATCAGAAGGGGTGTTTTGCAACATCCAGAAAAGATTATCTAACGTCGAATCGCCGAGAGTGTGAATGTAACCCGCATTCATAATAGCCGAGAGTACGCTAAAGAGGTCTTTTGTGGACAGCTTCTAAGAAAGTATTTGCAAATACTATCTAAATGAGTTGCGCACGTTTGAAGACGACAACTTGCGCGTAAGCGGCTCTTTGGCTGATCTGGGGATCGAAGTAATAGTCCATGATGGCTCTTTGTGCTTGGATATACCCTGTTTCTCCTTCAAAACCATGTTTGGCCATAACAGACATATGAAGGGGAAAGAGAATAGATAAAAGGGCTTTTCTCTTCTGTATCAGGGTGGCATCTTGAGCCATAGAGCTCATGGTGTCATCCACCTGTTTTAGGAACTCCTCGGAGGTCATTTCTTCGACGATATCTGCGATCAAGCTTTGGGCTTCTTGCAGAGACGTTTCTTTGAATTCGGTGACTCCAAAAGCTTTTTCAAATAAAAATAGCCATTTTTGTTTGTTCAATTCAAACAAAGAAGCATTTTCAATGGAATGCTGCATGTATTGTTCATTAAAACGCGATAGCTCTAGCTGAGTGTCGTCTAATCCGTAAGTTTTGAGCACTTGAAGTTGGATCGGCAAAATCAATTGGAGGAATCGCTGCCATTTGTCAACGAGAGGGCCGGGTATCTTTTGAATGGCGGTGAGCGCTTCTTCATTCGTTTTAAGGAGATCGAAGATAGCGGTTTGCATGCTATGAAGTTGTTCAGTAGATAGCGGTCTGGCCTTGTGCATAAACTCGACTTGGTTTGAGGGTTCATTGGCAAATGCTCCTCCCATTGCCAAAAGAGAAATAGAAAAAAAGAGGGAAAGAGATCGATTAAAAATAGTTTTCACAAAACACCTTTTTGAGATCAAGGAGGCTTAGTATAAGCATTCTATTAAAACAAATGAACCAAATAGTAATTGAATTATATTCGACAGATCATTTCAGTGGAGAGTAGTAATAGCTGAAGAATCTGAAGAGGAAGAATGGATTTTCGAGGAGCGGCTCTTTTAATCATCGACATGCAAAGAGATGTATTAAAAGAAATTGTTAAAAGTGGGGTAGAGGTTGTACCAGCTATTCAAACTACCCTTGGTGTTTGCCGCGCAAAACAGCTACCAATCGTCCATTTAATAAGAGCGCATAGAAGCAGCGGCATCGATGTCGAGCTTTTCCGTTATCAACATTTCAAAGATAGGCCGTTGTTGGTCGAGGGTACAGAAGGTGCTGAAATCATTGATGAACTTAAGCCTCTTCCCTCTGAATACGTGGTCAAAAAAAGACGCTTTAGTGGTTTTTTTCAAACAGATTTACTGATGGTTTTAATGCGACTCCAAGTCACTTCGTTGATCATCTGTGGAGTACAAACTCCGAATTGCATCCGCTGTACGGTGACCGATGCAATTGCTTATGATTATGAGGTCACTCTATTAGAAGATGCTACCGCCGCGCAGACCCCTGAGGTTCATCGTGCCAATCTTTTTGACATGGCGAATATGGGTGTTCAGATGAAAACCGTGCATAGTTGTTTTAATCTCCGTTAGAAGAAGAAAATGAAGTGTTCAAAAATTTTTATGGCTCCATCCCGATCTTTTTGTTACAGGATGGAAAAAAGGAGTAGCTCATGGGACTCTCGGTATTTTTAGCAAAGCTAATTGGCTTTTATCTATTGATTGCTGGGCTTTTATGCCTTTTTAGAAAACGTCAGATAGAAGCTACGGCCAAAGAATTTGCCGCCTCGAAACCTTCCTTGGTTGTATCGGGCGAAATCAGTTTGATTCTAGGATTAATAATCGCCATCGATCACTCTATTTGGGAATATAGTTGGAGAGGTTTGATTACCCTCATAGGATATTTACTGATCGTTAGGGGAATCATGCGCTTTGCCTTTCCCTCGCAGGTGAAGAAACTCTTTTCTAAAATCATAGAGAAAAGCTTTGGGCTTATGCTCATCGTCATGCTGGGTATTGGAACTTACTTAGTGTATTGCGGATTCACTCAATGAGAGGATAACATCCCGGGCCATGAGGGCCCGAGATGTTGCTCCTTAGAATAAAACTCATGAGTTCATCGTTTAAATGGACACACGGGTTTTTTGGTATTGGTCTTAGGAGCGAAGGGTTTTAAGTCGACATCCCAGCGTTGGTTGTTGACCCAAGCATCTTCATCCATCGGCTGAAGATTTGTCTTATCTTCAAAGATCGTTCCAAAACCTATGTTCTCTGTTCTTGGATTGAAGAAAGCGCAGAAATAAATATCCTTAGTTCCTTGATTCCAATTGGTGAAAGCAAAGCGGATGGCCGATTGATCAAGGATCGCCTGATCATTGGCAGAGAGGCTTTGTAGCAGCATGGCATCGAGCGCAAGGGCCACTTGATGCGCTTGAGTCTGATTAGATCCAAGAAGGTTATTGATGCCGGCCATGAGTTGGTTGGCATAATCTTTTACACTCAAGTTCGATTGAGCGAGATTTTGAACGAGCTGCTGATAGGAGGTGCTATCTGGCAATGCGTTTGAAATCTGATTATACATTCCATTAGCGAGCGTCTGCTGGGTGTTGGAATCGATTGGATGTCTGGAAACTTGCATGCCTGGAACGATGAGCATGTTTTGCAGCCATTGGTTGATTGGCATCCCTTTTTGGACAAAGGCTACGATATCAGGATTAGCAGGAACAAAATTGAAGGCATGCTGAGGACTATCGAGAGGTATCAATTCTTGGGGTGCTGTTTTAGCAAGAGTTAGGCACCAGGTGATGAGATCTTTTGCATTGGAAGGTGTATACGACTGAACATTGTTGTCATAGGTCACATTCGTATCGATATCATCGACTTCGTAAGGGTTATCTCCATCGCAGCTCTGCATTGGCGTCCTAGATAGCTTTTGATAATTTTGGACTGGATCGGGTTCTTGCTGATTTGCTTGGTCATAGGCCCAAAGTGCATTCTTTAAAAAATCATCCGTGTTGACCACATTTGTCACGCTATTGGCAATCGCTTGGACATCCGATGTCGACCCTAATTGACTTTGCGCTGTGGCGATGGCATTGAGGGTGAGCTGTCTTAAGTCTTGAGGTGTTGCCATTCTCGTTCCTGGCTGGGTATTATCCGACGTTCTCATATAGAGTTGGAATCCGCCATCTGTCGAGCTACCATCGGCTGAAACCTGAGCCAAAGGAATATTCAGGTTATAGAGCAGACGGTAGGAAGCATTGAATGCCTGCGAAAAGGCTTGTTGAAATTGGCTAGCCCCATTCATAGAACTCAAACTATTCCAGGTACTGCTCAACGCTTGATCGATGCAGGAATTGATATTGCCGCGAGTCGAATCATTTGGCCGGTCTTCAGCCATGGCGGCAAAAGTCCCTTCAACCGCGCGTAAGACCGTATTATTCGTCAAAGCACTAAATGCATATTCTCCTAGAGCACAAAGCGAGTTGACGTCTGCTTGTGTTGAAGCTGATATGGCTTGTGCCAGGGCAGCGATGACTTGTGAGGGCGTCACTTGGATTGGATCTCCTTGGGCATTGCTCGAGAGCGATCCCATGACAGTGGTTGCCAAATTAGAGACTCCATTGCCTCCCATCAAAGCAACTGCAGCTGCAAATCCTGGTGCATCGAGCAAAGAGGAATTTGTATTTGCAAACGTACCAGCAACATTGAGGTTGAATGATTGATCTCGGTCTGTATCAGCTAAAATAGGAAGAAAGAAAAAAGAATCGGTACCATTATTGACCGGGCGTACAATATAGCCGTTCATAACGATAGCTGTATAATCGTCTGCTGCATGGCGATAATATTCTTGATGGTCGCGAATCACATCGTTCACAGCGAAACAATCGCCGACAGGTCCTTGGTTATAAGGGGAGAGCATAGCTGCGAGTACGGCCATTTTAGCATGCTGGTCTGTGACAGCTTGACTAGCGTCCAAGCTAAACATCGCTCGCAGGACAAGGGCACTGACGCCGTTCTGGTCACTGGGTGCTATCACATTTGCAAAGACTGTTTGCCAAGATGAATCGAGCTGGTCGAGAACCTTTCCCATATTCGCTTCGTATTCTTCTGGTTTTACGGGAATGAACGTGGACTTTAACGATGCACACATAGTGGTGTCTAGGGTTCCATCAGACTTCACAAGAAGCCCAGCCATCACAAGAGCCTTACGCATAGCATAGGCAAGGTCTGGGTTCTGAATATTCAAGCTTTGCTGAAGGCTTGCATACGTATTTAAGGAGCTCAATGCTTGTTGTATAGCAGTCTGTTTACTCGAAGCGCGTGCTTCAGCGGCAGTGACACGTTTAGTTTGTCCTGCAAAGAGAGCGGTAGCATCAACCGCTGACATGGCGATGGCTATTGCTAAAAGAGAAGTGACAAATTTCATAATCCTCTCCAGTTTTGTATATTCATCCAAGTTTCACGAAACATAAGTCGGTAGCACCAATGTTCAAAAAAAATCTACTCTTGCAATTTTTTTTTGAACATACAAATTATCAACGCTTGTTTTTAAAAAGACGAAGAGAGTTTGTGTCGGATAACTATTTGATTATCAGATAGATATGCCATCTTTTTGAAGTGCACGATGCTGAAAATACCATTCGATAACAGACTCTATCCAGAGGGGGGCCTAGAAAGAATTTGCCAAAACTTTCCTAGAACAATTTTCCGCCGATTGAAGCCTCTATTTTTTCAGGAATGATCAAAATCGTATGATTATTCTTATCTGGGACAGTTAAGGTAAGTACCTCGGAAATATGTGGGCCTATTTGTTTGGGAGGGCAGTTAATGATACAAAGCACTTTTTTATGCAGGAACTCTTCTTTTTTATTATAATGAGGTGTGAATTGGATTAGCGATCGCTTTTTCCCAATGAGCGGGCCAAAATCGATAGTCAGCATATGAGATGGTTTATGCATATTGGGAAAGTGATGTACATCTATAATAACTCCTACGCGAATGTCCAATTTTTCGAAGTCACCCATTGTGGCCATATGAACCCCCCATTTTCTTAAACGTATGAGTACGATCCTGTATAAAAATCCTTCTTAAATTAGGCAATAGATTCATGCCGAATTTTTTATTAGTAAAAATTCGATAGTGTTCCTACAGTTAACTGTACTAGAAAGAGTGCTGGACGATGGTAGTTCCTGCAATGGTGATCCATCCAAATTTAACAATTTATCCTCTTATCCCTCCCGAGGCTAATCAGGGTTGGAAAGTAGAGCTATTTGATCTTGGCAAGTCGATAGAACCTCATTATCATAAACTCCAACGGCAATATATTTTGGTGGTCGAGGGGCAATTACAAGCTTTCTACGGCACGAAAGAGCCTCTTATTTTGCAGAGCAGCCAACTAGTTTACGTTGATCCTGGAATTGTCCATTCCCTCATACCCAAAGGAAGAGTTCGATTTTTTTCGATCGATTTTCCAGGATTCAACTTTCCTGAGGATGTATTCTATGATGAGCCAACAGTGGAAGGAATATGGATTGCTAACGATACGGAATTTTTCCCTTTGCTCCATGAAAAGTATTTTGGATCCAGGATAGAGAAAGATGATTATGCAGTGTATGAACTAGTCTCTGGGAGCGAAACTGAAGAGAAATGGAGTTTGGCCTTATTGGAAATTCATAATTCTCCTAAACATTTTCATCGGATAGAAAAGGAGCAGTTCATCGTGATGAATGGAGTACTCGATATAGAAATCGATGGGTTGCATCAGGTATTAAGAGAAGGGGAGTCGATCACGATTGCTCCGGGAAGGATTCATCAGCTTCGATCAGCAAGCAAAAATCCAGTGAGAGTTCTTTGCGCAAGTTTTCCTGCATTTAATCCCGCAGATATGCATTGCGTCGAATAGCATCGGTGAGCCAAAGGAATTTTCCATCTATTTACGCTGATAGGCCGGCCAGTGAAGATAGCTTAGCAATCTTTTCTGAGAGCTCACGAGGATAGTTTGTAAGTAGTTCAGCACTTTTGGATGGTTCAAACCATCCAAAATGAACATGTTCTTGACTCAATTGAATAGAGACATCCACCTCTACTTCACATAAATAGATAGCATAGATTAATCCCACATCGCCATTCGGAACAGAGATGCGAATATTTGTCAGTGACATGGTAAAGGGGGTGATTTTTGTCAGATGTCGTAAGCCGGTTTCCTCATATACTTCTCGTTTTAGAGCTTCTTCTAATGACTCGTTTTTTTGAATGCGCCCCCCGGGGATATCCCAGCAAATGTCAGGAGTGTTTTTGTACTTTTTGGGATCCAACTGTAGTAAAAGCAGCTTCCCTTGCTGATTAAAGAGCAGCGCTTTAACGCCTAGATGAAAGGTGTCTTCTTTTGTATCCATGATTTTTTTTGACATGTGTCTGGTATAGGAGATTTTATTTAAATAGCGTTTAAAAGCAGACAGATTTCTAAATAAACAGCGGATTGCTAGCCAATCGATTTACTTGCACACTCGCTCACTAAGTATCTTAGCTAATTTTTTTTCCGATCCAGGAAAATATTTGAGATATAAACCTGGCTCGATCATTTCAATTTCCATAATTCTAAGCTCATTCCCTCTTCGAATCACATCTATTCTCGTTTTTAGAGCAGGCAGATCTATCGTATCAATGATATGCTGGGCTTCTTGTAGCATCCACTCAGGCGGATCCACGGGTGTGATTGTCCCCTTTTGCACGAGAAAGTTTCCTTCAAGCGGCTTCTTCAAAACGCAATGGATGAATTCTTTGTCAAAGAAAACAAAAGACCATTCTCCTTCAGAGATAACCTCTTCTGCAAAAGGCTGTACGATATACTGTTCATCATAGCTTTTATAGCTGCTCAGGATATCATCGAGGCTAGCAAGAGAAAATCGGCTAGTATGATGGCCGGAAGTAGAAATTTGCGGTTTGATAACGCAATCATTCCATCCTTTTTCTACTAGGATTGTTTTTAATTCATCTAAATCATTTGAAGAAATGTAAATGCTTTCGATGGGTTTCAATCCCAGCTTTTCGAGATCATTTAAATACTGCTTAGAATGATTCCACTTTATAATATCATACGAATTGTAAACCTTCAGTCCTTGCTCTTCGATCGTTCGTAGATTGTCCAGAAACTGTAGGCTGTTTTTATAATAATCCCAGGTAGAGAAGACAAGAACAGCATCGAAAGTAGTCAATGCATCAATAGAGTTCCAATCCACCGACTGCACCTCAATTTTATGTTCCTTCAATGCATCGATTAAAAGCTGATCGTCGATTTTTTTTGATATAGGATAAGCGTCGGATGTCAATAGGGCCAAATGGAATACCGCAGCAATTATACACATCTTGACTCCAAAATCGGATCTTTAGCAAAGCCATCGCCCTGAGTTTGAGTCAGGTGAAACCGGTGGCGAAGCAGCACCTCTGTATACACAGGTGCGGTGCAGGCAGATTCAAAGGCTGGGATGCTGGCGAAGCTAAAACCCGATTTTTGAATCACGATTTGTATAAGCTCATTTATTGAACCTTTTAAGGTCGATCTAAAAGCAAAAGCTTGATTATGCATAAAAATAATTAAGAGTTGTATCATGAAGTTTCGAAAACTCTCTGGACAAATGGTTGCCTATAGATTACAGAGATGAATAAGTAATCCATGTAGATGTTTTCATGTCAGATTCCGTGCAGATTAAACAGATCCTCAAAACGAGCACGAGTTGGAGTGGTTCTCCTTTACCGGGCTTCAGTTCGGGAATGACCGAATTTAAAGTGTTGTTATTCAAAATAGCTCCAGGAGGAAAAACCACTGTTCATGTTCATCCTTTGAATGGAGCCGGATATATGATAGCCGGTGAACTTACGATGTTTTCCACAGAAGATCCCCATGGAAGTTTTGAGAACGCCAAAAAGGTGCGAACAATCACCCTAAGGGCAGGGGATGCATGGGCAGAATCAGTCAACATTTGGCACTATGGTGAAAATCAGAGTGATACTGAGGCAGAGTTTGTTCTCATGTTCGCAGGTCAGGTCGATATTCCACCGACATTATCCTTAGGCACGCGTCTTTGATAATCCTTAATCCTTGATAAAAGGAGGGATTCATCCCATCGCGGCTTTTTGAGATCCTTTCGGAATTTTGGATTGGGAAAAAAGTAGATTTTCCTCTTATGCTTTCTCCTCTCATTCGTATAGGAGAGAGAAAAATGAAATATGTTTTACTGTTAGTGTTTTCTTTTGTCGTTCAATTCGCAACACATGCCAGCGAAAGACTTGGTTTTAGTCTAAAGAAAGATGTAGCGCAATACAAAGGCTCTGATTATGCCAATGTGGTTCGCGTTGCAAGGAATATTTCTCTCGAACAGGCCTTTGATATTGCTGAAAGCTATCCGGAGATCGATTATTTCGTTTATACGAAAGGATATCAGATGGTTTTGGAAATTCCCTCTGATATTCAATTCGATCCTCGCAATGACCCATTTGGACTCGTTTGCAATACAAATTTCATTTACGATTCTGGAAGTTTTGGCAGTGGATACTGCCGTATTTTCCGGCATGGCGATGTTGTCTTCTTTAAAAAAGAGGGGATGTGGCTTGGCTCTGCTCCAGGTTTAGCTGATGCTTATTTTAAGGAATAAGTGCTAATACAAAGCGAAGTTCTAGAGGTTACTCTAGGTTCATCTCACTTTAATCATATCCACTGAAGAAGTCTTAGAAAGTATTTGCAAATACTTTCTAAGAGTGTTTGAGAACGGTTTTCAAACACTCTCTAAGAGAAAATTTTGGAAAGTGTACTAATATAGCCTCATCAGCTTTTCAGTATAAAAAGCTTCTAACGATTAATAAGTGGAAAGTGGTATGGCATATACAAGTATGTCCTGAGCCTTGTGAAGGAGATTCAGTTGTTTGCGCTATAAAATTCTCCTCTTTGTCTTATTCTTTCTATCACATGATATTTATGCGCAAATTTCCATGAATCGGAAGCCCATGGACATGGTCTGCAATCCAGGTCCCAAGTACAGTCTGATCAATAGCATCGACTATCATCCCAACCAACCCCTTTTTTGCGTAACGTACACTCACAATAATAAGGTGATCCTTTATGAGATCAAGGCATCTGGCAAGCCAGAAGTGTTACAAAGCCTAGACAATCCTTTAGCTGAGTTGAGCCAACCGCAGCATGCTGTTTTTTCTCCCGACGGAGAAAAAATTGTAGTGGCAAACTGGAAAAATCAAACATTAACGATCTATCAAAGAAAAAAAGGAATGAAGTTTCACGAAAAACCTGTAGCGATCATTCCTCAACCCAGTTTATTGGCTTGCCATAAGCCACATGGTATCACATTCTCTCCATGTGGAAATTATTTAGCCATTGCCTATGGAGCTGCATCTTACCATGGCAAAGCTGTGGCCCTGTTTCGTGTGAAAGGCGTAAACTTTGAATTGGTCCACATGTTGCAATGCGGCGAGCTTCCTGGGATTCCAAAAGGGATCACATTTTCCCCTGATGGAACTTGTCTCCTCGTAACTTTTTCCGATGCGAATAATGTGGTGATTTTCAGTCTTTCCGAAAATAGGCAAACGATTTTGTTGCCTCCGCGGCAAGTTCTTCAAGGGAAAGAGAGTGGGATTTCTCGTCCTGAAGATATAAAGATCACACCCAATGGAAAGTATTGTGCCGTTAGCAACAGCGATCAGAACATTGTGACTTTTTTATCCATTCGATAAAGCTTCAAATCTAATCACTCAAAGCATTCCATCTGATAGTTTGAAAAACCCTGAGGCATGTTTCCATTTTCCACATGGACTTGCTTTTTCTCCTGATGGAGCGTTCATGTTGGTCACAGAATTTGGTCAGGTCAACGTAACCCAAGAGGGTGATATTCTTTGGGACACTACGACCAAGCCAGAGCAATCGAAGTTCAATCTCTATGATCTACGTTTTTAGCGCGCCGCATTGCGAGCAAAAGTTTGCATTATGGCGAGGCAGGCCCCATCCTCTATTTCAGATTTTTTCTAAGAGTTTATTTGTAGGTTTCGAAAATCTCGTTGAGTAAGAAAGCGAGCCTATAACCCGCTAGCGTCAATTGGCGGCATGCGACTTCATTGCTTTTGCGGAAGTAGTCCTCTGATGGATTTGTGGAAGGCGCTATTCCTTGATAAGCAACGGTAATCGCCAAATGATAGCTTTCCTGAGTCCAATGGCTGCTATCGAGATCTGTAGCTTCTACAAGAGAGGTAACTGGAAAGCGTACCATGAGTTCTTGAGCGAATCGCTCGATATGTCTTTTTCCATTTATCGTTAGGGGACGCTTAAATTCATAGTAGTCTAAAAGGATGCATGAATCCCATAACCCATGAAGAGTATCTGCTTCTCCTTCAAGGGTATTTTTCAACACAAACAGTCCTCCTCCCTTATCTCCAGCAGGAAATTGATCATTATATAAAGCAGCGCAGTGAAGAGGCATATGTGCATCTGCAACCAAATGGATTAAAAGTCGTAAGGCTATTCCTTTGTCGTAGTAGTTGGCTTTTGGATTTTTTAAAGTGTCGATGCACTTTTGAATTCCATATTCTAAGCCTTTCTCTTTTGCCTTAGCGAAAATTTGTTCTTTTTGGCCTATGTTCAGGATTTGATCAGGATCATAAGGAATAGTTTGTTTGTGCCAGGAAGAAAAATCAAAGAAACTGTCCTTGATGTCGTCGGCCCAACAGCTTGCTGTTACAAAGTCGGCGGAGTTAGGATAATAGTCAGCGAAAACAGAAATCAGCTCTTCGGCATGGAACTTGGCTCTTGGACTCAAATGCTGTTCAGCAATTTGAGCCACTGCCATATGGCTTGAATCCCACCAAGTAAAAGCGGGACTCAACGAGAACAGGGTGAACAACAGCATTCTGAACATGCTGGATTTATTAACAAGTCCCAAACATTCGATCAAAGAAAAAGAAAAGGATTTCCTAGCCTTGACCCTTTTGAAGGTTCGATACATTCAGAACTATTGATTAGAGTCTGTTGCATTTTTTGAAAAAGCCTTTTGAAGGGCAGTCACGGCTATATCCAATGATTCTCGGGCAGTAAGGGATGCTCTTGCGCCATCACCAGCCAAGTGACCGATGCCTTTTTGGCAGTAAACTTGCGTTGGCACACCTGCTGCACGCAACCGATCGGCATATTTTTCTCCTGCATCGCGTAGAGCGTCCTTTTCAGCAAGAAGGACAAGTGCTGTCGGCAAATTTCGTAAATCATTGGCTACGAGTGGTGATACATAAGGGTTATTTACATCATTGAGATCAGACAGATATTGGAAGGCTTGCCACCGAAGTGTGTCTAATTCATCGTTTTGCCGCATAATTGTACCATTACTGGTTAAATCTGGAGCGGGGTTGATCAGCACCTGTAAATCGATTTTTGGGCCAGATCGATCCCGCACCATGAGGCAGAGAGCAGCCGTCATATTTCCACCAGCGCTATCGCCTACTACTGCAATTTTTCTAGGGTTCCCAGAAAACTCGCCCGCATGCTCAATGATCCAGTTCAATGTGTCGTAACACTGCTCTAAAGGTAAGGGGAACTTCCCTGCTGGAGCATTTAAGTAGCCGACAGAGACAACGATCGCTTTAGCTTCAGAGCATAGATATCGTGCCAAGTTATCATGTGTATCGAGATTTCCAGCTACCCAGGCGCCGCCATGTATGAGCAAAATGATGGGAAAATTGTTTCCTGGGGTTGGTGTATAGATGCGGATCGGAGTGATTCGGGCATTGTGGCTCACCACTTGCTGCACCACTGACCAGACCGTTGGTACTGGTGCCTCAATATCCATAATGCGTCGGTTGATTTTTTCGCTTACTATCTCTGGGCCCATGTCCCACCATGATAGGGGCGAAGCATTAGCGTCTTGCATAAACAAAGCTGCTCCTAGGAAAACAAGAAAAAGGCAGGGTTGGGTTCCCATAAATTACAAATCCCGGCTAACCTAATCTGCAAAATTTAATCTTAAAGGCCTATATGTCAAAGCTAAAAAATAAGACGGTTTTGATTACAGGTGCGAGTCGTGGAATTGGGCAGGCGATTGCTTTACGCTTTGCTCGTGCTGAGTGTAATATTGTCGTAGTTACAAAAGATTTGCCGGAAGCTATTCATCATGTTGCGGAACAAATCGTATCGACTGGAGGGCAAGCACTAGCCCTGCATGTCGATGTCTGTAATGATAACGAGCTTCGAAAAGCGGTATCGGAAGCGGTCAATCGATTTGGAGGTATTGATGTTCTAATAAATAACACCAGTGCTACTTATTTTAACGATTCTTTGCATACTTCGTCTGAGCAATTTGACTTGCTGATATCGACCAGTGTTCGAGCCGCTTTTTTACTGGCACAAGCCTGTTTTCCCTATCTTAAAGCAGCCCAAAATCCCCATATTATTAACATATCACCTCCGTTAAATATGGATGGGCAATGGTTCAAAGATCACCTAGCTTTTTCCATAGGCAAGTATGCCATGAGCCTGTGTACGTTAGGGATGTCTGTGGAGTTTCAACCAGTGGGCATCGCAGTGAATTCCCTCTGGCCGCAGACAACTATCGCTACTCAAACTATTAAGGATCATTTTTTGCCGAAAGTATATTCAGGGAGTCGTTGGCCTTCTATTATGGCAGATGCAGCTTATGCATTATCACAGCGAACCTTTCACGATTGGACTGGCCAGTTTTTCACCGATGAAGCGTTGCTTCGAGAGACGGGTATTGTAGATTTTTCTCATTATGCCGTAGATCCTGATGCGCCCTTGGTACAGCCTCTATTTATTCCCTTAGAAACCGGCATGGTGCCAATATCACGTGAATTATTCCTCGCGGCTAGTTCTAAATAAAAGGAATAGGTCGGTGACTTGCTATTATCAGTATCTGCCCAGACGGTAAGAAATATTCCCACAATAGGGCGAATAGGTTGTTGTTGAAATGGGGGTTGGTGTGGTAACGGTCCAATTGGCTTGACATAAGTGCGAAAATAAACAAAATAATACAACAAAAAAAACTTAGAGACCGAATCCGTTAATAGTCTCTAAGCACCTCTAATGAAATCCATTTTGTTTTGATTTTAAATCTCTATAGCAATTTGCAAGTGGGTTTTAAACTGTTACAACAATTTTACCAAATTGCTTATTCGATTCCATATAGCGATGAGCTTCAACAATTTGATCTAAGGTAAACGTTTTGTCTATAATTGGTTTTAATTGGCCTGTAGCCAGAGCATTCAGCACAAATTGCTTGGCTCTTTCGAATCTTATCGGATCATTTAGAATTTCAAAAAGCACATAAGCTCTCATTGTAAGGCCTTTCAATAAAGCTGTCATGAGAGGAAAAGGAGTAGGTTCAGGACTTAACGCTCCATATTGAAAAAGAATTCCACCGTAAGCCATACCTTCAGCTAGAGCATAAACAGTATTTCCACCAACGGGATCAAAAACGACCCGTGCACCTTTTCCATGGGTGATTTTTTTAAGGACTGCGGCTAACTCCTCTTCTTGGGTGACAATCACATGAGCAGCGCCAGCTTTTAGAAGGCTGCTTTTTTTGTCATTAGTACGTGTCGTTGCAATAGGTATTGCGCCTAATAAATTACATACTTGAATGGCTGCCAGACCAACACTGCTCGATGCTGCCGTAATGACAACGTAGTCACCTTTTTTAATTTGCGCGATATCAATTAAAGCACCATAGGCTGTCATATACTGCATCCACACAGCTGCAGCTTCATTGAAAGGAAGCGATGAAGGATGTTTAACGACGAATTGTGCAGGAACTGTCACCAATTCTCCATATACGCCATATTTGCCTTGGCTTGGAGATGGAATCGTGCTGACAATATCACCAATAGCAAAGCCTTTTACATCAGGGCCGATTGCTTCAATGATTCCTGATGCTTCATAGCCTAGCTTCGAAGGGAATTTGGGCTCTTCAAGATACTGTCCTAGACGAAACATTATTTCTGCGCGATTTAAGCCTATAGCTTTCACGTTAATCCTTATTTCTCCTGCGGCTGGTGGAGGAACTTCAATATTTTCAATCTGTAGGACTTCCGGTCCTCCTGTCTTGCTAAAACGAACGATACGGGACATTAAGTTCTCCTTAGATTTTTTATTTGGCAGTGGTCATCAGGTTACGTAAAGTGCGAGCTTTTGCAAATCAAAATACCAGATTGTTTGATCTAGCCTTGGTATTTTGGAGGTGGCGAAGCAAGCCTCCTCCTCCATTTTAGAATGTTGAATGGGAATGATAGAAATTTACCGCTTTTTGTAAAGGGAACTCCATAATCGTAATCGTATGATTGCGAAAGGGGCGTTCTTCTATCACTTGAGCGCCTCTTTGGAGGTACCAGTTCAAATAGGTGGGGTTTGAAATATACAAATGTAATTTCTCATAGCCAAGCTGGCTTGCGACAATTTGCGAAACTTTCAATAATTCCTGATCCACTCCTTGATTTCTTTCTTCTGGAATAACATAAAGCGTTCCCATCCAAATAGAGTTTTCAGGAAAATCTGAAAATTCGGGAGCTGTTTCCTTTTTTATAGAAATTACGCCAATCGGCATGTCCTTTTTTAAAACGATAAATGTAATGGGGATTTCATCACTGTTTAAACGCGTTGCAAAAGAATGAAGGAGCCTTTCTTTGGTTAAGGAAGCATCGTAATGGTGCCACTCATCATATATCCATTGGGCTAGGGTAGGGATCGCTTGCAGACAATTTTTTAATAAATCTAGCCGCATGGCACGTGGAAAAAAGAAGGTCTTGTTCTCTTCTTGAAGGACCTGTTGGATCATTGAAACATACTTAGGGGTTGTATCCTTAAGATTTATATCTTCGGTCGCACTAACAAAACCAGCTGTTAAGATAAATACAAACAAAGGAAGAAGAAACTTAGCGACCGAAACCAAGTCCGTTAACAGTCTCTTAGCCATGATCCCTCCAACTAAATAGGGGGATCAAGTAATAGCCGGTTTGCACTTTTTAAAAAAGCTATTTGCTAACGGCTGTTTTTGAGGCCTTCAAGAGATAAAAAGCTAGGAAATTATCCCAGCCATTAGTTTTTTGGAAGAGGGGAGAAGTTTGGCGAGCTATACCTCGTTCTCCATTTCAGAACTTTTCAGTGGCCTTTTTAATTTAAGTGCCATTCGGTCGATTTAATTTTTCAAGGGCAGCTTGATAAACTTCTGCTTTTTTCTTCAACTGATAGTATTCCAGGTAACTAGTGGTGTTGGCTATAGCAAACTGATATAGCCCTACTACTTCTTGAAGTTCTTTGAGTGATAACTCTTCTTTTTTCTTGTCTACAAGAGTCACATAATAACGCTGCACGTTAAAGTCCTTCGGATGGTCAAATAATTGCATGGAATAAACCCTTTCGTGATGAACAAGAGATTGTGTGGGATTGTTAATTGAATAATGAGCTACTGCAAGTTTTTGATGGTCGATGATGGCCTGCGCGCGTTCTTCTGGATTCAACATTTTCATTCCGGTAATAGATTCCATTGCTATTTTGATAAGGGCTCTTTTGGTTTCTTGGGGAGTCGTTGGTTTTATGCCTGTGACAGATTCGACTGCTTTTCTGATCCAAGGATGGTAATAGTGGCGTTGGGTTATTGTAGGTGCAAGTTGTCCTCTTTGAATATTGAAAGCTTGAGAGTGTCCTAATAGTCTTGTGTTAAAATGAGAGGGAAGCACATTGGAAATAGATCTTAAGGAAAAGCTCATAAAAACCTCTTTTTTTGTAGTTCATGGGTGTCCACCAGAAAAAAAAGAAATTCTCCACGCTCCCTACGCCAGTATTATCTGGATCAGGTAGTGAGGGTTAAACGCTATTGCGTTCTTTCAGCCCAATTATGTTTGAGCACCCCTGGTAGACAGCAGAGATTATCCAGGGTAAAGATTAAAAAGATCAATCTAAATGGAAAAGGCTCCGCAAGTCTCGTTCTCGATTGTAGAACTTTTAACCAGATCGAAGCATTGAAAGTATTGAAATTCAATTAGAGCAATTCAAGCTTTTTTAGAACTTCTGCTGTTGAAAACAGCTGGCCTTTATTGGAACAGTTTAGTTTTTTCTTAATGTTTTCAAAGTAGGATTCCACGGTGCGGTGCGAAAGAGCAAGAGTAGCGGCTGTCTCCTTGGCCGTCTTGCCTTGGAGCAGAAATTCCAAACATTCGCGTTCTCTGCGAGAAAGAAGAGAGGCTTTTTCTAAGTATTTTTCCATGCCAAGCCCTTTTAAAAGATCAGCATAATAGCCGGGCTTTATGGGATCGGTATGAACCTGAATTTCTCCGATCTGCTCCAGGATCCCTAGCCTGTCCCAAAATTGTCGGATCTCTTGGATTTTCCCGTTGTCTATACGGTAGATACTGAGTCCCCAAATGTTGAACTCCTTTTTCTTAGGAGTGATCTCTTTGTAACCTTCTTTATAAGTTCCCTTGCAAGTCCAGCGGACAACCACTTCATTGCCATGGCCAAAAATCTTTTCTAATTCAAATTTCGCGCCTGGATAGGCCTTGTGATAGCCACGATCAATCTTCTTTAGCGCGGGAATCCCTATGACGACTTGGCCGCTGGCGGGACCATAAAGGTGCACTTCTTTAGAAAACAACTGATCGTACAAAGAAGTATCATCTCGACTCGCCTGCTCTTCAAACAGACGTCGGACCAATTCGATATTTTTCTGAATAGTCTCTGCTTCCACCCCCATAGTTTATACTAAGCACCCTATTAAAGCGCTCACCGTATTAATTACGGCAGGAACGATAAACGACTAAAATCGTATTACTTTGACTGTTTTCACTAATAGGAGGATTTTTATGGACACAAACTATGAAGCAGCAATGCCATCTGAGTACAACCATCTTATTGATAAAAAGTTGCAGTTAGATAAGGAGGCGATTTGTCAGAGGAATAAGCAGCAAGCTCTTCGATTTTTCAAACACGATTTCTCGGTCTACGAGGAGATCGTTGCTCAAGATTTTAGAATTCACGGTCCTGCAAGTGGGCAAGAAACCCAAGGAATTGAGGCAGCAAAACGGCTGGATATGGGCTATGTTACTGCCTATCCAGACGCACAATACAAGATTCACGATATGTTTGCTGCCGAAGACAAAGTGGTTGTGCGATGGAGTGTGCAAGGAACTCATCTCGGAGAACGCAAGGGGCTTCGAATTAGCGGAGGAACTCAAGATCTCTTGCCGACCAATAGAGAAGTCGCGCTCAACGGGATACATGTCTACCGTTTTAATCAGGAGGGGAAAATTGTGGAATCCTGGGCTATGTGGGATCGCTTGGGAGAAATCGAGCAAATTGCTGACATTTCGATTGCTGCAAAATCTCCTAAATAGGTAAGAAGCAAGGCGTTGAATTTTCTTCTCGTTTTGATTAGAAAAAAGGCCGGGAGGTTTCCCTGCTTTGGCTTTTTGGTGGAGAAATGCATGTTCAGAACTTTTGAATAGCGAGAAATGAAAGATAAAAATTGGGTGCCCGACAGAAATTTATGATTAAAAAACCACTATTTATAGCTGTGCTTTTTGTTATTTCTAATTGTTTTGCGCTTAATGTAAATTTTCAGGAGCCTATACAAAGGGAACAGAATCCTTGGATTGAATTAACAGATAAAATAATTCAAAATCCTGATATGGATGCTGATGGTTTTAGTTTCCTATTACCCATTTTATTTCACCAGATTGAACAACTTCATCAGTTGCCGATGTGGCTTGAACTATGGGGAACAAGTTTTAATGTCGAAAACAAAGAATGGATTGTTCCCCCCCATATCGTTAAAATTATGAGTGACTTAACAGGTAAGAAAACAACTCAAAATCAAGATGTCTATCATGCGGGACTTTTGCATACTTATGGATATTTGTTCAGCAATTTAAAGACACCTTATGGATATAAAAGAGAACGTTGGATTTCAAGAAGAATTGAAGAAAATCTGAGGTTGCCACCGGATGTTTTAAGTCCATACCCAAGTGAAGGTGTTTTTTTTACCAACGTCTCATTTTTAGCAGCAAAGATTGCTTTTGATAATTTTTCCATGCCATCTCATTTGATGGAGTTTGTATCTCGTGATTTAGCTATTTTAGATTTTTCGCAATATACGAGGCGCAGAGTCGAAGAAATCATCAATGTTAAGGATATTGAAAATGGAGAGAGTTTTATATTAACTATTCGCACAGATTTGGTTTCGTTTCTTCCACAAGCTCTGTCTAGAGAAGCTCCTAGTGGTCATCTGTTAGTATATTCTATTCAAGATTCTCGTGAAAGGTGCCCTCGATTAATAACCTTGTTTCCTACAGCCTACGGAGACACCCTTCTTAATCAGAGTCAAGGAGAAGTGGACGATATTTCACTTCAGTACAATGGATTTGTTAAAGGATTGGCAAGGTGCCACCACAAAGGGATTAGAAGGATTACGGAATCTAAAATAGGGGATGCGATGGCATTATGGAAAGCAGACTACTATGATGAAAATTCAAAATTACAGCAAAAGATTGCTGAAAATTTTCTAGATCTTCTTCAAGAAAAATTCAATCGTATTCCCTTTAAGGGTTGTCTACTGGATTTAGGATGTGGAACAGGACGTCTTGCAAAAAGTATTCAATCAAGGTTTCCTGGAATCGGAGTCGTGGGGATAGATGCTTCTGAAGAAATGATCAAATTTGCCAATCAATATTTTGCAGATACCGATGTGTCGTTTTACTATGATCGGGCCGAAGAATTAAAAACGATAAATACTGATTGTATCGATGCTATCACTTCTTTTTCTTGTCTTCATTGGGTGCATGATCAAGAAGCAGCTTTCCGTTCCATGTATAGGGTTTTAAAACCTGGTGGATGGATCGGTGTCATGTTTGCTGCAGAAACCGGAGTCGATGATCCCATTGATCGTGCATACGGTCAAGCTATTCAAGAAGAGCCCTGGAATATCTATTTCAAAGATTCTAAGAGAGCAGTTGATTGGAATTGTGTAGAGCCAAAGATTATTAAGTCGCAGTTAGAAGAGATTGGTTTTCAGATCAACTTTATGGAAACCCAGAACCTTGATTATATTTTTAAGGATGAACAAGCTTTCACAGCGTGGATTTTGGCCAGCTTCCAACAACTGAAATTGCTTCCAGTTGATCTTCAGCTTAGTTGTTCGCAACGAATTGCTAAATTGTATTTGCATGCAACAGCTAATTACCAACCTAAGGGGCCTCGATGTATTTATCGATTAGATCCATTCATGTTGATGGCTCAAAAACTAGACTAATAGTGGTTTAGATCGACCTCATTTTGATAGGCGTATCAATCATCTATTCAATGAGAAATTGAAAGGAGCCTTCTGGCGCTTTGAGAATCTGCTCTAGTAATTTAGGAAAGGCTTGCATTCGGCGACTTAAGTCTTCTTGCTTCCATGGGTAAATCCCCATATCAGTGAGAAATTGAATCGCGGAGAGTATAAATTCTGCGCATTCCAGTGGAGCTTTCGTCTCAAAGATCCCTTCGCTACAACCCTGTTGGATCAGCTCCGCATATAAAGGGGCTTGTTTTACTATAGCAGCTGCGAGGAGGCGGCAGTGCATCGCATCATTGCCTGGCTTATGAAGGTTATTCAAAATGTCTTTGTTATCTGCAGCCATGTTGCCGGCTTTCACCAAAAGTTTCATTTTTTGTAAGGCATTGCCTTTGGCTTCTTTGAGAATCGTTTGCATGAGTTCGATATTCTGCTCAACGATGTCCTCGATAACGGCTTCTAGAAGGGCTTCTTTGGATTTGAAGTAGTGATAAATGGTGCCTTTAGCGATGCCAAGGGTATCGATGACATCTTGCATGGTCGTTTTGTCATATTCTTGGACCTGGAATAAGTGGCGGGCAGCCTTCACAATATCTGCCCTCCGTTCTTCAAATTTCTTTACAATCCTAACCATAGTTCATCTTCATTTGCCCTCATTATAAGACCTAGCCCCAGGTGGTCAATCTATTTTAGTAATTGACCGACGGTCGGTCTATTTGTATAATCCTCGGCTTAAAGTATTTAATCGAGACCAGCCTGGAGGAATTTGATGAAAAATTTTTGTTTAAAGTTGATGCACTTCCTTGTATCGATCCCTTTATTTGCACAAGCGGAGCAACCAGCTCTTGAAGAGGGCAATCTATCCAACCGAACAAAAGAACGATGCAGCCAGCATGAGAGGATAAATATGAAAAACAAGCGTGTTCTTATTTCTGGCGCGGGCATTGCAGGTCTTACCCTTGCCTACTGGCTGAAGCAGTATGGCTTTACTCCAATCCTTATCGAAAAACACCCTACTTTGCGTGCTGAAGGATATAAACTCGATATTCGTGGCGTTGCTGTTGAGGTCGTGAGACGTATGGGTCTGGAAGAAGAGATTTTCGAATCGCGGACCAAGATTCGACGAGCAATATTTGTAGATGATTTGGGCAAACATCTGACAGAGACACACCCTGATCTCTGCGGTGTACGCGCGGGAGGCGATCTTGAGATTGTCCGTAGTAACTTGTGCCAAATTTTATTCAAACAAGTTGGCGATATAGAATGTCTTTTTGGCGATTCGATCACGAAAATTTCACAAGGTGAAATGGGTGTATATGTCGAATTCGAAAAAAATGAACCGCAGTTCTTTGATCTGGTAGTGGGAGCTGATGGAATACACTCGAAAGTACGGAATTTGGTTTGGGGGGATGAATCCCAGTTTTTACGTGAGTTGGGCCTATATATCTCTTTCTATTCAATTCCGAACTTTTTAAATTTAGATAGTGTTGAGATTGAATGTCATTCACCTAGGAGATTTATCATCGCCTATTGTCCTCCCAATGGGTTAGCAAAAGTGGGTTTTGCTTTTTCCTCTCAACGTCCTCAGTTGGATCTTCGAGATCAAAGTCAGCAGCAAAAGTTCCTACAAGACGCTTTCAATGGTGCTGGATGGGAAGTCCCCCGTTTTCTCTCTTTCATGAAAGATGCGCCCGATTTCTATTTTGATTGTATAGCACAAATTCACATGCCTCATTGGACAGAAGGGCGTGTTGCTTTAGTTGGAGATTCGGGATACGCTGTTTCACCCATAGCGGGACAAGGTGCAAGCGTTGCGCTCGTGGGTGCATATGTGCTTGCAGGTGAACTAGCAGAAGCAAACGGAGATTACAATAGGGCTTTTCCGAGCTATGAGAGATACTTAAGTGAATTTATCAAAAAAAATCAGGAATTAGCCAAGCTGAGTGTTACTCTTATGGAAGGGAGTAGTTTATCTTGGATTGAATCTACGATGGTTTGGATGAGTCATAATCTGTATCGATTACTGCCAGGGAGTTTGATTCAATTTTTCAAAAACTGGGGATTGCGCCAGACCACAAAAGCTGCGAACGCTCTCATACTCAAAAACTACTCAGATGATAAACTAAAAGGTCGGGAGATTATCTCGGAATAATAGGCGATGTATAAAAAACTAGTATTGGCTCTTTTATCTATAAGCTTATCAGAGCTCTCAGCAGTACAAGCGGATAGTGCATTTATTGAAAAACTCCCAGAACTTGCTCAAGATCAAAAGGGATACCCAGTTCTTTATATGCCGATTGGTCCAAGTGGATCTGGAAAGAGCACACTTTATCAAAAGATAGCAAGTGCGCATGCAGAAATTATCTCTTTTTCTTTAGATAGTCTGCGCCATGAGTGGTATGACCCTATAGACTATGATGCAGCATGGAAGGCTTCTGCTGCAGATCCAACCTTTTATGCGAGGGCAGAGGCTGTATTAAAAGATCAAATCCGCACTTCAAAAAGCATTTACTTTGATGCGACTAATCTCAACCCATCAAAGCGCGCTAATTATATAAAAATTGCTAAGGAGCAAGGCTATACAATTGTAGGTCTTGTATTCTCTATAAATTTAGAAACCTTGATAGCACGGCAATCTACACGGAGTGATAAATCTATTGCAGAAGAAATTGTGAAAACGCAATTTGCCGCATGTGTGTCTCCTCAAATAGGAGAAGGGTTTGATCTAGTGTTTTTTCTAGATAATCCGTAAAAACGAAGCACTTTCATAGAGGTGCTTATCCAAAACTCGCATTGTATAGAAAAAAATGATTTTCTTAGTTCGTATCTTTAATGAGGAATTTATGGAGAAATTTATGGAGGAATCGATGAAGGATGGGTGCGATAAGAATCGCGATTACGATGAGAAAGATAGTGCCGCTAAAAAGGGCGTAGAAACCGGCAAATAGTTTACCTTCATCGGTTTGCAAGGTCGATACAGGCCCCATGCCCGACAAGATCATCGAAGCGTTTAAAAAGGCGTCTATCCAATTCATTTTTTCAAAATAGCTATACCCAATCATTCCTAATCCCAGAGAGAAAGCGATAATTGCAAAACCAATGAGAAGATTTCGGATGATCCGAGAAATAAACACCCTTACTGATGGGAGAGGAGGGTGTTTGCCTGCAAGCATAAATTAGCCTATTAAATGACTTCAACTGACCATAGGATCAAGATAATGACCGAATGACTTTATGAAGTGTCATGAAAGTCTTAAAAAGCAGACTATGTTTTCATCCTATATTTTTAGCCAGCTTTGCGCAAAGCATCACGAGCTAACTGGGCATCATAAATGATGTGAATCATTTGGATCTTATCCTGTTGATTCATATCAAAGATGACGACCGATTCAAAGTTCATGTTATCACCATGCTTTGTCTCCCAACCAAAGTCTCCAAAGGCAGCTACACGGTGAGGGTTGTCGGGATTTACGAAGAAATCTTTGAGAACCGCTTTAAATCGTTTTGTTTTAGAGAACAATTCCCGATAGAAAGACTGCGCTTCCATTTTTCCTAGCGTCGGAGATTCTACCATTGCGTGAGGAGCAAATAAGGGGATAAGTGCTTCTATATCCATTTTTTGGAAACTGTGATAGAAATCCTTAATGACTTTTCTTGCATCCATGTTGCACCGTGTTGGTTTTTGTTTTCATGAACCAAATCTGATCCTATTTCCACTACTTAGCAAAGGCAACGTTTAACTAGAAAGACAATAATATGTTCCAGCTAGTTTAGAATTAGATCAACTAAAGCTCATAAAACAAGATTTTTCGGCGAGCCCTGCAAGAAAGCCTGAATATTATTTCTCAAGATGGCTAGCAGTCTGCTGCGCGACTCGAAGGAGGCCCAGCCAATATGCGGGGTGAGGAGAAGGCCTGGGATATCAGGATCAAGAAGAGGGTTGCCTTCTGTCGGAGGCTCTTTAGTTAACACGTCGAGAGCTGCACCGGCGATCTGTTTTTCCTTGAGACACTCTGCAAGGTCTTTTTCATTGACGATGCCACCGCGGGCGGTGTTGATGAGAAACGCCGTTGGCTTCATGAGTTCGAGTTCTTTTCGGCGAATGAGATTTTCTGTCTGTGGCGTCAGCGGCACGTGCAGTGTAAGAAAATCTGCCTCTTGAAGTACTTGTTCTAAAGGGAGCATTCCAGCTTGTGAGGTTGTTGAAGAAGCCTTGCCGGCAATCAAGATTCTCATTCCAAACGCTGCAGCAATCGCAGCGACCTGTTTTCCAAGTGCTCCATAGCCCACAATACCGAGGTTTTTTCCTTCTAATTCAACGATCGGATAATCGATGAAGCAAAATTGAGAATGGCGTTGCCATTTTCCGCTTCGAACATCTTCAACGTAAGGAATAAGATTAGAGGCAAGTGTAAGCATGAACGTGAAAACTAGTTGTACGACGCTCTGTGTGCTATAGCCTGGAATGTTGCACGTGGGAATGCCGAGCTGTTTTGCGACAGCCAAATCGACGTTGTTATAGCCTGTTGCTGCAACACAGATGAGCTTTAAGTGCGATGCCTTAAGAATGTCAGCTGTCAGCAAAACCTTATTTGAAACGACAATATCGGCATCTTTGATGCGTTCCAATGTTTCATGTGGACGCGTTTCTTTAAAAAACGCCCACTGCACAGGAAGTTGTTTTAGTAAGTCGTAAGAAAAATCCGCGCCAAGTGTAGCGGTGTCAAGAAAAACGGCCTTCATACATTCAATTTAGAAAATTCTCTCTTTTGATACCAATAAATCATGGGAAAAAGGATGTGCTTGTGCGCTTTAAACTCAAAAAAAGTGCCGTCATCTCACTTACATCCTCATCGGCTTCTTATTTTTTTGTTTGGTGAGGGGGAGAGATGCTAGAAACCCGATTGCTAGAACGGTGGCAAGGGCCCAAAGTCCATAGCGAAAACCAACCATGAACTGTGGGTGACCTATTCGAAAGATGGTTCCGGTAATGGTAAGGCCGATGGTGCCACCAATTTCTTGCACTGTTGAGAATCCTCCAGAAGCCACGGCTGCTAGATCTTTAGGAAGGACTGAAACGGCGGCAGTAGTCGATGGTCCCCAGATCAGAACAGTTCCAATTCCAAAGAAGAGACAACTAGCACAAGTTAGCATAAGGGAACTTGTGGGCTCCAAGAAAAACTGGAGGGCGATGGAGAGAAGGAAAGAGAGAAACCCGAGGATCATTGGCATTCTTGGACCGACTCTGGCATAGAATTTTCCAACTGATGAAGAGAAGAGAGCGACGGGGGTCATGGCAAAAAGCATGATAAGCCCTGCTTCGAAGGGAGTATCATTACGCACATTTTGAAGGTAGAGTGGCATGAGAAACAAGAAGGTCCATACATAAAACATCATGCAAAAATTGCCGAGCGAGGCGAATAAAAAGGTGGGTTTAAGAAAAAATTCGGGATGGATGATTGGAAAGAGGGCTCTGCGCTCAATGAAAATAAGGGAGATAGTAGAGAGAATAAACATCCCCAGCAGGATGATGATTTGGGGTGAATCCCATCCCCAACTCGGCCCTTGTACGATGCCCACTACTAAACTTCCAATTGCAATGGCAAGAACGATGAGTCCAGATAGATCGAGTTCACCTCGGTGTATGATGCTTTTTGATTCTTTCGCGTAGCGTAGAATAAGAGGCAAAGCAATAAGTAGAAGGGGGATGTTCATTAAAAAAATGGAGCGCCATCCCCATAAGCTGATGAGGGTTCCTCCTACGATTGGGCCTGCACAGAGAGCGATACCCATCATACTAGCCCAGATGCCAATTGCTCTTCCTCTTTCATGATCAGGGAATGAGTGGGAAATAAGGGCTTGAGAAACAGGCAGAAGAATCGAACCAGCAAGCCCCATTATTCCTTGGGCCGCAATGATCCAAGCTGGGCTAGGAGCAAAGCCGGACATGATTGAGGAGCACCCTGCGCCAAGTATTCCGATCAAGAAAAGTTGTTTTCGACCAAAGGTATCGGCAAGGCGTCCCATTGTCACAAGGAAAATGGAGATAACAATTCCAAATATGTTGAGCATCCATTGTAGTTCTAAGATACTCGCAGAAAATTCTTTTTGAATAACGGGCGTAGCTATGGTGACAAGAGAGAAGTTAATGGGCTGTACAGATGAGGCAAAGCAAATGCCTGTGATCGCTAACCAACATTTTTTAGAATCGTTTACCATAGGTTGAGATTTATCAAATTCTGGATTTTTTCCAGGAGAGACTTCTCAATTTCAAGTACGATTTTTTCTAAAAAATTAAGGTTGGTAGTAGCAACTGGCTAGATAGGTTTTTGCCGGTTCGCGCGAGCAATTAAAGCAAAATAACGAAAATATATATCCAGATCTTCTAGAGAGGTCTTATATTCATTGCTCTCCAACGCAGCAGCGCAAAAAAGTTCTTTTGCGCGCACGATCTCTTTCAAACGGCCTTTCCATCGGAAGTCTTTGATCGTAAGATAAAAGAGATCAAGAGCCCGCGCAACGGCTCCCCAGTAATATTCTCTTTCTTTTCTGGCCCGAATGGCTCGGCTCACTTCGCTGCCAATATTGCCGAGCTGTTCCTCAAGAGAGAATTTGGCCCAGCTCTCGACTGCTAAAGATAAATGGTCAGAGGTCATGATTCTTTCACCAATTGATCGACGATCTCGCGGATTTTCTGCCGGATCGCCGGATCATCAACACCTCGGGAATCGTTGTCTTGCCATGGTCTTAGATTGATCATGGAATCATATTCAATCCACTCATCGCAAGATTTTTTAAGATAGAGATTGATCCCCCATAGGTCTTCTTGTTTCGAGCCTTGCTCCAGTAATAATGTTTCCGCATCTGAATGCATGGATGTTCCAGCAATCATGATGGCTCGTCTGATGTCGACAACAGCTTTGACCAGAGAAACATGTCCTTTTAGCTGCAAGGGAAGCAGTTCATCTTTGCTGACACGGTTTTCAATGAGTTTTGCTTGCATAAAGGATTCTCCACTTTCTCCCAGTGTACCGAAATTTTCAAAAGAAGGGCAGATATTTTAGAGAGACAGTTTCAATTTTCAACAGTCTCTTTGTTGGCTAAAAATAGATAATTTTTCTTACAATGGGATCAGTCACTATTTTGCTAGGAAAGTTCTCAAGATGGATCAGTGGACTAAAATCTTGGAGCGGTGGGATGAATGGACATCTCCTTTAAGACCATCCCCAGAGGATGTTGCGATGTTCAGAAATCAGATGAATGAAGGGGAACAAACACTTCTTCTGGGAGTCACACCTGAATTACAGCCTTTGGCAAGTATCGCAATAGATCATAACCCCCAAGTCATAAAGCTTTTTCCAGTTCAGGCAGTTCTAGGCGACTGGAGAGATCTTCCCTTCGAATCGAAGTTCGATGCGCTTCTCGGCGATGGATGTTTAACAGTCTTTCAGGGCCCATCAGAGTTGTTTTTTCAACAGGCGAAAAAAGCATTAAAACCAAATGGACGCCTGATTTTGCGTCTTTTTATTTCTCCTGAATGCAAGGAAGATCTACAAAGTGTGCTGAAAAAAAAAGACGGGATGGGATTTCATGCCTTTAAATGGAAGGTCGCTCAAGCACTTGCAGATCCCTATATACCTGTGAAAACACTCTATCAAGTGATCCAGCCGATTTGGGATCATCCTACTTTAGAAGTCTACCAAAACTCGGATCTAATTTACTATTTTCCAAAATTGTCAGAACTTCCCCCTTGGGATCACATTCAATTTGGGAACTCTTACGAGCTGGCCGAACGATGCCCTGTCATCACTTGGCAGATGAATTCTTCAAACTTTCCCGAAGGAAATTCATTCAGATAGAGAAAGCTGACCTCGAAAGGATAGCCAATCCAGTAATGAACTTCTTTGCGCAGGGCCTCTTCTTGTTCTCTAGTCAATGATCTCTCAACAATGAGGCGCAGCTCTAATGTAGTTCTGTCTGTTTGTATGGCTTGGAAGCGTTTGATCGGAGCAATTTTTCTAAATTCTTTTGATCCAATGCGTGGCCAATGCCTCGATCCATCGGGCAGAACAACCAAGTTTCTTTTGCGACCTAGTATTTTTTTAATGGTTTGCAATCCTCTGCCACAAAGACATTCTCCCCATTCTGCATAATCGCCAATATCATATCGATACAGATACCGACTTGTCAGATCTGTCATGATGACCCTTCCTGCCCTTGCAGGTCTATCGTGCTCATCGAGAATTTCAAGAACAATATTTTCCATGACGTGGTAATTTTCCGGATCGTCCGGACATTGAATGGCAATGGTTCCCACTTCTTCAGAAGAATATGTGTCTACTATAAGAGGATTTTTATAAGAGAGCACTTCCCCTGTCGTTTTTATGCCCTTGAGTCGCTTAAGAGCCGATAGATCGATTGTCTCTAAGATCGAAGGGTAAGTCATGAGGTAGCCAGGCTGGATTTTTTGAAGCCAGCGATTGAGATCCCCTTGAACTGGGTGTGCATGCAGGGGACCAGTTCGGCCTAAAAGAGAAAATGCTGAGCCCCACTGAGGTAGAGAGAGTTCTTTTTTTATAAATGGTCGAATGACCGCAAAGGAAAGCGAAAGATCTCGTTTATGCCAAAGGACTTCTCTTAAATTCGTTGCATTCCACCACAATTTAGAAAGATTTGTTCGCTGAACTTCTACGGGAATGCCTGTGGAACCAGAAGTCCTCGAGACAAAATCCCCAGGAGGTGGTTGCATTTTTTGAAGTTCGTATCTGGTGATGATCGGCCCCTTTAGAGGGGGGTAATCTCGTTTTTCCCATTGAGTCCGGTCAAGTTCTTTGAGGAGCTCTGACAGATCCATGAATTAAAATTTGATTCCAGAAAATAGGCTTACAAAATAAGACTGATAGGACCCATTGGCCGTGGCTTGCAACGTAAAACCGCCATAAGGATAGGCATTGTTTCTCGGGGTGAAAACCCCCATCAGTTGCAATGCTCCTAAATTTTCAACTTTGGTACTTGCAACTGCGATCGGAAAACTTGAAGCTGCACCTACAAAAGACGTGGCTACGGAATTGACATGGAAAGGGGCCTGGTTGACATAACTGATCTTTTCTTCAAGACAAAAGTTTCCCCATCCGTAGGCAAATCTTTCATAAAAACGGAGACCTACTTCTGATTGCAATAAAGAGCTGTGCAAGTTGCCGATCTTCAAGTTAAAGCCCGCATTTCCTGATTCGGTGAAATGTTTTTGCCAGCTATTGATCCAATCAAGAGTAAAAAATGGCTCGATGAGATAACGCTTTTTTTGATCGAGAGCCCAAGGAGTTGCCATTTCGAGATGAGGGGATAAAATCCAGCCATGTGTTTTCGATTTTGATGTGATCGAAGAAAGAGTGTGGCGTGTATTCCAAAACTGGTAAAACCCGCCCCACAGGGCGCCGTTTAATCTAAAATGATCCCTGAGATAGGAGCCATAAAAACAAGCCAATTCTTCTTGGACTTTTCCGTGGCCAATTCCATTTCCGTAATGGATATAGTTAAAAGCATATCCTAAACAAGCTCCCACCAGATAATTAGAACCCTGGTGATCGTAAGCTATAAGTGCCCCGCCTATTTCATTGGTGTAATTGGGAATCGTTCCTTGATCTCGAAGATGGACATAATTGCCGAAAGGAGCAATCCAAATCGAATTTTGCTTAGAGGATGCACTAGCTTGCTCTTTTTTACCTTTATATTTAGGCATTGCATTAAACCGGTCATCGTTAGACGCCAAAAGCTCATCTTCGTTGCATGTGAGAAGTGCAACATCTGATCCGCTCATTTGATTCCATGTGCTATTTTGTTCAATAAAGCGGGACTCTAAAGCGTAGCTAGCCGCAAGCTGGGTATAGGCCACGCTTAGATAGGGACCAAACGATTTGGGGGTTGCAGCATCCATTATGGATTGCCCGCCTGCAAGTCCATTTATAGCCACACTGGAAATCGAGGCTGCATCGGGGTTCAAAAGAGTTAGAGTTCCATTTGGAGCTACAAGAGCAGCATAGGCATCTGTAGAATCATTATTGACCCCTCCAATCAGTCCCACACCCGAATCATTGATTGCGACCCAATTGATTTGACCACCTATCGAATCCGTAATAATAGGGGTAACAGAGAGATTTGGTTGAATTAGTGCGGCGTAGAGATCCGATCCATTTTGACCTCCGATTAAACCAGCTCCCGCTGAATTCAGTGCAACACTGTTGATTGTCCCTTCAAAAGAACCTTCGAGAATAGTGGTTACAACTCCTTCCGCTGTAGAATATCCGGCATAAGCCAAACCCATAGAGTCTTCTCCGCCAATTAAACCTACCCCCGCATTATTAATTGCAACGCCATTAATCTGCCCACCAGGTGTTGGACTAAGAACCAAAGGAGTTCCTGCAGCAGGGGTCACAAATGCCGCGTAGGTTCCATTTCCGTTCCATCCTCCGACAATTCCCACTCCTTGTGTATTCAATCCAACGCTGGAAATTTGGCCAGGGTTATCTGGCACAAATGGAATCAGAGAAGTTACAGTTCCATCCAAAGCGACATAAGCAGCATAAGTCTGTGCATCATCCCCTTCCCCTCCAATTAATCCAACACTTGCATTATTAACCGCAGTAGAAAAGATCCTAGCAGTATTCATGGTTACATCGGAAAAGCCAGATGCAGGTGTGATAGTACCATCTGCTGTAATGAATGCAGCATAGCCAGAGCCGAGATCGAAATTGTTACCGCCCATTAGACCCGTGCCGCCATCATTGATTGCAACAGAATTGATAGTTCCATTTAGGCTAAGAGAAAGGGGGTTGAGTGCTCCAGTGGGAGAGACGGTTGCAACATATCCACTGGTCCCATTAGCCTGTCCTCCGATGAGACTGAATCCCGATTGATTTATGGCAGTGGCATTGATGGCACTATTTGGTGGCAATCCTGTAACTGGAGCAAGAGAACCATTCTCTAAGACAAGCGCTGCATACGCGTTCGCATCATTATCCTGTCCTCCAATGATGGCCGTTGGAGTATCGGCATAAACTCCTGTCCCCACCCCAGCAAAACCCGCCAGCAGGATTCTCATCGAATCTATCCATCTTAATGGTTTGTCCTTTTGTTTATTAAAACGACGATACTTTCCCATTAGATTGCCCTAGCTTAAGAGATCCCTATCGGAGGTGTAACACTTCATATCATAAAAAAAAACTGAATTGTTAGAATGTATTTGCCAATTCTTTTCCATTCCCAAGGAAAATGAATTTACAAGTACTTTCGTAGCTCCGTACAGGCTGAGGAAATTTTTTGTGCAGAGGGTATCGATTCATATGCTTCAGAAGAGGAAATCGATCCCTAAACTAGCTCCATTGAAGCACATACCATCTAATGCAACTGACCATTTACTCGTGGGAACATGGGTTGGGTATCTCGTGGAACCAAAGGTAAAATCGGATGATGTAAAGTAGATAAATCGATATTCACCAAAAAGACGGTAGTGTTTGAGAAAACGGTAACGAAGGCCTGCTTTTGCCTGAGTCGAAAAAGTGGCCGCAAAATCACTGGTATCAGAATTGAAATGATTGATCCCAGGTTCTATGGGGTCTATTTGAGCAGAATTCGCACCATGAATTGAGATCATCCCAGCTCCTATGCCAACACCAATGTAGGGGGAAATATAGTCATTATTAAACTCTAAAATCCCGTTAACTAAAAGTGCTCCTATGCGCATAGGGAAAGTATCGATAAATTCGTGGGCATCGACTCTGGTTGTAGGATTATCTAAATCACCCTTATTAGTATTTGCAAAATAATACCCTTCTACCTCTATGGCAGGAGCCAGTCGAAAATCTGGCGTAATTTTTTTCATCCATTCATAGCCAACATGTAGTCCACCAAAACCTGTTGTTCCACTATGCACTCGCCCTTTTGCATTTACATGAAGCGGTCCTCCAGCAAAATCAGGAAAAAAGGCTGTTCCTCTTTGGGAAGCATTTAAAGAATAAGGAAAAATCCAGCCGCCAAAACCGCCAAAATAAATACCCAAGAGATCAGAGGATGACTTTTGTTGCACACGCTCATCTGCTATTAAAGTTAAACATCCCAGTGTACAAACAATAACCAAAAATTTTCGAAATCGCATGGCCATAATATTTTTTCCTTATAAGTTATTGAAATTGGTTTACTATAGATGCAGTTATTTTTAAAGAAAAATGCAGGTCTTTTTCTAATGACATGCAGCATAGGATAGGATGATTTCGATCAAGCACAGAAGGCTGCTCTTGACTGATTTACGCTTCTCCAATTGCCGAGATTAAAACACCGATAGGGCGTTATGTTAGGTAAAAATCACAAGATTTGGAATTTAGTTAGAACTATTATCTTAGCAGGAGGTTTTATTTCTATGTGCTCATATGTACATGGGAGTCTTTCGTTTCCACATTCTTGTGAAGAGAGATTCTTCAATCGTCCTCTTTATCCGATCGCTAAAACAAGAGAAGAAGGTTTTTTAAAAGTATCAGAAACCCACACTCTTTTCTATGCTGTTTATGGCAATCCCAATGGTATTCCAGTTGTTGTTTTACATGGAGGCCCTGGAGGTGGGTGTAATGACACGCTTTCTCAATTTTTTGATCTCAATCGATGGAATGTTGTCATGTTCGATCAAAGAGGAGCCATGCGGTCTACGCCTTTTGGTTGTATGGAAGAAAATAGCTCCCAACACTCCATCAGTGATATAGAGGTTCTAAGGAAGCATTTAGGAATTGAAAAATGGGTTGTATTTGGGGGGTCTTGGGGATCTTCTTTAGCGTTGCTATATGGGCAAGAACACTATGAACAATGCATAGGCTTTATCCTCAGAGGAGTGTGGCTTGTAAGGGAACAAGATTATTTGCATCTGCTCTACGGAATGGGAAAAATCTTCCCAGAGGCATATGAACCAGTTATCAATCACATCCCTGAAGAAGAACGCCACGATTTACTTGCTGCTTATTATCGTAGAGTTTGCGATCCCGATCCAGAGGTTCATTTGCCAGCCGCTCGCACATTTATGCGATTTGATTCCATCTGTTCGACTCATCTTCCAAATCCAGCGTATTTGGAGAAAATGATGCAGAACGACAAGCTTGTGCTGAGTGTAGCAAAAGCATTTTTCCACTATGCAAAGAATGGCTTTTTTCTTGAACCAAATCAAATTCTGTCCCGAATGCAAAGAATAGCTCATCTGCCCGCTATCATTGTCCATGGACGTTGGGATGCGATCTGTTTGCCGGAAATGGCTTATTCTCTTTATCAAAGTTGGAATAATAGCCAATTATGGATGATCCCTGACGGAGGTCATTCGCCTAGTGACCCATCAATTGCAGCAGCTTTGGTTACAGCAACGGACAGCTTCGCTGAAGAAATCACTCGATAACAGTCTCTTAGAAAGAAAGGCCTATTTGTTAGAACTGGTCTTTTGTATTTTTAAGCTGGAGAAATGCATTCAAGATCCTTGATAAGTGTTTCTTGTAAATAATGAAAATAAATTGACAAATTAACTGGGGAAAAATACAAAAAAGTTGTTAGAGACTAAAGCATGGTTTGTAGACAGCCTTTTATTAAGGTGGAATTATGAAAACGACAGTAGGCAAATACTTATTAGAAAGCATAAAAAATCTTGGGATAACGGATATTTTTGGTGTTCCTGGCGATTATAATTTGTTGTTCCTCGATGATATAATGGCTGATAAAAAACTACGTTGGGTCGGCGATACGAATGAATTGAATGCTGGTTATGCAGCGGATGCTTACGCTAAGATTCATGGAATCTCTGCTCTTCTTACAACAGGTGGTGTAGGAGAACTTAGTGCGCTCAATGCTGTCGGTGGCGCTTTTGCTGAAAATGTTCCCGTTATCCATATTGTTGGATACCCATCTCTCCAGGCTCTCCAGGATAAAAAGTTTATCCACCATTTTTTGGAAGAAGGAGAGAGGTTTACAGCTCCCCATAAAGAGATAGCGAGTAAAGTGTCAGAAGTTTACGGCGTTGTTACGCGTTACAATGCCACTTTTGAAATTCCTCGATTAATTCAAACAGCTTTTGAAAGTAAAAAACCTGTAACAATTTACCTTCCAAGCAATGAAAATAATCAATCGATCGATGCTTCTCCTTACCAAGCGCGTTATCCTGCATCTGACAAAGATCATTTACAAGTTCTTTTAGGGCATATTCAAACCGCTCTAAAAAAAGCTAAAAATCCTTTGCTGTTGATTGATGTTTTAACAAGCAGATTTTCATTAAAAAATGAGATCCGTGAATTGATCAAACATCTCAATATTCCTGCGGCGACGACGTTATTTGGCCGCGGCGCTTTGAATGAAACAGATCCTCAGTTCGTGGGGCTATATATGGGAGATGTATCGACAAAAAAGATAAAACAAACGGTTGAAAATGCAGATGCCATTTTGATAGTTGGTGGATTGCATAACTGTGATTATAACACCGGCAAATTTACTGCCGACTTTAGTAGGGCAAAACAGCTGATTCAACTGAAGGGAAATTATGCTGTTGTTAACGGTGCCTATATACAAGGTGTATGGCTGCCCGATGTGCTCAAGGCGATGAGGAAGAAGCTATCTCCTTTAAGCAAATCGATTTTCAGAAAATCGGAGAAAAAAGCGGAAAATATAAAAGCTCTTAAAACTGGCGTTTTATCTCAGGCGTCTTTCTGGTATGAAGTGGCTCCTTTACTAAGTCAGCAAGATGTGATTGGCGTATTTGAGGTGGGAACAGCTATTTGGGCATCAACTCAGTTGAACACCTCTGTCAATACAGAATTTGTTGGCTCTTATGGATATGCCTCGATCGGATATGCGACACCTGCTGTTTTAGGAACATCATTAGCAGATCCTTCCCGTAGAACAATTGCCTTTATTGGAGATGGCTCTTTTCAAGTTACTGCCCAAGCCGTTTCTACGCTTTTGAGACATCAGCAAAAACCTGTTATTTTCTTATTGAACAACGATGGTTATACGATTGAGCGAGTGATCCATGGTCCTAAGGCAGCCTATAATGATATACAGATGTGGGATTATCAAGCATTTGTAAGATCACTTACATTAAAAAAAGAACAGATCTATACAGCAAAAGTACATACAATTGAGCAATTAAGAAAGGAGCTGAAAATTCTTCCGAAAAATCAATTCGTTTTTATCGAAGTCATATTAGATAAAATGGATTCGCCACAGGCTTTAAAAGACATGTTTGAAAACCCTCCAAAAGTAAATCTATACAAATAATCAAATGGATTTCAAGCTGCTATATTCAAGATGTTCAGATCTTTTCGGCTTTAAATAACATTACAGACATTGGAATTTCCAACTTTCCTTCCCTTTGAAATGCCTTTGTTTTTTGCTCCAGTTTTTCAATCATTTTGCAAATGGTTTCTGACTTCTGAGCGCGAAGAAGTCCACCAATACGGATACCGCCTTTATAAAAAGTTTGAAACAATTCTTCAGCGCTATTGAGGGTCCATGTAAATTCTATTTGCTTGGCTTCGACAATATCAAAACCAGTATTAGAAAGGATTTCCTTCGATGTATTGAGATCGCTGAACTTGAAAAACTCAGGTCCTTCCGGTAAAGACACATTTAAATTTCCCTCTTCTTTGAGTGCGCTCAAAATGAGGTCAAAAGCAATTGATCTTTCAGGTTTATCCCAAACTGTAAAGAGAAACTTGCCTTTTGGCTTTAAGACGCGAAAGGCCTCTACAATGGCTTGCTCTGGTTTTGCCAAATGAAGAATACCAAAGTTCATTAGAATAATGTCAAAGATCCCATCACTAAATTGTAATTCTTCAGCATCCATGACTTGAAAATCTATTTTGGGATGGAGGGTTTTAGCTTTTTGAATCATGGCGTTAGAAAAATCAATTCCAGTAACGACTGCGCCTTTTTCAGAGGCGAATGCTGCTACATAACCTGGTCCACAAGCTATATCCAATACCATATCGTTCTGTTTAATCATTGTGCTATTAACTAAAGCAAACGCCGCTTTAGGAGTAATTTGGCCAAAACCTTCATGGTAGGCATCTGCAACTCTTTCCCAGCCTTGCTGTTCGAATTCCTTAAATAATAAATCCACAATCTTTCAATGATTTAATAAAAATAAGGAGACTATATTTTGTAGCGAATAAAATCCAGGTCGATAAATTGTGAATTTAGCTGATCGTCTATTTCAGAACTTTGTTTGGGAAAAGCTAAAAGCGATCTATTTTTCAAATTTGTGATCTAGCAAGTCCTTGGAACGTTCTAGGCCCGTCTGGTTGCTATGAGTCAAAGTTAATACATTCATTGCAATAGCACTTAGGGAAACTTTTTGACTCGCAAGGAGTTCAATCGTATGGAATCGATCGTGTAGGGTATTCATTTTTCTTTGGAATAGCTCTTTTGAAGAAGGAACATCCCGGCTAACTAGCTTATCTTTTAAGATTTTTTCCAAATTATCTAAGTCTAATGCCTTAATTCGATTAATCATGGAATTGGAAAAAGGTCTCTGCGCTTGAGGCAGCGTGCTCCATTTAAACCAGTGAAATGGATGGGTTTTATAAGAAGGAAGATCTAAATCATGACACCAAGGAAAGGAGTTTGCATTGTCAATCGCGATCAGATCCCAGGTCTTAGGGGCCACCCTTTTTAGCATAATATTTTTGAAATGGTGGTCGTTATTTCCGGTAAGCAGATCAAAAAAGGCAAATTGTTCGAGGTTGCGAAACTCTAACTCTCGATTCGCAGAAGTGTTGAGGCGCAGCGTAAGATTTGAAAAATTAGAGCTGAATAGATTCTCTCCCTCCAATTGACTAAAAAGATCGAGAGCATTGTCGACATAAAATTGAAAACTGCCTATCACGGGAGCAGAATCTGCAGATGAAGAAAGATGGCACTTCACAAGTTGCGTATGTGGAACAACTTTTGTTCCGAGAAATTTATCTGTTGAAAAACTCGCAGCCTCGGCAAGGTGACCTTCTCTCTCTTCAGAAGCTCCATACCTATCCGCTAGTGGACCAATCTCAGAAACTGGCTTAAAAACTCCTAGCCGCTTTTTAGACCTGTCTAAAAGGTAATAAACTAAATGCCAATGTGAATTTGCTTGTTCCAACTTAACACCTAACCGGCGTGCAAAATGAGCTTCCAAAAGAGTTTTTCGAACTTTTCTCCCTGTTATGGGATCGACCCTGTCTGGTTGATCATGCGCTTTACCAATTCTGCTATCTAAGACAAATTCAAGAGGACTCCCAGGAGTGATAAGACTTCGATCGTATTCACAGGGATAAAGAGCATCAAAAAACAGACTGATTAGTTCCTTTTTTTTGCCATTTAGGTCTTTTAGAGAAAAAGTATTAATGAATGCAACTTGCTTATCGAGGGAAAGAAATCGTTGGTAAGCTTTTAAGAAGGATGCTCTGTATTGTGATGGAATGTTTAAGTAATCCCCAATAATAATATATAAGGATTGTGGAATTTTTGCTGCCTCTCTCACATTTGAAATCGTGGTATCCAAAGACGGTCTATGAGAATTAGATTGGTTTGCCATCATTGCCGCGAATAGTTTCGCAATCACGGCTCTGGAGAGCACCTGAAGCTCGCGTTTCATTGCCACCTGATATAGATGGCAATGATCGGCAATCTGAGCTTTAAAAGATTCCTCGATAAAATGAGCCTGTAATACGCTTACTGCCTGTACTAATTGCGTTGCATTTCGAAAATATCTAAAGGTCTGTGGGGTATCAGGGACAGCGACAGTAGTAGAATAAGACGTCATAATTTAATCTGGTTAAATTAGTATTATTAATAAATTGCATCAAAAAAATGCAATGCTCGACTAAAATGGGAAGTGGATATCTTAGCCAAGGATGAATATGTCAGGTCATGTTTTTGTTGTTTCTGAGTGGCTACCAAAAGCGAATAAAGATCCAGAGCTATGGAAGCAAGCTAAAGAGATAATGATTTTAACAGGAAAAGAAAAGGGGTGTATAAAAGCTCACGCAATGCGGCAAATAATGCATTCAAGTGCTCCTGGAAAATCCAAATATACGATTGTGCTGTTTCAAGAATATGTAAATTTAGAAGCATTTGATATCCATTGCAAGGCTGATTACGTAGCTAAGTTTTTCGAGAGATATGTTAAAAATGAGGAGACTGCGATCGTCGAAGAGTGGACATGCAGGCTTTTCAGCGAGGAAAACCGATGAAAAAAGTTTACCTTTTTATTTTTCTTGGAATCATTTCTTTTTTCCAATCTAACAACAATTCCTTTTCCTTTGAACGATCTAGTCCTGCTTGAAGCCTAACATTATCTCTTGCCATATCCCATTTGAGGGTAGCCTCTATAGTCTCAGCAAGAGGGCGTAACGTTAATCCTGATCTAATCGCTTTCTGAGAGTTGATATGAAAAAAACCAGGCATTTGCCGTTTATTCGACAGCCACAGTGGGAGTTCAACCCAGTCTTGCACGCTTTTTTGCAGTAAAAATTCTTCGCTAACCCAAGTCACATAGGTTTTTTTCGGACTTGCCTGCTGACATCCTTGGAGTAATAACTCAAGGCTTAAGGATTCTCCAGCAGCGTTATAAATGCCCGTTGCTTGGTTTTCAACCATCTGGACGATCCACTTTGAGAGATCGCGTACATCAATGAACTGTACAGGTTGATGGGCAGGAGCAAGCACTTCTCCTCCTTCTGCTATACGTTTGACCCAATAGGTGAAACGATCAGTCGGGTCATTTGGCCCTACAATGAGGCCAGGTCGTATGATCAACGTTTGCTCAGGAAAGTAGTGTTGGACAACAGCTTCACATAGACCTTTCAATGCCCCATAGGTTTTATCCGTGATCACTTCACTCTGAGGCTCTCTTAGTTGGGCAATAGGATAGCTTTCATCGATATGGAATTTGTGGAAATTTTCATAGACTCCGATTGTCGAAATAAATGTGTAATGCTTAGTGGCACCTGCTAGCACTTGAGCCGATTGTTCAACTATACGGGGGAGATGACCGGATGTGTCGATCACGGCATCCCAATGACGCCCTTCAAGGGCATGGAGATTGCCATCGCGGTCGCCTTGTAGTTTTTCAATATCGGGGAATAGGTCGGGATTTTGAACACCACGGTTAAACAACGTTAATTCGTGTCCTCGCTCTTGGAATTCTTCAGCAAGATGAATCCCTAAAAAGTGAGTTCCGCCCAAAATCAAGATCTTTAATACAGCGGCTTTCATATTGGCCCGTTCGATTCATGTCGCCCCTATGATAAATCGACTGTAAATAGAATACATATTCAATTTTTTCTGAAAAAAAACATAGGGGTGAAAAGGGCTTCCCTGCCCTGCTATAGTTGGAGAGATGCATGGTGAGCTAAAGCTCACATTACGGCGAGGCAAGCCTCGTCCTCCATTTCAGAACTATCGATTGAACAACTCATAGTGTTATTGGTAAGCTGTTGCAACAAGCGCTATCCAAATTATGCATTTGATAAATGAGTATTGATATGGGACATATTCAACATTTCGAGAGTTTTTTTAAAGCCATGAAACCAGCTTTAGTCGATGATAAGAGCTTATTTATTTGGATTTCTAATCTTAATCATCCTTTATACAATTTGATTACGCATCTCTCATGTCCCAAAGAAAATCTGGAAGAATTGTTTGATTTCTTGGTTAAGAAATTTCCGCCTCATATCCCTCATTCATTCTGGGTACATTCTGAAAATCAAACTAAGGGTTTAGAAGATGTACTACTTAAGCGTGGCTACAAATTCCTCGCGGTTTGTCCAATACTGACGTGGCAAGTGGAACACACTCCTCAGCCTATTTTTGATATTCGCAAAGCTGTTGATAGGAAGGCTTTTTATCAGATTCTTAATATCACATCGAAGTATGATCAAGTTTTAGGAGAAAACGTTGCATGTCTTTTAAATAATACTAATGCTGAACATTATCTTGGGTATCTTGATGATCGTCCAGTTGGGATAGTTACTCTTTTTTGCAATGGGGAAACTGGTGTTGTTTCCAATCTAGCTACGCTTGATGAATATCAGCGAAAAGGGTGTGGTCGTGCGCTTATGCTTACGCTAATGAAACGGGCACATGAAATGGGGCTTCAACAGCTTATTTTGGGGACTTCTCCTGTAGCTGAAAAGCTCTATGACAGTCTGGGATTTAAAGAGCAAATTAACGTTCAAATATTCACTAAGAATACTTGTTAAGCATTTCCTGCTGAATTCTCAGTTGCAAAATAGGGAATGCCAAAAAGCTTCTACCCGAAATGGGGGTGACAGACCCTAAAGTTTCCCAAAGCCAGCTTAAGAAGTGTTCTCTTTAACAACTACTTGATTAAAACTATTTTCCTTCGTA
The DNA here is from genome assembly GCA_963791555.1 of uncultured Simkaniaceae bacterium. Classification (GTDB taxonomy): domain Bacteria; phylum Chlamydiota; class Chlamydiia; order Chlamydiales; family Rhabdochlamydiaceae; genus JAGXTH01. The sequence continues at coordinate 770,844 of CAWBSQ010000001.1, forward strand.
ATTCGACTGAACCCAATTGGTCATTATTTTGATCAGGTTCTCTCTGATGGGCAGGTATGAATTTGGGTTCTCAGGAGGATGATCGAAATCATAATCCATCCCGCCCTCGCGTAATTTCTGTCTGGAACAGTGCCAGATATGATCGATCAATCCTGTAAATCGGGGCTCAGTCCCAGTACCATCTATGGAATCTAACATCAAAACAGGTGTCTTAAAGGCAAGACAGGGGAGAGCCGCGTGCAGCCGAGTGGTGACTACGCATTTTGCTTTTCGATATAAATCTAAAACATATTCTGCATATTTTAATCTATGCTCTGTGCTCAAAAAAAGAAGAAGAGACTTACCATGTGTTACAATGACAGTGGGAGAAGAGACTTTCGATTGAATATAGCGAATCGTTGCTTCATCTAAATCTACAAGATAAATTATATCAGTTCTTTCTGTATAATTATTTTCTAATGTCAATGAGAGACAACCAGAAAAGTAACTAGGTATGTTTTTTTCTTGCAAGACCTCAAGTGTATATAGATCTCTAGCGCCAATAGGACTATGTTGTTTTAGATAGTCTATGTTTTCTTCTGAAAATACAATCGGATGAATTGGACTTGTCAAATGAATCGAGATGAAAAAGGGTTCGATCTGAGAAGCTGGTGGCCAGCTCTTTTCAGGCGGAGGAAAAGGCAGTTCCCAGTAGCCCCCTTTTACGTGCATAAACCAGCCGCTTATTACTGCTTTAACTGATGAATTGTAACTGAATTCATGAATGAATTCACGGTCAATGGGGACTGCACAGTTCGGGAGAAATCTTTTAACTGCAATGGTTTGAATATCGTCTCCGATATTAATTGTGGAATGAGAGACATAGCCAAAAGTTGTTTCTCCGATAATTGGACAAGAAAACGTGAACGTAAATATACATAGGCCTTTTACAAAGAAGGTCATTTTTACGGTCCATTGACGGGTTTTCTAAAAACCATGAGCGAATGTTGAAACCAAGTTCCACTAAAGCTTCTCAATTTTTTTTCCGCTTCGAGATCGTTTTGGTATCCATAACTTGCGAAAATGGCCTTGATATAATCATTATTCTGTTCATTGAAATGCCCAGTGCCGCCTTGATTTTTTATAGCCCAGCTGAGAACAATGCCAACTCTTGTGTGTCGCATGAGGTTTTCGATAAAGATCTTTTCATACTGTTGAGGAAGATGTTCTCCCACTTCTAGACTCATGACCCAATCAAATGTTTGGGGAAGTTGGAAGGGTTCGCTTAAATCTAAAACCTCGCCAATCCCAGCCGATAGAGTCGGCGTGTCTGGATTTCCATCATAACCTTTTGCAATAAGCCCCTTCTGGCGGATTTGTGCTACATATGTACCCAACCCACAGCCAAAATCAACAACGGAGCGTGCTTGCTGCTCGATGAAAAAATTTGCGATTGCTTCTCCTAAAAATTCATCGATTGCATGACACTCTTCGACATCCCCAATCCAATATCCTTTATTGCTAATCTCAAAGGAATCTAAGGATAAATAGGGAGTTATTAAAACACAAAAAGCGAGGAGATTTTTCATCAGTTCTCAACAAGTTTTTGCAATAGGATGCAGTTTCCGCTATCGACTACTTTTTGGATATAGCATCTCGGTTTTAAATACTCATATGTATCTGGAGAATTGGGCCATCCATCAAACCAGATGTACCCCATTTTTTTGACTTTCTGAATGTATGGAATCGCATCGATAAAATCTCCTTCATTGGTATGGGTGGCATCGATATGGAGGATATCAATGGAAGCAATTTGATGGAGCGCATCTGCAAAGGTTTTTTTGACGATCGTACAGAAAGGATTCAATCCATATCTACCGATCAATCTGAGGCAGTTTTGATAATGGAAATCCAAATCTTGTTGTGCCCACCAATCTCGATGAACGCTGTTTACAGGATAATACCGAATGGCTTCGCTAGGATTCCAAGCATCGATCCCATAAACCATTCCATGATTTAGGAATTTGAGCGCATAAGCAGTTGGAAACAGGGAGGATCCTCCAAATACGCCCATTTCTACACAGGTATCAGGGAGCGTTGCAAAAATAAGATCCATCATTGCCTCCGCTTTTTTAGTAGAGCACCACCCCGCAATCGCCGGCAATTCTCTTTTTACAAAGTCCTTGCATTGCTGTGGGCTGGCTGGATCTGCAAATAAGATTGGCGATAAAAATAGGAAGATAATTTTAAATAATCGAGCCAATTGCAAAACTCCTAGTCTAAGAGACTGTTCACAAACTTAAGAAAGTATTTGCAAATTCATTTTCCTAGAGAACGGAAACCTTTTCGGTAGCTTCCAAAATGCAGTTCTTGCTGGTATCATCGTCCCGATACTGGCTTCGCCCCGCATTTCGCAATCTCCTCGAAAATCTTCCCATTCTCATAGGGAAAAGAATTTGCAAATTCTTTTTAAGGCTTCGTCAACAATCTCTAAAATGCATCGGTTTATTTTTTTCTAAATAAAAACGCATTGCCATTTTCGATTTCACTAACAATCTCACATTGTTCGAAAAGGGGCCATAACGCTTTCATTTTTGTGGGTTGGGTGCCGATCATTGTAAGAAGATTGGATATCAAAATATGTCCATTAGGGACCACTTTTGGTAAATAAAGCTGACTGTCTAACAAGGCTCCCTCTTCCGAAAAATTCCCGTCAAGATGGAGAAAATCGATTCCAGGAAGTTGTGCTGCTGCTTCCTGGGAGCTCATGTGAAGCACTTGAAAATATGGGGTTAAAGACCACTGATCCATTGTCTGGATAAATTGGGTTTTTACTGCTTGCATGTTGAGAGAGGCCCACCAGACCGTATTAGGATCTTCTTTGGGCAACCCTCGAATCGCTTCCATATTAGACCAAGCGTCGATTACATAGGCATAGCCATGGTTTATGTACTGTAACCCAGCTAAGAGGGGGAGGGTCGAAGAACCGGTAAAGACGCCAATCTCTACGCATACTTTAGGCCGATTTGCGATAACAAACTCTAAAATCAACTTAGCTTTTTCTTCAGAGCACCAACTTGTTTTCAGAAAATCGACTATTTTTTGTTCGAGCTCTACGAACTCTGGGCTATAGGCTGCAGTTAAGTTTCTAGTGCTCATAAAAAGCAAGGAGAGGTAGAAAAGAAACGTTTTCATTTGATGGGATAAACTCCATTTAAATGAGTGAATGTTTCGGGTTGTAGTTCACGACGAGAGAGAGAGGATCGATTTTGTTTGAACAAAAACAGTTTCCCTGTGCTTTGCGAGGCTTGATTTTTATGGCGCTTGACCTCTCCTAAATATTGGCCGTCTAATGATCGACTTAAATATTCAACATAGGCCGTATGAATTACCCCCACGTCATTCGCGACTTCGAGGATCAAATTGTCCCCAAGAGTTAAAAGGCTATTTATGATTTTGATCTGCTCTTGCAACTTATCATGCATTAAGTGAACGACAAGAAAGGCAATTACAACATCAAAATGTTCTCTCTGATTTAGAAAAAATAAATCAGAGAGATCTATTTTTTTGTTTAAGTAAAAGACGTTGTTCAAATCGCGATTTTTTAAACATAGATCATAAAGCATGTCTCCGTGACGAGAATAGTAGGATGTATCGTTGGCCTCTGCCATGATGCAGGTACTATGAGGATAGTCGCGGGCAATCCGAAAGGAAAAATAGCCTTGAGCGGCCCCCAAATCGAAGAGAGAAAAAGGGCGATCATACAAGTTTAGAATGGGCCTGATTAGGTCGTATCTGGGCTCGCATAGATCTGTTCCGATCGAATAAATTTCCCTACCAATCACAATGTCTTGATAGATAGGGCCTGGGAATTGACTTAAAAAAGAATCTAAAGGCATTTCAGCCCCTAGATAAGAGGTGAGCAATAAGAGGGAAAAAAAGGGGATTCTCATTTGAGGCGCCTAATAGCAAATTGGCCGCCTGTGTTCCCTTGATAAGGATCCCCCAGCCAAAAAAGTTCGTCTTGATGTTCGCTTAAAAATTCTTGGACAGCTGGAGCTACCCCCGTCCACCCGTAATCATCTCCTATAAGATACCCACCCACTTTAATCTTAGGAAAATAATTAGAAAGGTCGCGCTTTACGGCGTTATAAGAGTGTTCGCCATCAATGTATACATAATCAAAAAAACAATTGGGAAATGAGGTCACTGCATCCTCTGATTTCTTCCGTACGATTTCCACATTCGAATAAGGGGCGAACATATCGCACACAATTTCATAACACGCATCTACAATGCGTTGGTTTTCAGGAGTAAGGTAGAGCTCTATATCTTTTTGAAGCCCATATTCCCAAGGATCGATCAAATATAATTTCAAAGGTTGATTTTGAAGCAGGACGTGATAGGCGAATACTCCATGGGATACACCGATTTCAGCTCCTACATCGCCCGGTTTGATCAACGAAGAGACAAACTCTGCTCGAGCAAAACGGCCATCGTGGGGAACGTATTCAGCAAATGCTAGGTTCAAATACAATATTCCTAAAGAAAGAACAGACAGCCTCATCCATATTTCCTTTTATTGCGGTGCACTCAAATAACCTGGCACACCTATATCTGACAACGCATTAAGCATATTTGTGACTAGGTCAAACGTGAGGCCATAACGCTGAATTCCTGGCGGTAAGTAATTTTCTAAATCGCAGGGCAAGAAAATATTCCGCGTCTTCCAAAAATCGAGTAATTTAATGATCCCGGAACGGCGGATGATCATGGAAGTTGTTCCAAATCGAGCTGCTATTTTGCAAAAGTGATCATTCACTTGAGTTGTTTTTGTGTAAGAATCGCTATATCGCGCTTTTGGACTGCAGTCCATGTCGGGCCGTTTGGCTGCACCGTAAGCGGGAACGTATTGGTCAACACCGCTTCTGTAATCACGGTCGGTGAATAACATATCCCAATTTCCATATCCTACGAGAGCATCGAGTTCAGAAACCAAATCAGAGATGTTGTGAGGATTACCAAGAACTTCTATATCGTCTTCCATCACCCAAATTGTTTCATAACCAGAGTCATACGCATCTTGAAGAACTGAAATATGGCTTAGTGAGCACCCAATCGCGCCTAGAGCCAAACAATGAACAAAATAGGTTTTTCCATATTGGTTCATATACTCATGGCTCTGTATTTTTTTCCCCTTTTCCCCCGGATCAAGATAGGTGGTAGCTAAGAGGGGGGTCATGCCAGGCTGATATTTAACCCCTACATCATTAATGGTTTCTAGAGACAAATTCCATCCATTTACAGCGGAGAATCGATAAGGGGTGATTCCGTATTTGTCCAAATACTGCTTAGATATTGCATATTTTTGAGGTCTTTCATCTAAATTAATCATGTAAATGAAATCGATGTTTCTTATTTTGTGGTCGACATGTTTCCCCTCTGCCTTTTTTAAATGATCCTGCAATGCTCCATGCGAAATGGAGCAGTTAATCAGCAAAAACAAATATACGGTATAGATAAATTTGTTCATCGTCGTTCCAATATTATCTAAATAATGAGTCGTACATATATTTGCGGATAAACGTAGCTTCACCTTCTTTTCCTTCTTGATACCAATGAGAAAGAAGCTCAAACCCTTCATTTTCTAATCGTTTTTTCAATATGGGATAGGAAGGAATAGAGGATTGGGGTGGATTCATATATGTTTTGATGACAATCACAATTATCTCTTTTAGAATCTTGGGAGAACTCTCCACGATTTGCCACTCTAAACCTCCTGCATCTAAACGGAGGAAATCGATATGATTTATGCCTTGGTGTCTGCACCAATCATCCAATACAACAACAGGTACATCGACTCGACTCTTGCCCGTTTTGGGGAGTAATGAAGCTGTGGATCCATTCCCATATAGCATTGCGGTTCCATTCCAAGTAGATACTGCTAATTGAAAGACCGAAATATTTTTGAGAGAGTGGGTTTTTTCTACAAGATGAGCATATGCAAGGGGGTGGGGTTCAAAAGCGAAAATTGTGCCATAAGGATAGGCGGAGCCAAGGCTGAATGTTCCTGTCCCTTCGAAAGCCCCGATTTCAACAATCACGGGATTATAGGGGAGAAATGCTTGAGCATTGGTATTCATGTTTTGAATGTTTTCAACCGCATTGCCCAAAACCCCCTCGAACTTAAATAAAGGGTCATGAGCATGCAAGTTGTAAATAGCTAATAGAGCTAGCAATCTTTTCATCAATCTCTTCTCAAAATCTTACTTTCTGAACAGAAAGTACTCGTCGGTTGAACGAGATTCATCTTTCATGCAATTTACAAGTAAAAATTCTCGTGCGGGAAGTGTTGTCGGCCAATTAGCATCATCTAACCAAATATATCCCCCTTTTTTCACCTTTGGCAGATACAGCTTTGCATCGCTTAATGCGATATTCTCAGTGTGATTTCCGTCGATATGCAAAATATCGATAGACTCATCGGCAAAACAATCTAAAGCGACTAATCCGGTCATCCGCATGATCGTGCAATATGAAGTTAATTGGAAATCATCCAACATGTTCACAAATTTACGGTGGATGTAATTAAGATCAACATGGCTCCACCATTGATAATTGGGATTATCGTGTGTATATCCATCTAAGCAATAGGAATTCATCCAAGGATCAATTGCATAGACTTGTCCCCGGTTTAAAAATTTCAAAGCGCTTGCAGTTGGATAGATAGATGCCCCGCCAAACACCCCAATTTCAACACATACCTCAGGCTTTATTTCGTAAATCAAATCCATCATATGGCGCGCTTTTTCTGGTGTACACCATCCTTCAAGATTCGTTTGATGTGATAGGACTTCGTTTTGATATAACTGCCACGCCGTGTTTGCCGAAAACGCAGGAATAATTCCCAAAATCATCAATAATGCTATGATTTTATTCATCAATTCTCCGAAGTTCGGTCATTAAAAGAGTCTTCTTCAGCTAACTTCTCTACAGTTTCAAAACGCGTTATGGATTTGAGGAGTTGTTCTTTATCCATCGTCACAATTTTGATGCTGCAATCATTCTCCCCACAGGCCAAATGAATCAATTCTCGATCATATTGATTTTCTATGACGAACCCGCTAGGAAAAATAACCCGTTTGTCGGTAGATGCAGTATTGGTAAAAGGGGTCTCATAGATCCCTCTGAAAAGGATCGGGTATTTGGAAATTCCCGTTAGATTAAAAGGGGGGGTAGCATTAAATGTATAAGCTCCCATCACATACCAAACCAATCGGTTTTCGTCGGTAAACCAGCTATGGAAAAAGCCTAGATATTCATCGCCGATTTTTTTAGCTGGGGTGCCTCCGCTGATTTCCCCCCACTTTCCTGACCAAGGAATAGAAAGATAAGCTACGTCTGCTGGTACAGTCATATTTTTTAGTTCATTGATCTGAGGATTTGGCAGCTCAAGCAATTTTCGAGGGTTGATTCGGTACTCTAAAAATAAACGGGATTTTTGGTCTTTTCCTATGTATTCAAAGGGGCTCCAATTTTTTTCGATCCAATGTAAGTTCACATCTAAGATTGTGCTGTAGTTGACGTCGTATGTGTTTCGATCTATGTTGGCTGCACACATAAAACGACACTTTGGGTAGTTCTCATCCAATCGGTTGCAAAATAGATACAATTGGTCGCCAACCATTAAAACTCGAGGATCGTCAGCATACTCAGTCTCTAGATGGATTCTGGTAAATTCTCGATCGGCCTGTTCAAATCGATGATTGAGAGGAACTGCCCCTATACGAGAGCTAAAAGGAGCATATTCAAGCTTTGGGTTAATCACATCGTATCTAAAAAATAAATCGTAACCAGAGCTGGATTCGATCAAACTAGGGTTGTAGGGAGCGGTTACATTACGAATAGCCACTTCCTTTACCGCTAAAACAATTTTCAGATCTTCTCCGAAGGGGATGCCAGAGAGCCTGGTTGGAATAGGAACTTTCCTTAAGCTCTGAGGGGATGTGATGGATCCATATCCCAACATTTTTACCGAACGGCGAATGGCTGTTTGTTTGGATTCAAGCTTGAGCATTCGATGATGTAACCATCCCACGGTCCCCATAAAACAGAGAAGGATACAGGTCATTGCCAAGATAAATCCATTGGCGCTCTTTTTGAACGAAAGCCCATCTGCCTGCGAAATGTTGCGAATCCGGCTTCTTAAAATTTCTTTCAGATCTAGCATGCTCTAGCCAAGTGAAGTGAATAGAAGAATGGTAATTGAAAACAGGAAAGCTTTCAAAAAAAAACTTTTTGCGGTTTTTTTATCAAAGAACATTGCCTCTTCCGAATCCTGAAGACTTCGGTACGGAAAGCTCAAAGTAAATCTCTATTAATAGTTCAAAAAAATGAGGTGTTTTTGCATAGAATGAATTTCTCGCTTGAAAATCTTGCCCTGGCTTCCGTTAATCAATGGCAAAAATTCTCATTTGAGGTGCTCAATGTCAAGGTCTACAAGATTACGGAATGTTTGAGTATCTGAAAATCCAAGGTTTCGTAATAGTTCGATAAAGGTTCTTTTGGAGAGATTTAATTTAGGCTTGATATCAAAATACGGATTGTAATACACCTCGATAATACCACTTGACATGGTTTTTATTAGCACGTCGTCTTTGTTGAAAAAGTTCATGATAACTAATGTGAAATCAATTTCGGGGAATTTGGTTTTTAGTGTTTGATAAGTCAAACTCGTTTGCTATCATGTCTTTCTATGACTTTTTTCCTTTTTCCAGATATTCAACGAACTTCAAAAGGAGCATATCGGGATCGCGATCCGCATAATTATGTCTTAATGACATAGCTTCGCTATCTGAAAGAAGCACATCTTGCAAATATAATTTTTCTAGTTGAATGGCTGCTATAAAAGGATCAAAGGATCGATATAGATCGACATGCTGATAATAAAAACAGATAGAGGTAACCCCGAGTTCTGCAAATGCTCGTTCCATAGAATGAATGTTGGGCATCATGTCATCAACAAACACGACATGCTTAGGTCGAGCCTCCGCAAAAATTTCTAAAGCCAGTTTTCCTTTTTCCTCTTTAGGATAACAAAAGAATATCCCTCTCCCAAAACTAGGATGCGACCAAAACCCATCCGAAAAAAAACTCTCTGAAAATACATCTAAATCAAAACCAGCTTGTTTTAGATGCAATAGAGCCAGTTCTTCCCCATTGTCACAAGGCAACGCATTCCAATGCTTTCTTCCGCGAGAAGTGAAACCAAATACAGGGATCCGTTGGCGCTTCATTTGGTCTAAATGAGTATGAATGCTGTTTTCAACGGCAATACATGGAACACGTTGTGCAATCCAGTACGTCATCTTGTCGCGCAGCTCCTGGGCTTTCTCCGGAGAATAGAGGGTCTTTAGGAAATTTACAGCATAAGATCGCCATGCTTTGCCTCCAAGCATGATAGAAGATTCGATCAAGGTTTCGTCAATATCTATTAAGACAACAGAATCATGTCGGGTTGCTCTGAATACTTCATCAAGATGCGAAATTTCTCTGATTTCCGCAGAAATCGAGATAGTCCATAGCAAACCGAAAAATAGAAGGTAAAATTTCATGCTGATTCTCCTAAGAGACGTTCTCTGAATTTGGATAGTATGATTTAAGGTAAAAAGACGCAAAAAGCAAGTTGTTCAAATTCAGAGAACGTCTCTGAAGCCCTATTGAGAGATACTGTATTCCTGACTGGCTAAAATCACCAAAATTTTCTACGCTAAAATACCTGTAGTGTAAACTCTTTATGGCAGTTTGATGAGATACGTGAATGTACTACTTAGGGTGTTTTGCTTGGCGATGAATTCTCTATTCGGTACAGAAAAAATTCTGGAGTTTCGACAACTTCCTAAAGCAGAGTTGCATTTGCACTTAGGAGGCTCTTTCCCTAGAGAATATTTGTTTTCCATTGCCACCACAACTCAACAAGAGGAATTAACCCGGGCTCTAGATCTAGTCGCGCAAAAGATTGACTACCATGCAGGATTTCAGGTTTTTGGACTTATTGCTCAGATAATCAATTCGGAAGAAAAATTACAGAACGGCGTAAGCCGGCTCTGTAAATCATTGGAAGCGGATCATGTTCGTTATGTTGAAATCCGAACCGGACTTAAAGATTTGGGACAAGGAACTGAGGAATATCTGAAAGCAGTCCTAAGAGGAATTCATGAGTCTGCATCAACTCAATTAAAGGCGAATATAGTCCTAAGCTTACAAAGAAGCTCATCGATGGCAATGGTTCAAGAAACCATTGACCTGGCTTTGAAATATCGAGACCAAGGAGTCGTTGGGATAGACATTTCGGGAAATTCCGCAATTGGACAAGTCGATCGAATCATTCCTGATCTGATGCGAGCCAAAAAGGAAGGACTTGCCTTCACCATTCATTTGGGAGAATTGCCTGAAGAAACCGACCAGATGCTTTTACTCACTCTACTTGAGCCAAAACGCGTTGGCCATGGGGTCTATTTGAGTTATGAAGCAAAAGAGTGGATTTTAAGCCATAAAGTACCTCTTGAAGTGTGCTTGACGAGTAGCGTTCTTGTTAAAATGATCGATGATTATAAGCAACATCCGGGACTTGAGTTTTTCCTATTGGGTCATCCTATTGTATTTTGTACGGATGATCCTCTTCTATTTTCTACTACGTTGTCACAAGAGTTGTTATATGCTCATCAACTATGCGGGCTCTCAACAGAGGATATTAAATACCTTGTTGGCCGTTCTTTCGATTACATTCTCGGTACAAGAGATACGACTCAATATAAATAAAGGCCGAGAAAATTTCGCGGCCCTTTTGTTACTAGAGGTGGAGAGAGGCACGACGGCTAAAGGTCGTATTACTGCGAGTCAGGCTTCGTCTTCCATTTCAGAACTTTTGCTTTGGTAAAATTAAAAGACTTCTTTACCTTCCACAGGAGATGAGTATTGAACTGTCTCCCTGAAGAGATGATTATGTTCCACAAATCTTCGAAAAAGCTCGCTGCATTCTTCATCTGGAGTCAGTTTCTCTTTGCCATCGAAAATCCATTATTCTCTGACACGATCTTAGTCACTACCACTTCCAATGATGCTGGTGAAACTGGCTCCTTACCTAACGCCCTTTTAATTGCCGTCGATGGCAGCATTATCGACTGCTCTCCTATTGCTGGACAGACAATCAACTTGGGTTCTTTTCGCTTGCCAGCAATTGGATACAATCTTACATCTCCCTCTTCTTCTCTCACCATTCTCGGAAGCGGCGTGACGATTGATGGTGGAGGTTCGTATTCAGCGTTCTCTTTAGCACAGGGCTCGGCTGCTATTACTGATCTCATCATTCAAAATGCTCTCTCGAAAGGGGGCAATGGAGGGGCTGGCCACACTGGTGGAGGAGGTGCGACGGGCGGGGGTGGCGCTCTTTACGTACATTCAGGTGCCGTCATGACCATCTCTGCTGTAAGTCTTAATGGGAATCAGGCCCGAGGTGGCAATGGAGGCGCCGGTAGTTCTGGCGGTTCGGGCGGTGGTGGTGGCGGCTTTGGTGGTGGCTCTGGTGGTTCTACATCCGCATCAGGCGCTGCTGCTGGCGCTGGTGGTGGGGGTGGTGGCAACAGTGGTGGGACTTCGGGGGGCGGCCTAGGGGCGGGGAGTCCTAATGTTTTTTCAAACTTCGGCGGTGCGGGCGGTGGCGGAGAGCGTCCCGGAAGCTTTGCTGCCGGAATCGGGGGTTCCGTTGCCGCTACCGACGCTCCCAGTCCTGCTAGAAATGGAGGCTCCGGAGGTGCGTGCACTCCAACAGAGGGTGGCGGAGGAGGTGGGGGTGCTGGCTCGGGGCAGGGAGGTTCCGCTGGCTCCGATGCGACCTCCGGTGGTAGAGGGGGATCTGGCGGCCATGGCTTCGATGTTGAGGGTACATATGGTGCTGGCGGCAGTGGCGGCGGCGGTGGTGGTGGTGCGGCAGGTATTGGTGCAAGTGGCGGTGGCGGCGGGTGCGGTGGCACATTGACAGGACCTGGAGGCGATGGGGGTATTTTTGGCGGAGGTGGTGGCGCTTCAGGGAATAGTCTGCGTGGAGACAGAGGGGGTGATGGAGGTTTTGGAGCAGGTGGAGGCGCTGGTTATACCGCTGGTCTCGGCAGTTATGGCGGCGGAGATGCCGGTATAGCCACAACTACTAACCCAGCGGGTGGCGGTGGAGGTTCTGGATTTGGGGGAGCTATTTTTGTTCAACAAGGAGCTCGTCTCATTGTGCAAGATGGGGTAAGTTTTTCTGGTAATTCGACCATCGCTGGAAGTGGTGGTATCGCATCGGGGGGCAGTAGCGGAGGAAATGGATCTTCTCTTGGAGAAGATATCTTTGTCCAGTCGGGAGGCAGCGTAACTTTCCAGATCAACGGAACAGTGATCATTCCCAATTCGATCGAGGGAGCGGGATCTTTATCTCAGATCACCGGACCAGGAATTCTTAAATCAGGCACGGGGATTGTTTATCTAACTGGAGCTAATACCTATCTGGGAGGGACCCTCATCGAATCGGGAACACTGAATCTAAATGGGTCAGTCAGCGGGGATGCGCAGATCGAATCGGGCGGCACACTGTCGGGCAACGCCACAGTGAATGGAAACATTTATAATAGCGGAACGATTTCGCCAGGCAACTCCATTGGCAATGTTCTCACTACTGATCTCTACTTATACTCTACGAGCGTCTATAACGTCGAAGTCAACTCCGCGGGCGATAGTGATGAAATCATCGCATCTGGGTTCGCTCAAGTCGGCGGTGGGGTCGTAGTGACCCCTGATAACTTCAACTTCACAACTCCACTTACCTACACGATCATCAGCACGAGCACCGGTGTTACAGGGACATTCTCTTCTCTGACGAGTTCCGTCCCGGCTCTCATGAGTTTGATCTATACCCCCCTGACCATCCAACTTACCTACTTGCCCCTGGACACGATTGGCTTCACAGGCAACGCCCGCAATGCAGCCAACTGCTTCGTCACTCTTCCAGCACTTCCTGGATCAGATGGCGCCACTGTCAACAACGCCTTGTTTGCTTTAAGCTTCAACGCTATCCCGACGGCCTTCGAACAGATGGGTCCTGCACAGTTCTCCGCTCTCACAGAGATTCAGCTGCTCGACGCCATTCTCGTCCGTTCCACCTACACCAAACACTTAGCTGAATTTCGTCTAAAAAAAGATCCGCGCTGTGGACAAACCATTAGTTTCTGGATCGATGGTATTGGACAATGGCAGAATCAAAAGAAGTCAGGTAGTCAATTTGGATATAAGGATACCACCCTCGGTGCTACAATCGGTGTCGACTACTGTATCAGTAACTTGGTCCTGGGACTGGCCTTCAGCTCTACGTATGATAACTTCCATTTAAAAAACTTCGCTAGCAAAGGCACGATCAACAGCTACTATGGCGGATTCTACAGCCATTGGAATTACGATGAATTTTACATGAATGCGGCCTTTCTGGGCGCTCACAACAATTATAGGACTACGCGCCATCTTAGTTTCGGCAGCGTCGACAGACGTGCTCACTCTAAACACAAAGGGAATGAGTGGCTGATCAACTTTGGTTTTGGCTATCAGGTGAGCCCCTCCCACTTCCATTGGACCCCCTACATCAATCTGGATTATGTCCAACAGCATGAGCACAGCTACACTGAAGCTGGGGCAGATAGCCTAGACCTTCATGTGCACACAAAAAATGCGACACTCTTTCAAGGGGAAGCCGGAGTTTTGTTCAGCACCACCTACCATGCTTGGAATGGTGTGTTCGTGCCGATGCTCACGCTGGCGTATATTAACCAGACTCCGTTCTCTAGCAAGAATTATCATGCCAACTTCGTGAACTCCACCTGCGCCTTTACCGGCAGGGGCGGGGACTATGAACGGAATTTGTTCGCGCCTCGACTTGCTTTCACCTACCACGGCTTCTGTGATAAAGTGAATGTTTCGATCTATTATGATGGCGAGCTAGGTAGTAGATACTGGGCTCAAGATGTTGGATTTGACCTCACTTTCCGCTTCTAATCCTGGATAAGGAAACGGTAACTATGAGTAGTTCAAGGTGAATAAAAAAAGACCGGGAATTTCCCAGCCTTATGTTTTTGGCGGCAGCGAGGCGGGCCTCGTCCTCCATTTCAGAACTTTTGATTGGAGATCTTTCTTAATTCTCAGTAGTGGGCATCATCTCTTCCCGTTAAGAATTCCATGAAATTGTAAGATGGATGAAATCCCAATAACCTTTTCGCCTTTTCGATGACATAAACTCTATCTATTGTTTTTGGTAGAGTCCATCCTCGATCCTGGAAGATGGTTCTTGCATGGGGAAAGTGGTTGCTTATTACACGATCTGCATGCTGATAAAGCTCATTAATCTCATATGAATTGAAAGGTGTTTGACTAGAAATATTCATTATATCAAAGCCTTCAGAATCTGAAGTTAAGGCTAATCTATGGGCTAGCACAACATCGTGAATATCGATGCCGCGATAGAGGCGATAAATAACCATGAGCCTCTCATCCTCAGGGAAGCATCTTGATATCCTTAAGCACAAACAAGTCAATAACCCGCTATTAGTTGCCTCACGACATAATTCTTCTGCTGCTAGTTTTGTTTCATCATAGATATCTCTAGGTTGCGGGTGTAATTCCTCAGTAACCCATACCGCTTCTTCAGGATGAAACATTGCATGACCATAGATCGATGTTGAGCTTGTAAAAATGAATCGAGTCACTTTGTTCTTTAAGCATGCATTCAGCAAGTTCTCTGTACCCCGAACATTAACATCCCAAAATTTCTTGTCATCATAGACTCCTACATGCGGGGCGTGAAGCGCTGCAGTGTGGACAACAATATCAGCTTTGCCAATAAGCTTTACAACTTCTGAACCTTGAATATCTGTAATATGTGTAGTATAGGGTCCTGGGCTAATATCAACGCCGATGATCGTATAATCATTTTGCAAAGACGCGACTATTGCACTGCCTATCCGTCCCGAGGAACCTGTTACTAAGATAGTATTAGCTTTGTGGCTAGTCATGATTGCGCACACTATTGAAAGTTATTTGTGCTCCATGATTGATGAATTATATAAAAAAAGAAAATATAAAAGGCTCATAGATTTCCCGGCCTTATTGTTGAATGCTTTATCATCTGGCTTAACTGCAATTCCCACCGCCTCAAAAGAAAAGCAACAGCTAATTCATTCTGAAATACAGAGTATTTTCCGGATTTTTTTAGCATTATCTCGTACTATTTTTTTTCCTTCCTCATAAACTCTCTGATTTGCGCTGTCATCAATCGGGGAACCTATATCGTTAAATTGTAATGCCAATAAGATATTTGCTTTTTCTCGGGATAGGTAGATGAGGCGCTGGTAGAGCACCTCCATCGATTTACGCACTATTTCTGGAAGATTGTCGGTACCAAAATCATCCAATGAAGGACTAATATCGCAGGCAATCACGATACAATCTCCCAATGTATGGGCAAAGTTGACGGGCAGGGGATCAGTCACTCCTCCGTCGACGTACAATTGGCCTCCCATTTTATAGGGAGGGAACAGGCCTGGCATCGCGGCACTCGCTAGTAGTGTCGGGTGAAGTTCGCCTTTGTGGAAGTAGACAGGCTCTCCTTTGTTCAGATCCGTTGCTACAGCTATAAAGGGTATTTGCAAAGAGGAAAAATCGGTTGCAATTAAGTGTTTTTTCAAAAATTCTTCCATTTTTTTTCTCGTAGACACGGCGCCTTTTTCAAAGGGACTAAAATCGGTGAGATCGTCAACTTTCATATTGATGAAGAGCTCTTTGACGTTGCCAATATCTTGGTCTTGAGCATATAGAGCTCCCACGATTGCGCCAGCGCTGCATCCTACAATCGCATGAGGAACAACTCCTAAATTCTCCAGCTCTTCAATTATGCCTACATGAGCAAGTGCTCTACTTCCCCCGCTTCCTAAGACCAAAATGACTTTCTTTGCTTCACTTGCGAAAGTAGAAAGAGGATTCAGGATAGCGATGAAAAATAAGGCAGTGGTGAAATTCCATTTTTTCATTGGTGAGTGCCTTTAAAAATACGTAGCATTGGTTTACTTCAAGCTCTTTATGCAAAAAGAGCTTTCAGGAAAAGACCTGAAAGCTCTGGTTCTTGGAAGTGGTGAGACGTATTCAGAACTTTTAACTGAAAACGACAGCTGTCTTCTTTTCTACTATGGTTTTAATTAATTGCTTCGTGAGCTTTTTCTTTGGCTTTATCTTTTGTTTCTTTAACTTTGTCTTCAGCATCTTTAGCTAATTCTCTAGCTTTGTCTTCGGCATTTTTAGCTATTTCTTTGGCTTTATCTTTTGTAGCTTTCGCTGTCTTTTCTACGTCGTTAACGCCTTGATCTACTTTTTCACCAACAGTTTTGTCCTTTGCAAAAAGTGTTCCAGCAGCCAAGCATGTGAATACCGCGATAAAAAAGTGAATGTTTTGTTTAAAATTAATTTTCATAATAATTTCCTGTTTGTAAGGTTTATAAATAAGAGAGGGTATGCTTTTTAAAAGATTTTATAAAGACATTTCTCTCGAATAAGTTAGAAAAAAAGAATCAAATTGGATGCCCTCCTTCCAAGAGACTGAAAAGCTGGCGGCTCTTTCTATAGGATTTGATTTAGATTACTATTGAAAATTCAGGTTTGCTTTAAACAACTTAGACTGTGAAAAATCTGGAATTTTTCGTACCTTTTTCCTTTTTAAGGAGCAGCCTATGTTTCATCGCATTGTTTTGTGTCTTTTCTTCTCTATTCACCTCATCGCTAATCAGACAACCTATTTTACGGGAGTCGGAAGTTCTGTCGTCGATTTCCTGGCTCAAGTGGACGATGATTTTATCGCACGCCATATCCCAGGGCAAAAAGGAGGCAGTGTTTCTTGCGATCCGGAGACATTTGATCGAGTCTTTGCAGCGATGGGCTCAAATCTAAAAACTACTCTTGGAGGAAGCGCGGGAAATACGGTTAGAACGATGGCCAAGCTCGGAGTGCCATCTGTTTTTACTAGCCTTGTTGGAGAAGACCTGTATGGAAAACGATACTACGAGGAGATGCATGAAATGGGAATCTCAGGGATTGTTAGAGATCCTAATTTCACAACAATCCGTATCCTTTGCTTGATTACGCCGGAAGGGGAGAGAACATTTCTCCATTCTTATCAACCTATCGGTTGGAATTTAAAACCCACTCTTGAACATTTCCAAAATGTAAAATGGGTTCATTTTGAGTCTTATTTACTCTGGGAACAGCCCGATTTTATCGAGCAAAGCCTCTTCTTAGCTCATGAGGCAGGGGTCCAGGTTTCATTAGATTTGTCGAATTTTCTCGTCGTTGAGCAGTATAAGGAAAAACTTCTTGAATGGCTGGGAAAATATGTCGATGTGGTGTTCGGGAATGAAAATGAAATCTGCTATTTGACAGGTTTGTCTCCTGAAGAAGGGTGCATGCAGCTTCAACAGATCTGCCCAATTGTTGTCGTAACGAAAGGCGGCGATGGATGTTTGGTGGGATGCCAAGGCGAATTGACTCATATTCCGGGCTTTTCTGCAAAAGTCGTCGACACCACAGCAGCGGGCGATTATTTCATAGCCGGTTTTATTTACGGCTATCTCCATCAATTACCCTTGCCTGTTTGTGCGCGAATCGGGCATCGAATGGGCAGCTCGATTATCGAACACATAGGCACCGAATTGCCAAAAGAAAAATGGCAGGAAATTCACTCTCTTCTACGGTTAGAGAATTTCTGAATACTGAGAAAGCGCCTACATTATGGCCAGGCAAGCCTTGTCCAGAACTTTCGATTGGAAAATGCCACAATGGCATATACTTCTTTGCATTTCGATGGAGTATTGAGCATGGATCCATTTTTTTTACATACTAGCAATCAAGAAGCAACCTTTTCCTCATTAGAGGATGTGTACACGCCCAAATATTGTTTGCAACTTGAGGCGGCCTATGGAAAAGGCATGATGTCAGAGGGAGGCGCTGAGGGGATTGAATACCTGTTTGATACCATTCCTTTAGATGGAAAGATTGCTCTTGATATTGGCTCAGGGTTAGGAGGGATTGCTTTCCATCTTGCCGATAAACACGCTATGCAGGTGATTGGGCTCGAGGTCAATTCATGGATGGTAGAAGAATCAAAGAGACGGACACCTTCACATCTTAAAAACAAGGTCGAATTTGTGCAAAGCTATAGCAATAGCAGTTGGCCTATTCTGAAAGAATGCTGTGATATGATCTATAGCAGAGGGGCTTTTACTCATATTGAGACGAAAGATGGAGCACTGCGTGAATGTCATCGCCTTCTCAAAAACGAGGGATTGCTTGTGATTAACGATTGTTTGAGTTCGGAAGAGAAGAAATGGGGAAAGAATATTGCACGTTTGATCGAACTGGAGAAACTTCCCATGTTTGCGGAAAGTGAAAGCGGATATATCGAGCTTTTGAAGAAAAATGGATTTAATCTTCTTTCCATACGCTATGACACTCCTGTGATACTTAGGTATAATCGAGAAATAATCAACAAGTTGAAGGATCCACTGCAACATCAAAATCTTTTAAATTATTTTGACGAGGCAGAATTAGAGGCAGCTATAGAAGGCTATGAATCTATTGTAACTGCCCTTGAATCAGGAGAACTTAAAATTTCGCGTTTTGTCGCCGAAAAAAGAGCTTATTAATCGATAGAATAGAAGAAGAGGCAGGGAAAAACCAGCCCCTGTTGGCTATGGAGAGGGAGATATGCGTTTAGAATTTTTCTATTGGAGTAATTGATTCTTTTTTAAAACTCCTTGCAAGGGAGTATCTCATTACAAATACTGAGGGAAAATGAAACGATACTGGCCTTTATTTGCACTTGTGTTGATTGCCGCCTTAGAAGCTGTGGCTTTGACTTATGGGATGCACGAAGGTGCTTTTGCTTGGATGCATTTTTTTATGGGTTTTTTCCTATGCAAATTCGCGATGTTAAAATTGTTTCAACCTGGAGATTTTGTCAAAGGGTTCCAGATGTATGATCTAGTTGCGAAAAAATTCCCAATTTATGCCTATCTCTATCCATTTATTGAACTAGGGCTAGGGCTGTCCTATCTCTCTTTCATCTATCCTATAGCTGCTTATGTCATAACTATATTGGTCATGGTAACGGGAGCAGTTGGAGTAATCCAAGCGTTAAGACGAGGATTAAATGTTCGTTGTGCCTGTATGGGAACGGTTCTGAATGTACCTCTTTCTACAGTTACGTTATCTGAAGATATTGGGATGGGAGCTATGGCCAGTTGGATGTTGATCACATCGTTAATGTAATAGACTTCATTCGTAACTAAGAGCTTGTCGAATTTTCTTTTTCCCTTGGATATAAAGCCCATGGACTTTTTTGATATTGCACCTGCTTGATTCAGAACTTTTCATTGGAAAAATTGGTTGTTATACACAATGATCGTCTTGCGAATCAAAAATAGGGGGATGTATGGCAATTGTGTCCGCTTACAAGGTTTTAATTTTTGGTGTGCTCTCTATTTCAGCACATATTCTGGCAGTAGAAGAAAAGAAAGACATAGCATCGGATCAAAGTTGTGTGGATTTTGTTTTTGAAATGGGCATGTTGGGAAATATTTCTCGCGCAGGGAACGCTTTTCTTGGTAGTGGAAGCCAAACGATTGCAGAACATTCCTTTCGTTGTGCTACTATCGGCTATCTTTTGTCTCAGTTGACAACGCTTTCTCATGACCCTTATAAACTCCTTTGTTTGTGCCTTTTTCAAGATGCCCATGAAACACGAACTGGAAATCTTAATTACCTCCAGCAGCAGTATCTTTCTATTGATAGAAATCGAGTATGGGCCGACATCGAAAATCTGTCTCAGATAGGAAGCAAAATCCATGCATTTTATGATGAGTTTGAGGAAAAAAGCAGCAATGAATCGTTGCTTGCTCATGATGCAGATACATTAGAGCTTCTTTTCTTTTTAAAAGAACAACATGATTTGGGAAATCCACGTGCTTTGGAGTGGTTTGAGTATTCAGAGAACAGACTGATTACTGCTGAGGCTCAATCCCTTGCCCAAGAGCTTAAAGAAAGAAAAGCAGATGAATGGTGGAAGAAGACATTTTCCAAGCAATCACCTAGATTAAAAAAGTGAATCAATTAGCAATCGAAAGCCAGGATGGCTGTCAACCCGCCCATATTAAAATTTGCGCTTGAAAAAAGGTCTTAGAACAGTAGGAAACTTCAAGCGAGCACGAGGCGCAAAAAAGTTTGGACGACGGTCGAAAAACGCTCTGGCTGGTCATATGGAACAGCATGACCAGCCTCCTCGATCTGTACGACCTCCAAGCGTTGATTAAGTCCAGCAAGTTCTGTAGCCATCTCAGTGGAGACTACTGATCTAACATCACCGATGACGATTAGGCTAGGAACATCAAGAGTGGTGATCAACTGCATATATTCAGGGTTCGGCGGCTTCAAAACACCGAAGGCATGAATGCTAGTTTGAAATCTTGCTTGCGCAAATAATTCGATGACTTCACGCGACCGGCGGCTATGTCGGTCCTTCATCTCAGCCAAAAGATCCTCTCTTGGACGATTGAGAATTCGGCGATGCTGATCCGCGACGTCACTCTCGTGAACTTCACGTTGACGTTGCGGCGTCAAGAAGGTTGGATCAGCCAAAACAAGCCCTCGCAGTCGCTTGGGGTTCCGACTGGCGACCACAGCCGCCGTCATGCCTCCCATAGAATGGCCAAGCAGTACAGGAGTAGCGAGTCCGAGCGCGTCGATAAGGCTCACGACATCCGTGGCGAGGTCGTCATAGCGATAACCATGGTCCGGGGCCTCGGAGTTCCCGTGGCCACGAGCATCCGGCATGACAACGTCGTAAGCCTCCTCCAGCGCCCGTGCCAAAGGGGTCCAGCACGCTCCATTCGCCGTTAGCCCATGAAGCAGAACAATAGGGGGTTTGTCGCCACCGGTTCGGAGGTAGTGCAGGTCAATCCCATTTGCTTTACAGATCCCCCTTGCCCAACCAGCCACTGTCGCCTCTATCAATCAAAGATGCGGTTTATAGGAAAAATAGCATCGCTCGATTTTATTGGAAGTGCAATAGCGAATCGTAATCCGATTTCAAAATTGAATTTCATTGGATATTTGGGATTCGAGCTGGGGGATGGCTGTTACGCAAATGACGGGATAAAACTGGCATAAAGGGAAAGCAAAGGAAATCAATAAATTTTCGATTTCTTGCTAACGGGATAGGTGATTGGAAGATTGACAATCGACTTGTTATTGGCATATGCTCGGATTTTAAAATATTTATTAAGGTGTTGTTATGGCATCGTCAATTTCTTCAAGTTCCAGTTCTTCCAGTTCTTTAAGTTCTACTATGAACTCCAAACCTCTTGTACACTTTCATAATAGAAGATCCAGTGCTCCCTCTATAGTGGATAGTGTTACGATATCGGGTATGGCCGCTTCTTCAAGTTCTGGTTCTTTAAGTTCTACTATGAACTCCAAACTTGTCGTACACTTTCATAATAGAAGATCCAGTGTTCCCTCTATAGTGGATACTATTATGATATCGGGTATCGCAGCTTCTTCAAGTGGAAGCTCCTCACAACTAGCTAGAGAGCGAAGAGTTCAGAGCCTGCCATCTTCTTCTCTGCCGCATGTTCATCCCATTCTTCCAACTCCACCTTCTCCTCCGGAATTTTCTTCAAGCAGGGTTTCCATAGTTTATTCATCGACACCAAATGATGATCTTTACACTATAACAGATTATTATAAATACACTCCTTACGGTAGCTCTAATAAAACAGTGTCAGTTCCTGCTCTCCAATCGCAAACCAACTTCTTAAAAGCACCTTCATCCAAAACAAGGGTTAGATCTAAAAGCCTTCCTCTTAACCCCGTTCTTATTCATGGAAATTTCGATGGCAGAACTGATGGTGTTTTAACAAGTTCGTCAAGTAGTAGTTCTTCGCATGAGATGATAAGCGGTGTACGCAAGCAAGTCGACTGTCATTCAATTCAGTCAAAAGAAAACAAAAGTAAAGAAAGAAGATTATCTAGGAGTCGCGATAAAACTCTGCTTTGTTATTCGGATATGCAGATGGCTGAAAATTTTATTAAGTCTGGCAAAACCGAAAATTATCAGAACGCCATTATGCTATATCGCCAGGTAATCAAGAATCAAAATATGGATAAAGTCCCTTGGGTGAAACCTTATTTTAGATTGGTTGAGCTCTTATTGAGAACGACGAACCACAAAAATAAAGAAATTCTCGAAATTCTCGATAGCATTATTAAGGGACGTTTCAATGGGAAGGAAAAAGCTGCTGCTTATGATAAAAAAGGCAACATTCTTGCAATGAGCCAGGAATGCGACGCTATTGTTCAAGCTGAGGCCTGTTGGGCGCAAGCAAACGTTCTTCGGACAAGCGCAGCAAAGCAAACACGCAAAGAAATGCATCTAAATGATAGTCCTTCATCGGGAATGGAGACAACCAATGATAAAGGAGAAGAAGTATTAGAATTCTGAATGCGCATTTAATGCTAGAAGTTGTCAAAAAGACAAGGTGACGAAGGGAAGATGCCTTTATCGTAAACCAGAATAGATTTTTTTTGTAAAAGCTGTTGGTGGTGGGTAGACGCATGGCGAGCTAAAGCTCACATTACGGCAAGGCAAGCCTCGTCCTCCACTTCAGAACTCTTGGCTGGGAAAAATTAAAAATCTTACCTAATATTTTCACTTTGTGATTTTTGGTTTTGCAGTGAAATATATACTCCTCTTGTTGCCGATTTTTCTGGAAGCCCTCATTGTTGAAACGTATCAGATAAATGAGGTGTTGCCGTACATCCATTCAAACACCTGGGTTTTTTTGATGTTGACGACACTCTGCTTACATCTCAGATGCAGCTTGGAAAGTCAGACTATTATTTTTTGGAATTTGCAAAACTTACACAGCAGGGGATGGAAGACGAGGTTGCCCATGTGATCTGCCGTGCCCATTGGAATGAAATGCAAGAAAAATGCCCAGTCCGGCTTATGGATCCTTTAATTTTTCCGCTGGTTCGTCAAATTCAAACGACAGCTGCCTATACAATGGGACTGACTGCTAGAGGCCCCCAAACAAATTTCATTACCCACACACAACTACAATCTCTTGGTCTAGATTTTGCTCTAGCTTCTCCCGTAGAAATTTCTGCGGATTTGCCTCACAGGCATTTATATGAAAATGGGGTCTGGTTTGTTGAGTTTAATGCAAAGGGATTTGCTGTGCGCAAATGGCTTGATGGGCTATCAGAGCATCCAACCAAAGTTGTTTTTATCGATGATCGTCGTCATCACTTGGAAAATATGGAGATACAGCTTTCTGATCTCGAAATCGAATATATTGGTATTCATTATTTAAAGACTTTAGAGTACCCATTTGATCCAAAAATTGCTCAGATCCAAGCTGAATACTTTCCTCAGATCATATCTGATGAAGAAGCTTTAAAAGCGGAGTAAGTCAAGGTAAAAAAGACCAGGGATTTTCCCGGTCTTGGTGTTTTTGGAGGTGGAGAGATGCATAGCGACCTAAAGTTCGCATGACGGCAAGGCAGCCTCGTCCTCCATTTCAGAACTTTTGATTGGGAAAATCCCAAGATTTCTACTACTCTCCTTGCCTCGGGAGGGTCGGCATGAGGCATTATCTTATCATATTTCTGATTCCCATTTTGTCGGGACAGTTATTTTGTTTGGAAGCACACCCTGAACAAACAACATTGTATCTCGTAAGGCATGGCCAGACTGATTGGAATATTCAAGGGAAACTACAAGGTCATGCAGACATCCCCTTAAACAATGCAGGTAGAGCAGAAGCTGCTGGACTAAGTCAGAAGATCCATGAAATTGATTTTGATATTTGTTTTTCATCAGATCTCCAGCGTGCGATTGAGACCGCACAAATTCTTAATGCTACTCGCCCTCTTATCATTAAGTCGATTCCAGCCTTGCGCGAGCGTAATTATGGCCACTGGGAAGGTCGGTTATTTTCAGAACTTTTGGAATATGAGAAAGGAGGCCAGCCTTTCCTGAATATAGAAAGTGATGAAGAGATACAGAAAAGAATCTTCCCTCTTTTACATGAAATTGTGAGTGATTACCCAGGGGCCACGGTCCTCATTGTTACTCATGGATCGGTGATTAGAAGTCTTCTTGCGTATCTGTTGAATATCGATTCCACATCAATACTCAGTATTCAAATGAAAACCATGGCAACTCTACAGCTTGCCGCTTCTAATGGACAGTATGAAATCCGAGAGATGACGGACATTCAAATCCATGCCGATGATAGGTATGGTAACTAGAGTGCATTAGAAAGCTTTAAGCCGTCGATTCTTCGATATTTCTCTTGTTATTATATAAGATAGCATCTTGTTTGACTTCATCGAGAAAATATTGGAAGGCAGATTGAACTTCACTCTCTACTGAAGAGAAGGGGGCTTCTGTTTGAAAATTAATATTTTGGCCATCGGAAAAGACAAAGAGCTCTCTGTTCCCTTCACAAAAGGGATGAAATGTCGTCAAAAGCTCGGTGTTAGCTTTGACGTAAAAGACGCGCATGCACGTAGTGAGCTAAGGCTCACATTACTGCGAGGCAAGTTTCGTTCTCCATTTCAGAACTTTTGACTTAGATAAATGGTTAATTAATAAAGCATTTTTAAGAAGGATTTGTTTTATGCTGAGCTAGAGATGCTATCGTCAACTGTAGCAGCGCTGACACACTGATAAAGGACCACATGGAGTTTAAAGAAGGGGATACAAACGAAAAAGCGACTTGTTTGATTTACAAATGAAAAGGCCAGGAAACACCTGGCCTTTTGTCAAAAAGAAAAAGCATGATTATTTGACAACAATGATCCCGATCGTCGTTGTTCCATCAGGTTCATTGCCTGCTTCGTCTTTCCAAGCATGAAGTGCTGTTGATTGAAAATATGCGTCCACAGGTCTGAACCGAATCTGGTACAGCCCTGGTTTATCTGGAGCTATAAGGGTAAACGATTCCCTGCTTTTTCGAGCGATGAGCCCGGATTCATTTGCAATCACAGCTTGGGGTCCCTCTCCCTTAATCCCCACTACAATTCTGTATAGGCCGAAAATAGAACATTGTTCTGGGTCTAAAATGCATTTTACTTCAGCATCTATTTTTTCCCCTGCTTTCACAACAACTGCTCTAGAATGATCATTTAGTTCTAGATGCTTTAACGTGACTGGTCCAGAGGTCGCCGCGTCTTCAAGCACCCCTTTCCAATGATAATGATTTAGGTAATCTTGAATACCATTCAAGTCATCCCCAAGCTCGTCAATTCCTTTCTTAATGGTATCCGAGCTTTCTTCAACCCAACCCTTAATTGTATCCCGAGCCGACTTTGCCCATCCCATCTCAGGATGCGCTAATCCGAATACTGCAACCAAACAAGCTACAGTGGCTGGCATAAATTTTGCGTTTTTCATAAAGATCTCCTTTATTTGGTTAATAAACACGGACACTCATTCGATCTTTAAGAGAAGGTTGGGTTTTTATGTCCTTTTTGTAAAGAAAAAAAAGCTGGTCTTCCAATGAGGCCAGAAGAAACGTGGCATTTACTGCGCACTTTTCTTTTCCTCTCTTAGTCAAAGGCGACAGCTCTTGATCCAAATCGGAGGCGTTATTCATTCTTGCGGCTTGGAATCTAGAGTACAGAGGGTGCAGTTTATGATGCTGATGAGGAACTGAGAGGCGAACGGTCAGTGGCTTACTTTGTGCTACGCTGTACAATACGACTCCTTGAAAAGGCTCGGAATTTTCCAAGCCTTTTTGGAATGGAAATGGAGAGAAACGTTCAGAACTTTTCGGTGGAAAAGTTTTTTTATTTTCGCTACTTTGTTAAGAAGTTATTAACCATGTTGCCAAAAGAGGAATCAATCATGAAAAAAACATGTTTTGCTCTTGCCTTATGGATTCCCGTTCTATCACACGCTCATTCAGTCCTTGATCTTCTTAAAATCACCCCTTCGGAAGAGTCTCAGGATTTTGTAACAAATAAAAAACAGTTTCAGCTCCATACACTACTTACAGAGCAGAGACATCCTAAAACATGGGATTTAAGTCGTAAGATTCAAATGGATACCTTTGCAGGAATTCAAGCGCTATTGAGCGTTGATGCTGATGTCTCACAGAAACTTTTGGAGCTTTCTGAAGATACATCGCTTCTTGATCAAGCTGCTTGTTCAGTGAAAAAGGCAATTTTGGGAAATAATAAAATCTATATCTATGGATGTGGAGCAACCGGCCGACTTGCCAAACAAATGGAAAGCTCTTTTTGGCGCCCTTTTTGGAAAAAAATGCAATCGCTTCCCCAATGGGAAAAAATTAAAGACTATTTTCCAAACGTCGAAAACCGTTTGATTGGTGAAATGACGGGGGCAGATCGTGCTCTTATCAGTTCTTTAGAGGGATTTGAAGATCTTCAATTGATTGGAAAATTACAGCTTGAAGATCATCGTATTCAACAAGGAGATGTAGTTTTTGCGATCACTGAAGGTGGTGAAACATCCTCTGTGATTGGAACTATTTTAGCCGCATTGAAGCAATATGATGCTGCTATTGATAGCACTGAAAAGCAAAAACATCTCTATTTCATCTACAATAATCCCAACGACCTGCTGCTTCCTTTTGAAAGAAGTCGCACAGTATTAGAAAACACTGCCATTACAAAGATCTGTTTAGCTACAGGACCACAATCCATCACAGGCTCGACAAGAATGCAAGCAACTACAAGCGAAACTTTTGTGATGGGTATTATCCTTGAGCAGGCAGTATACGAGTTGCTTCAGCTCTATCTTTCAAAGAAGGATTTGGAAAATCTGGGATTTCATGCCACCACAATGCGTGAAAGACTCTTAAGTTTTTTGCCTCTACAGAAAGCTGTGTGTGAAGTTCAGTCTTCTATAAGTGAATTGACAGATTTGGAAGCTTCCACATATAGGGATAAAGCTATTTCCACTTATTTTGCGCAAGATGCATTGATTACGGTGTTTATTGATTCAACTGAGCGAGCTCCTACATTCAGGCTTTTTCCTTTGGATACTTGTACGGCCTCTCCAAGAAAATCATGGATTCAAGTTTGGACACCTGCAGTAGATAAGCTTAATGCTTGGGAAAATTTTTTGGGACGTCCATTTTACGGCCTCAATAAGGAGTTTTATGAGAAGCCATTTTCTCGGAACATAGAAGATCCTTATTTAAAAAGGGCAGCTCTCAGAAGTTTAGAGAATGCTGGTAATGAACAACAATTTCTCTATGATTTTTCTTACTCTAAGGCAAATCTAGCAAGGCATGGTCCGCAGAAAAATGATTTAGGCGTGATGGTTCTTTTTGCAGACGAAATAATGCAATTGACCAATGAGTTTTCACCTTTTCAAAGTTGGTTAAGAACCTTTGCGGAGAAACAAGCAAAAGCGGCTGTCATTGTATTGTCTTCAGCCAAGCTTTCTGCTGAAGATCGGGCAATTCAGAGCATTCATTCTCTTCATCCAGAGGCAATTGTTTTGCAATTGCCGTTAGACAATAGACATGACCCGTTGAAGTTACGCCAACATGTGGGATTAAAAATGTTGCTCAATGCACATTCCACAGGAGTGATGGCAAAATTGGGAAGGGTCGTGGGCAATACCATGGCTTATGTCAATCCTGGGAATCTCAAACTGATTGGAAGAGCGACCTTTTTGATTCTGAGCCATATCAATGACAAGCTTTCTGCATTGGACAAGATTTCATATGCGGACGCTAATGCAGTTCTTTTTGATGCGATTGAATATGGTAAAAGAGTTCAAAAAACAGGGCAAAATGCAGAGGTGGGACTCTGTGTGATCCGTATTTTAGAAGCCTTGAGTACCAAAACCTTTGTTTCTTGGGAAAAGGCGGAGGCCATTTTGCAAAAACGGGGATTGGAAGAGTATTTGAACACCTTTTAAAAAAAGACCAGGTCACTTGACCCGGCCCAATTGGAAGTGGGGAGATGCACTCAGAACTATTTTATGAGTAGCACGTCATACCTCTTCTTCCTGCTCAGATGAGGAATTCTGCCAAGATAAGAAAGAACGGATCGAGTCTTCTAAGTCTTGCTCTTCTTTATCAAGGAGATTTTCTGAACTTGTAAAGCCCTGAGAAGATCGAGGAGGCTGCTCTTCCACCTGACGCGTAGCTTGCTGTTGTGATACCTCTTCTTCCTGCTCAGATGAGGAATTCTGCCAAGATAAGAAAGAACGGATCGAGTCGTCTAAGTCTTGCTCTTCTTTATCAAGGAGATTTTCTGAACTTGTAAAGCCCTGAGAAGATCTAGGAGGCTGCTCTTCCACCTGAAGCGTAGCTTGCCGTTGTAATTTAGCCGGAGATCCATCGTCGCCGCGTTCGATCTCCTTAGACTGTTTCAATCCGAAACCGTGAGGTTTTGATATTTTTGACAAAGACGTTGAAGATGTCAAAGAAGAAGTCGAAGAAGAACTTGAAGATGGGGGAAGAACTTGGTCTACTACTGAAACTGTGCCGCCAATTTTAACAGGTCGCGAACCAGTTCCTGTAAGCGGTCTTCCTTCGGCCCCCATTACATATATAAAGCTATTATTAAAAAAAATGTTTCCAGTTTTTTCGATAATTAAATTTTGCCATCGTGGATTCCAAATCCTTCCTTGATTGTTATCTCCTTGATTGTCATCCCAATAGAGCCTTCCAGCTATTGCCCTTGTATCATTTCCTCCATAAACATTTCCATAGCTAGTAGTGCCATATCCGACATCCACAGATCTGATCGTTGGTGATATTTTTTCTCCTGCATAAGGTATCCGTGACGACATATTTCCTCCTTTATATATAAAATTAATTAATTACTAATTATAATATATTATTGATTTTTTTGTAAAATTAATTTATAATAAATGCAACGTTAATAAAATCAATAGTTTATAGGATTACTTAAAGATTAGATTTAGAGTCTGAATTAAGGTTTTTGGGTTCTTAGAGTCAGGTCAAAAAAAGATTTTGGCGGAATAAAAACCTGAGATTTTGTCATGAAAAAGGCTCGGAATTTTCCGAGCCTTTTGTGTATGGAGGTAGAGAGACGCATGGCGAGCTAAAGCTCGCACTACGGAGAGGCAAGCCTCGTCCTTCATTTCAGAACTTTTGACTGGGGAAATTTGGAAGTCGTTCTGTTCTGCCAAGGGTTATGCCACAGCTTTGCGAAAGAGACTGGTTCCCCAGCGCAAAGTAATTATGGTAAGCGGGATCATGATGAAAAAAGCTTCGGCGACAGCCACAGTTGCGATGTGGCCATTAGATAGATCTCGCGCTGCCACTACGACGTAGTAGAGGGGGTTAAAGTGTGCGATGGTGCGGAGCCAGGTCGGAGCAAGTTCCATGGGAAGAAGCATCCCCGAAAGGAGTGTAATGGGTAGTGTGATTCCTTGAATGATCGGAGCGAGCTTGTCTTCACTTTTCGTGATGAGTCCGAGGGCATTGGCCAGAGTAGAGGTTGTCACGAGAACTAATGAGAAGAGAATAAATAAGAGAAGCATTCCTCCGATGTGAAATTGAAATCCAAAGAAGAGTGCAAGAATGATGAAAAATAGGTTTTGGACAACCACGGTGACAAGATCGCGCAAGACCGTCCCTGCAAGTATGGCGAATCTATTGCAAGGAGTGACGCGAAATCGTTCTATGACACCACTTCGCAGCTCATCAATGACGCCCCACCCAGCAAAAAGGCCATTATAAAAAGCGCATAAAATGAGCATTCCAGGGACAAACATATTCATGATATTCGTTGCTGGAAATCCTGGAGCTCCTGCAAATCCCTTCAATAAGGGGGAGAAGAGCGTTAGGTAAAGGATGGGGGTTGAAATCCCCATGAAGATAAAGGCTGGATTGCGCAGCAATTCAAGAATTCTGCGTTTATAAAATAAACGGATATCGGTGAGTATTTTCATGGTTTTTCCTTGGGTTAATTTTCGCGCAGTGATCGGCCAGTTCTCTTGAGGAACACATCATCGAGGGTAGGGACAGAGAGCTCGATGGTTTGAAGAGGAATGCACTCTTCGTCTAAAAGACGCAGTATGTGTGGAACTGCTGCAGCGCCATCTTCTACGTAAAGTCGCATGCTTTGATTCTCGTGCGTCGCTTCGCGAACGAATGAGTGTCGCTTGAACAGCTCCATTGCACGAAGGCTCTGCTTTTCATCATTTTTGAAGCCGATGGCGACGACATCTCCAGCAATCTGCTTTTTCAATTCGCGAGGAGATCCTTCGGCAACGATCCTGCCCTGATCCATAATGGCGAGTCGGTCGGAAAGAAAGTCCACTTCATCGAGATAGTGAGAAGTGAGAAAAATGGTTGTTCCTTGTTCCTTAAGAAGACGAATTTGCTCCCAAAGATTGGCTCGATTTTGGGGGTCCAAACCAGTTGTCGGCTCATCCAAAAAGAGAACATCTGGGCGATGCATAATGCCAAGACCGATATCGAGTCTCCTCCTCTGTCCGCCTGAATAGGTATTGATGAAACGATCTGCACAGTCGCTTAAATTGAGAATACCGATCACTTCTTCTGCCCGTTTTTTTGCAAGAGAAGCGCTCATTCCGTAGAGCTGCCCTTGCAAGATCAGATTTTCAATTCCTTTTGCCTCTCGGTCTGCGCCTCCTATTTGACTGACATAGCCGATCCGCTTCCGTACTTCTTGCGGATTTTGGATGACGTCAAAATCACTGACTAATGCTATCCCACTATCAGGCTGGAGAAGAGTCGTAAGCATTTTAAGCGTAGTGGTCTTGCCAGCCCCATTGGGTCCTAAAAATCCAAAGATCTCTCCAGCAGCAACGGCCAAGTTCAGGCCGCGAACCGCTTCGTACGGCCCTTTTTTCGTGACGAAGCTTTTTTTTAAGTCTTGAGTGAAAACAGCATGTTTCATTGAATTCCTTCTTTTAACCAATTGATTTCTAAAGCAACCTGAGCCATCCCATACCTCAGCGCACAGAGACGAATGGCTTTCCTCGGAAGATCGGGTAAATTCTCTAGCCTTTCCTCAATTTTCTTGAATTCTTCGTTGATTTTCTCGATTTTTTCCAATCTTTCTCGGAACAGATGCACGATTTCTTCTTGATCGGTGAGGAAGAAGAATTTGAGGAGAAACTCGTTGCGTGGAGTCTCTGATTCTGTTGGACGAGCTAACCAGTCCTTAAATTCCGTCCGTCCCGTTTCTGTGATTGAAAAGACCTCTTTTCTTTTCTTGCCTACATAGGCGATCTCAGATCGCACCTTTTCTTCTTTCGCTAAAACCCTCAACATTGGATAGATTGTTGAATCAGATTCGCGCCAGAAATAGGCCGTTGATCGCCCTATCAGAGATTTAATTTCGTACCCTGTATGGGGCTCATCAAGGAGCATCCCCAAAATCGCATATCTTGTTTTGTTAGCTAATCTCATGAAAATACCCAGTTGCTAGGTATTGTGTCAGGCTAGGGATTTTTGCGATATACAAATGAATTCTTGAAGTTTCTGAAGAAAAAGAAAGGATCGAGGGATGGTGCATGTTTTTTCTTAGAATGCGTAAATGTGATGGTTTTGTGTAATTTTTAGGGAGCGAATTTTTTCCGAGTTTGTCTATGAAAAAGGCCATGAGACTGTCCTGGCCCTGTGTGGTTTGGAGGTGGAGAGACCCATTCAGAACTTTTGATTGGGAGAATTGGAAAAGACTGATTGAAAGAAGTCAGATGCTTCTTCTGCAACTTCGAATTGAATCCACTGTCGGTCGATCCCGGGAGCGTCTGTGATAAGAAAATTGAGATTTGACGGGAGTTTATCCTTTTCTTTAGGTGTTGATATAAATATGTAATGGCTAACTTGACCAGGAATAACTTGATATGAAGATGCTGGTATGTTTTTTGAGAAAAATCCAGCATTATTCGAGGTGACTAACACGTTATCCGCATTAGAAGCTACGATGCATGTCGGGACAGTAATTTTTTGCAGACTATTTTTGTCGAAAATCCATGCCCAACCAGGAGCCATCAAAAAAGCGGCCCTAATGCGTTTATCTTTCCAATTTTGAGTCATTTTCTTTTTATCTAGGGTAGGCAGAGCTTGCTCAATTCCACTAAATTCCTCAGGATACGCGTCGTTAGAGCTAGGAACAAAAGGATCTAATCGGGTTGATATTCCACCAGTTAGCCAAATACCCGTTGTACCGCCGATTGAGAACCCTGCAATGCCTATTCGTTTTAAATCAGTGAAATCTGCAAAGGGTTGTAATACAAACTGATCCAAAAGAGTGTGGATGTCTTGTGCTCTTTTCCAAATATTGATTTGTGGTTTACCATTGATTTCATCAAGATGCTGTATTCCAAGAACAATATGATCGTTATATACGAGCTTATTGATAAGCCAGGATAGTTGATGAGGCGAGCCTCCATATCCATGAGAAAGGATAATCAAAGGCTTTTTAAATTGTGGATTCAAAATAGGAGTGTCTACAGCAATATCAAACATATCCCAAAGATTCGGGGGAGGGATTCCTTTTGTGCCAGGTTCAATAGGATACCAGATAAGAATTTTGCGTGACTGTTGATAAGACTCATCAAAGAACAAGATTTCCTTGTATCCAACAACAGGATAGGAGGTAATAGGATGAGACTGAAATGCGCTTAGAGAATTAAAAAGGAAGAGAAGAAAAATTATAGGAAGACGAGACATTTTTTCACTTTCTAGGTTCTATTGAACTGTACTGAAGATGAGGCTTTAAACACCATGGTCATCCGTGCAAAAGATATGCAAATTCCTTGTTACGAGATTAATTCTGGGCATTTTCCTATGCTTACTTCATCTGAAGCATTAGTCGATTTAATTTTGGTGCAAAGATAAGAGTTTTAAACCAAAAAACTCCTTAAATTCGATGTAACAGTGGGAATTTTAAGGGCGAAGTTTTAAAAATTAACAAAATTGAAATTTATTATGACTAGAACAAGTTCTTTTATTTATCAAGGTGCCAATCGGGATCATTTATCTCCCAATCCTAACGAAACCACTCGTTTGCTACCGAAGTCAACAGTATCTAAAAGAACAGGCTGGGTTGCTGTAGCGCTTGTTATTGTGGTTTTTACCGGGACAATTTGGGAATCATTTTCAGGAAAATACAAAGGGACAGAATTTATTATACAACCACAAGAATTATCAAAATCGGTTCCCTATGTAAAACCTCCAGAGACTATCTACGAGCTGCCTAAGAATGAAAGTTACCAAGAAAAACATCTTGATCACACTTCGAATAATTCACAATGGGTTCCCTATGTAAAACCTCCAGAGAATATCTATGAGTTGCCTATGAATGAAAGTTGCCAAGAAAAATATCTTGATCGTTCTTCGAATAATTATTGTGTAACTACTCCTGATCTCTGTGAGGAAAACTATAACTGTCCTAGAGCAGCGATGGTTCATTTTAATAGGCATGCAACTCTGCCCGGTTTTGTGTCATCCTATGGGACAGATGCCTTTGAATTCATTTCATCTGCTCCAGCAAAAATGGGTAAATTTTGTCAGCGCGAGCTTTTTAAAAATAAAGTTGCTTACGCTAGTAGCCTTCAAAAATACCCAATTCCTAATAAAGGACCGTCGTGTGGAAGCAGTGGAAGAACCTACTTAATCAGCACTGATGGCTGTATTATAGATGGCAACCATGGAATGAAAACATGTGATGATCTCAATTTGACCGTCAAAGTGTTGGTCATTCATAGTACATTTTTTCGCGCAGTAGAGGATGTAAAAAAGTACCTCCATGTATGTTGGACGCGTGCTCTTAGCTCTAAGATCTGTCATTTGCGTAAATTTTTACGATGATTAAAGCTCTTGCCAACACCCCCTTCAAATGTCGTGCGACTACCCAGTGATAGTAGTTCTCGATATGCAAAGCTCTCGGGCCTATTTCGCGAATTTTTCGGTAGGCGCTCGACGGCTCGATATAATCGCCTCAATGGTTCACTGGAAGCAGATCCAGTTTTTTTGGAATGAATGCCGACTTTTCAGAATATTTAAGTAATTAAAATTTAGATTAATATGGTTTCGAGTTTTTAAGAATCGGAGGTGAAGAGACGCATTCAGAACTTTTGATTGGAAGAAGCTGGTTGCAACTCTCCATGAATATGATATAAAGGCAGAGAGGGAAATCCACTGAGCTTTCGACATCAATCTCAAAAGTTGTCCAACTCAGTGGGTCCACTATACTCTCTAGAAATCAAAGACGAAGCCAGTGGTCAATCCGCTCATGTTGAAATCGCCAAGCGAACTGTAGGAAGCTCCCAGAAAGTTTGCATCGAATAGAGTGATCAATTCCCATCCGGCCCGGAGAGTTAGGTGATATCTGTTGTCGCAAAAATTGATATCGTATTCTCCGCCTACAATTAGATCGATCTCAGGTAAAACAGTGTGGAAATTTGAAGTCATAGCTGTAACGACAACAGGCTCGGTCCCATTAAAAAATTGTCCCAAAACAGTAGATTTGACATGGCTCCATACCAGAGAAAACGCAGCTTTTCCGAACAGATTGAACCCTTTATAGACCTTCCAAAACGAGTCCAAACCAACCATAGGACCTATTCCCCAGATCTTTTGCACCATATTGGATTCGGAATTGACGACAGTGAGTGGTTCAGGAAGTTCAGCTGAGTAAGCGGCGAGGGCAAAAATATGATATTTTTCATTGAGCCATAGATTTTTAAGACCAAAGTGGCCTTTGAGTCCAAAATATTTGCCAAAGGGAATCTCTCTGTTGATATCCAAATCGATCGTATTGTAGTTAGATCTCCAGGTAGCGTTTGCGTTCACGCTGTTGTTGTTAAGAATTTGAGGAACGAAAAAAAGAGGATTCGGGATTATGACCGAGGTTTCAAATTCTCCAGGGAGATCAGAAAATCCCAAAGCTTTCGAATTCATGTGAGTCCAGACAAAGTCGATTTGCCAGTGATCGTAGTGCGGTCTAAATCCAAAAGAAGCGCGCACTCCTGGGTCGAATTTATATTCGGGGTTCTTGTAATCACCAAAAAAATTGTTGTCGCCGCCGGCTGGGTTCGGAATCGACGTATGGAAATTAGCAACCTGGCCATACCAGATCCCAGTTTGGCTCGTTTGCCAATAGAGAAAATCGGAGGAGAATGAAATCCCCACATCGCATTTAAGATCAGGCCTAATAGAAGGACAGCTAGCTTTACAACAATCTGTCTTTGGATTCTGAGCAGATTCCGCAAATCCTGCGCATGCAATGATAGTTAACGCGCCCGCAAAAAAACGAAAGACTTTATCCATTTCAACTCCCTATTTTAGCTGCTCCACAGAATATTCAAAGATTGTGTAGGTTGCAAGACATTTATCATGCCAAAGAAGAAAAACGGAGGCGCAAGAGAAGAGATAAATTATTGAAAGAAAAAGATGGGGACGGCTGGACTCCGGGCTCCCCTGCCAGTTCTGGCTGGTTTCGTAAACGAAACAATAGCCTATACTTCGAGTCCCATGAAAGCTGCTCAGCAGCCTTCTCGCCCCCCCACCATTTTCATTTGACAAATTGGAGGTGGAGAGACATATTCAGAACTTTTGACTGGAAAAGTTTTAAAGTTCCAACAGTCCTTACAGCTGTTGCCAATAGTATTGGGACTGCCCAGAGGAGTTAGATCGTTTTAAGCTTATGCTTCATTTTTTCTGTGGCTTTGTATGGACTCAGGCATTCCATATTGCCAGTAGCGTTTGCGATTTTCCCAGATTGTTTCACGAAACCCTTCATTAGAGCGCCGAGATGAGTTCTTTCTTGATGGCTTATTAAAATCGTCTCACCATTTGACCTTTCTTTTATTCGTTGGAGTATGAGTGTTTTGGCTTTATTGTTATCCCAAAATCCCCACAGATAGAAGAACAGAGAAGAGATACAGCCTCCTAATCCTAAAAGGACATTTTCAATAAGAGCATCTTTTTTTCCTACAAGAACAACCCAAATTATAGGAAAAAGCAACGCGAAAAAAGAAATTGTGTGCCGAAAGAAATTCATTATTATTTTCCTATACAAATAGGGCCGGAGATTTTCCGGCCCTGTCGTTTTGGAGGTGGAGAGAATCGAACTCTATCTCAATCATATTAGCTAGCGCAATCTAAAACAGTCAACAGCAAGAAAATCAATCACTTACAGGTATGTCAATTGTTTTGGTTGATGCTCTTTTACGTCGGTTTTTTTAGGTCTAGTGCGTAAAATTTGCGTAATCGGTTTAGAGGGAAATATGACTGTATTACCTTTCCAAATACTGGCCAAGTTTTTGATCCAAGACATCTTGAATCTCTGCCAAAGTAGAATAGACGGATTGAAGATCAGCGCAGGCTTTCATAGCCATCTCTTTTCCATAGATTTTATTTGATTGGGAAGAAGTATTGATGGTTACAGCTCCAGAAAGAGTGTTTGCAAGTACCCTCATCTTCTCAAAGTGACTGTCTAGATCTCTTCTAGTCAGAATAGGAAATTGAGCGGATGGTTCTAAACAGCTTTCTATATATTTATTTATGGATAGGTGAATTTTACGCTCGGCAGCTTCCTCTCCAGTAGCTGGTGTGACGACTCGTGCATTAACCCAATAAGTTAAGTCTTTCGAGCAAATTCGAAATTTACCGATAATTTCAGATGCAGCTTCTGCCCTTTTTTTGTAATGCCAATTTGCTATTTCTTCCTTCAGAAAATAGCCTACTACAAGCACTGCTAAAGGTGTAATATTCCCTAACCATTGCGTGGAGTGTTCAAGTTTTGTTCCAAATATAGGGTTGAAGTAAGATGTTAAGGTTAATATAGCTGCAAAAAAAATAGTGGAGAAAACTATCCACTTAGATTTGTATTTGACCTTTTTTGAAAAGGCACACCATTTTTTTAGATTTTCTGAGCACTTTAATAGCATTGATTCAAACCGTTTAGGCTTTTATGGAAATTAGCACGCATTTTCGAGACATTTTACATGGGATTCTGAACTTTTTCAAGAAGTAAGCTTACCTAGAAATATGCGTTGGCGATGTTTGTCTGTCACTTTTGATCAATCGTAAGAAAGTAAAGTTTCCTTTTTCCTGATTGCGGACAAGATCGAACCCGATCTTGGAGAGTTCTTCTTCAAAGAAAGAAAGGTTTTGATACCGAGAAGTCGTCTCAGCAATCCAAAGATGACCATCTAATTTCAGGCACCTATGAGCTTCCTTAATGTAGTCGAGATAATTTGTTCCCATAAGAGAAAGAGAAAAAATTGCAGCGTCCAAAGATTCATCATCTAATGGTACATGGGCTATGTCGCAAGAGGTGACCTCTTCATTAACTGCAACATGGTCAAAAGAGTGAACTTTATTCTCAATCTCTTGTGCAAGTAATGCTTCACCACAACCAAAGTCTCCAATGACTAGATGAGGTCTTGCTTTGCACCATTTAGCAGCTTCCTTATAGGGAACAATAGCCCAATCTTTCCGTGCCTCTCGGTACATAGAATGGTAATATTCCCAATCTTCTGGATGCTGCTGGAATTTTTTATGGGTCGTGGCACTGCTTGAAGAGTTAAGTTGATGATTCATTTTAGAGAAATCACCGAATTTTCTTAGACCTTGTTGAACTGCTGCTTCCGAAAGCTGAAGGTTGATCTTATGCCGTTCGATCTCATGCAGTTTTCCTTCTTCCAATCGCTTTAGCCAGTTCATAGCGTCTTGATAGGCTTGAGCTGGAGTTCTAAGATGACCTTCAGGGATGATTCCATCAACAGCTGCATCTGCTATTGATTTCTTAAAGAGAATGCGCTTCCATCTTGAATCACACCAAGACCACCGTTCTCCGTTAACATTTGCATAAGTTAGGGGTACGATGATATCTACATGATCGCTTTTCTGTCCTTGTCGATAGACTCTACCTTTGAGCTGTTCAAATTCCGCATGAGTCCATGGCAATGTGTTGATAATAATTCGGTTACAAACATGTTGTAGCCCGTCAACACCAGTACCTAAACAGCTTGAAGCAATGAGGACGTCGGCGTCAAATTTAATAAATTCCTCTAAACCACTCTTGTCATCTCCTGTGAAAATAGCTGTTTTCCAACCTTGTAGCTCAATAGCTTCTTTCAAAGGGATCAGAATGTCTTTGAGATAGTGGGTGTATACGATGGTTTTTGGTTTAAGATTTTCTAGGATTGTTGGGATTTTCGCTGTAGTTAAAACAGCCTCAAGATCAGCCATTGAACCCTGAAGACTCACATTCTTGATTTCCTCAAGATATGAATCACAATCTACCTCCACAGTTCTCACGTCTATTTTTTGATGATATCGAGGAAGCCATCTAATCCCAGTTGATACTAGCTTTTGGTATAGGGCTATACAATTGCCCACAGATGGTTTGGTATTCAAATCGTCGTGGAGAACACCTGTAATAAGCTCGATTAAGGTTTTACCTTCAAAGAGATTGTTAATCACAGGAGTAGCTGACATGCCTAACACATGAAGGTTGTCATTTTTCTTAGCTGCTTCCGATAAAAGAGCCGAGATGACCTTTTTACGTTTTGATATGTCATCAACCACCCGTTGTTTAGAGTAGTGAATTTCATCAATGACAACGAAGTCTATTTTTTGGTTCTCTACAAGGGTCTTTAGCTTACTTTCTGATTGAGGTTGCTGGAAGAACTCATAGTTGAGTATCAAGTAGGAGTGTTTGTTCGGTGATTGAGTTATTTTAGTTTCTTTGGTGAAAACTATACTCTCAGGATAGATCGTTTCTATATTGTTCTTCCACCCACTAACGACGCTGTTTGGACAACAAATAAGGGTAAAGCGAGCATCAATCACTCTACTGGAAAGGATCGCTGATAGGGTTTTTCCCGCACCAGTTCCAGACCAATTGCCTAATCTCTTCCGTGTTTTCATCATAAACGCAGTAAATCGCTGCATCAAGTTAGGTAGAGAAAGCTCACCATTTACTTTAAAGTTGTATCCCGAGGGTATAGTTAAATTTTTTGCCCCTTCGTATTGCTCTAAAAATCTTGCTTTAATTTCTTGCGAGTAGGGGTCTGATGGACATTCAGATAGCTGATTGAGGGCTACCTTTTCATTAATAAATGCATGATGCCAAATTTTGGCTACGGCAGAATTGGCAAAAAACTCGATTGCTTCTCTGTCAATGTTTGAGATGATTTTGTTGCTAAGAGCCGCTAGGATATCTTTCGTTTCAACAAACGGAAGCTCTTCCTCTACACTTGCAGTTTCCTCCTCTGAAATAACAGCGGAGAGACCCTCCAAATTTTCCGATAATTGATCAATACGCTTGTCTGAGTTCTCAATAAATTCATCAACGAGAGACTGTTCACCATTAACAAACTTTTCTAATTCTTCTTTAGGGAATTTTCCAGTTCTCAGAGCTTGAAGAAAGGTTCTGCTTTTACTTTGAAGATTTAGTATCCCGTTCTGCTGGAAAATCACATACAATTCTGCAGGTGTAAGATGCTCTAAATGGGGCAAAAGAGATCTAATAAAGCTTCTTATTTTATCTACAGTCCAGCCACTGTTACATGTGGGACAACCGTTTCCCCATTTTCTACTTGCAGGATGAGCCTGCCA
Organism: uncultured Simkaniaceae bacterium; assembly: GCA_963791555.1. Taxonomy (GTDB): domain Bacteria; phylum Chlamydiota; class Chlamydiia; order Chlamydiales; family Rhabdochlamydiaceae; genus JAGXTH01. The sequence goes on from CAWBSQ010000001.1 coordinate 810,569, forward strand.
TTCATGCTCTGCATTTTTTGAACATTGCCACCAGACTATTACTCCACTACCTTCAGTGACATCATAAAATGTGAGATCTCCATTTTTCGTTGGATGCCATTCTTTAGTAAGTTCTGGATTGGTTGAAGCTAAAGAATTTGATTTGCATACTTTGTGATTTGAACAAAAGGGACAGCTGCGAAATTCATTTTTCCCTGACTTTGTTCTATTTTTGCATGAGGTTTCCCATTCATGTTCAGGGTTCTTTAGGCAAAGCCACCAGATAGGAGTGGAGCTGCCAGCGATGACATCATAAGCGGTTAAACTTCCATTTTTCGTTGGATGCCATTGGGTTGTAAGTTCAGGATGAGTATTTGCTAAGCAATTTGAGCTAACAACCTTCAAGCCTCTGCATATAGAGCACCCCTGTCCGTCTGCTCTTTTTTGTATTGAGGCTTCCCATTCATGGTCAGCTTCTTTGTTACATTTCCACCAGTATTTCTTCTTACCACCCCCAAAAACTTGATTGGGATGGAGGTCACCATTTTTAGTTGGATGCCATTCTTTAGCTAGATGAGGATAACGAGTTTCTAGTGAATTAGTGGTACTAAGCTTTTTCCCATCACAAAATGGACAGCCTGTCTTTAACCTTTCGACAATTTTTGTATTCCATTCATGGTCTTCACCTTTCATGCATTTCCACCAAGCACGTGTGGCACTTCCAGCTACAACATGATTTGGAGTTAACGACTTGTTTTTAGTGGGATGCCATTGAGCTGCAATTTCGGGATGAGTACCAGCCAGAGGCGTGGATTTACATAATGGACAATCCCTATAAGTTCCATCTTTTCTCACATGTGAAAAAACAGAGGCTTCCCACTCATGAGATGGATCTGAAGTACATTTCCACCAGTATTTTCTATGCTGTCCAGTTCCAATAATAGTCTCTGGAGTTAAATCTCCATTTTTTGTGGGGTGCCATTTTATAACTAGTTTTGGATGCAGTGTCTTTAAGTTATTTGTAACGGAGAGTCTTTGATTGAGGCAAAACGCACAACGAGGACCCCTTACACGGTCTGTAACCCTAGTTTCCCATTCATGATCAGATCCTTTCGGACATTTCCACCATACTCTTTTAAGACTTTTTGCAGTAACTTCCTTGGCAGTAAGCTTTTCATTTTTAGTAGGATGCCATTCATTTGCTAAATGAGGGTGAGTTTCTGCAAAATTTTCAAGTTCTGTTTTGTCAGTGGTTTTCATAAATGCAATCAAAATATTTTTTTGTTGCATAATTATAACAAAATTGAACTAAGATATCCAGTAATGAATAGTATTTTTAGTTGTTAATTATTTAAACCAGATGGGGGTGGAACTAATTTTTTGAAGCCGTGTCTAATCTTAAAATCTGAAGGGCATGTGGGTTATCTTTAAGTGCTTCATCTATAATTCTTTCATCAAGCTTCCACGGCTTCTCGTATTTTTCCAAAATGGCGATGGCAGTACGATTTCCACTAAGAGCCTTTCCGATTAAAGAACTCTTCATGCTCTCTTCTTTCCATGCCATGTAACCTGCAAATGAGATGAGACCGATTAGCATAACCGCAGGAAATCCAAAGAACTTCAAAAATTTTCTAGATGATTCCATGGGCTCTCCCTGATTTAAGAAGAAAGTATTGCACTACGATTGCTTTTTAAGTAAGTCGGAGAATTTTTTTGAAGTAAGACAAACTTGTGATGCAAAGGAAGTCTGGCAAAAATTTGCGGAAATTTTTTAGAACTCTCTCCTTAGAACGATTTTCATAAATATGAAAGGTACCGCTTCTATTTAAGGAGCATACCCCCTCCGTTTTTCCAAGGTGCTCGTTCCATCTGCTGGGAGTCCCATTAGTTTTCAGCAGGGTTCTTTGTCTTGTTTGTAACCGCTTTAATGAACTCACTTTTCTTGACATAGCCGAAAAAGCCATTGGGGAACGAATCAAAAGGCAGGAAGGCAAGATACGCTTCTCTATTGCCTCCAGAAGCGTAGAAACGCTGGCGGGCTTGTATCTCTAGCATCCTCTGGTGTTGAGCATCTCTTGGCTTGCCTATGCCAATCAAAGCCCATAGTCTATCGCCTGAACCCATCTTCTCCAGCCTGTTTAAGCGTATTTTATGAGACATGAAAACCTCCTATTCTGTAATGGTATCCTCTAGTTTTCTAATCCGTTGTTCGACATCTTTGAATTCCATGTATTTGAGTGTCATATTTAACATATCAACGGCAACTCTATGCTTAATGGAATCTGATTCTGCATGATCAAGCAGGCCAATGAGGGTATCACACGCCTTTGAAGCTGTCGCTTTAAGACGATCTACAGCCTGGTTTACAGCTTCATTCTTCCTATTCTCTAATTCTTGTCGAAATGTGGCTGATTTAGCCAATCGAATATTTGCTTTGAGGAGATTCCAGACTGCTTAGCAGCCGATTCAACGCTTGGATTGCTTATGAGAAATGGAAGAACATGCAGTTGTCTTCTCGTTAATTTTTCTTTATCCGTCATGTGGTTTCCTTACGTTTTATTACTTATTGACATTGCTCTGGCGGGACATCGGGACATGTCTAAAGACACATGTCCCGTCTGTCCCTCATCTTTGTTTGGGACATGTCCCTTATTTGTCCCGTCCCTGTCCCATGTCCTGCAGGGCTTCCAATAATTGTTTTGCGCCTCTATATATCCATCATTCCTCAAATCTTTTATGGCCCTTTGAAATGCCTTCCTATTAGCTTCTAGCGTGCCCGCTGGGGAGATGCTTGCTGTATATGCAGCTTCCCTCCAAGTATCGACATGAACGCCTTCAGATTGGTTGTAGATATCAGATTCAAACAACTTGAGGAGGCAATCGAAAGCTATCTTTTGAGGTCCTTTCAATTTTACTATATTGGATTTGCTTTCAAGAGCATCGCCATCTACTTTTTCCAGGACACACGACGATATTATTTCGCCATCTTCCTCATCGATCCAACCATCGAGAAAAATGGATCTTGGCTTAAAAATGACATTAGGAGGAGGTTCATAATCTTTGACTTTTGTTGTTGATAGCTTTCGAGCATCCCCATGCTTAGTTAAGCAATACTCCCAGTCAAGAGCACCTCGCAACGAAGAGTTTCCTCTTGCTCTTCCAGAATCATTAAGAGGTGAATGATGAACAATTAAAACAGCACATCCATATTTCAACCTGATATTTGTATCAACGCAATTAACAAACTTTGTCATATCCTCCGTCTTGTTCTCATCTCCTGGGCCAAAATTCCTGTTGAGAGTATCGATGATAACAAACACTGGTAGACCATGTTGACGTTTTAGTTCCTCTATTGCTTCAATCACTTCTTTGACATTAGATGGGTCTAGCATCTGCGCAGGACGATCAGAAACAAAAAAGGGAATCTCTTTCAAATCGATATTATTAGCTAATGACCAAGCCTTAAGTCTTTTTGAAAGACCAGCAAAACCTTCTCCTGCAATGTAGAAAACGAGTCCCTTTTTCCGAATAGGTGAGCGGTGCCAGCTTTGACCAGAAGCTACACATAGACCCATGTCAATCGCAAGAAAGGATTTCATACTTCCAGGCTCTCCGAAAAGTTGGACGAGTGAACAGGCATCGATGTATGATTTTATTAGCCAATTAGCTTTAGGAGGTTCTTGAGTTAATGCATGCGCTGAACGAAACTGAAAGCCTCGAGGTGGTACTTGAGTGATTGAAGATTCGCTATTTTTTGTTTGTTCTTCAAATTGTGGAGCTTGCTTTAACTGATTAGTCACTTTATCTAATCCGAAATGAACATGAAGGTCGTTAAAATCGGTGAGGCATTCATTCGATGGAGAGGTAAAGCCTTCTGGGAAGATCGGAATGATTACATCACAACCGCATGCCTTAGCGGCTTCTTCAGCTTTCGTTTTACCTGGATTGCCTTGCGTCTCTCGATCATCATCGGCTGCTATGACAAGCTTAGCTTGAGGATATTTTTCTCTTAAGTTGTGGACTACTGACTTTAAGTTGCCACAATCAAATGCAACGACAACAGGGCTGTTTGTAGCTTGATGAATGCTTGCGCCAGTAGCATAACCTTCGGCAATAAAAATCTGACTTTGAGCTTTGATTTCCCCGATTACATGAAAATTTCCCTTTTTGGCTCCATAAATCCTCTTGGTTCCATCTTCCTGAATGCATTGAACGGCTTGAAGCTGACCGTTAATACTGCGAAGAGGAATAACGATAGCGGGGATGCCTTGATAATCAACTCTGTATTTTATGCCATAGGGATTGACTTGCTTGCGTTCCAAATAAGATGTATGCCCCTTTGTAGTCGGATTTTGAATAGCCTGATCCCAGGTCTCTTGAGCTTTTTCAATTCGTCTCTTCTTTTCCTCATGTAGTTCTTGATCTAACTGCTTTTTTCTTTGTTCTTCCTTTGCATGAATTTCTGCCAGTTCCTCTTGCGAAATCCATCGATTAGTTTCATAGCTATTGTAGACAAATGTATCTTGTCCTCCAGACCATGTACCGTAATAACAAACTATATAAAGATTGCCTTTAGAAGATATATTTTGGTGACAGCGGTACCACTCATCAGGTTGGCTTTTTTTAGAGTCTCTAGAGAAGCGATGTAATTCGCCATCGGGTTTTAAGCACCCATCAAGTAAAATGCCATTTTCATGCATCTGTGCAATACATTCTGTTATAAGATTTGCTGAATGATTAATTGGGTGAGTATCCATTTAGCCTCCTGATCTATCTGGGTTTGATAGAGAAGGTGAGCTTTGGTAGAGATTGCAAAGACCAATGATCATTAAGTTTTGGAAGCACTTAGGTAAATACATCCTAGCAACCTCCGCATGACGTTCTGCAGTATCTAAATGGTCGATTTCTCGACTTACCTCAAATCGGTCATGCCAGTAATTAACCTGCTCCAGATGAGTGGCAATCATGTTGCGGGTGTGTTCATCATTTGCAGGCATTTTTAATGTCCTCCTGCATAAGATCAACGCATCGCCAAAACTCTGCTTCATCGACTAGAACTCGTCGACCCACTCTTTTGAATGCTGATTGGAATTTATTTTCGCCCCACGATGCACCCAGAATGATGGCTCTTAATGCACTCTGGGTAGGCCAGGAAGGTTGCTTCTCACAGAAGTCTTTAACGGTGAGAAATTGTTTTTCGACTGATGACATAATAACACTCCATTTTTGGTTAATTCCTATTTACACCTAATTATGGAGGTTATTTTTCAAAATCAAAAATTGATTCAGAAGGATATAGATTTTGGAATGGTTTTTACCTGAGAGAAACCATATCATTTATTTATCGAAAGGATAAATGAACGGTTTTCAAATAGCCCTATTTTCCTTTTGGGGGTCTTCCTCCTTTACGAAAGATTCCTGCTTTTTTGAATAGCTTTCTATTGACTTTAGTAACTAGCTGTAGAGTTAATTCAGTAACACAAGGGTCTTTTATTCGTTGTGCTTCAGTGACCATTTGGAAGTGGAATTCTTCGTTTGTTGGGAAAGTACAGTCTTTTTTAGCGTTTTGGATGAGGTTTGACACTTGTTGTTTAACAAATTTTTCAGCATCGATTTTATGCTCTCTCTTTCTTTCTCGTGTTGTTTGGGATCGACTTGCCATGAGAAGAAATGCTTCTATTAAGCTGATTGCTTGTTCCTTTGTGAAAGGTGTCTTTTTTGAATCGGGTTTGAGCCCGCTCAAATAGAATCCATTTAATATCTGAGCATTTAATTGGTCTATGTCTTGCCAGGTCTTTGGCTTATTCTTGAGAGGTAACGTAAGGGGTTGGCGGTCCTGATACTGCGCTATAAGTAGAAGACGCTTAAAAAGGAGTAAAGGGTTTGTTTTTAGATCCTCCTGGTACTTGTCAATAGTACTTCGAGGGGGTAAGCACGATTGATTGACATGGTCAGGAAGGATATATCTTTCGATATAGCCCTTCTCAATATTGACGGTTGGTTTTTTAGACCCAGGACGGAATATTGCGGGCATGAAAGTAGCTTTAATAAATCCTTGCTTCAAATGATCCGCCAATAGATGACCTAATGAGGTGTTAGGAGCGATTTCTTTGGGTTTGGTCTCTTCGGTAAGAAACTCTTCGGTAATGCTCTTACAATCAGTTCGTATGCCAATCTGCACCCAATCATCAAGAACCTTATTCTTACCGAATTCCACCATAACTGTGACAGCAGCATCAAGGGCTTCCCAAACATTGGATATGTAGTTCTGTGCCGCATTGAAGGTGAGGCAACTCAGGGTATCTTCTAGGGCAGTAATTTTAGGAGAAACCAGAGGGTGTTTTGAAAGAGGGCTTTTCTTAATAGTCTTCAATTTTTCTTCTAGCCACGCAATGACCTCTTCTTTGCTCTCCTTTTCTTGCCATTTTTCGTGTTCTACTTGCTTTTCGAGATCATAGAAAAACTGTTTTGTGGTTTTTTCACTGGTTAAGGCATGAAATAATGTTGGTAAACATTTCGAGATCGCTCCAAGTGAATTTTGTCGGCGGATAATTTCAAGCTCAGTACGAATTGCAGATGGCAGTAAGTCAGACATTTAATACCTCTTCTTGCTTAATAAGTGTATTATTTGACCTCTCAAGGATCGTTCGTAAATGGCCATCGCTATAATGAGCGTACCGCCTTGTCATTGTGGGTGTTTTATGGCCTAGAATAGCCATTAGTTCGCCTTGGGTGGCTCCATTCATTGCTAAGTAGGAAGCAGCAGCGTGTCTTAGGTCATGGAATCTAAAATCTGTAACTTCCGCTTGTTTGAGGGCTTTCATAAAAGCGTTTCTAATGTCGACTACTCCAGTCCTATTTGTTGGACTGCTTGGTTTAAAAACTAGACCAACAGCAATATCTGTTTTTCGACAAAAAAGAAGGAGTTTTTCAACTGAGTCTGTTAGAGGAAGCATTCGCCTTTCTCCGTTTTTTGTTTCTTCTAGTGTGATTATTTTGTTGGTAAAATCAACATTGGCCCACGTTAAGTTGACGATCTCTCCAAAACGCATACCAGTCAAAAGAGCGATAGAGACGATGGGGTAGAGATGAGGATTGGGAGAGAGTTTGCAAGCTTGCAGGAGCTTGTCTTTTTCTTCGACGCTAAGTAATCGATTTCGTCCCTTCCCTTCGGCTGGCTTAGAAAGTTTCCTCATTGGGGTATCATCTAACCATCCCCATTCCTTCATGGCAATTGTTAAAGCTCTTGAGAAAGCAGCAATATACCTGTTAACCGTGGATGGATTGCGAATGGTTTGTCTAGGGGTTTTCTCTGCAAGCAGGGCGTCTCTTGCTTCGGCAAGGACTGTTGGGGTAAGATCTGCAAGTAGCAAATGACCTAATCTGTCTTTCCACCATGCTAGATAAGCTGTTTGTCTCACTACTCTCTCAGGGAACTGGCTAAGCCATTGAGAAATGAATTTTTCTATTAGGTCTTTAACTGTGTGCTTTTTTGCTTCGGCAGTACGGAAATGCCTTCCATCTCGAATTGAAGACTCAGTATCTTGAATCCATTTTTTAGCTAAGGTTCTTGTTCTAAAAGAAGCTCTTTGAGGTTCGTAGCCTTTTAGCCGTATTTCTGCGTGATAGGTGACAGACCCATCATCTCTTTTATATTCTCTAATCGCTCCCATAAGTCCCTCTTTTGGTAAAGAGGGACAGTCTAGAAAAAATGGCAATAAAGAGCAACAGGAGATCGCTAATCTCCTGGCCTTTAAATCACATTGCCTTGTGATTTTTGGAAAATATCATTGATTTAGCTGTGAATTACGCAATATTTACGCAGTTTAAGAAAAACTTGTCACATTTTTGTAACCACGTAACCAGAGGATGTAACAGGAAATTTTCTGTGTGTTACAGCCTTCTCAGCTGTCAGATAGGAAAATGAAAGACTAGATTGTTCGTTCCATCTTGAAGTTTGTCAATTCAATGCCCTTTCTAACAATCGTTTGTTCGGTCACGACTTTAAAGCCATGTTTTTCAAAAAATGGCTTTGCTGTGATACTTACTTCAGAAAAAATGTGATGGATATGATTGTTCTTTGCTCTGAGCAAGATTTCTTTCATAAGAGCCGAACCTACGCCTTTACCAATCCACTCATGATGGCAATAGAAACAGTCAATATGACCATTTGGCTCAAACTCAGCAAATCCAACGATATCATCCCCGACAGTAGCAATGATTGGTTTGGTTCTAGGGAATTTTTTTGCCCATCCTTCTGTGTTTTCTACGCTTGATTTTGGAGCCCACACGTTTACTTGCTCTTCTGTATAGTGTTGAATATTGATCTTATGGATTGTATTGAAAAAGATGTTTGCCAAAGCCTGAACATCATCTGGGCGGTACTCTCTTATAGAAATTTCTTTTCTCATGGTTTTGTCTCTTTCTGTCTATTTTTCTGGGTATGAGCTTCTGCGGAGTTAAAGTGGCGGTCGCAGCTCTGTCTTAAGAAAAGATCGGCATCTTTTTGGCTTCTGAAGATAAGAAAATCAGTCTGAGGATATTTTTCTCTGAGTTCTTCAATTCTGGCTCTTTTTTCCTTATCAAAGTTCCAGGTGTATTTCAAGAGTTCCCAGTTGATGGCTCGTAAGCCTCCAAAATCTCTTTTGTAGTTAAACAACCTTTTGAAAAACCTCCAGAAACAGACAAGTCGGGAAAAGTGGAAATATATCAGAACATCAGCCTTAGCGAATCTCATTTCAAAAGTCGAAAATGAACATCCCTCAACGACCCAGGCTTTTTCCTCAAGCATAGCCTTTTGAGTTTCTATGAATTCTTGCTTATCCCTTTTCTTTCCGCCAGGCTCGAACATGTGTCTGTCCAGGTGGTGAACTGGAATATCTAAGATTTTACCAAGCTTGGAGGCAAATGTAGACTTTCCACTTCCTGGGAGGCCAATCAGTGCAAACTTTTTTGGGTAAGTATTTTTCATAGATAGGCGGGGGTTAATTTCTTTTCCTTATGGATAACGTTACAGTTGTCACAACAGTATAGCAGAAAAATCTCAAAAACCAAGGAAGTTTTACTGCGGTTTCATCCAGTCTAGTGCGTAAATACTGCGTAATTGGGCTTTACGCAGCTGGATTTTTCGGTGTGAATTTTGTGTTGTATGTCACTAAAAACAAAAGGCTTCAGTCGTTAAACTGAAGCCTTAATTTGGTTTGGAGGTGGAGAGAATCGAACTCTCGTCCTTAGCAAACATCCTACGAATGACTACATGCTTATCGCCTCCTAGTTTTAAAGCCGGTCTCGCTGGAAGGCGCCCCACTTGGGACCGGCTTACTCCTTAAAGTCTCGGATCGGTCTCCTGAAGGAGCAAACGAGAAAGATCCACACCAGACTGATGACGATAGGCCCTAAAACTCCTGGTCAGGCTTTAGGCTATCGGGCACTTAAGGCGGTTAAGCCTTAAGCAGCCAGAAGAAATTCTTCTTCTTTTTGTTCGTTGACAGTTATTGTCTTGCCGGATGATTAAGGAGGCCAACCGACGTCCTCCGCATGCCATTACGTATTCAATTTCCAAGTCGAAACCTTTACACCCCCGTAATACATTTTACTAGATAGCGGCTTTTTTTGCTAAGAAAACGGGCCTTGCGTATACTCTTTAGCTTCAACCATCAAGGCGAGCCTATCCATGTTTCATTTCGACCAGCGGGAAACCTTCCCCTCTAGAGAAGAGAGAATGCTTGAGTTTTGGCAAGCAGAGAAGATTTTTCAACGCTCTGTCGAAGAAAGGGAGGGGCAGCCCCTATTTTCTTCCTATGATGGGCCTCCTTTTGCCACAGGCCTTCCCCATTATGGCCATCTCGTGACGAGCACCATTAAGGACGTCGTCTTTCGCTATAAGACAATGCAGGGATTTTATGTTCCTAGACGTTTCGGATGGGACTGCCATGGTCTTCCGGTGGAGAACGAAATTGAAAAAGCCAAGCAGTTGACGGGCGCTTCAGCTATTGAGACATTTGGCATTGCCGAATTCAATGAAGAGTGCCGCAAAATCGTGCTGCGCTATACGAAGGAATGGGAACATACCATAAACCGGATAGGCCGCTGGGTTAGCTTTGATGATCTTTATCTGACGATGGACAAGGATTTCATGGAGTCGGTGTGGTGGATCTTTGCCCAATTATTTGGCATGGGGCTTATTTATGAAGGCTTCAAGGTGATGCCTTTTTCAGCTAAATTGGGAACACCGCTGTCCAATTTTGAGGCCAACCTCAATTACAAAGACGTAGACGATCCTTCCTTGACGGTGACTTTTCCCCTAGTCGATGAGCCTGGGACGGCCTTGTTAGCTTGGACGACGACTCCCTGGACATTGCCTTCCAATCTCGCTGTGATGGTCGGGCCAGAAATCGAATATGTCAAAGTGCGCGAAAAGGAGAGTGGGCAGAAATATATCTTAGCAGCGGCCCGTTTGAATGTTTATTTTAAGGATCCAGCGCACTATGAGATCGTCGAGACATTGCTTGGAAAACAGCTTTATAAAAAACGCTATCAGCCAATTTTCCCCTATTTTGCTTCCAAAGCCCAGCAAAAAGCGTTTCATGTGTTGTTAGAAGATTCCATTTCGACGGAAGAGGGGACAGGGATAGTCCATTGCGCTCCAGCCTTTGGCGAGGTCGATTTTTATGTCTGTTCAAAAGAGGGGATCGAAGTAGTTTGTCCAGTCGATCACAATGGGAAATTCACAAGCGAGGTATCTGATTTTGAAGGGCTTTTTGTTAAGGATGCCGATAAAGAGATCATACGCCGTCTAAAGAACGAAAAACGAGTCTTTCATCATGCTACCATTCGCCACCGCTACCCCTTCTGCTGGCGTTCCGATACACCGCTGCTCTATAAAGCTGTGCGTACTTGGTTTGTTGCTGTTGAGAAGATCAAAGATAAACTGCTCAAAGCCAATGCGCAAATTAACTGGGTGCCTGAACACATTAAAAATGGCCGGTTTGGCAAGTGGCTCGAAAATGCACGTGATTGGGCCATCTCGCGCAATCGCTATTGGGGAACTCCGTTGCCTATTTGGCGAAGCGAAGATGGGGACCTTCGTGTCATCAGCAGTGTAGCTGAATTAGAAGTGCTGACAGGCGCTAAAATTCATGATCTACACCGTCATTTTATCGATGATCTGACGTTTGTACAAGAAGGAAAGGTCTATAAACGCATCCCAGAAGTGTTCGACTGTTGGTTTGAATCGGGCTCGATGCCTTATGCACAAAATCACTATCCTTTCGAAAATAAAGAAGCGACTTTAAAAGCCTTTCCCGCTGATTTCATCATCGAGGGATTAGATCAAACGCGCGGATGGTTCTATACACTTACGGTGATTGCAGCCGCCCTCTTCGATCAGCCAGCCTTCAAAAATGTCATCGTCAATGGAATCATTTTAGCCGAAGATGGCGCCAAAATGTCGAAGCGGCTGAAAAATTATCCAGAGCCTGAAACCGTCATCAACCAATATGGCGCTGATGCGGTTCGCCTTTATTTGCTCAGCAGTAATGCCGTCATTGCCGATGATATGAAATTTTCAGAGCGCGGCGTTGAGCAAGTGATGAGACAAGTGCTTATCCCGCTTTGGAATTCTTTTGTGTTCCTTGCAACGTATGCCTCGATCTATGAGTGGAAGCCGCAAGCGCGAGATGCTTTTGTCCCATCTGCAGATATTGATCGCTGGATGTTGTCACTTTCGATGCAGTTACAAAAACAAGTGGAAGAGGCGATGGATGCATATCAACTCAATCGGGCGGTTGAACCGTTGGTAAATTTCATCGATCAGTTAACGAACTGGTATATTCGCCGCTCACGTACGCGGTTTTGGTCGGAAAGGGATACGCAAGATCGAAGGGAGGCATTTCAGACCTTATACGAAGTGCTACTCCGTTTGATCCAACTTGCCGCTCCCTATATTCCATTTATCGCCGAGGCGATCTATCAGGAGCTGCGCACGGCAGAGATGCCCGCTTCTGTGCATTTGACAGGGTATCCGTCTTATCAAGAGGAGTGGCGGGATGAGGAGCTCGAACAAGAAATGGCACTTGTACAAACAGTGGTCAGCCTAGGCCATGGCTTGCGTAAAGAACACAAGCTGAAAGTGCGCCAGCCATTGCAAGGCGTTCATCTCGTTGCCACGGATCAAAATATTCTTGAAGCTCTACGAAAACAACAACAGTTGATCGCTGAAGAGCTCAATGTCAAGGACGTTTTCTTCCATACAAATGAAGAAGAATTTGTGCAATTGCGGGGCAAAGCGAACTTTCGCGTGCTCGGTAAAAAAGTGGGCGGCCGCATGAACGAGGCAAAGCAGCTCATCGAACAAATGGATCATCTAAGCTTAGGCGCCTTGCTCAAAGGACATAATTTAGAAGTTTCTTTAGGCGGGGAACCCTTTGTACTCACCCCTGAGGATGTCAGCGTAGAGCGGGAAGTTTTGCGCGGACTCGTTGCTGCCACAGCGGGAGATATGACGATAGCGCTCGATACGTCGTTGAATGAAGGACTTTTGCTCGAGGGGTTAGCACGCGAGCTTGTAAATAAAATCAATACTTCCCGTCGAGAGCAGGGATTTGCTGTAACCGATCGTATTCATGTAGAGGTGAAGCCGACGTTGCGCTTACAGGCCTCTGTGGCTCTTCATAGAGATTACATCTGCCATGAGGTTCTAGCTGCTTCTTTTACTTTCAATGAGCAATATAATGGCGAAGAGATCGATCTCAATGGAGAGATGACAAGTCTCAAGATTGTAAAGACGGATGCTTCTTAAGAGAGCATTTTGCAAATTCTTTTCCCTATGAGAATTGAAGAGTTCTCGAGGAGTTTTTTAGAATAAAAGCTATTTAAGCGCTTCCATTAGACTTCTTTCGAAACTTAGCGATTGTGAAAATGAACGCAAAGACGCAGAGAAAATTGATAATGTATTAGCCGCGCTGATAATAGACGCTGCAATCGAAGTATATCGGATATTGGGCAGAAACTTCTCCGCAATGGCATAGAAAAAGTCGTTAATGATTTATAAAACTCTTTGCGTCTTGCGCGTCTTTGCGTTCATTTTCATAATCGCTGAGTTTCAAAAGAAGTCTAATGGAAGCGCTTATGCAGGCTTTATCCTAAGCATGAGAAATTCCCTTAAGAATTTTGTGATTTTCATAGGGAACTTCAATGTTCATTTTCCTAGAGAAAAGAAACCTTTTCGGGATCTTTTAAATTGCGTTGCTTGTTCGTATCATTGTCCAGATACGGATCTAATTTAGAGTCGCTGATTTCGTTTTAACTCATCCGTTAATCATCCATTTGCCCTCAGGATGCCTTCTGGGCAGTTTTTTTTTGCTCTATGGCGTAAAGTTTTCTGCTTGAAATATTTTCTTTCTTAAATGAAGCTTCACTTGTTCTTTACACAACCCTTGGAGTTCATATGATGGAATCAGTGCCAACAAAGAATATTTTTTCCCGCATCGACAATGTCAATCAGCACATTCAGTGGCTAAAGCAGAATCTGGATGTATTAGATCGCAATGATTATCTAGACCCACAGGGGGCGTCTCCTAGTGAGGAATTGGCAAAGGCTAAGAAAAATCTCAAAGAAATTCGCTCGGAAATAGCTGGAAGTGGCGAACAATTAAGTGTGATGGGGAATGCCCTAGATGCGGTAGTGACTAAACAACTCGCCAAGCAAATAGAAAATTCTAAAAAGGGAGCAAAGGCGCTCGAAGGACGTATAAGTGGGTTTTCCGAAGCGGTGAAAGATATAGAGGCTGTCAGAAATATATTTTCTCGTATGGGCGAACACCAGGATCCCCTTAGCGTAAAAAAGCTGCAGAAAGAGATGGTCACCTTGGTGGAAAAAAGGGGACATAAAATGCCGATTGTTTGTCTGGAAAGGTTGAATCAATGGGTAACAGAAGCAGAGGCGATGAAGAAAAGCTTCAAAGATGACGATAAAAAATCAGATCGGACAGCAACTTCGTCTAGCAATAAGGAGACTCCTAGTAAAAAGGAAGGTGGGTTGCAAAAGAACACGGGCAAGACAGACCAAGTAAGGAGTTCAACTAGCGAGCTTCTTAGCAAAGATAAACAGCCTCACAAGAAGTCTGAAAAGTCAAGCACAGTAGCACCTTCAACTGGCGCTACGAGTACCTCAGGCAAGAAACAAGAAGTTTCGCAAAAGAAATCTGACAAGTCGAGCACAGTAGCACCTTCAACTGGCGCTACGAGTACCTCAGGCAAGAAACAAGAAGTTTCGCAAAAGAAATCTGACAAGTCGAGCACAGTAGCACCTTCAACTGGCGCTACGAGTACCTCAGGCAAGAAACAAGAAGTTTCGCAAAAGAAATCTGACAAGTCGAGCACAGTAGCGTCTTCAACTGGCGATACAAGGCACGCGGGCAAGAAACAAGAAGCTTCGCAAAAGAAATCTGACAAGTCGAGCACGGTAGCGCCTTCAACTGGCGATACAAGGCACGCGGGCAAGAAACAAGAAGCTTCGCAAAAGAAATCTGACAAGTCACACAAGGCAGAGACTGCGGCTGGTGCGGCTCCTAGCAAAGATAAGCATCATCATAAGAAATCTGACAAACCGAGTTCATCTGGTGATAAGAGAACTCATAGCAAAGATGAGCATCATCCAAAGAAGTCCAAATAGGAAGTTAATTTTAGGTAACTTTTTAGAGGGTGTTTGAAAAACTGTTTTGCTGTGAGAACGAGAAAGTTTTAGAGGAGAATTCGAAATGCTCAATGAGGCCAGTATCGAGACGGTGAGATGAACAAGAACCGCATTTTGGAAGATCCCAAAAAGATTTCCGTTCTCAGGAAAAACGGAGTTTTCAAACACTCGCTAAGAAGATGTATAACTTCAAATCAAGGCTTTGGGCATATCCTGGAGCCTTTTTGTGAAGTTCAGAAATTTGAAATATTTTGGTTGTATTAAATTATTTCTTAAAACAAGCTTAACTTGTTCTTAACGATAACCCGGGAGTTTGCCTATGTCTCTTCGTTCAGTTTCAGAACCGAATGCACAAACATTGCTACAAAATGTTAGCAAGTATCAAGCGACTATTGCTTCGCTAAAGGCACAAATTAAAGATTTTTCTGAAGGTCGATTAGACGGAGAAGTCTCTGAAGTTTCTGCTGCGGCAGATCAACTGGAAAAGGCAATCACGACTGATAAAGCGTTGTTGGTGCGTGTCAAAGAATTCACTGCTCCACAAATCAAAACTCGATTACGAACAGAGTTTGAATCTTTGGCCGGCGCAGCAAAGGATTTAAAAGGTCGTATCGATAAAGCGCAAAAAGCATTCACTGCTCAAGAACAACTCAATAGTGTTATTGTGCGGTTAGGCAAATCAGGTAAAGATGCAGGCAGCCTTCGTGGTAAAATAAGAGATGTTATAACGAAGAATCCTGATATATCCGTATCCTGCCTTGAAAATCTTTCTAACATGTTGATTACAGCCAAGCAGCGTAAAAAAACTACAGAAGAACGTTTTACGACTGATGCAATGGCGGAATTCATGAAAGAGCTTGCAGAAGCAAATAACAATAACGAACGGCTTAAAACAGCTGTTGGGCATCTTCCAAAGTCTTTAAGAGATGAGATTTATAGCGCTATCTGTTCACATAATCAAAAAAGCGATGATAGAGACTGGGCCAAAAGCCATCTTGCTGAGAATCTCGGCTTGATAAAGTCAGTCGCGGCTATGTTTTCAGATCCAACTGACGGACATTCAAGCTCAAGCTCAAGCTCAAGTACGAGTTCAATTAGTTCTGGTGAGAAGGTTAAATCTGATGGGAAAATAACGGTTAGGATAGATACTGCTAAGAGGAGTGGAGCATCTCAAAGTGATGATACTCCAACTGCTCCTATAGAAAAATCACCAGGCACTCCACTCAGTCCACCTAATGCTAGTTAT
The DNA here is from genome assembly GCA_963791555.1 of uncultured Simkaniaceae bacterium. Taxonomy (GTDB): domain Bacteria; phylum Chlamydiota; class Chlamydiia; order Chlamydiales; family Rhabdochlamydiaceae; genus JAGXTH01. The sequence goes on from CAWBSQ010000001.1 coordinate 826,489, forward strand.
TTAAACTTGTCATTTCTTAGATCTCCCACCGATTTATCTACATCCAGCCATGAGAAAGAGACAGAGACTTCTATTAGTTCTTTACCAGTCTCAGGTAATAAGATAGAGGATACGTCTGAAGTGGGAACAAAGAAGGTTTCCGATACCGAGGAGCAGGACGAAGCGATCGAAGAAGAGGACGAGATCGAAGAAGGGGATGAAGAAAATGATGGAGAAACTGATCTTGCAAAGACATCTGTTAAAAGTTCCTCGACAGAGACAGGCAATACGATAAAAGATAACTCTAAAGAGACGGGTGCAAAGAAGGTCTCCGGAACAGATAAAAGTAAACCACTTTCTGATGAGGAACTAGCTTCTGACGAAGAGCAAGAAGAAAATGACGAAGCTAATACTCTTTTAACAAGTGCTGGCACAAGTTCTTCGCTAGTGACAAGCAGTGAGACAGAAAATGATAAGTCTAAAGGAGCTGTAACGAAGATCTCTATTACAGATGCAGATAAAACTTCTTCTAAGAAGAGTGTGACAAAGGTAGTGTCTGACGAAGATGTAGCTGAAGACGAAGAGGAAGATGAAGAGGAGGATGATAATGAGAGCACCTCAACTACTCTTAGAAGCCCTACTCTGGATCCAAAGATAAACGACGAAAAGGATTGGCCAAAAGTTGGTAAAAAGACATTTGCTACAGAGGTTGCTTCGAGTCGAGCTCCGCTTTCGCATGATAAATTGGTTGCGATGGTCGAAGCCTTAGAAAAAATGAAAGCAGATCCTGAGCTAATGGGTGAATTAAACCGCACTAAATTGCTGCAAAAGATGCATGTGCTCTTTAATACCAATATGAATCAGTCACAAAAATATCAAATTTATAATTATATTGGGGAAGCAAAAGGTAAAACCGGAAAAGAAGCTGACGACTACGGCAGATCTCATTTTGCCGAACATTTCGACACAGTTTTGTTATACATGAAGGATCTCTTGAATCCAATGTAAGATAGCTTGTTTTTTCCAACATTATGCTGCAGGATGAGTCTACTTGTCATGCAGCATGATTTCTTCTATAGCATAGTCTCAAAATCGTTTAGTTTGTCCACAAACCAAGCTACTATCTTGTTCAAATCAACGCTGCAGATATATCCTGGGGCTGTTTTTTGCAGTTCACGATCGGCATGTTTTTGGTTGCCGCAAATCTCTTCTCGGTGGAAACTTTATCTTCTCTTAACAATAACTCAGGAATCTGCTTATGCCCCTTCGCCCACTTTCAGAATCGAATGCACAAACATTGTTAGCAAAAATCAATGGATATCAAAGCACTATTGGTTTGCTCAAGGTCGCTATTAGAAATAGTACAAATGTTGCACCACCAGAGAGTCTTCCCGGTGTCTATTTTAAGGGACTTAAAAAACAGACTGTAGAATTGGAAAGGGACATCGGGGCTGATCAAGCCTTGATCGGTCGCGTCAAAAGATTTATCGTTCCGCAGATCAAAGTTCGATTGCGAAGAGAATTTGAAGCTTTAAGATGGGCTGCCAAAGATCTAACGGGGCGTGTTGATAAGGCGAGTAAAACCTATGATGATCAACATAGGCTTGACGATGCGATTGTGAGGTTGCGCCAATCTAGTATAGATCCAACGCTACTCATCGATAAAGCAAAAGGATTGATCAAGAAATATCCCGATATGTCTCTTTCATACCTTGAGCAACTTTCTACGATGATGCGTTTAGCAAAGCAGCGAGAAAAAGCTATAGAAACGCAGTTTACAGCCGAAGCATTAGATCGATTCCAAAAAGAGATTGACGATGCAAAAGGGAACAATGAAAAGCTCAAAGCGGCTGTTGGCAGAGCTCCTAGGGAAGTGCGAGACAAGATTTATGAGGCTATTTGTAAGGAGAATCAACATGGACAAGACCGAGAATGGGCAAAACGACAGCTTCATAAAAATGTTGGAATCATACGAAGTGCTGTAGGAGCTGCTATAAGTTCTAAAGGTTCTAGTTCGAGCCATACAAGCTTTTCCCATAATGGATTTAACGGTGAGACAGGTGTCGGTAACGCTGTTGAAGAAGATGGTCATAAATTTTTCTTTTCTCCGTTAGACACGACAAATAATGAGTGTAACGGTAGTAAGATGCATAAAGAAAATGAGTATAAATTTACTTCAGTCGAGACGACAGACATGGGGGATAATCCTGAGAAAAGCAAGAGAGTAGGAGAGTCTGATGAACTCCCTATGGAAGGATCCATTGAATCTGAAGAATTGGATGAATCCTCCGATGAAGAATCAGAAGTTGAAGAGCAACCAGGTCTTCCTGAAAGCTCTACATTGCCACTAAAGACAAGCCAAGTGAAGGAAAATGACGTGGCTGGAAAACTCCAGAAAATTATCGATAGTATGACGGCTATGAAAGCTGATCAAGAGCTAATAAAACCTACAAACAGACATGAATTGCAAAACAGGATGCATACTCTTTTCAATGAAAATATGCAGGAGCACGATAAGATCAGTATTTATCGTGAAATCGGGAAAAGAGCTAGGTTTGAAACTGAACATGATGCTATAGCTCATGGACGACTTGAATTCGCTAGCAATTTCGATTTAGTTCTGGAACTTACCAAGAACAGGCTTAAAGATCGTACAATTTATGTGGGGAACAAGGTTGTCTCTGCTTGGAAATCGAAAACGTAGAATTTATACAAAAATCCGTGCTGCAGGATGGGTTTTCCTGATCTTGCAGCACCTAGTCTTGAAGTAGAATAGCTTTCGCAGCATTCACAAAAGTTGATTTCATAGAATACTTGGAAATTACTCGTAGGCTATAGCCTTGTGACGACCGTTTTTTAAAGATCTTTCACTGGCAATTTCGTGCGCTGCAGATGAACCTGCCTCCATATCCCAATGATCAGCAAGAATAGCACCCAAACGACGATGTTGGGCAGAGTGAGCCAAGGGTATGGCGGTTGATTGGGGCTTCCCCAGCGATGGCCATAGGGCCAAAAGATAAAATTAGGGGCGCCTCGTAAGTTGCCTTCAGGGACGAAACCGAAAAGTCGACTATCACCGCTCATAGCATGATTGTCCCCTAAGACAAGGTAACGTTGTGGAGGGATTTTAAGGCCGAAGCTCTTGATGGTCTCTAGACTTGGCGGACCTTGATCGATGAAAGGAAGATAGTTTCCCTTTGTTGCAAGGGAAGTTTCTTTCTCGATGAAGGAAGAAAGCTGAGCATCTCCTTTTTTCCAAAGAGATTGTCCCATCACAAAAAGATCGCCATTGCGAAAATAGGCATACCGATGTGGTTTAAGCGGAAGACGACTGGAAGGTTTGTAGAGATTATTGAATTCCAGACCTAGATTGAACCAAAGAAGCAAGCGTTCTGCAGTCTTAAGGTATAGCGGATGGTTCGCTGGCAACTCTGTGGCAATTCCCTGCCAGCCGATTTTATATGCTTTTCCATAATAAAATTCATACAACCCATCGGCTACATCGCTGATACGAGGTATGAGTTGTAAAGGCATTGGCTCAGTTCCTTCGATGCTATACCGTGTGACAAGTCCGTTTTTAACACGAAATCGAGCTGTATAGAGATGGGAAAAAAGCGTTTCAATAGAAGCTTGATCTAATGGAAGAAGGGAGATTTCATAACGGAATCCTGGCCGCAACCGTCCTTGCAAGTCGCGGACGAGTTCGAGGCGATCGAGACGAGGATGGTGCGTGAGCTCCAGATAAAGGACTGCTTCTTGAGAAGGAGGTGCGCCATCTGCAATAGCTTCTTCTTTGGTAAGAAGACGCGCCATGGCAAAATTGTCGATTCCCCATAATTCGCCATAGGTTGTGGGAAGGGGAGATTGCTCATCGTGGATAGAAGCAAGAGAAAGGAGCTTGCCTTTCTCGCCTTCGAGCAAAGCGATTGGTTGACCCATTTGGTGGATCACTGCTTTAGGATACACGCCACCTGTTGGGCCGATAGGAAAAGTGAGTTGTCCTTCTAAGCGCAGAAAAGGAATATGGTCGATCAGCTCGAGTTGAGGCTGTTGGAGTTCAGAAGAAATATCTTCGCTATTGGCATCGATCCCATAGATTTGACCTCCATAGAAATAAAGACAGTCGCCAGGCTTGCCGATCATGCGTTTGACAAACTGTTTCTTGCCGGGAAAAAGATAAAAATACCGAGTATCGGCATCGGCGATGTCCATCTTATCGCTAGTAAGCGTCATGATGCCATTGCGTTTGACGAGTTCTTCAGAAAAATAGGCATGATCTGGGCGAAGCGGGATGTTGATGCCAAACGAGGTCTTGGAGACGACCAATCGGTCTTGTTCTTTAAGCGTTGGGCGCATTGACCCCGTAGGAATTTCATAGAATTCGAACCAGACCTGCCGTACAATCACTGCGATGACAAGTGCAAATGCTAAGCCGATGACAAAGTCGAGTGTTTGTTTGAAAAAACCCTTGGGCATGTATTGCGCAGCAAGCTGTTTAGCTCGTGTGGCCAAACGTTCGCAATCTGCGCGGTTTGAGGAGAGAATGGCTTCTTCAAAAGATTTAAGACAAGACCGGAGTTCGGTTCTTGCTTGTTCATTTAATGACGTTTCTTTGCGTTTGAAACGGCGATAAACGTGGAAGAAAATTTGCTTGGCTTTTTTAGTCATGGGCACCGATTGTACCGGAGAGTTGATTTGTGGAAAAGGTGTTCATAAATCGTCTATGGAAGAGCTCTTAAGTGCGCCTCAGAGGAATGAAAAGAAAAATCATTAACTCATTATAAATCAAGAAAATAAGAAGAATTCCTGCCAAGAAAAGTACATCGCTGTCCACTACTGTTCAACGTTGTTGATAAGTAGGAAGTGATCGTCGGTTTCGATATAGCATTCGGGATGGCCGGTGGGCATAATCGCCAATCGATAACGATGCCCTTCTTGCAGACGGTCATCGACGAGGGTAGCTGGGACGATCAATCGCAAAGTTTCGGCATCGATCCGTTGCATTTCATGCAATAAACGGATAGGAGGCTTAAGAATTGGACCCACTTCGATTGCGTATAATTCAAATTTTTCGACCGTTCCTTTATAGAGGACATCGAGTACAAATCCATTTCCCTTTTTCTTAGGCATAGAGAGGATTTGGGGAGGTCGCATCGGTACGTTAGTTGCTGGAGAAAAAAGAGCATGTCCGGCTTCGATGACTGCAAGTCGCGATTTATAATGGCCGCCATAGATTTCGATCCAAACAGGGAAAGAAAAATCGGGCATTAGTTCATCAAAGAAGAAATCGATTTTACTACCGGAAAGCAGGCTTTTATCATGGGGCCAAACGGCGCGATAAACACTAGTTGGATTTTTTCTCTCCTTGCCTTCGAAACGAATCTTTGGATGCCAGATCGGACGGTGATCTTGTTCATCGGCCAAAGGAGGAGGGCCTATTTTACGGCGTTCGTTGCTATCTAAGTATTCTGTTGGAAGTGTGAGAAGTTTTAGAAGGAATTGTTCCTCTTCCGACAACTGCAAAAAAGCCCTTTTTTTTATGCTGTAGGCATCGATTAAGCTTCTTTTCTCGAGGTCGATCTCCAATATAATCCATGAGCTATGCCCTGGAGCATGGGCCGTAACCCAGGTTTTCCAATCGATGGTCTTGAGGTCGACGGCATAGTCAGGAATGTCGATCTCTTCTAACACGATCTTTTTTTGATCATGAGAACGGATGAGGAGAAGACAATAACAGCCGGGCTGTTTTGTCACGATGAAATCACCAGGTTTAGCATTATCTAAGCGGGAGCTAAAATAAGAGCTTTCATTAGCCGTAAGGGAAACAGCAGTTGCAAGCGGACTTATTAAACAGGCAAGGACGACAAAAATGCTGCGATACATGATGAGAGTATATCCTATATTTCCAATCTTTTATTAGTCTTAAAAATCTTTTTGACAATCATAGCAATACTTAGGTTCAAAATGGTCGTGGTTTTCGATTTGGATGGTCATATGGCGAATACCAAATTTTTTTTCGATGACCTCATGTGCGGCTTTCAAGACGGTAGGGTTTTCTTTAGCGACAAGGTGGACGCTGAGAACATGATGTGTCGAAGAGAGCGACCAAATATGCAGGTCGTGAACTTCTTCGACACCAGGCAAATTTCCTAGTGCTTTACGAACAGCTGCTGTATCGATGTCTGGAGGGGTCGACTCCATCAATACGCGGGTAGCGTGGCGGACGATTTTAATAGAACCATAGAGGATGCCTAAAGCAAACAAAATGGTGATGATGGGATCGATCGGATTCCATCCTGTCCACATGATCAAAGCTCCACTCAAGAGGACACCGATGCTTCCAATGAGGTCCCCAAGGACATGCAAATAAGCAGCGCGCATGTTGAGGTTGTCCCCATGGGTAGGATGGAGTACTTTCATCATCCCCAGGTTGGCGATAAGGCCGAGCAAGGCGATGATGAAAACAATGCCTCCTCGAACGGGTTCAGGATGGATAAAACGAAGGATTGCTTGATAGATAAGAACTGTGCAAAGAGCCCATAAAATAAACACGCTAGCGATAGCGCCGATGGCCTCGACTCTTTGATAGCCATAGGAGAGTTTCTTCGTGGGAGGCCTCTGCAAAAAATGTGCGATGACCCAACCTAGTCCTAGGGCGCCTATATCTGCAAACAGATGGAGTGCATCGCTTATCAGTGCAAGGCTTCTTGCCGCGATCCCGCCAATGATTTCGATGAGCATAAAAAGGGCGGCGATAGAGATTGCAATGAACAAGATGCGTCCATGCTTTTTGGCTGTTTCTCGATGTGAATGGCATTCGTGGTTCATAAGTGTCCCTATATTCGAATCGTCTGTTATGGTACACGAATATATATGCTAAAATGTTGGATTGGATTCACCCTGCTTACAGCGCAGCTCATAGCCAATGACACGCTATGGCAAGAGCAGGTTTATGAAATCGATCAGGAAATCCGACAGCTCGAAGATCGTAAGATCAAAACGCTGGGGCGTGCCAATCGCCTCGAGGATAATGCCATGCGCTGGCAATTCATGCAGGATCAAAAAATGGAAGCAAGGCGTGCTTATGCGCAAGCAGATGCAGCGCGCGAGGAAGCAAGGATGATTCAAATGCAGATCGATTTGCTGGAGAGGACGAAGCAAAAGATTCTCTTAGAGCACGAGGCGCCTCTGTGATAAAAAAGTATGTTTCCATTTATGGCCAATCGTTGGCTTTGCACACCGATCTTTACGAATTAACGATGGCTTATGGATATTGGAAAAAACGGCTTCAAGATAGAGAAGCTGTCTTTCAGCTTTTTTTTCGCAAAAAGCCCTTTGGCGGTTCGTTTGCGATTGCGGCTGGACTCGAAACTGCGATTGAATACATGCAAAAGCTGCGCTTTGATACTAGTGATCTCGATTATTTAGGCTCACTACAAGGTGCCCATGGCCATCCTCTCTTCGAGAGGAATTTTCTCGATTACTTGAGTCAATTGGAGATGACTTGCGATCTCGATGCGATACCAGAAGGTACCCCCGTTTTTCCGCAAGAGCCGCTCATTCGAGTGCAAGGGCCTCTTTTGCAAGCACAAATGCTCGAAAGCGCACTTCTAAACATCATCAATTTTCAGACATTGATTGCGACCAAGGCTTCCAGGATTGTCTTGGCGGCGCAGGGAGATCCGGTCGTCGAATTTGGCCTGCGCAGAGCGCAAGGGATCGACGGTGCCTTCTCTGCTGCGCGAGCAGCGTATATAGGAGGATGTGTCGGCTCATCGAATGTTCTGGCAGGTAAATTGCTTGGCATGCCCATCAAAGGAACGTTTGCCCATAGTTGGGTGATGGTCTTTGGCGGAGAAGAAGAAGCGTTTGAGGCTTATGCGGAAACATTGCCTGAAAACTGCATTTTCTTGATCGATACGTATGATACGATAAAAGGCGCAGAAAAAGCGATAAAAGTGGCAAGGAAGCTCAAGCAGAAGGGTAAAGAGCTCATTGGCGTGCGGCTCGATTCCGGGGATCTAGCACAGTTCTCGATTCAGATAAGAAAGATCCTCGATGAAGCAGGTTTTCCAAAAGCGAAGATCATGGCAAGTAATGAGCTCGATGAACATCTAATCCACGATTTAAAAGCACAGGGAGCTAGGATCGATCTATGGGGAGTTGGTACACATCTCGTCACAGGCAAGGATCAACCTGCTTTCGATGGTGTGTATAAACTTTGCGCGATCAAAGATGAAACAGGAGAATGGCGTCACAAACTTAAGCTTTCTGAACAAATCGCCAAGATGACAAATCCAGGAATCTTACAAGTACGACGCTACGAGCTGCAGGGTCAATATCATGCCGATATGCTCTACGATACCCTCTCGAGCTTGGCCGAGCCTGTACAGATCGTCGATCCGAGCGATACAGGTCTCATCCGCACCCCAGGAAACGGAAGTTATCACGATTTGCTGCAACCTGTCCTACGCAAAGGACAGCTCGTCAAAGCGCTCCCCGAACTCTCTTTGCTTCGCGACTATAGCATCAAAGAACAAGCAAAATTTTCCCCAGCTATCCGCCGATTTTTGAATCCGCAACTTTATTTAACAGGCTTAGAGAAATCGCTCTTTGACCACAAATTGCGCCTCATCGAAGAGATCGAAACTCGGGAAAAATAGACCTCCTTCGTAATTAAGGTTCTATTGATGGTAAAATGTCTGATCGTCGTCGATATGTAAAATTGTTTCATTAATAAAAGAATATTACCAAAATAAAATAAAATTTTTTTGTTATTTTAATAATAAAAACATAATGATATAATAGTTAATCAAATTAACTAATATTAAAAAAGAGCGTTATTATGAGTAACAATGCGGATATCGTCTTTATAGGCGCTGGTCCTGTCGGATTATGGACAGCTGTTCAAGCAAAAATTAGAAATCCGGGCTTGAACATCACTATATTCGAGAAATACCATAGATATAGACGGTCCCATAACTTGCGAATCGACCCTGCGTCCCTGAGAGGGACACCTAACCATCCTCTTCTGAATAAGATGGTCGAAGAATTTCGTAAAAAAAAGATTATACCTACGAATGACATCGAAAAAAGACTTAAAAAGCTTGCACAACGACTAGGAATTAAAACGATCTACCAGGAAGTGAAAGATCCTAAAAAACTCGAGAAACGATTTCCTAAGGCCAAGATTTTTGTAGGGGCAGATGGTTCACATAGTGTCGTGCAGCAAAAAATTTTCAAGAGCGATCTAGCTATTAACCACGATCTGCAATACATCGCAGAAATCAAATACTTTATCAAAGGCAATGGAAGAAATTTAAAATTGCTCACCGAAGCCTATAAAACTTCAAAATTGGCCGGTGCCGTCATTACAGAACACGTTGGCCATGTTAATAAAGAAGGTCGGACTCCCGTGACCATGCGCGTTTTTATCGATCAGAAGACCTATATGCAGATGAGAGGAGCAAGTTTTAAGAAACCCTACACGTTTAGCAAAGATCTATCCCGGATCGATCCCAAATTACGAAAAAAGCTACAAGTCTGGCTCAATGCTAAATCGCTTTTTGCCCATGAAAAACGTATCAAAGGCAGTGAAAAGGTCACCGTGACAAGACTCGCCGTTTATTCCTCGCGTTCCTATGTGAAAGAGCTGAATCATCGCAAATGGTGTCTCGTAGGAGATGCTGCTTTTGGGGTGCCCTTCTTTCGCAGTCTCAATAGTGGTATGATCTCGGGAACTAAGCTGGCCAGTTGTATCGACAGCGCTTTTTCGCAAGGCCGGTCTCATGTCCGTCTGGAGAAGCTCAATGCCTATGATTCTGCTACCTGGTGGCTTTCTAGATGGGAAATCATCAAAGCGAAGCTGAAGAATTTTGCGTTGAATATTCTTCATTATTACACAAAGATTGCCGGCTATTCGCCGATTCCTCTCAGCAGATGGTCTTATTCCCAGGCGCGGCAATTACGAGAAATGGAACTCATTTGATACCAGCGTCGGATGTGAGTTTTTCTAAAAGTTGAGCCTTTGTTAGACCATCGATTGTGAGTCGTTTATGCCGATTCGTCTCGCCGCGTACGATGACGATGGCATTTTTCGGGACGGAGAGCTTTTTGGCCAGAAAGGCGATCAAGGCGTGATTGGCCTTCCCTTTTTCGGGGATGGCTTTCAAGCGGATTTTTAACTCTTCTCCTTCCCAGCCGACGATCTCTTCTTGCGCGGCGTTGGGCAGTACTTTGACGAATAAAACAGCCGTTGACAAGCATACCTCCTAAATTGTAAAATATTGCCCATGTTTAAAATGAGTTATCCTTCTCATTTCTGTCACGCTCTCCATCATAGCCTGTAAAGGGCTATAAAAATTTTTTCTCATTTTTCTTATAATTTATCCCAATCTCAATCAACACCTTAAGAAAGGTTATTATCATGGAGACCGTTTCCGTTGCTAAGGCAACGACAAAGAGTTTTTTTTCAAGGGTGCTCAGCGGTACTTTGCTGATCGCCGGTACAGCGATTGGCGCAGGGATGTTGGGCATTCCTTTGCTAACGGCCCAAGCAGGCCTCTATCCCGCTCTTCTCATCACAGGATTGGTGTGGGTTTTTATGCTTGCAACAGGACTGCTCATCGTAGAAGCGACACTATGGATGCCGCCTGGCGCAAATATCTTGTCGATCACAGGACGCTTACTTGGTGCTAAAGGGCGCCTTTTGGCTGGCGTACTGTTTCTTTTCCTCTACTATTGCTTAATGACAGCTTATATAGCAGGGGGAGCACCGATTTTTTCGGCTCTTTTCACAGGGGCGACAGGGTTAGCTCTGCCTGGAATAAGTGCTTACATCCTATTTGCACTTTTATTTGGATTGATCGTTTTTCGCGGGATTCGTTCCATCGATCGCGTCAATCTTTTACTCGTACTAGGTATGGCAGTCAGCTATGTGTTTTTGGTTGGCTTTGGCGCTCAAGCAGTGAATCTAGAGCGTTTTGTCTTTTTTGATCTCCCAGCAGCATTCACAGCTGCGCCAGTACTATTTAGTGCGTTTGGGTATCATAATGTGATCCCTTCGCTGTGCACATATCTCGAACGCGATCGTAAAGCGCTTCGCTTGTCGATCGTCTTGGGCACATCTTTTGCAATGGCTGTGTATGCAATATGGCAATGGCTGGTCATAGGATCTGTGCCGTTGGAGGCCATTGCAGCCGCGAAAGCTGCTGGACAGCCGGCAACTGCCGTCTTGCAAACGATTACGACCCATCCTTGGTTGGGAAGATGCGCTTCGGCTTTTGGTTTTCTTGCCTTAGTGACTTCTTTATTAGGGGTAGCCCTTTCGATGGTCGATTTCATTGCCGATGGTGTGCGCAAATACACGATGAAGCGGTTAGTGCCTACTTTGTTGACTTTTGTACCGCCGCTTTTCATTGCCATCATCGATCCAACGTTGTTCGATCGCGCGCTAGGAATATCTGGCGGTTTTGGCGAAGCATTTTTGAATGGGCTATTGCCTGTATTGCTCGTCTGGGTTGGCCGTTATCGGCTCAAGCTCGATAGCGAGATGTCTTTAAAAGGAGGCAAGCCGATGTTGTGGTTGCTAGGAGCAAGCGCAGTTGGCGTCTTTCTTCTAGAAGCTGTTTCTTTGATGAGCTGAACTAGACCTCTTTCGTTAAGAAAGAGGTCTACTATTTGATTTCTAAAAGCTCCTTCCATGATGTCGTATAGTGGGGGGAGCGATTCTCTTGCCGCATGGCCCATGTTTGAGCCATACCTTCGGCAGCAAAACGCAAAGCCTTATGTCCAAAATGCCGTTGGATCTCATCGATGACGTTCATGGCCCTGGTATGTTTAGCCAGTTGCTCAAGCGGCTGTTCCCAAAAGTCTCCCTGCATAGCCGTTCTCAGGCTGATCTCACTGAGAATGACGCCGGCTTTCTTGTAAATGAGACCTGGACGATAAAGCGCGGTCAATAATTCATGTGCTTTAGCGATGAGATGGGGAGTGTAGGAAGTGGGAGTAGGAAGTGCTTGTGAAGAGGATGCGGCATAAGGTTCTTTTCCAAAACGCGAAGTCATTAAAAAGATTGTGACAGTCTTAGCTAAGCCTTGTTGTTTTCGTAGCTTAAGAGCGGCCTTGGCAGTATGCATCGCGAGCGCTTCTTTGAGATCTTCGATAGCGGTTACAGGTTTGCCGAAAGAGCGGGAGCGGATGATCGAATCTTGGACTTCTTGGCTTTCTTCGAGCTGAAGGCAGGAGATCCCTTGCAGCTCTAGTGCAGTTCGCAGCAGAATCACAGAAAATTGTTTTTTCAACCAGGTAGGCTCGCTCTTTGCAAGATCGCTAGCTGTGAAAATTCTTAGCGCGTTTAGCTGTTCTTTGAGACGTCTTCCAACACCCCATACGCCTTCGACAGGAAGGTTCTTTAGTGTTTCATCGATCGCTTCTTTTCGATCCAGGAGGAAGATGCCCTCTTGCTTTGCTTTGGCCTGTTCACAGGCTATTTTGGACAGTGTCTTAGTTGATGCAATGCCTATAGACACACGGATGCCCGTCCAGAGCAAGATTTTCTTTCGCATATTAGCAGCTAGTGCCAGCGGATCGTTCTCTGTGCACCACAAAAAAGCCTCATCGATAGAATAAATTTCTAGATCGCTATTGAATGTTTCTAAAACCTGCATGACCCGCTGCGACATGTCCGCATAGAGGGCATAGTTGGATGATAGAGCGGCGACATTATGTCGCTTGAAAATCTCTTGCCACTGATAAGCAGGCGCCCCCATCGGGATACCAAGAGCTTTTGCTTCTTTAGAGCGCGCTACGACACAACCATCGTTGTTTGATAGCACGACGGTTGGTTTGTTGAGCAATCGCGGGGCAAACACTTGCTCGCAAGAGACAAAGAACTGATTACAATCGATTAAGTAATACATTTTTTGATGACATAGGTCACAGTTCCCCAGACCTGAAAATCGCTCTCACGCGGTACATGGATGGTCGAATAGGCGGGATTTTCGGGTACGAGCAAGATCTTTGTGCCTTCTACGACAAAGCGCTTAACGGTGAATTCGCTATGGAGAATAGCTACGACAATGCGTCCGCTAACAGCTTCTAACGAACGATCGACGACGAGAAGATCGCCACAGTGAATGCCAGCATCCCGCATCGAGTCGCCTTTGACTCGGACAAAAAACGTCGCCGCTGGATGGGCAATAATGAGCTCATTTAAATCGAGTGTTCTGTCGACATAATCGTCAGCCGGCGAAGAGAAACCGGCTGCTACAGAGCAACTAAAAAGGGGAATAGGGGATGTGTCCATAACTAGAGGCTCCATTGACCACCTTTCGGAATTTAAGTTCCGAAAGGTGTCTAATTCCTGGATCATATACGAAAGGAAATATTACGCCAGGAATTGGAATCGAAAATCAAATCGCGTACCACTAGGATGTAGAAGATCTACGTCTCGCCACCTTTGTAAGAGCTTGGCAACTTGACAACGCCTTTACCGCCTAATCGTTCACGGACTTTCATAAGAACTTTACCGTAATGGTTAGCCGATCCGATCTTTCCACCATCGCCCCAGTGATTATCCTTATCTGTATGCATTACGAGATAGGCATTGCCCGTGGCGAGTAGTTTCTTTTTCAGTTCTGAATTTTGTGTGAACTTAGCAAAAAGGACCTCTTCTAAATGCTTTTCGCTTCGCTTTGGCCAGTCTTTTGTGCTTAGGATATTGCGGCGATGGTTAAAGGCGGTTAGACCATCTTTGCCCACGAATTCTTTCTTTTTCTTAGGATCCCGCCCGGCATGGAAAGCAGCTTCCGCACACTCATAGGTAAGGCCATCGAATTTTACTTTGCAGGGATAGAAACCAGAAAGGAAACAGGTGGTTGGGGACAACGCTTTATCAAAAAACTGAACAACACCTTTTTTAGCCAAGGTTTGTATTTCTTTAATCGCGTCTTGGTGGGATGAGCTGCCTGTTTTTGCCTTGTGATCCTTATCATTGCCGATTGCTAGATCCGTAGCAGAGAGCTCTTTACCTTGACGGTCATAGACTTTAGCTCCCTGTTGGCCGAAATGTCTAGCAAATGGCATAAAATTTCCTCCTTGAGGAGCATTACTATCGTCGATAATAGCAAAAATAATTTTCTCAAAAGCGCTTGGATAATATTGATCGATCACTTCTTGGAATAGTTGGGCTATGTGGGCAGGAGGATTGTGGTAAGCCCCGCAGCCAAAAGCACTCAAAATGACGACTTGATCGCCATTATCATAGGCCATTTGAAGCATTGTGCGGATTTTATCCTTGGTGCCATCGAGTTCTTTTTGTTTTAATTTCCCTGTTGAAGAAAGGGAGGGATTTTTAAAAGCAGCAACGGTAAGGAGGTCTATAGAAAAAGGCTCGTCCATGACAGCATACCCCTCTTTGAAGCCATGTCTAAAGACGGGTACTTTGGGTGAAAACAAGCCGCCAGCGTGAGTGCCTGTGACTTTTGAAAGAGGGTAGTAGTTGGTCTTTTGTTTGCCTTGGAGGGCTGGTGTTGAGAGCGGATCGACTGCGCCGCTTCGTTGGAACACTTGCTCCTCCTGAGCATTGGTTTGCTTGCGCACTCCGCCACCAGGAGTTTGATCCGATGCCATGTTCAACAGGCCCACTTTGTAGCCTTGGCCGACATAGGTATGAGCTACATTTAGGCAATCTTGTCCGATGACAAGCATCTCTTGCGGTTTGCCGTCGTTATGAACTGGTTCTGTTGAATCAACTCCTTGATATAGGCGTGTTTTCTGAACAGACTCGCGGGTATCTATGCGAACGATTTGGCCTTTGGAATTCGTATAACGGCCATGTTTTAGCACTTCAAGGGTATCGTTCCATACTTTTTTGAGCACAGCTTTTTTAGCTTCTTTGGGATCTTGGATATTGGGAAAGTCTTTAAGGAAACAAGGCTTAATGGTTGGGGCTGGATAAGGTGCGGAGGTTTTTGGTTTACTCGTCGCATGTTTAGAACCTGAAGCTTTAGAGCCCTTGGAGTGATCCGATTTTTCAGATGGGGCTTTTGATGACGCTGGAGAGGAGATAGGGGAAGAAGATGCGCCAAGAATTTTTTTTAATTTGTGCTGTTGTAGCTGAAGACTTTCTCGGAGAAGAACAAAATCTTTTTTCAGTGAAGAAGATTTAGAGCTATCTACTTTTGAAAATATGGAAACCATTTGTTTCGAAAGTTTGTCGCATTGTTTTGAAAGCGCCTTTAGATGATCTTTACTAGAATTAATGTCAGAAACTTCTTTAAAAGACCTTCTCGCTTTGTTAATCGAATGAAGCTCAATCGAGCAGCGATATAGAGTTTCTTTAGCAGAAACTGAAGAAGTAGATGATGTCATATTTTTTCCCCTTATTAAGGTAAGTTAAGAACTTTTTTCCTCCTATTTTAAAGGATATTCCCTATTAGCTAAATGCAAATTTTTTTCTTGTTAAAATATAAATTTTATTTTTAACAAACTCCCTCCTTGCAAAGGAATTTATCACCAAGAAAGTATTAATAAATGCTTTCTAATCGGTCTAAGATTTTTTTAATTTCTTGTAGAGGAAGAACAAGAAGACCGGGGAGATCATCAAGAGATTGCCGATACCGATCATCCAGGCATATTGACCAGTCGAAGAAATCTGTATGTTATCGGGTGGAAAGAATCCAACGATGATCGTAACAAGGCAGCCAAAAAGACCGAGCAGGGAGGTAAGCCAGATACCCAATTTACCGCCTGGAATTTTGAAGGTCTTGGGGCGATTTTTATAGCGGTAATGGAGGCGTACAGCGGCAGAGAACATGAGTACATACATGATCATGTAAAGTTCCGTGCTAAGAGCTGTCAGGAACCAATAAAATGCGTTTATGCTTGGCACTAAGAAAAAGACGGCGCAGAAGATACTAACGACAATTGCCTGGGCTAGCAAAATTCGTGAAGGCACGCCATGTCCATTTTTTTCTGCAAAGAAAGAGGGCATATACCCAAACTCGGCTGCATGCAACAAGCCTTTGGCAGGTGAAATCAACCAATTGATGATGCTGCCTATGCTTCCAATCACCATCATTATCGTAAGAATGGGGATGCACCAGCGCATATGGAAGACATCGAAGAAGTTAGTAAAGACTTGCATGACTCCAGCGACCAGGTTGATTTGATCGGCAGGCAAGACATAAGCTATCGCTAGGGAACCAAAGAGCATGGAGAAAAGGATAAAAGAACTGGCAAATAGCATCGCTTTGGGGTAGTTGCGCTGAGGATCGCGGATATCATTGACATGGACGCCCGAGAGTTCCATGCCTAGGAACGAGGCCATGATAGCGATGATGGAAATCC
This sequence comes from uncultured Simkaniaceae bacterium, assembly GCA_963791555.1. GTDB lineage: Bacteria > Chlamydiota > Chlamydiia > Chlamydiales > Rhabdochlamydiaceae > JAGXTH01. The sequence continues at coordinate 842,818 of CAWBSQ010000001.1, forward strand.
AGCTGGTCGAATTGTTGAGCGCTGGGAATATACTCTCGGCATTCACAGTGATCTGCTGGGGTCTGCCAGAAAAGACCCAGATAGCTCCGAGGATGATGAGCAAAAGCATGGGGAACATGGTGCCAATGAGTGCGCATATGCTATTGATCCGTGCCGAGACATTCAGGCCGAATAAATTGATAAAGGTTATCCCCCAAAAGACGATGAGGATCGAGGCGACGAGATAGCTCTTATTTTGTGCAAGATCGGGGTTGATGAGGTAGGCTGCTGTTCCGGCTATGAAGGAAAGGATGGTCGGATACCATACCATTGTATTGATCCATTGGAGCCATATAGCTAGCATGGCAGATTTTTCGCCAAAAGCTACGCGGACCCAATGATAAACCCCCCCTTTTTCAGGAAATGTTGCGGAAAGCTCTGCTGCCACGAGTGATGTAGGGATGAGGAAGACGATTGCTGAAAAGATAAAGAAGAGGATCAGCGCACTTCCAAAAAGGGCAGTAGCTGGCAAATTACGTATGCTATCGATGGCAGCAATGATGAGCAGTACGAGGGAGAAAAGGGACAATTTCTTCTTCATGCAGAGAATTTAAACTGTTTGGATTTAAAAGAGAAGGGATTCTGAACTACGCGGCTTTTTTATGTTTAACCCCAATAGTAATGTGAAAGTTGTATTCCGCCTTGGGAAGACCATATTTTTTACGGATTTTAGTCAAAGCTGGGCTATCTACTGTAACTAAATAGACATCGGTCACCTCGTCCCATGTAGTAGGTTGGACGATCTGGCAGCCGGTGATGCGGAAAGAGATCTTCGATCCAAGTTCATCGATTTTTCCGACATGATATTCTTGTACTTCTCTTGAGTACATGACTGTGATATGTGCTCCTTGTGAACGTTCCTTTGTAAAATAGGGCGGAATTTCAAATCCCTCATCTTTGATAAAGTGATGAAGTTGATAGATGTAATTGTCATCCACTTTTACACAGACAAAACCATTTGCAGTTTGCTCTAACGTACCGGATATCTCGAGATTTTCTGCAATATAATGAGTGATTTGATCACAAGGAGCAGCTTTCAAAAAATGGGGATGGAATAGCACAAGCCATAAAAGGAAAAAGCAGCGCAGTAAATGCATGTATCTCTCTCGAAAAATGAATAGTTTCCAAACTTTAACAAACAGTTTCGATTTCCGAACAGGAAATCTGCGGTCAGTGTTCACAAAGTATGCTTGAAGAGCATTAATTAATAAAAAAATATTTGTCAAAAATTAAGATCTCCCTAAGATGCGGAAATGGTAGTGGTGTTAATAGAGAGTTTAAAAATTAATCTCAGGGAATGAATCATGAATAACAAAACAGTTTGCCTTAATATGATTGTAAAAAATGAAAGCCATGTGATTCAACGCTGTCTTGCTTCAGTAAAAGAGCTCATCGATTACTGGGTGATTGTCGATACAGGATCGAGCGATGGGACGCAAAGGATCATCGAAGAATCCTTAAAAGGGATCCCCGGAGAATTACACGAACGTCCCTGGGTGAATTTTGGATTCAATCGCAATGAAGCTCTTGAATTAGCTAGAAACAAAGCCGATTATCTTCTTTTTATCGATGCAGATGATAAATTAACGTTTTCGAAAGATTTTGTTATGCCATGTCTAGATAAGGATTGCTACTGTGTCTATCAAAGGGAGATTCGTAAAGATAATACGGAAACGGGAAATTACGTTGCCTTGATGATCAATAATCACATTCCTTTTAAGTGGGATGGCGTATTGCATGAAACCCTCAAGAGTTCCGAGACTATGAGTTGTGAAGTATTATCTGAGGTCATCAAAGAGTATTTGAACGATGGTTATCGTTCCCAAGATCCGGAAAGATGCAAAAAGGATATACAAATTTTGGAGAGGGCTCTTCAAGATGACCCGCTGAACACGCGAAATGTGTTTTTCCTTGCTCAAGCGCACATCAACGCGGGAGATCTTCGCTCAGCCATCAAATATTATGAAAAAAGAGCTTCTATGGGAGGGCAAAGCGATGAGGTCTTTTATGCGCTTTACTCTATCGGAGTGTTGCAGAAATCTCTAAAGTTTCCATCTGAGATTTTCATAAAGAGCTTTTATAAAGCCTATCGCTATCGCCCCTCGCGTGCTGAACCTCTTTTTGCTCTTGCTAGCTATCACATCGAAGTCGAGAACTATTTTTTCGGCTATTTGATAGCCAAATTTGCCCTTTCTATCCCGCTACCCGAAGATTTGTGCGAACTCTTCGTCGACACTTGGATTTATGAATGGGGGATTCTTTCGCAATTTTATATTTGTTCTATCTATATGGGAAAATATGATCAGGCCTATGAGGCTGTCGAGAAGATTCTCTTATGTCCACGTTTGCCAGAACGGCAGCGTTCAGAGTTTGAACAGGAGCTAACGCGTCTAGAACCGCTAATGCAAAAATGCAAAGTACAGGCGGCAAAGCTCAATCTAACAACTTAATCAAGTTCATTTAGCATCGCCTTGAACAGACCATCGCTTATTGCCTTCGGTAACTATGGTTGATTCAAGGTTATGGAAAGAGGACTCAAAGAAAAACCTAATGTTTTTAAAAAAAATAAAAATAGTTGATTTATGGATCGTAAAAAAATTTGCCTCAACATGATTGTGAAAAATGAAAGCCAGGTGATTCAAAGATGCCTAGCCTCAGTGAAAGATCTCATCGATTATTGGGTGATCGTCGATACGGGGTCCGTGGATGGAACACAGAAAATCGTAAAGGAATGCTTAAGAGAGATCTCTGGCGAATTCCATGAACGCCCATGGGTCGATTTTGGATTCAATCGCAACGAAGCATTGGAACTGGCGAGGAACAAAGCTGATTATATTCTCTTTATCGATGCAGATGACAGGTTGGCTTTTTCGAGTGACTTTGAGATGCCAGAGTTAGTTAGCGACTTATATATAGTAACTCAAAAAGTATTAAAATCTAATAGGTATGGATTTTCCAGTAATTTTACAATCCTAATGATTAAAGATTTGCCAGATTTTAAATGGGAAGGAGTTTTACACGAATCTCTGACTTTTGATCAAGGAAGAAGAGTTGAGCTTTTAAAAGGCGTTGTAAGTGAGTACCACCATGATGGACATCGTTCCCAAGATCCCGATAGCTTTGGCAAAGATATCCAGATTTTGGAGCAAGCATTCAGAGAAAACCCATCGGATAGCCGGAATGTTTTTTATCTTGCGCAAACCTATCGGGCAGCAGAGAAGTTCTCTTTGTCGCTAAACTACTACAAGAAACGGGTGGAGATGGGGGGAAGGGCGGATGAAGTTTTTTACTCCTTAGTGTGTATCGCCATAGTGCACAAAATCCTAAAAGCCGATCCAGAATCGTTTATGAAAATGTTCTGCCTGGCTTACCTGCATCGCCCGTTTCGAGCAGAACCTTTGTATGAATTGACTAGACATCTCATTGAAACAGGAGACTATTTATTAGGCTATTTAATTGCAGAGTATGCCAGTTCCTTTCCGATCCCTTTTGATCTTTATGTAGATACTTGGATTTACGAATGGGGAGTGCTTTTACAATTTTACATTTGTTCACAAAATATCGGAAATTACCACAAAGCTTATGAGCTCGTTCAAAAGCTTTTGTCAAATCCAAATTATCCACAAGAATATCGATTGCAGCTAGAAATGGAAAAGCTTGATTTAGAAACAATGCTTTTCAAAGTTTAAAATAATTTTTTAATTTAGCGGTTTTTTAATAATTAATACTTGCTGGTTGTATGAAAAAAAATAATGTATGTTTAAACATGATAGTAAGGAATGAAAGTCATGTTATTCAAAGATGCTTATCTTCAGTAAAAGATCTCATCGATTATTGGGTGATTGTCGATACAGGGTCGACAGATGGGACACAAGAAGTGATTCGCCAATATATGCACGATATCCCAGGGGAATTACATGAACGACCATGGGTAAATTTTGGGCACAATCGCAATGAAGCGCTCGCTTTGGCAAGAAGTAAAGCGGATTATATTCTTTTTATCGATGCAGATGATCGATTAATTTTCCTGGATGATTTTGTTATGCCTTATTTAGATCAAGATTGTTATCTCGTTTTGCAGAAGGTCAAGCATGTAAACAAACCTGCCTATTCGGACAATTATGTGGTCTTAATTATTAAAGACCTTCCTGATTTTGCATGGGAAGGGGCTCTTCATGAGGCGCTCACATGCAACAAAGGAAGAACGTTTCAGGTTTTGCCCAATATAATTTGTGACTACTTACATGATGGGTCTCGTTCCGTGGATCCGGACAGATTTGATAAAGATGTCCGAATCCTAAAGCAAGCGGTTCTTGAAGATCCCACAAATGCCCGAAATGTTTTTTTTCTAGCGCAAACGTATAGAAGCATCCATAAGGAGGAGAATTTTCGGCTGGCACTGGAGTGGTATGAAAAAAGAGCTGTAATGGGAGGAAGGGAAGATGAAGTCTTTTATTCTCTGTATTGCATAGGGCTATTGCAAAGAGTGCTGAACTTCGAATCGGATATTTTTATCAAGAGCTTTTGTCTTGCTCATCAATATCGAACGATCCGATCAGAACCTCTTTATGCCTTAGCAGGATACTACATCGCGACCGAGAATTATTGGCTAGGGTATCAGATTTCAAAACTAGCGATGATAATTCCTTGTCCTATCGATTTATTTGTCGAGGCGTGGATCTATGATTGGGGGTTTTTATTACAATTCTATGTTTGTGCGCAGCGCATTGGGGAATACCCGGAAGCTCTTGATGTACTAAAGAAACTACTGGCAAAACCTACCCTCCCCTTAGATAAATATGAGCTCCTTAAAAGCGATCTTGCGATTTTAGAAGAACAAGCTAAATCGTATTTAAATAAATTTAATTAATAAAAAAACGGAGATGATAATGAAAAAAGCAACTATTTGCCTAAATATGATCGTAAAAAATGAAGCTCATGTGATTCGAAGATGTTTAGGTTCACTTAAACATCTCATCAATTATTGGGTGATTGTCGACACAGGATCGACAGATGATACGAAGAAAGTGATCAAAGAGTTTATGAAGGATATTCCCGGTGAATTGCATGAACGTTCATGGGTTAATTTTGGACACAATCGCAATGAAGCATTAGATTTAGCGAGAAAAAAAGCCGAGTATATTCTCTTCATTGATGCAGATGATCAATTGGTTTTCTCAGATAATTTTGTAATGCCTAGGTTAGATAAGGATTTTTATTATGTTGTCCAGCATTTAAATCATATGGATAAAAAAAATCATCCAAACAATCTAGTTGTCTTATTGATCAAGGATCTGCCCGATTTCAAATGGATGGGAGTTTTACATGAGGTTCTTTCATGCTGTGAAGGGAGAACTTTTGAAACAATGGAGGGTGTGATCAATGAGTATTTGCACGATGGCCATCGATCTCAAGATCCGGAAAGATTCGATAACGATGTGCAGATGTTCAAAATGGCCATCGAAAAAGATCCGAAAAATAGTCGGAATTATTTCTATCTAGGGCAGACCTATCGAGGGGGAACGACTCCCGAGCATTATCGTTTAGCGATCCACTATTATGAAAAAAGAGCTGCCATGGGAGAGCGTGAAGATGAGGTTTTTTACTCTCTTTATTGCATGGGTCTAATGGAAAGAAAGCTAGGATCCAGTCCAGAAACCATTATTGAAAGGCTTTGTAAAGCCCACCTAAATAGGCCATCCAGGGTGGAGCCACTTTTTGAATTGATCGGATATTTGATTGAAAATGGAAACTATTATTTAGCGTACATTTTGACAAAATATGCTGTTTCAGTTCCTTTAACTATCGATCTCTTCGTTGAGCCTTGGGTCTATGAATGGGGAGTTAAGCTTCAATGGTATTATTGTTCCCGGCAACTGAAAAAATATCGGGATGCTTATAAAGCCATTCAGGGACTTTTATCTAATGAAAAATTTCCTCCAGATCAGAGGAGTCAGATCGAACCTGATTTGCCAGTTTTAGAAAGAATATACGCGTCTAGGTTTACTTAATATGATTTAAAAAAAGATGCTTTTTATGAAAAAACATACTGTTTGCTTAAATATGATTGTAAAAAATGAGAGTCGTGTCATTCAAAGATGCCTCTCCTCTGTAAAAGACCTCATCGACTATTGGGTGATCATCGATACAGGATCGACAGATGGGACACAAGAAATCATCGAACAATATCTTAACGACATTCCAGGTGAATTGCACGAACGGCCATGGGTAAACTTTGGGCATAATCGTAATGAGGCGCTTGTGTTAGCTAGGAAAAAAGCCGACTATTTTCTTTTCATCGATGCCGACGATCGATTGATTTTTTCTGAAACATTCAACCTACCCGATTTAAATAGTGATTTTTACCTTGTGACTCAGCACATGAAGCACATGTATGATGAAGGTTTTGCAAATAACCCAGTCATTCTTTTGATGAAAGATCTTCCTGATGTTCATTGGGAAGGAGCCGTGCATGAGGCACTCGTCTGGGAGGGAACAAAGAACAGCGTGCTTTTATCGGGGGTTGTCAATGAATATCGTCATGACGGAGATCGTGCTAAAGATCCCGATGCACATCGCAAAGATATCCAAATGCTCGAAGCATCCATTCAAAGGGACCCTACGAATTGTCGAGATGTATTTTTTCTTGCCCAAACATATGGAAGCGCAAATGACTATTCATCTGCGATCCAGTACTACGAAAAGAGAATCGATATGGGTGGGCGGGACGATGAAGTCTTTTATAGCATGTTGGCTATTGGTGCCTTGCAAAAAAAAATGAATAGCAGCAGTGAAGTCGTAATCGCGAGTTTATGTAACGCCTATACCTATCGTCCTTCCCGAACTGAATCTCTTTACGAATTGTCAGAATTGCTCATCGCAAATGAAAATTACTTGTTAGGGTATCTCGTTTCTATGTTCGCTCTTTCTATCCCATTTCCTGACGATCCATTCGAACTTTTTGTAGTTCCTTGGGTCTATCATTGGGGCACCCAGTTACAATTCTATCGATGTGCAAGGCAGTTAGGAAATTATCGGAAGGCGTATGAGACACTGTGTGCGCTTCTAGCGAATCCCCATTTTTCCACAAGTCGGCGGCTGTCGGTTGAATCGGATCTTCCTCATTTAGAATTGATGCTTAAACGAGGTTAGCTTTAGTTGATTGTTAGATTTTTTTAAAAATAATATTAAGGTTTGTATGAATAAGAAAACTATTTGTCTAAATATGATTGTAAAAAATGAAAGTAATGTAATTCAAAGATGTTTAGCATCTGTCAAACATATCATCGATTATTGGGTGATTCTCGATACGGGTTCAAAGGATGGGACGCAAGAGATCATCAAGGAATGCCTTAAAGAGGTGCCTGGAGAATTGCACGAAGGTCGATGGGTGAATTTTGGGTTTAATCGTAATCAAGCGTTAGCCTTAGCTAGAAAAAAAGCCGACTATATTCTTTTTATCGATGCCGATGATCGATTGGTTTTTACCGATGATTTTGTCATGCCTGATTTAGAAAAGGATTGTTATTGTGTGCTTCAGAAACAAGCAGTAAAAGAAATTGGAACGAATGCGAGCAATCCGGTGGTGCTGATGATCAAAGATCTTCCTGATTACAAATGGGAAGGTGCTTTGCACGAAGCGCTTGTTAGCGAGAAGGGGAGAGGCTATGACCTTTTGCCAGGAATCGTCAATGAATACCTGCACGATGGTCATCGTTCTACAGATCCAAAAAGATATCAGAAAGATATCCTCATGCTCCAGAAGGCGATTCACGAAGATCCAACCAATAGTCGAAATGTCTTTTATCTTGCTCAAACCTACCGAGGCGGGAACGATTATGCACTAGCTCTCAACTATTATGAAAAAAGAATTACAATGAAAGGGCGTGATGATGAAAATTATTATGCTCACTATTGCGTAGCTCTCATTCAGAAACTTCTTGATTATAGTCCCGATGTGTTTTTAAAGAGCTTTTGGAAGGCCTACCAATGCCGTCCCAAGCGAGCCGAGCCGCTCTTTGAATTAGCGGGACATTATATCAAAATAGAGAACTATCTTTTGGGTTATCTCATTTCCAAATATGCACTTTCCATTTCTCTTCCGCGCGATCTGTTTGTAGAAGAGTGGATCTATGACTGGGGTATTCCAATGCAGCACTTCACGTGCTGTAGAAAGTTCGGCAAAGAGGAGAAGGCGCAAGAGATGAAGAAAAAGCTCCTTGCCAATCCCAATTTGCCTGCGGACCAACGTGCTACGCTCGAAGCATAGGATGAGACAGTCTTTTAGAAGCTGTTTTAAGACAGCTTCTAAAAGAATTTGCAAATTCTTTTCCCCATGAAAATCACAAAATTCTTAAGGGAATTTCTCCTGCTTAGGATAAAGCCTGCATAAGTGCTTCCATTAGACTTCTTTCGAAACTCTATTATGAAAATGAACGCAAAGACGCGCAAGACGCAAAGAGTTTTATAAATCATTAACGACTTTTTCTATGCCATTGCGGAGAAGTTTCTGCCCAAAATTGAGAATTAATCCTAGTTTGATACAAGCTCTCCAACAAGCCCGGGCTGTCTAATATCCGATGTGCTTCGATTGCAACGTCTATTATCAGCGCGGTTAATAAATTATCAGTTTTCTCTGCGTCTTTGCGGCTTGCGCCTCTTTGCGTTCATTTTCATAATTGCTGAGTTTCGAAAGAAGTCTAATGGAAGCGCTTATATGGACTTTATCCTAAAAATTCACCTGAGGATTTTTTAATTCTCATAGGGAAAAGAATTTGCAAATTCTTATCTACGCCTGTTTGATTTAGTTAAATAAATTTATTGTCATTTTTTTTGTAAAATATACTGATAAAAATAGTGAATATATAGTATCATCGATCAATGCTAATTTAGCTAAGTTAAGCCTATGATCCCTATTTTCTCTAATAAACATAGTTCGACGTCTCTTATCACTTCAAAGAAGCACATGGACTATTTGAAACGGGAGGGATTTTATCCAACATTCACTCCTCCCAAGCTAGTGATCTTCTGCTATCAAGGCAGCTTTTTCAAAGAGGTTTTACAAAAGTTTCGCCATCAGCAATGCGACGGCTGTTTTTCCAAGCTCTATTTTCTGACCGATTATCCTTCCGTTGCTATCGCTGACTTCGGTATAGGAGCGCCGAGCATTGCAATGAAATTAGAGTTGCTCATCGAATGGGGGGTGAAGCGCTTCATCTCGATAGGAACGGCAGGTGCACTTCAAAAACATCTAGCTATTGGTGATCTTGTCGTTTGCAATCGGGCGATTCGAGACGAAGGGACATCGCATCACTATCTGCCACCAGCAAAGTATATCGACCATCATAGCACTATGAATGATGAAATGGTTCAAGCACTGAAAGAACTCGATCAACCCTTTGTGAAAGGCACAACATGGACAACAGATACGCCTTTTAGGGAGACAATCGATGAGATCAAACAGTATCAGAGCGAAGGTGTGTTGACGGTAGAGATGGAAGCATCGGCCCTTTTTGCCATCGCACAGATTTATGGTGTAGAGTTGGGTGCGGCATTTACGATCAGCGATACGCATGCCGATCTGGATTGGGTGACCGACCATAAAAGCCCAAAAACCCGTGAGGGGTTGCATATTCTCCTAAAGATGGCGCTCAAAGTGGCTGAGTCTGCTCATCTTTTGAACCAAGAGAAGTAGTGCAGAAAAGACTTTTTAGTCTTTGGCAGGCGCGTTTTGCCCAACTACATCCGCGGTAAGAGTTGCGATCAGAGATGTTGGATGTGTGTGTACTAGAGGAGTTAGGGACTAGATGAACGGGGGAAGTGATACGCATTTCATGATGTCTTTCCGTAGGGGATGTTTTTCTTACCAATAGGGTTCGTTCGCCCTCCTCTTCTTCAATCACATACAGCTTCTTGTACGCAGCAAAGGCTTTTTTTACAGCATTAATGCTGTTCATGGACCCATTGTTTAGATCATCTGGCAATTTAGCAAGCTCCCTATTCAGTAGAATGAAGCTCTGTAGAGGATATAGATGGAGAAAATCTCTAGGATTGTCCCTGTGCTCTTTGGTTGATCTTTTTGCTATCGTTGCTAGAGCAGATTGTATCTCGTGCGTATTGCAAAGAACTTTGGGAAGCGACCCATTGATTTTCACCAAAGAGTGCAGATGTTCATAAAGCCTGCTTCTAGCCTCCTGAGCTACCTTGTTAGGTGTTAGCTGAAAGCGAATGAAGCCTGTTTGGCACCAATCTATAATCATGTCAGGCGAAGCGGTAGAAACAGGGTTTGATAGAGCCATTGTTTTTCAGGTTAGTATCTTTGATGGGACACGATAGTAAGCAAGTTTCTAAAGAAAAACCATCAAAATTTACTCGAACGCTATTTCAAAGAAGGGAGCGCAAACAGCGAATTATTCGCCAGGTTTTTGCGAAGGAGCTTTTTTTCGGCGGGGTATATGAAGGACATCTTTTGGGGAGTGGGTAATTCAGCTTCGACTCTTTTGTTAATGAAATCGCGCGCTTATCCAAGGGAGTACTTTTCTTCGCGGAAGATTTTAAAGGCAAGTGCATAGCTTGACACAATTCTAATAAGACTTTTTTGCGGAAGGCTTCATGGGGACATAGCTTACTTGCCAGGCTAGCAAACTCGGGATGAGGAATCTTTTTCAAGCTTTCCGACCACTCAAATTGTGGATTGACGCCGCATAGAACGGCTGCTCCTTTACCTGCCTTACAGCGGATAGCTGCGGCTCGAGAAGGGGAAAAAGAAGTGTATCGTGCAAGAATCTTTGTGGTTTTTGTGCTATGCTCGATATTGAAATAACATCCTCCCTGATAATAGAGATTGCCCTCACCAAGGGTCTTGAATGCAATCTTCACTGCATGGGCTGAGGATAGCGAGCTATAATCTGAGGTTGGATAAAGAGGCCCAATCGCATGTCCATCGAATAGGGAAAAGGGGCGTTTTGTCTTTAGCGTTGGTTGGCCTTCTTGTGTAAAACAACTGACTTTGGATTCCCAGTATCCACCACAGCATAAGCCTAAGTAAAATCCGCCATCTTTGAAGACAAAGTCATGAATTCTTTTGCGTCCCTCCTCTCCAAGTTCTTTATCCCATTTTCGACCCACACCAGATCCAAAGATCACAGCGACTGTCTTGTCCTCCCAACGACGCTCTTTTAGTAGATAGACGTTGTCGACAACTTTGATGCGCAGCGAGGGATCGACAAGCGAATGGAATTGCGAAACGATCGCGGAGGTGCTTTGGGAATTGACCCCACCAACCGTGTCACTACCATTGTATACGAGGATATCTAGTTTTGTGGGAGCAGAAGAAATTTTGGGCAATGTACTCATACGACCTCTAGGTTAAGCAAGTTCTCGACATTAGAAAATCGAGGCATGTTTTGAGCAGTTCGCTAATTCCCCTTGTGCCTCATCAAGGGACTCGCAGAAAAACTGGTTATGGAAGTTTATAGCGACAGAGAGAATAGCCTTTTAAACAGAGGGCAGCTGCAAGGATCTTAATAGCGGCCCCACTTAAAAAGGGTGCGACACCAAAGTAAAAAGCTTTGTTTAGACCGACGTACAAAGATAGCCATAACATGCCGATTCCAGAAATGATCAGCTGCCCAAGCATTAAGGCGAATAGAACATAGAGAAGGTTGGTACGGCTACGCTTTTCAAGGAGCTTACCAATGACAAAAGCGGCTACGATAAACGAAAAAAGAAATCCAGCTTTTGGTTCGACAAACCACAGAGGATTCGAGGCGCCGCCTGCTAAGACGGGCAATCCGCAGCCACCATATACTAGGTAGGCCAGAACACCATAGACGGCTCTGCGACTGCCCAAAATACCTGAAAGGAGGAAGATTGCTAAGGTTTGTAAAGTCAATGGAACAGGTGTAAAAGGTAAGGGAATGGCAAGTTGCGATAGAACTGCCAAAAAACAGCTGCCGCCTAATGCAATAAGAACTTCCTTATATACCGGCTTGCTCGAATGCACGATCTCATCAAAATGACCCGTTTTTCCCAAAGAAACTGAGTTATGCAAGGGACTCTTAGACATAATTCCTCTGAAGGTTGATTTTTTGTGTTTTTTGGCGAAAAACGCTTTAAAATGAGCGGTTTTTCTTCTAAATCGGGGATTTTAATGGGTTTTTTGCGCTTTTTTCAATCCTATTTTTTTTTAAAACGGTCCAATCAAACTATATTGTAGTTCATTAAATCTAATATGTAGTTCAAAAATTGCAAGTTTTATAGAGTAGAGATGAACCTAAAAAGTAGGTTGGACAGTCTCGCTTGAAGGTTGATTTTTTCATCTATCGAATCGGGTTTCGTCATTTATTGGAGGATTTCTCATGCTTTCGACTCTTTGCGGTAGTAGAACAGTGCAGAAGATCTTGCTTTTCCTCTTCGTCAATGGCAAATGTTATGGGACGCAGCTCCATCGCTTACTAAAGACTCCCTTAACCCCCATCCAAAAAGCCCTTTTTCGACTTGAAAAAGGAGGTATTCTCATGAGCGATTTTGAAGGGAAAACGCGTTTATATCGATTCAACCCGGCCTATCCGCTTTTAGAGGAATTGGAACAGCTGCTTAAAAAGACCTATACACTACTGCCTTTGCACGACAAGAAGCATTATTCTTTGCTCGAAAAGCAAAATCGCACTTTGCGTCTTTCCGAGAATCGACAGGTCTTGTTCAAATTTTGGGAAAGAATGGCAAAAGTCACTAAGTTAACATTTCATGCCAGATCGAAATCCAATGAAGAGGGCGGATGGAATGGGAGAGGAAAAGGGGAAGTGACGGTGACGCATGAAGGTGAGACGGTGTTGCTGTTTCATGAAAAAGGAACCTGGCAAGGAAAAGAGGGCAAGGAGACAAATTTCAGCAATGTGTTTCGTTGGACATTCGATCGCAGTTCAACAACGATTTCTTTAGAGCATCTCCGACGTGGATTGCAACATCCTGTTTTTCTTTTTCACCTTTCTCCTTCGAGCCATGATTCTCTCTCATCAATTGATTCTCATCTTTGTGAAGGAGATGCTTATTTTGGGAAAATCATCTGCGATGAGCAATGTTTGCGGTTGCACTGGCGTGTAATCGGACCCAAAAAAAACGAGGAAATCGATTATTATTATCTTTGACTTAGAAAGCATTTGCAAATTCGTTCTCAGATCAGATCATTAATTTTGGACAATCGCCAATATGTTTAGAAGAGCGATTTGTTGCTTTTGGGCAATCATCCAGAAAGTTTTGAAGAATCAGCTCAAGCTCAATTTGATAAGCATCTTTTAAAGAAGCTCTCGATGAATTTTCTAATGCTTCTAGGGAAAAGCCCAAAGAAAAGGGAGACCTATGAAAGGCTATTGGTTGCTGTAAATGTACACTGTAAGAAGTTGGGATTTGGTAAGAATAAGACAAAGTAGAAGAATCTGACGTTTCTAGAGCAGGTGAAGAAAGAGGTGGTATTTCAGGAGAAAGAGAGCGGGGTTGGTAAGAGGTGCTAGGCGAATCGGGAGGTGTTGTGGGTGAATTACGTGGTGTCGGAGCAAAAAAATGGCGAGGTTGCTGAGAGATGCTAGGCGAATCAGGAGACGTTGTGGGTGAATTACGTGGTGTCGAAGAAAAAAAATGGCGAGGTTGCTGAGAAGTGCTAGGCGAATCAGGAGGCGTTGTGGGTGAATTACGTGGTGTCGAAGAAAAAAAATGGCGAGGTTGCTGAGAAGTGCTAGGCGAATCAGGAGGCGTTGTGGGTGAATTACGTGGTGTCGAAGAAAAAAAATGGCGAGGTTGCTGAGAGGTGCTAGGCGAATCGGGGGGCGTTACAGGAGAAGAAGATTGGGTTTCTGAGATAGGAGAAGCACAACGAGAAATAGTAGTCTTGCGATGAATAGATGGTATCATGTGGGAATTATCACTCTGTCGTAGGGGCGAGCAAATATAAAAATTCTGGCGGTCAATAGGTTGTGGAATAGGAGTTGGACAATAATAACTATAGCCATTCTGAGGACGAGAAGATTGCACTATCCTATAGTATTGGTTTTGGTTGAGAGGATGATAAAAATGCGTTTGGAGATTGAAAGAGGGGGGTATGGGGGCTTGATGAGGGGGATACCCTTCAATCGCTCGACCATTAAGAGGGGTAGCAATCGGTGAGTATGCTGGAATAAAATCAGGAAAACAGCCTTGTTGGAAAAGAGGCGTAGTTAAAGGAGCATAGGAAAAAGCTGAAGGCAGAGTAGAAAAATACGGATTGCAACAATCAAAAGAACAACGATTTAGCATAACCAGTTTGCTGGTATAAAAAACAATATACAATGTATCTCTAAGCGCGGATTCCTTGCAACTGGCTACTCTGATGGAAAAATCAAAGTTTAAGCAATAAAATCGACAAACTGGTGATGAGGATTGTGTTTGATGGCATAATTCTTATCCCATTGTCCTGCGAAGAGCACCATAGGTCTATCCCAGCGATCTTTCACTAGGACGGCGTCGGTGGGTTTTTGGAATGTTTTCACATCGCCAATGAGCCACGCGCTGCACTTATAGGGTATGGAGTAGAGCATAGTCTCCACTCCATATTCATCGCGCAATCGATATTGCAGTACTTCGAATTGGAGTTGCCCAACAGCAGCAAAAATCGCATCTCCATACTCGTCATAAGGACGAAGGAGCTGGATCGCTCCTTCTTCAGTCAGTTGTACGACGCCTTTGTCAAACCACTTGCGTTTTCCGACATCTTTAGGAGAGATTTTCGCAAAAATTTCCGGTTGAAATTGGGGCAGGGGATTGAAATTGAAGCCGCCACTTAAAGAGATAGTGTCTCCAAGGGCAAACACGCCTGGGTTGATGACGCCGATAATATCACCAGCATAAGCGGTATCTAGGGTCGTACGTTCTCCAGCGAGCATGCTTTGAGGGCGGGATAATCTCACTTCGCGCCCTAGGCGATGGTGTTTTACAACCATATCTCTTTCAAATGAGCCCGAGCATATTCGCAAGAAAGCCATGCTGTCGCGATGTTTTTTGTCCATGTTCGCCTGGATCTTGAAGACATAAGCGCTGAAAGGTGTGGTAATAGGATCGATCAAAATTTCTTCACCATCCAAACGCTTTGCGAGTCGTGCTTGGGGGCTTGGCGCAAATCGTATGAAGGCATCGAAGAAGGGCTCTACGCCAAAATTTGTCAAAGCGGAAGCGAAGAACACAGGAGTGACCTCTCCGGCCAGAAATTGTTCCTCATCGAAGGTGTTGCCAGCCATTTCGAGCAGTTGCAGCTCATCTTTCAACTTATGCAATTCTTCGGTGCCGATCAATTTGAGGATCTCGGGGTTTTCTAAGGAAGAGCGATGGATCTCGACTTTTTGCGCTCCTCCGGTGGACGTTTTCCCAAAGATCAAACATTCTTGGGTTGGTCTGGAATAAACACCTACAAATTGGCGGCCGGTGCCGATGGGCCAATTGATCGCGCAAGATTGGATCTGGAGGACATTTTCGACTTCGTTCATCAAATCAAGAGGATCACGTCCCGGCATATCCATCTTGTTGATAAACGTAAGCACGGGGATTTTTCGCAGTCGGCACACTTCGAATAACTTTCGTGTTTGCTTTTCTACGCCTTTGGCAGCATCGATGACCATGATGGCGCAGTCGGCCGCAGTGAGTGTTCGATAAGTATCTTCAGAAAAATCTTCGTGCCCAGGTGTATCTAGGATATTGATGACGGTGTTTTTATAGACAAACTGCATAGCTGACGAAGTGATTGAGATGCCCCGCTCTTGTTCCATTGCCATCCAATCTGATGCTGCAGCCTTGCGGCCTTTGCGTCCTCGCACCATTCCTGCTGTGTGGATCATGCCAGAATAAAGGAGTAATTTTTCTGTCAGGGTCGTTTTTCCAGCGTCAGGATGGCTGATGATGGCAAAGGTGCGTCTTCGAGCAATTTGCTCTTTTAATGGTAAATCAGAATTGCTCATAGATCACGATAAATGTAAAAAAATAGTATGATAGTCTGTAGAGAGAAGAGCATGATAGCTGTTTTTTTGCATTAATTTCCATGAGACGATTTGAATTCCACTGAGGATTGTCAGGTGAATAGGGAATTTATGAGGAAAGTTAGTTTAGACGAGATCGCCCAGCAGGCGATGCTCGAACGAGGTTTTTTCATCGAGTTTCCCGAGCAAGTCATCGATGAATTGTCTAGAATGAGCGAGCCTCCCTTATCTCAAGAAAATTTTTCCTTTCACGATATGCGCGATTGCTTATGGGTCTCTATCGATAATGATGATTCTCGAGATCTCGATCAACTTACTTTTGCAAAAAAAGAGGCCGCTGGCAAAGACACGATCTATGTGGCGGTGGCTGATGTCGACGCACTTGTCAAACGGGGCTCTGCGATTGATAGTTATGCGGCCCATAATACGACATCGGTCTATACGCCGACCAAGGTCTTTCCAATGCTTCCCTTAAAGCTCTCTACCGATTTGACCTCGCTCAATGAACAGGTCGATCGTTATGCCATCGTGATCGAAATGGAGATCGACAGCGATGGACGATATGCTCTTTGCGATATCTACGCGGCTCTTGTACGGAATCATGCTAAGCTCGCCTATAATGGGGTGGCGGCTTGGTTAGAACAAAAAATACCTTTGTCACACCCAGCAGTAAAGGTCCCTGGATTTTTAGAACAATTGGAACTGCAAGATCTGCTTGCTCAACAGATAAAAAAACACCGGCAGAGCCAAGGCTCTTTGACATTTGCATCTAGGGAAGTACAAGCCGTAATTGTCGATGAGATGGCTGTTGAACTCAAAGAAAAAGTTCCTAATCGTGCTGACGAATTGATCGAGAACTTTATGATCATAGCCAATGTGAGTGTGACGGAGTATCTGGCTAAGCATAACCTTCCGACCCTTCGCCGTATTGTGCGTGTTCCCAAACGGTGGGATCGGATCGTGGCTTTGGCTAAGGCTCTTGGCGAAAAATTGCCTTCGCAGCCTGATGTAAAAACCTTGCGCGATTTTCTGTCGAAGCAGCAGCAAGTCAATCCTCAAGGGTTTCCTGATCTATCGCTGGCTGTGATCAAGCTGATTGGAAGGGGAGAATATGTGTTAGGCCTTCCAGGCGAGGCTGCTCCCGGCCATTTCGATCTAGCACTGCGCGATTATGCCCACACGACTGCGCCTAATCGCCGGTTTCCTGATCTTGTAATGCAACGGCTTTTGAAAAGCTGCTTGAACAAAATGCCGGTGGTCTATGACGATAAAGAATTATCCTCTATCGCTACTCAATGTACGCAGAAAGAAGATGATGCAGTGAAAGTAGAACGGCGTGTGCATAAATCAGCAGCCGCGATGGTGCTATCGACCAAGATCGGCCATGAATTTTCAGCGGTCGTCACCGGGATCAACGAAGATGGCACATGGGTTCGATTGCGTACCTTGCCCGTCGAAGGTAAGCTCGTCCGTGGTTTTCAAAATCTCGATGTAGGAGATCGTTTAAGCGTGGCCTTAGTGCATGTGGATATTCTTCATGGACACATCGACTTTAGTCGTATATAGAGATTTTGATAAGAAAAATTCATTGTAAAGAGCATCGATGTCAAGCAATCACGAAGTGTCAATAGAGTTGCTGCCTGAAAAGACAATGCTCAAGGGGATTTTGACGATCCCCAAGAACGCACTGGGTATAGTTGTATTTGCCCATGGAAGCGGTAGCGGTCGTAAGAGCCCTAGGAACCAGTTCGTTGCAGAGTATCTAGTCAAGGAGCAGATGGCAACCCTTTTGCTCGATCTCTTGACCCCAGAAGAGGAGTCTCTTGATATCCATACAAGTGAATATCGCTTCAACATCCCTTTATTGGCTAAACGCTTGGTCGCAACATCGCAATGGTTAGCTAAGCAAACCAGTACCAAGGGTTTTCGAGTGGCCTATTTCGGGGCTAGTACAGGAGCAGCGGCTGCCCTGATTGCCGCAGCTGAAGAAGGAGGAAGGATATCTTCAGTGGTTTCTCGTGGAGGACGGCCTGATTTAGCGGCAAGTGCTTTATCAAAAGTGACAGCGCCAACCTTGTTGATCATTGGTGGTGATGACACGGAAGTCCTTGAATTGAACCGCCAAGCTTATGACCTCTTACAAGTCGAGAAAAAATTAGAAATTGTCGCTGGGGCTAGCCATCTATTTGAGGAACATGGAAAACTCGAAGATGTTGCACGTTTAGCAGCTGCTTGGTTTAAACAGCACCTTTAAGAAGTTCTTCTAAGAAGCTGTTTTTAACCGCCTGTGTTGTTAGAAATACGCAATGATAAACCCTATGATCTTAGGTGCATCTCATTCTACAGCTCCTTCAAGGCTTGATCGTTTAGTTGTTCTCTCTCGAGCTATAACGCAGAAAAAAGGGCGAACGGAAGCCTTTAGCTTATTGCATATACAGGATCGAGTTAGGATTCTTGCAAGTCTTAAGCTTTCTCAATTCGATTGGACGACGATTAGTACAAAAGGACTCAAAGGGCGTGCTGAAGAACAAATCGCTAAGATGATTAGAGAACTGCGCGGTCATTTGATCGCAAAGAAAGATCTAAATGAGACGATCATTAAATTTCCAAGAGTTTTGCTTACAGAAATTTTACATATGGCGGGGGAGAACCCTGGTAACATTGGCACAGTGTGTAAAAGATTTTATGAGGCGCAAAATGAATCTTTCAGAGCGCTTCTTCATGGATTCAGTTGTGACTCACGTATGATGCATGCGACCTGCCAACTTTCTGTGCGACTAGTTAAACAAATGGACGCAGGTAATTTGAAAAAAAACGTCAGAGAAATTTACTGCCACATTCTACGCAGCGCGAATGAGGCTGGTATCATGGAAGCTCTGAAAGAAAAGCGGCGAAGAGGGAGTTCTCCGTTAGATCTAGGCGCGATGGCAGAAGAGATCCAACGAATCAAAGATTGCGATCTCGTCAAGGTTTTTGAAAGACTGAAAGCGATTTTGATTGGATTGGATTTCCTAGATTGGCAGGGCAACTCGATGGAAGCGGCGCAAGTGCGTGAATGGATGAGATTGAGACCGGAGGTATTAGCACATGTCGATCACTTGGAACTCGAAAATTTAGGTCTTCGAACTTTGCCCCCTGAGATTGGATTGTTAGTCAACTTACGTCTTCTCGGACTATGTGGAAATCATCTAAGGAAATTGCCCAAGGAATTTTACCAACTCCATCATTTGGATACGCTGGATCTATCCCATAATTGCTTCGAGACATTGCCTGGGGAATTCGGTCAGTTATCTAGTTTATTGATCCTCGATCTTAGCCAAAATGAATTCGCAGAACTTTTTTTGGATGTCGGTAGGTTAACTCTATTAGGGTCGTTGTGCCTTTCCAGGAATCGCCTCAAGAAATTGCCTTCTGGAATTGGATGTTTGACAGCTTTATTTGATTTGGATCTATCGTTTAACGAACTCGAAAGATTGCCCACATCTCTTGGCGATTTGAGCCAGCTGAATTATCTAAATCTCTCGCATAACAGACTTAAAGATCTGACTTTTAAGATGGGCAAGCTGCCATTGAAGGAGCTCAATTTATCTTTGAACCCTCTAAGACAATTGCCTTGGGAATTCGAAACCAGCAACCCACTGAAGATACCGCTATCTAAAGAATGTTTTTCTCATTTTCTAATCCATTGTTACACAACATTTACGATACGTGTTCGCGAAGCTCCTCTTTGTCTTCGGGTGGCTTATTTCAAATGCTTCGAACAATTGCTTTTAAAAGCTTTAAAGAAAAAGAACAAGGAGCCATTGCAAGATCGATTTTTGACAGAGTTGAAAAGCATTAAGGATGAATCGATGCGCAGTCTCTTTGAAGGCGTTTTGCAAGAAGCTTCCATAAACTTGCTAAAAGATATGTCAGTGCTTTGCTGCGATAGAAAAATCGAGAGGATGCTCTTTTTTGCAAAAGAATTACCTAGAACGATACGCCATCGTATGTATGCATTCACAGCTCTTCTGGAGAAGAAAAAAGGTGTAAAAGCCGATACATTTCAGATTGCCAGGGCAAGATTTCTGGACGCTCGCAAGATCAACTGGTCGCTACGCTACAGAATTCTACAATTCACCCTTCTGGAAACGCTTGTTGAGTTTTATAAACATCAACGAAACGACCGATTTTTTGCCAAGATTGCCGCGCAATTCCATTCATTAGATGCAGCTATCAAACGAACGATCTATCGTATTTTTTTAGAGCGCGAAAGGAAAGCTGGTCGAACACTCTTGATCCAAGACATCAATAGCCCAGGATTTGGGGTTCAATTTAAAGCAGGGTTCGACAAAACGCACGTTGAGGCTATAGAAGTCTTGTTAAGGGCAGTCCGTAAAGATAGCAAGAAGACTCTTTGAAAGTTCCTGCTTTGGTTGATACTATATTTTCTAACAATTTTTCTAGGAGGCAAAATGCGTGGATGGATCTATATCTTGAGCATGTTCCTTGCTCTCTTCTGCAATCTCAATGGTGTGGAACAACCTTCTCTAAAGCTGCTTCATTTAACATTTCACAAAAGTTGTCTTAACGAAATCGAAGCCGTTGCAAAAGAGCTTGGATTGAAGGTAGAGCATTGGTCTGTGCCCGATTTGCCGCCGAATTATTTTGACGGCATCTCGCGGGGAAATAGCTTATACAACATCGATCATGAGAGGGCCGAGCGTGTTTGGAATAAGCACAAAAATTTCTTCGAAGAGTTCGATGCTATCCTCGTTTCGGATACGGCCCCTCTTTCGCGCATCTTTTTACAGAACCGATGGAAAAAACCCCTCATTATTTGGATTTGCAATCGATTCGATTATTCTGATGGCGCTAGTCTAGATTGCGCTTTTCCCGATCCAGAATATTATGAACTATTCAAGGAGGCGGGAAAGCAGGAAAACGTCACCATCATTGCATACACCGCGTTTGAGCATTACTATGCTAAAAGCAAGGGAGTCGATACAGGAAACTTAATCATTACTCCTTGTTGTCCGCATATTAAATCTATTGGACAATCCAGCATTCCGGCTTCTATCGACAAGGAAAATAGTTTTTTTCTACCTCCTTATCACAATGAAAAATACTTCATGGATCTCTCTTTGTTTTGTGCACAATTAGGCATAAAAAATTATTGCGGACGTTACAACGGCGCAGCAGATCTCCAGAAATTCAAGGGAATCATCCATCTTCCTTATACCTGGTCGAGTTTTGCATTTTTTGAAATGATGCAATTGGGAATTCCTTATTTTGTTCCGTCTGTTCGGTTTTTTGAGGAGTGTGCTTATCGTGGAAATTACTTTCATCCCAATCTCGGCACCTTGTTAGAGCAAAAGCTCTACGATTTATCCGAATGGTATTCGCCGCAACATCGCGAGCTTGTCACCTATTTTGACTCTTGGGAAGATCTACAGGTCAAGATCAATGAGACAGATTTTCCTATGCTTAGGGAAAAGATCAAATCCTTTGCAATGACACATAAAAGCCGCATGCTCGATCGATGGCGCAAGATCTTTGCCGATATCGAGAAGATGCCTAGAGTTGTATCTCATAGAGAACCGCTTCAAAAAGATGCCTTTGTCATTGGAAGATTAATAGGGCAGTTGGGAAATCAGTTTTTTATCATCGCCGCTACCACGAGCTTGGCATTATCGCAAGGCGCAACTCCGATTTTTCCCGATTTTTTAACTCCGTCCGATCCTAAATTTGGGCTCGAAAAGAATTACGAGAAGATTTTCTTTGATCTTAAAGCGACTCCTCCTTCTGAACCGGTTGCCTATTATTACATTGAGCCGACGTTTACCTATTCACCCATTTCTTATCATAAGAATATGGAAATGAGAGGCTGGTTTCAGTCTGAGAAGTATTTTCTTCCTCATAAAAAAGAGATTCTTGATCTTTTCGCTCCTTCTTTAGAAATCATGGGGTATTTGAGGAACAAGTATGCGCATATCATCGATCATCCCAATACGGTTTCCATTCATGTTCGATCCTATTTGAAAGAAGATCCCATGCAAAAGGTCTATATTAGTTACGATACCGATATGGACTATTATAAAAGGGCGATGGAACGTTTCCCCGATGATGCTTTATTCGTGCTCTTTTCTCCAGATATTGAGCAATGCAAAGCAATGTTTGGAAATTTAGGGAAGAATATTTGCTTTATTGAAGGAGAAAAGGACTACCACGATCTTTATTTGATGAGTATGTGCAAACACAACATCATTTGTAATTCCACGTTTTCCTGGTGGGCTGCTTATTTGAACCTGAATCCCAACAAAGAAGTGATCGTCCCTCCTCAATGGTTCAGCGCAGATTATGGACATGATACTTCCGATCTCATCCCCCGCGAATGGACCATCTTATCCCACAAAGAAACAGCAAAAGAGTAGAAGAGAGGGAAAGGAGAAGAAAAAGAAGAGCCAGTTTTGCAACTGGCTCTTCTTTTATTCTAGAACTGAAAGCGGACTTTTACGTCGAGCTGCTGTTCTTGTCGTAGATGACTGAATGCACCATTGTAGGTGGCAATCACACTGTAATGCTCCTTGAAGTTGAAGCCGATGCCAGCGCTTGGCGCTACCTGGCTGATCGGATGCTTGGTTGTGTTAACTGTGAAATAGTTTGGTGAACCATTCAGACTTGCTTTGAATTGCGCATCGTTCAGTGGATCCCAATACACCCAGCTTACGCTTACAAAATCCATGAACATGCCGAACGAAGTACAAAGATGATGGGATACTAGCAGTCCCGCTTCGGTTCGCAACATTTGTGCGTTATGTTCCTTTACGGTTAAATCCAAACTGCCAGCACCTGACTCGTTAAAACGATTCAAGTGAGAATAGAAATAGCCGAGTGAAGCAAATGGCGATAGTACTACCGAACTCGCCATGAAATTGACTGTGCCTCCAAGATGGGCTGCACCATCAAAGCTGTGCGGGGAACTGGTAGCACGGCGATTAACGCCAGCGAATTGGATCGTGCGCTTTGTATCAAAGTGGTTATAAGCCCCCATCACGGAAAAATCGACAGCAAAACGTTCGACGCAATAAGCGGTGTATAATCCAAGATAGCCGCTTTGGATCTTGCTTTTTCCCTGCTGAACACCTCGCCAGGTCAAGTCGCAATAAGTGTAAGCTGCGCCTATCCCTACGCCTACATTGCTTGCGGTGAAATAATCATAACCGGCAGCAAGACCTTTCGTGAATGTCTTGAACCCGGGCAATTCTCCCATCTTTGCCTGGCGTAGCTTATCGCCAAATCCATCGATCCAAACTCCTTGCCTTTGTTCTTTTTCGCAGCATGCTTCAGATGCCCCTCCTGTAGAACATTGTTCTGTGCAGACTGATCCAAGACGTGATGCAAAGAGTGACTGGACTTCGGTTATTCTAGCACTGTCGGACCAATTGAAAGCGCCATAGAGAGCAGGTTGCATTTGATCGAGAGCATCAGTTAATACACTGCCATCATTGGGATCAAACGTTGCAAGGTCCGCGAGGACATCGGCAAGATCACTGCCAGGAGAAGCTGTAATATTCTGAAGGTAGACTCGTGTTTTTAAAGCATTGCCACGGATAGGGTCGCCATCAAACCATCCTACTAGGTTTTGAAGGAGCTCCAATTGCACTTCGTGTTGTGTATAGATGAGATTATAAGCAGGATTAAATGACGATGCAAAACTGACGCTGTCAAAGGTTCCGTTGATGATATCCGCCTCTAAAAAAGTGAAGGTAGTTCCCTTCAAATAGACACCTGCATCAGGAGTGAACACCAATGCTCCTCCAAGTGAGGCAGTGTCCATGACATCTAAAAGATCTGAGGCTCCAGAAGGATCGATCTCTATGACTAAAGAAGCATGAGGCGTGTGCATATAGTTTGTCGTGTGAATGATGCCGATAGATTCCCCTGGGGAAACTATCCCTTCATTTAAAAGCGTGCCGATCCAGCCATTTCCAGACAATATGCCATTTGCTGTTACATGAAGCTGACCTGTTACGTTCCCATTCAAAACGGTTGTTCCGTTCATCAATTGGACATGAAGTTGAGAGGAAGGATTATTGTCAGTCGTTAGAAAACAGGTCGAAGGGGTATCGATGAGCAGCGTACCATTTCCTCCTGCTTGGATTGCCCCAACATCTGCGACTGAGGCCATACTCGATCCCATTAAAAACATATCAGCGCCGGAAGAACTGCCCGATTGTCCAGGGTGAAAGCCTCCTCCTCCAGCACCAGCTACCACAGAGTTGTTAGAAAATGTGCAGCTTTGTGTTTGAAGCGATCCCCCGTTACGTACGAAAATTCCTCCGCCTAAGCCAGCACCGCCACCGCCGCCGCCATTGTTGCCGGTCCCATTTCCTCCATAAGTTCCACCTGAGCCTCCGCTAGCTCCTTTTCCACCACCACCACCACCACCACCATAACCTCCTGTTCCACCAGGTCCGCCAGTACTGGTAGCAGGTCCTCCGCCTCCACCACCACCACCTCCGCCAAAACCGCCATGCCCACCACTGACGGTTGCGATGGTCGTCACACTACCGCCAGCTCCGCCGCCACCTCCAAAATCTCCGCCTGCACCACCGTTGCCACCAAGAGCACCTCCACCTCCGCCGGCTCCGCCGCCTAACGATCCACCATTTCCACCATTTCCAGCATTTAGGGTAGTAAGCGTGACGCCGCCGCCGCCACCACCACCACCACCAACAGTGGAATTTCCTGCACCACCATTCCCTCCGCTTGTTCCTCCGCTGGCAGAAGAGCTTCCTAATCCTGTGCCCCCGTTTCCTCCAGTGATGCCAGAGGCATTGCTGCCTGTACCACTATAAGAAGTGCTGCCTACGGTTGCTGTGATGCCTCCGCCCCCGCCTCCTCCATCTACACCTACGCCACCAGTACAGGCAAAACCACCACCGGCCCCTCCACCAGCACCAACGCCGAAATTCATGCCACCAGCACCACCATTGCCGCTGTTATAACCCCCGCCCCCTCCACCACCTGCACCGGTGCTGTAGATGCCCGCTCCACCCCCTCCAGATCCTCCCTGAGCAAGGCAGCTATTGACAGTGACCGAAGTAAGAGATAACTGGCCTGCGCTATTGACGAAAATAGCACCCCCTGCTCCCATCCCACCTGCACCGTTGCCTGCCAATGAAGAACCTCCATTTCCTCCTGTACTTAGCCCATTTTCCAGAACGAGGTGTGTCATGTTGACAGTACCTGAATTGATGAAAAAGATCTGGTATGCATTGTTTCCATTGATGGCGATCGCGTTATTAACCGGCCCTGTGATCGTTAGATTTCCATTGATCCAAGGTAATGGACTGAGCAGGTTGATTGTTCCTGTGAGCCTTGAGCTAAAGGTAATGACATCATTACTAACAACACTCTGGAGAGCGTTGCGTAAAGACCCTGCGCCTGAGTCTGCCGTCGTCGACACAACGTACACGGTAGCATCTAAGGAAGGTGGCGATGAGAGCAAAGAAAGCCCCATTACGAGGCAGAAAATTTCATAGATTCGATTCCGCTTAATTGACATGACCAGTCCTTTACGGTTTTAGGTGTTGAAGCTGAAGAAAAAAAGGATTTTTTTACAAAAAAAATAATTTTTGGTAAACAACATGTTATGAAAAAATTAAATTGTCGTCTTGGCTGAAAAGAAAAAAATGTCTTGATTATCAAGGGGGTAGGCGATGTTTAGGTGGATGATTTTTTGCATTGCTTATGGAATTTGTTGTTTCAGTAACAACCTATTGGCCGATAAGATTGGGTTGCTCATCATGGCAACGGGAAAGTACATTATTTTTGTGGATCCGCTTGTTAAATCAGCGAGGGCACATTTTTGCCCCAATCACGAAGTTACCTTCTTTATTTTTACCGATAGACAAGCTCCTGTGAGTAACGATATCGTTTCAGTCTATCAGTCGAAGTTAGGTTGGCCTTTTGATACGATGATGCGTAACAAGGTCTATGCTTCTCATGCGGACCTATTAGAAACGCAAGATTACTTATTTGCTTGTGATGCCGACATGCTTTTTGTAGATACTGTAGGAGATGAGATTTTAGGTGAGCGTGTAGCAACGATGCATCCTGGATTCGTGGGTCGAAGAGGATCTTATGAAGAAGCTGATAGCTCTCTTGCTTGTGTAAAAGCACATGAGGGTGAATGCTATTTTGCTGGTGGTTTTTACGGAGCAAAACGAGATGAGTTCTTGCAAATTGCTTCGACACTAGCAAAACGTGTCGATGATGATTTAGAACGAGGGGTCATCGCTGTATGGCATGATGAAAGCCACTGGAATCGATACTGTATAGATAATAAACCAACGGTGATCTTGAATCCCTCTTATTGTTATCCAGAAGAGTTAACTCTTCCCTATCCAAGAAAATTGCTGGCTTTATGTAAAAACCACAAAGAATTTCAACAATGAGGCAAATGTGTTGCGCTGGAGATGGTTTTGGCTATTCTTAATGGTTATCGGCCCTATTCAAGAGAAACTCAATGCTGCTCAAGAGCAGAACGACATAAAAAAACCGTTAGTTTTAGTGGTGCCCTCTTATAACAATAAAGAGTGGTACGAGAAGAATCTTTTTTCCATGATCCAGCAAGAGTATTCGAATTTTAGAATCCTCTATGTAAATGACTGTTCTAAGGATGGCACAGGGGATCTCGTCGAAAAATACGTAGAGGAAATGGGCTTGGACTATCGAGTGGTCGATTTTGACGATCAACAGCTGCCTGATATTTTGGCGGCTATGCAGAGTTTTTATGAGCTAGTCAACGAAAAACGGGCTTTTTTTACCTTGGTTAACAACCGAAGGCGGGCTGGAGCTTTGGCCAATCTCTATCGAGCTATCCATAGCTGCGACGATGAAGAGATCGTCGTTCTAGTCGATGGGGATGATTGGCTATTTGATAAAGAGGTCCTTAAAAGGCTCAATGACACGTATGCTTCGAAAGAGATATGGTTCACCCATGGAACATTGAAAGAATACCCTTGGGGGCATGTGGCCTGGTGCGAACCTTTCCCATCTTCGATCATGCGGCAACGAGCTTATAGGAGCTTTAAGTGTCCGTCTCATTTACGTACGTTTTACGCATGGCTCTTTAAGAAGATTCGACTCGAAGACTTTCTCTATAAAGGAGAATTTTTCTCTATGGCTTGGGATATGGCGATCATGTACCCCCTTGCAGAAATGGCAGAAGAGCGCCATGTGTTTATTTCTCAAGTCAACTATGTTTACAATATGGCGAATCCCATCAATGATAATAAGGTAGATCCACAGCTGCAAAACGATCTGGATCGATTCATTCGCACAAAACCGCCTTATTCGCGCTTAAACCTCCAGGAAATACCAATATTTTTGAAATAAGAGACTGTGGTTTCTAAGAAAATCCTAATTGCAACGGGCTATGCGTGATATGATAATTTCTATGTCTAGAATGCAATGCATTCTTGTTATTTTTTTTATGATCTCTATCAAAGCATATTGCTTTGATAAAGTCATCATTTGGGGCCATAAATTACATTCCCATACCCATTCTTATATACATAATGGATTCTATACAG
The DNA here is from genome assembly GCA_963791555.1 of uncultured Simkaniaceae bacterium. Classification (GTDB taxonomy): domain Bacteria; phylum Chlamydiota; class Chlamydiia; order Chlamydiales; family Rhabdochlamydiaceae; genus JAGXTH01. The sequence goes on from CAWBSQ010000001.1 coordinate 870,437, forward strand.
CATTCAAATATCTTGGTTATCAGACGTATTGGTTTGATGATAAAGATGATGTCACTCGGTTTGATTTTGCAAACAGTCTGTTTATTACCGAAGGACAAGCTGATCATAACATTCCATTACGTCATGATTGTAAGTATATCCTCCATAATTGTGTGGATCCTAAGTATAGATCGTTAAAACAAGAAAATTATATCCTGTTACAAGTTTACACTGATTCTATCTTTCAGGTTCGCAGCTTAGTTAAATTAGCATCGTGTATTTATTACGATCTGGTTGGCCGGTGCCTATACATGCCATGGGCAACAGATCTTTTACCTTGGGAAATCGAAGAAATACAACGCCATTTAGCTACTACCCCGATTCAGAAACGAGTAGCGTGGGTAGGTACGGTGGGAGCTGGCAAATTTGGCAACATTGAACAATTGCAGCCGTTCATCCAAGCTTGCGAAGAAAATATGATCGATTTTTTTTCAAAGCGGGGTGTAAGCGCAGAGGATCATTGTGAAATCATTCGAACGAGTTACATTGCTCCTGCCATTGTAGGGGAATGGCAGCAAAACTGTGGATATATACCTTGCCGTATTTTCAAAAATATCAGCTATGGAAAAATGGGTGTGACCAATTCGCCAAGAGTTTATGAGCTTTTTGAAGGAAAAATCGTCTATAATCCCGATAGCTATCAGCTTTTCTATGATGCTAAAAAGAAAGTCGATGCAATGTCATCAGAGGAACTCTTAAATCTAATGGATTTTGTCAAAACAAAGCATACCTATTTGAATAGAATCGTGACCCTTCTCGACTTTTTAGATTTGGTCGAAGTTACATATGCCCATCGAGAGTAATCATGCTGATTCGCGTGCTGTTAGCGGGGGTTCTTTATCTCCTCATCATACCCCTTGCTCTCTATGCTAAGTGTGTAACCCCGAAGTACGATCTCGTCATTTGCGCAGTTTTTCAAAATGAGTCCTTTTTTCTAAAGGAGTGGTTAGAGTTTCACAAGTTAATCGGTGTTCAGCATTTCTATTTATATGACAACCTAAGTACCGACAATTACCTCGAAATTCTCTTGCCATATATCGAAAGTGGAGAGGTAGATCTTTTTCATTGGCCGGTAGAGACATGCAATCAACAAGAATATCTGGACCTTCTCCAACTGCCTGTCTACAACGATGCTCTGAACATCGTTAAGCAATCGGCAAGGTGGGCGGCATTCATAGATTTAGATGAATTTCTTTTTCCAGTGAGGCAGACAAATCTCCTGATGGTACTCGATGAATATCGAGCCTATGGAGCGTTAGCTGTCAATTGGCAGGTATTCGGTACGTCGGGTATCGAACGTCTGCGGGAAGGAGAGCTTATCATAGAAAATCTTCTTTGGAGAACGCCCTGTAACTGGGGGATCAATAAGATTGTCAAAATGGTTGTCCAACCTCATCATGTCCATATGTTTTCCCATCCCCATTACTGTGATTTCGAAGAGGGGTATTTTGCCGTGAATAGTAACAAGGAACGCTTGCCAGATCTTTGCGGGGAGCAGGATCCTATCGTCGATGTGCTCAGGATTAACCATTATTGGTTTGGCGATCGAAACTGGTTTGTCACAAATAAATTGCTTCGTCGAAAAAAATGGGGCATTCCGATTATAAACGATGCGCTTGATAACTTTATTGACTCATTTAATCAAATTGAAGATAAAACGATCTTAAGGTTCATTTCTGAACTTAGAGACCGTATCAATGAAAAACCATAATTCGATCAAGTGCCTTCTAAGGATCTTTGCTTTGGTAGCTTTTATCTTGCATGCATCTTTGATGACGCGCTTGTTCGCTGAGCCTGTAATGTGTCGATATGATGTTCATGCAGAGGAAAGGCGATTTATCGATGTGAAAAAACAGTCGGTCTGCGGTTATCCTATCGTCCAGTATGAAAGTTTAGATTTCGAGCGGCTGGAGGTTCGCAAAATCACGAATGAAGTCAATTTAGAACGATCTATTTACTATGACCCAGTCTCAAATGTGTATGTCAAGCTATGGCAGCCTGATTTTTCGCGGAATCGCATCTTTCTGATTGCTTTGAGCAAAGGGTATTACAAAGATCTAGCGCCACTGATAGGCATTATCATCGATAGGAATGGAAAATGTCGCGGCTATGTGACTAAAAGTCTCGACTATACAAATTTGTCTGTTGCAGTTTATAGAAACAACTACGATTACATTTGTTTGCAAGATGTTACTAAGCAAAATAGAGCTTATCGACAATTTTATGATAAAATCATCGAAAGGTCGGAAAAAATCGGTTTTTATTATCTTGATTTCGTTCCAGGCAATATTGTAACCGATCACGAATCCTATTATTTAGTCGATCTAGAATCGGTATTTAGCATAGAAGAACTGAGGACGCTGTACCGTATTCGGCCCGAAGAATATCTTCTCATCTTAGAACATCTGCCTCCTGATTATGCTGCATTCCTCGAATTGGCTATTTTGAATGATGAAGACATTGATCTAGATTTACTTGCAGCGGGATGGAAGATTCCTACAGGGGGATCCAATGGACAGTCATACAATGCAGTCACCATTCAGGGCGTTCGTTTTCCAGGTGAGCGTGCTTGGGATGATCGGTGGGAGCTCATCAAAGACGCAATGGATTATCGTGGTAAAAGGGTTCTCGAACTTGGCAGTAATGTGGCATTAGCGTCTACATATCTTTTAAAGTATCGGGAGGTTGCAGAATGCATTGGGGTCGATCGTCCCGATGACCTTCTTGCTATGTCTGGAATGCCTCGTCTCATGGAAGCAGCGAAGATGCTCCACCGTGCTTTCAATGTGAATCCCAAGATTGTTCAAATGGATATCAATAACACTGACTATGAAAAATTCCTTGGATTTAACTACGATGTCGCTTTTTGCATGAGTTTTTTAAAATGGGTCGATGATAAAGAGCGTCTTTTAGATTATCTGTCGAACTTCAAACACATTATCTTTGAAGGGCATGAAGCAGATTCCATTGAAATCGAGAGATTTCAGCAGCGTGGTTTTGACTATCGAATTCTTGGTAAGACGCAAGTAGGAGTTTCCTATCCGAAAGATGCATTCAGAACACTCATCTATTTCTTTAAGTCCGACGAAATCGATTGAATTCGTAAATCCATCTTGCTGAATCCCTATAGTGTTCTCCCTGTGATACTAAATTTGGCCAAAGTCGAGTAGGAAGGGCTTCGCCTCATCAACAGGCTATATAAAAAAAATTTTAGAACTATTTTTTCTGTATTCACTCCCTTATTCCTTAACTAATATGAGCTTGCGTTAACAATCTTGCTTTTAGATATTTATGGAGCATAGAATAGCTGTTTTACTTTTCGAATATAGCAATCTGTGGTATAAAATTATTATTTTTTCTATAATTATTAAATATTATTAAAAATCGGGGGCTTTAAAATGAGTATTAATATGGTTGGGAAGGTAGTGATCGGTGTAGCTGCATTGGTCATAGGTTACGGGGTGAGCCGTATTTTCTTTCAAAAGGCACAACCTTCTGCGCTTTCGCAGTCGTCGATAGCATCGCAAGCTGTTGCTAATTGTGCTGATACCCGAGACATACAGTCGCTCATGGGCAAAGTAGAGAAAGCTACCGATCTTCGATCTCCCTATTCTGTTAGCATTCCTCTTTTGGGAGCCGCCTATTCAAATCATAAAGTGGAATATGGAAAGTGGAAGGAAGCGATCTTTCAGGCATTTGGAATAAAAAATGATGAGCCTGTCGATTCGATTGTAGAAAAACTCCAAGATAAAGCCTCCGAAAATGCATGGATTTTAGGCCGATTGCTTGTAGCAAATTTACGGATGGGAGATTCTTCTGCTAAGAAGACCGCTTCTATTATCCAGCAGCTTTTACAAAAAGCTCCAGTGGATCCTTTCTCTGCATGGGCATGGGGCTATCTTGCGATTTTCTACGCTCAGACTCAACCAGACGAATATCCTTCTGTCAAAGAGCAGATGATGCAGTGCTCCGATACCTTGATGAAACAACCTGAAGAGAAAGGCAAGGATAATGTCCTTTGGGCCATTGTGATGGAATTACAGAGTTTATCTGAAGTCGGGGATGTGGCGAGCTATAACGATTGTCTTCAAAAATTCCAGGATTTTTCGGGAACCTCATCTGTGATCGAAACTTTAGAATCGATCCCTCCCGGCGATTTTCGTGCTTGGGCGACAAGCTTGATCTTGCATGCAGCCAAAAAAATGAATGATCGCATGCTCGTACTTGAATTGATGGAGTATTTGCCAAAGACGATCGCTACCTCGCCTTCCGATGGTGACAAGCTGCTCGCTTTATTGGTCAAATGTTCTTCCTAAAAAGCCAGCTTAAGAAAGTATTTACAAATTCATTTTCCCTATGAGAACAGGAAGCTTTCTTAAGGGAATTTCTAGTTAGGATAAAGTCTGTTCAAGTGCTTCCATTTTACATGTCGGATGGTGTGTCCTACTGCGTAAGCACACCTCCCGACATGTAAAATGGAAGCACTTATGCAGCTTTTATCCTAAAAATTCTCTTGAAAATTTTTCAATTCTCATAGGGAAAAGTATTTGCAAAAACTTTCTAAGTATTCACTGCGTACGGACGGGGATAAGACTTTTGAAAAGTTCTGTTTTGTCGATTTTGGCAACCCAAATTTCGTAATCGTCTTTTCCATAAGCTAACCAAATCACATTTTCATCACTGATGAAACCACCCGGAAAGAGCGATTTTACAGGTTTCCAATATGGTTTATAGTTGGTCTTCTCATAAAACCCTTGGCCCACAATTGGTCTGGGACTTATTTGCGTAATGGCAAAGGGGAATTTGGAAGAAAACATATAGGCTCCCATGAAGTAATGTAGGAGCGCTTTTCCTTCTGACTGAAGAGATGCCATATTTTTGGAAGAATGAAAAAAGGCAAGGTATTGACCATTTTCCAGAAGACCTGGTGTTCCACCTCTCAGCTCTCCCCAGCTCCAATGAATGGAACCCTTGGTCGTGGCTATGGTTTCACATGTGCTTGTCCTAAGAAGCGGATGGAAAATTCGATGAGGGTTGAGACTATAGGCTAGAAGTAATCGGCCATTATCATCAAATGGTACCCAATTCTTCTCACGCACGTTTTTGCTTTCATCTTCGAAATGAGAAAGGCAGTCGATATTTTGGAGGGTAAATTCTTTGCCATCAAAATCAAGTTCTGCACAAAACAAGCGAAAGCCGCCTCTTGTGATTTTTGGTTCTCGATTGTCGCTGTATACAAAGTAAATTCGTTCTCCGACGGCGATGAGCCGTCCATCCTCAGCTCGTGAAGGGATAGGCGAATCTATACTTCGAGTATTCAAAATCTGTGGCTTGCTAATGGGATCGAAGTCTTCATTTAACCAAATGACTCCAAGTAATGAGGTAAAAGATTGCTTGGGATTGGGAATGATGCGAAAACTCATCAAGATAAAATCGCCCCATTTCAGGATCGATGGGTTGAAGGCATTTGGAAAGCCAGGAATTTCGATTTTTTTCGTAGCTAGTACAAACTCTTGAGGCATACTTTCTAAATCGATGAATGGATCATCTTCATTGTTTAGACCATCTTTCAAGTTCGAATTAGCAAAGGTCCAAGAATACAACAAATTCAATGCAATCAATACGGAACAGAAGTTTGTTTGAGGTCTTTTCATAGTCAGTAGTCGATGGTTCTTTGTTGGGTTAAATAACGAAACCAGAGGATTGATTCAGATCACTGCAAATGCTTCTTTTAAACCTGAATTTTTAGTTGAAATTCAGGTGGTTTTCTTTGTCAATGGATTTTTCTTCTAGTTAATAGGAGAAACAGGGATCAGGCCCTTTAAAAGGGTTTTTTTATCGATTTTAGCGATCCAAATTTCATGATCCTGCCTCCCATAGGCAAGCCAGATATAGTGTTCATCAAAAACGAATCCAGCAGGAAAGACTACATGTAGTGGCTTCCATGTTTTATAGGAATTTCCATGATAAAAGTTTTTACCGACGATAGGTTCTGGGCTGATTGCGGTAATAGCAAAAGGCGGTTGGGCTGAAAAGGTATAGGCTCCCATAAAATAATGGGGGATTTTCTTGCCGCCTGAGTGAACAGTGGCCATAGAATCTGAGGAATGAAAAAAGGCGATATAGTGGTCTCCATCAAGAAGAGCGGGTGTTCCCCCTCTTGGTGTTCCCCATTTCCATTCTATCGATCCTCGACTTGTTGCATAGTTTTCACATCGATCGGCCCCAAGTAGAGGACGAAGAATCCGATGAGGAATAAGACTATAACCTAGCAATAAGTTGTTGTCATAGACAAAAGGGACCCAGTTTTTTTCTGAACGCTTGTCATTGATTCCTTCGAAATGAGAAAGATAAGTGGGTGTTCCTGAGTAAAAGTGATTCCCATCATAATGCAATTCTGCAATCAACATTCTACGAAGCTCACGATCAACGACCCCTTTTAAGACGTTGTTATAAACAATATAGAGACGATCGCCGACAGTGATCAGTCTTGGATCCTGCCGTTTGGAAAGGAATCCTGCATCTGGCACTAGGACTTTTACGATTTTTGCCGGACCTAATTGGCGAAAATCATCATCGAGCCAGACGAGACCAAGCTTGTCTGTCGTCCCAGCTTTGCGATCATAGATGCGAAAACTGAGCAATAAGGAACCTCGCCACCGAGTGAGGGAAGGGTTAAAGGCATCTGGATAGTTGGGAATTTTGATTCTTTTTGTTCCAACGATGAAATCCTGTGTTACTGTTTCCAGATCGATAAAAGGAGAATCGGGAAGTTTGGAGGGAGTTTCGTCTAATTCAAAAGACGAATCATCAGAAGGGAAGTAGTCGAGATAATCCAGATCCCTTTTACCCGTGTCTGTCCATGCGAACATTGGAAGAGATAATTGGAATGGAGTGAATAGGGAAATGAACATCCCTAATCCACTCATCAAAATGTGACGTTTAATTTTCATAAAACTCCTTCGCGGAAAAATTTAGCTGTTTGAATTGTACATTTGGCCAGTATTCGAAGGGAAATGCTTCGTATAGTTTTTTGAGATCGCACTCAAAGGGTGCTTCTCCTCCCATTCTCAGGGCTTCATCGATGGATGAGGCAATTTGAAAATAAGGACGATTTGTTCCTAGATAGTAGTCTACATATTTAAAAAGAGGTTCTTTTTCAGAGACTCTTAATAATCGGGCTGGAATTCCATATGCCTCTGCAATAATGATGCCATGAAGGGAACTAGAGATGACGAATTTACTATCTAAGATCCTTTCTATGATTTCATTCCAAGGTTCAGTCGGAAAGATCACATTCTCGTAGATGGTTTTGGGGAATAAGCTTTGTTCGGAATAGTGGGGAATGACGATATACTCAAGAGAGGGATTTTCCTTCTTTTGAAATTCAGGAAAAAGATAGGGGAATAAAAGTGCCGGATCACCATAGATTTCAGGGCAATCTAGACCGAAGTATTCCTTGAGGTATTGACGAGTTAAAGGGCCGCGAACTGCCCGAATATCGAGGTTAGAAAACAAGTAATCTTTTTTATCGAGGCGTTTGCCGTTGATTCCCGATCCCCAAACGATGTCATCATCTAAAGCAAAGTAAAATATAGAACCAATGGCTAGGAGTTTCTTTTTACAATTAGGGACCCTTTTTCGATAAAATGCGATAGGACCTTCTACAATCCGTTCGACCAATTTCAAAGAAATATGGTCTCCAAAGTTTACAAAGGGGCCTTCGTGCCAGTAGAAAAGTGGGAGTCCCTCGGGGAGAACAGGTTCGCTGGCGAGACACCTAGGAATAACAAGCATGGGTATACATTGTAATAAAACGAAAATTAGCCATTGATGGATAGCATATTTATAAAGTTCTATAGCCACGATTACAAAATTACCAAGATTGAAATGTCTTAAAGTTTTCAAAAAAAACTCAAAATGAACTGACAACGTACGCTGCTTTTCTTTGAACCCGCTCACTAGTTTAAGAGACTGTTAACGAATTTGGATTTCGTCGTTTTTTCGGCTTCCTTGTTCCTGTCTCCTAGTTAATTTTAAATTTTAATTTAATTATCTTCTTTAAACCTAAAAAATTGATAGATAAGCGAAAAAAATTAGCACCTAGCACAAAAAAATACAACATAGATGGTGGGCATAATGACTGGCACATGGTTCAGTTTTTTTTTACTTTCCTGTAACTGCTATGCTGATCCTTTATTGCCCATTCTAGGATTTGTCCATCCTCCAGCAGGTTTTTATAAAGCAAACTGTATGGGATATCTTGAACAGATTCGCCATGCTGAATTGCTATACAAGCTGCTGTGGCTGCAGATTGTCCGAGAACCTTGAATACTGGTTCCATGCTCAAGGGCGCGTATCCAACACATGCGAGGCAGAAAGGTACACTGGAACGAGAAGATTTTTCACATTCGCTTTGGCGAGGTACAATGGCGCTGTAGCTGATGGGAAGGAGTGCCAGTACTTTTTTTGACAAGTCTCCATTCGTTACCAAGAAGCCATAGGAGGCAACGAAATATTTAATCGCATGAGAATCCATCTTGGACAGGTCTTTACCCAAGGCTGTATTCTTTGTGATCGAAACCGTGGATACCATGCGTCCTGCTTCTCAAACATAAAATTGATAAGGCCAGTGGTCATAATCGATAAATTCTTCTTTGGCCAATCCCCATGAAGCATAGTACAGTCGAATCTGTTCAGGAACGCGAGGGTGATTTTGCAGGGTCCAAATGAGGCCACATTGCCACGGTTCATGTTACTGTTCGATTTGTGTACGTTGATCGTAGTCAGCTTCTGCATAGTCCCAGTTCATACCGACATAGTCTGTCGAAATGGGACCATCGTTATTGAAATAGGAAAGATATTCCCATTCATCGTGTTTGAAGGGCTGCAATGATCCCAGCTGAAATTACGCCATAAACGATGACATCGTAGGCAAATAATTCTGTATAGAGAAAGATGAAAAAACAAAAGATTGCTATTCGTAAAGATCGGATCATCGGTCCTTAAAGGAAGGACGCCAATAGCATCATTTTTTCGAAAGAGGATCGAGGATTTTTTGGATCTGTTTCAAATTAAGAGTATTGATGACGTGGGTTTTTTCAAGCCAGCCTTTTCGCGCTATATTGATTCCAGAACGGTAATACTGAAGTTCGCTGATACTGTGTGCATCGGGGTTGATGCTGCATTTGAGTCCTTTTTCAGAAGCTTTATGCCAATAGCGCCAGTCCATGTCGAGCCGCATGGGATGGGCATTGAGTTCGACAATTTTATGGTTTGCGATGCAGGCATCGATCACCTTAGCGATGTTGACAGCGTAAGGATCTCTTTTGAGCAATAGACGCCCAGTCAGATGCCCTACTATGGTAGTATAGGGATTTTCAATGGCTTTGATGAGACGGGAGGTCATGGTTTTTTCTTCCAGATTGAACGAACGATGTATGGAGATGATGACAAAATCTAATTCTTTAAGAATTTGGTTAGGGAAATCGAGGGTTCCTTTAATAGAAATATCGCACTCTAATCCAGCAAAGACGTGCGTAGAAAATTTACGCGATCGATTGAGCTTGCGAATCTGCTCGATTTGTCCGAAGAGTTGCTGCTCGTCCATTCCATTAGCTTGAAAACTCGATTTGGAGTGATCGGAAATCCCTATGTATTCCCATCCTAGGCCATGAGCTGCAGCGACCATTTCATGAAGGGTGTTGTGGCCATCAGAATCTGTGGTATGGCAATGAAAGACTCCTCGGATGTCTTTCTCTTCAACTAACTGGGGCAGCTTACCTTTTTCTGCTGCTTGAATCTCTCCCATATTTTCACGAAGCTCAGGAGGAATGTAGGACAGCCCAAAAGCTTCGAAAATGGCTTTTTCAGTGAGGAGCTTCTTTTTGAGAAGAGGTTTGGGATGGCGAGCCTTGATCGGTTCCAGGCCATATTCGCTTAAACTATATCCCATGTCATTGGCTCTTTTACGCATGGCAATGTTGTGTTCCTTTGATCCTGTGAAGTACAAAAGAGCAAAGGCGAATTGTTCCTCAGGTACGACTCTCAGATCAGCCTGAGTATGATCTTTTAAGCGAACGGAGGCTTTGGTCGATCCCTTGGCTAAAACTTTTTCTACCCAAGGCTGCGAGGTGAACCACTTCATCACCGTAGCAGGAGAGGAAGAGGCTACAAGAAAGTCGAGATCGCCAACTGTTTCTAGTTTGCGGCGGAAACTCCCAGCTATCTCTGCTTTCTTAACAGCTTTGAGATTAGAGAGTTTTTCGACGATTGGCAGAGCGATTTTTTCAGCATTCCACCAAAGAAGCCTGCGCCCATAGCTTTTTATTTTTTCGATATTATTCAAAATAGATGCTTGCGTTTTAGCGCCAAAGCCAGCCAATTTAGCAAGTTTTCCTTTGCGGCAAGCAGCGACCAGGCTCTTGATATTTTTGATTTTTAGCGTTTTATATAGGAGCTGAACCCTTTTGTTCCCCAGGCCCGGGATCTTCAAAAGGTCTAGCAATCCTTTTGGGATCGATTTTTTCAGTTTTACATAATAGGGGAGGCGACCGGTTATCACCAAGGTCGTCACTTTCTTAGCTATTTTAGTGCCGATTCCTGGTAGAGTTTCTAACCGCCGATTTTGGACGATCGTGCCGAGGTTTTCGTCCAAGTTTTCAATGGAGCGTGCGGCGTTATGATAAGCGCGGACTTTAAACGGATTTTCTCCCTTGATAGAAAGAAGGACTCCAATCTCATCAAGGATGGCTGCTACTTCATGCTTATCCATAATTTTTGTATAACATTTTTTTCTTTTTAAGATAGACACTAGGTCAGGAAATTGAATCACAGCGCATTTTCTTATTTACAAGCCCAGCTTGCTACAGAGCCTCATGAGGATTATCCCATCCATTCACGAGTCCACGGTTTGCGTTCCTTCAAGCAGGACGATCAAACAAAATGTTTTATAAAAAGAGAAGACGAATTGGGTTTTGGCATTTCTGGCGTGAAATTGCGCAAATATCGAAATCTACTGCCCTACATTCAGCATAGACATTATCGAGAAGTCGTCGTCATCGGAGGTCCTTTTTCCAATCATGTTCTTGCGATCACTCAATTGCTAATTGAAAAAGGAATTACGCCAACTCTTTTTTTAAAAGGCCCTATTCCTTCCCGAGCCTGTGGAAATTACCTCTTGACTAAGATGCTTGTGCCTCAATCTTCCATTCACTGGTTTCCTAAGACAGAATGGATGGATGTCGAAAAATATGCATCTAGCTATGTGACAGAAACGAAGCAGGCGCTGGTCCTCCCAGAAGGAGGCACACTATTTCCTGCCTTTTTAGGTGCATTGACCCTGGCTCTTGATATCGTAAGCAATGAAGCTGCTTGCGGCCATGAATTCGATCATCTCTTTATCGAAGCAGGAACAGGTTGGTCGGCAGCTGCCCTGCTTTTAGCCTTTGCATATTTAGAGAAACAAACCTTTTGCTATGTCTTGCTTTTGGCAGAAGATAGAGAAGGTTTTCACAGACAACTCGAAAGGTTGCATGTCAATTTTGAACATTGGCTTGGTAAAACATGTCCTTTTCCCATGTTGTTTGCTTGCGAGCATCCTATGATAGCCCCTTCTTTCGGCTCGACGAATAAAGCCTTATTTCAATTTATGATCAAAATAACACGAGCTGAAGGGTTTTTTCTCGATCCAATCTATTCGGGAAAATTGTTTTTTTATGCAAAAGAGAAAATAGAAAAAGAACAATTAGTTGGAAATGTCCTCCTTATTCATTCTGGTGGAGCATTGACTATAGCTGGATTTCAAGACCAATTAGAGACTTATTTGAATTTTCTATAAAATTATTTGGGAACTATTCTCTCTTTCGTTAGATTGAGGAAAAGTCAACATAATAGTTGGAGAAGGCAATGAAACGTGCTCTGGTTCCTCTTTTAATGATCTCTCATTTAGCTCATGCAGAAACAGAGAACTTGCAGCAGGATAGCAAAGAGAGTTCTTGCGCTATGAATGAAACATCGGATTGTTCTGCCGATGCTGTAAAGTTAGAAGGAAATGGACAGTATGAATCTCCAACTTTGACATTGCAAGATGAAGCCAAAGCAGTAGAAGATCCTTTGCTTCAGCCATTAGTTACACAAGATGTTGAATCAGCAGCAGTAGCCGTAGATCTAAGGCAGGAAGCAATTGGCGAACCAAAGGAAGAAAAAGTAGCGGATCAATCCTTGGCCGAAAAGAAGTCATCTATGGAAGAAACCGATGAGGCACTGATGCAGCAGCTCTTGGTTCTTCAGGGGATATTGCAAGAGCTTAAGCAGGAAAGCGTCGGCTTAGAGAATAAACTTGAAAATTCCTGTATCACAGAAATAGGAGCAATCGCTCTGCAACAGTCCGAGCAACAAGAGACTATGGAGCGATCACCGCGAAAAACTAGTCACTCGACTGCGAATAAGCACGAGGACTTTTTTGCTACAGGCGCTTTTTTATGGTGGTGTGCGCATGAAGATGGTCTGGCATACGCTTCCACAGGATTCAATAGCAACCCGACCTCTGGCAACGCTCCTGCTCAGACATCAGTTCCGCGTGGCAGTATAAAGAAGTTTGGAGGGGAATACCATCCTGGGTTTAAAGCAGGTCTTGGTTATTTGTTTAGTTCTCATTGGGATGTCTATTTGAATTGGACACGTTTGCGTCAGCATCCTTCGCATGATGTCGATGCGAGTTCAAAAGATGGTAGCCCCCTTTATGATGAATGGGGAAATCAGGCCGTTGTCACAGGACATACGATCGTTTCTGCAATTGCCGATTGGAAACTGAATTACAATACTCTTGATTTTGAAGTGGGTAGAAAGTTTATGCCCACAAAGCGGATTTCACTTCGCACACATGTTGGTGTGCGCGGTGTGTTGATCTTGCAAAACTACAACGTTACTGAGGTCGTCGACATACCAACGCCTTCAGCTGGGCGTATAGTAAACCCTAGTGTTTATGTTCGGAATTTCAATAATTTTCGAGGCATTGCTTTACGTGCGGGCTTGAATTCTGGATACCATTTCTTTCCAGAGTGGGAAGTCTTTGGGGGGTTTGCGGCATCTTTGATCTCTGGTAAGTTTAAAGTGCTAAATTATCAAACGACCAATGATAACACATTTCCCCATCCCTATATGAATGTGGTAGATCGTTTCTGGTCAGTGAAGCCAGAGCTGGAAGCTGCTCTGGGAGTGCGTTGGGGCAGGGACTTTGCAGATCGTTGCCACATCCAGTTTGATGTGTCATGGGAAGAATTATGGCTACCTGGACAAAACCAAATGCGCCGCTATTTGACGCCAACTGTCGATAACGCGTCAACTCTCACTATAGATATGCCGCAATCCATCAATGAAAAGGGCGATTTAGGCATCTACGGTCTTACCTTCGGCGCTCGTCTTGATTTCTAAAGAGATTGTTTTTAGATCTTTCAAGCTCTCTTGAATGTCTCCGCGTCCAAGCCGTTTCAACGTATTAAAATGTGATTTAATCGCAGAAAAAAAGGAAAGGTTTTGATGGTAAGGCAACCCAAATTCCTTGGCTGTTGATTCTACGATAGGTGAAATCTTATGTAGGTGGGCATGGCAAACATGCGGGAACAAATGATGCTCTATTTGAAAGTTTAATCCGCCAAATAGGAAATGAACAAATCGATTCTTTGGAGCAAAATTCGAAGTGGTATCGAGTTGATGCTTGGCAAAACTGTTTTGCATTTTTCCCTCTTCATTCGGTAAAGGGAAGGCAACATTCTCTACGATGTGCGCCAGTTGGAAGATCGTCGTAAGTGTGAGGCCGGCCGTAGCTAGAAAACCAATGTATCCCAAAACAATCTGCCACCATGGAACAGGTAAAAGCATCATGGGAATGATTAAAAAGAGGGAAATGTGGATCAGTTTGAAAGCAATCATTAAAAAAACTTCTAATTTGGAAGGATTACTTGGTTTTCCCCAATTTTTAAACACATTGTATATCCGTTTTAGATCTGACCAATAGACCCAATGTATTAAGTTAAGGCAATAAAGGAAAGGAGCATACCAATGTTGAAAGCGATGGAAAGAACGATGAGGAGTCTTTGGACATAGCCTTAAGAGGATTGGAACATCTAGGTCGGCATCGTGTTCAGCGATATTTGTAAACGTATGATGATCTACCGTATGTTCTTTTTTCCAATAAAACGAACTCGCTCCAAATAAGTCCATCAACAGTCCAAGCATGCGATTCCCAGGTGAATGAGTAAGATAAGCACCGTGCAGGGCATCGTGGGCAATGTTCATCACGCCGATGGCAGCTAAAAAACTCACAAGGGCATAGAGTCCAAAAATCACCAACCCTCCGCCAAGATTAGAGATAAGGGCCACGTAGGCAAGGGCGGCAAGACCTATAAGAAAGATCGATTTAAGGCGCATATAAAAATTGGCTTTAGGGGATAATCCAGAGTCCTTGAAATAAAGATTTATTCTATTTCTTAATACGGAGGTAAAATCACAACCCCCTTCTTTATTAAAAGAAACTTTTTTGATTTCAGAATTCATCAGACTCTCACGTTGGGAAGCCAAATTTACAGCTTCATTTATGTTTACTTCATATAGAACTATTTGTCAAAGCTTGAGAAGCTTGGTATAAACATCTCCTCTTCACCAGGCTAAGGTGCAGGTGCTAAATAATTTGTTCTTGCATGTTGATTATAACACAAAACTAAATAAACCTAATCTACATTAATCCAATTAATATTTTGATGGGGATTGATTGGTTTTTTTGAGAACTAAGAGAGGGTTCGGTCTCTAAAAAGATGGAAGCAAGCTTTACATCTTAAGAAGTATCTGGGTATAGGAGAGATAAGGGGTGTCCGGAAGCATAGTTTTTAGTTTGTGGACAATCTCTAGATTCGAGAGGTATAGACAAAACGAATGGGTCAGATTCTAGAATCATCCTCGTGGATCCTATATGCGTTGCTCGTCATGGCAATTTCGGTCCTTTTTTGCTGGGCCGTTCTCATCTTAGTCAGGAGATTCATCTCGATTAAAGAATTAAAAAAGAATCACGATGTCGTTGGGTTCACATTTAGTATTATAGGCGTTCTCTATAGCGTGATTCTAGGATTTACCGTGATCGATGTACAAAATCGCTATAATGCGGTGAGCGAATCGATACATACAGAGGCGATCTTATTAGCAGATCTCTATCAAGATGCAGCGTTTTTTTCTCAGAATTCCTGCAAGATGATCCGGGCGAGTTTACGCACTTACATAAACCATGTAATAGAAGAAGAGTGGGGTATTTTTCATGACAAGACGATCCATTATCATACGCGCAACATCATCAAGGGAATTTGGGATAGCTACTACAGTGTTAACCCGCAGAATGAAAAGGAACTTGTGTGGTACACGGAATCGATTAGCAAACTGAACAATTTTTTGAGTGCGCGATTAGCCAGACAATTTAATTCTTGGGAACACTTAGGAGGTATGATGTGGAGCCTTCTTATTGCAGGTGCACTCATTACTACTTGCTTCATGTTTTTTTTCGGATTGGAGAATTGGCGAAGCCACATGTTGATGACGGCGTTGCTAGCAGGCTATCTTTCCTTCATACTTTTTTTAGTTTATTCTCTAGACCACATCTTTACAGGCCCTCAAGCGATTAAGCCAACAGCACTCGAGCAAGTGCAAACAGTTTTTGACCTCTGGGACCAAGACACCCCGCAAAATGAAGCAAACGGCATTTAAGAAAGTATTTGCAAACACTTTCTGAGAACTCTTGTGTATTTTTAGCTGAGGATTTTTGTGGATCGTGGCTGTCCGCATGTTTTGCATCGATCGAGGTCTAACAATTTATTGAGATATTGCTGGACGGTCTCAATGTAGGTTCCATGGCTCCAAGTCAAAGGAGAAACAGATAGAGGTTCATTGGTGATAGGGTTCACCTGTTCCGCTAATACCCCGCTTGGCAGAGCATGATCGGCCACCCATTCCAAAATCGTGAGTGCCTTTTTTAATTCTTCTTTTGTTTTTGCCAATGCAATGAAATATTGGGCTAACCATAGTGTCGTTACAAACCAGGGATTGCCTGTCACTTCTGTATTCATGCGATAATAAGTGTCATTTTCATAACGGGCCAGTCCACCAACACTTGTCTTGCACCATAAACGATCATGGACCTGCTGCATGGTGTTTTTCACCCTTTCATCATCTACTTTGTAGGCGCCAAAAGCAAAGATGCCATAAACACTGGCATCGATAGTTGCATCGATCTCAATCGACCCATCTTTTTTGAAATTCACCATCCTAGCAAAACGCTGTTCCTTTTCCAGATAAAGGTATTTGTCCATCGCTTGACGTAGGAGAGCCGCGCCTTCGCGGTAATCATGAGTTAGCTCCACTTCACCAAAGGCTTCGGTAAAATTGGCAGCTGCGATCAGGCCGCCATAGACGGCTGCAGCAGTAAATGTCAGCACTCCTTGACGCTCTTCCCATAAATCGTAACTTGGCAAGGGAAGTCCCGTTTTCATATCGCGGTAATTCATCATGAAATCAGCGGCTCGTTTGATCAACGACTTATAAAGAGGTTTGATGAATTCGATGTCTTTAAAATGTTGGTAGTGGTTCCACAACGCCCAAATAACGAGGGCTGTTTCGTCCTCTTGCAGAGGAATTTGTGCTTTTTTTTCTTTAAGCCAAGGATGCCAAGAACTTGCGAGAGTTCCGCGAGGATTGTATTTATGGAGAAAGAATCCCTCTTTTTCAATGAGTTTGGCGCAAAAATTGAAGAAATTTCTAGTGATGCCGAAATAGCCGGCTAAGTCTAAGGCATGGGCGATTAAAGCTGCATCGCGCGGCCACATGTAACTATAGGTATCGCGGTTGAAATGAACAGCGTCAGAATCATTGGCAGCAATGATGCTACCTAAATTATCGATTTGCGTCCGGCAGATCAAAAGGCTTCTTTTATAAAGGCGGCTGATTTTATCGGGAAGCAGGCCGTAATTCAGGTGTTCGAGATCGACCCATAAGCGCCAATAATCAAAGGTGCGTTTAAGGATTTCTTCAGGTGTTTTCTTTTTTAAAATGTCGTTGAGCGCTTTTACCTCTTCCCAATTTTTACCGGCGCAGATCCAATAATAGCAGACTTCTTTTGCTTTAGATTCGACGAAGAGATGAATGGCAATGATCGAATCAACGGAACCTTGGGCAATGGGATTACCGCTTAAAATCCCATCCTCGGCATCTTTCCAGGTTCCTTCGTACACACCTGTCTCTTTATTGCCTGTGGCAAAATAATCGATCCCCCATTTGTTATTGGCGCGAATATTGATTAAGAAATAGCGGTCTCCCTTGTAGTGCAAAAGACTGCTGATCTCTGGTCGGAAACAGGCCGTATCGCCGATCTGGTTGCCAAAGATGTGGAAATCTTGCGCTAAGAAGAGCCGTATCTCCTTTTTTTCTTCTGAGAGATTTTCTACAGTCAGTTTCCTCAAGTAGATATTCTCATGGAAATCGACGAGATCGTTGACCAAGATACGAGTCTTTAAGGATTCATTGATGAGCTCAACGTCTGTGACGAGCGAGTCATCAAGATAATTTTTACGAAGGCTCCATCCATTGGGAATCCAACTAAACTGACCATTTACCCAGACACCAAAGCGAAAAGATTCTCCAACAGTATGATTTTCTTCACCTACATGCGGGAAGTAAAATTCCCGCAGAAGAGAATCTCCATCAAAAGCAATCAGAATATTCCCATTTCCAATAGGTAGGTCTCTTGGCATGAAAATTCCCTTAATGACCTAAGTTTTAGACTAAGAGTCTGTCGTCGAAATTTGGTTTTATCGACAGACTTTAATAGCGTTGGGCAAGTTGTTTAGCAGCTTCTATCGTTTCGCGGAGTTTTTGCTGCTGTAGTTCTTTCCCCATGTCCATTGGCTGAGCTGCAAGGAATTGGATCTCCGTAATCCCAACAAATCCAAAGATCGTTCGTAAATAGGGCTCTTGAAAATCAAATTCTCTCATTTCTTTTGAACTATAGTTGCCACCGCGGCTGCTGATGACCACCATTTTTTTATTTTTTGCCAATCCTTCTGTACCTCCACTTTCCGTATAGTGGAAGAGATATTTTGGCTGTACAATGATGTCGATATAGTGTTTTAGCATATATGGAATGCTAAAGTTCCACATAGGGGTACTAATCAAATAAAGATCAGCGGATAAAAAACGTTCGATGTGTCCAAGGATTTCTACCCATTTTTCTTTAAATTCCCCATAGAGATCCTTGCCAGTCATGAGCAAATACTTCCCATCGACCTGTTTTATCGAAAGCGCTGGTAATTCTTCTTTGACGAGATTCAATTCGTCTACGACCCAATCAGGGTGTTTTTGTTGAAAAACTTCCAGGAAGGCTTCTGATACTTGCAATGTCCGCGATTCTAATTCACGGGGAGTTGCAATGATATGAAGCATTTTTTGCATAGTCATATCCTTTTTTTTGTAATTCACCCGTGCCATAGGATTTGCATCGATTCCAAAGGTACGGCAGCACTGGGAAAGTAGGGGACGATACGAGGCGTATAGTCGGAGACTTGACGATTGGCTGCAACTGTAGCACGGAATGAATACATGCTTGCTGTACCCGTCATTTCACGCACGTGTATCATTTCTTGCGTAATAGGGGGAGTGTCGTTTAATCCCTCTGCATAGATTTCGATCTTAACTGATTTAGGATCGAGATCATTGAGGTAGACTTGAACCTCGAACTCGTATTGGTCGGCATTTTTTTGTACTTTGACATCGCCAAATCGTATAGATGACCAATTTTGCTGCAAATGATGCTGCCAATCGACGATCTTTCTGGCTAAAGCCCCTTTATCGTTAGTGCGCTCATTGTAGTGAGTTGCAGCGTTTAAGTAATATCGCTCGGTATATTCGCGCACTGCGCGATTAGCAGAAAAACGGCAGGTTAACTGCGCCATGCTTTCTCGAATTCGGTTTATCCAATTAACCGGAAAGCCATCTTTATCTCGGTGATAAAATTCAGGAATGATTTGTTGTTCGAGAAGAGTATAGAGTTGATTTGCTTCAATTGCATCCCAATGGGGATCATCTCCATGTATTTGATTATCTCCTAATGCCCAACCAACTGCTGGCTTGTAGGCCTCAGCCCACCAACCATCGAGTTCAGAGACATTCAAGCCTCCATTGACGAGCAGCTTCATGCCGCTGGTTCCACAGGCCTCCCAAGGTCTGCGCGGCATATTGAGCCATAGATCGATTCCTTGAACGAGATATTCGGTGACGAGGATATCATAATCAGCGAGAAATATAACGTGAGGACGTACTTCAGGCCTTCTGATAAATTGGATCCATTCACGAATCAAGGCTTGTCCAGGCAGGTCGGCTGGGTGTGCTTTACCCGCTATGATGAGCTGTACAGGACGTTCTGTGTTAGTCAGAATACGGAGAAGCCGATCTCGATCTTGCAGCAGCAAATTAGGTCTTTTGTAGGTGGCAAAGCGCCTTGCAAAACCGATTGTTAGGGTATTCGGATCGAAGATGTGTTTGGCCTTTTCAACATCCTCCTTTGGGTAGCCTCTTGCTTCCCACACGCGAGCCAAGCGTTGACGAGCATATTCGATGAGCGATTTGCGTCCTTCATAGCGTAGCTGCCAAAGTTGTGCATCAGGTACTTTTCGTATGGTTTTTTCTGCGGTTTCAGTTGCTCCATGCCAGTGATTTTTACCACAATACTGATTCCAAAGATCGCCTGATCGTATAGAGCTCCAGCTTGGGGCGTGTACACCATTGGTCACATGCCCAACGGGGATTTCATTTTCTGGCCAATGAGGAAAAAGGGGATCAAAAATATGTCGGCTGACCTTGCCATGCAATTGGCTGACGCCATTGATAGCATAGCTTCCCCGGATTGCCAAATAGGCCATGTTGAAATTTTCTGAAGAGTCGCTGGGATTTTGGCGTCCTAAAGCAAGGAGATCGGCCAAGCTTATGCCTAGTTTGTTTTGTGCGTACTCACCTAGGTATTGCTGTATGAGGAAAGGGGAGAATTGATCGAAGCCAGCTGGTACTGCCGTATGTGTTGTAAAGTGATTGCCGGCGCGTGTAGCGGCAAGAGCAACAGGAAAGGGCTGCCCTGTTTTCTCCATGAAATATTTGGCGCGTTCCAAAATGACAAAGGCAGCATGTCCTTCGTTCAAGTGGCAAACTTCAGGATGAATACCTAAAGCATCGAGTAAGCGCCATCCGCCTATTCCAAGGATCAATTCCTGTTTGAGTCGTAGTTCGGAACCACCACCATAGAGTTCGCTCGTAATCCCTCGAAGGAACGGGAGATTCACGGAATCATTGCTATCGAGCAGATAGAGTTTGACTCGGCCTACTTTGACTTCCCATGCCCTTAACCACAATGTCCATCCTGGCAGAGCAATCTCTAAACGTAGCCATTCTCCATTGGCCTTTCGTAAAGGAGTGATAGGTAGTTGTCCAGGATCGTTATATGGGTAGAGCGCTTGCTGGTTTCCATCTTTATCGATGAGTTGATGGAAATAACCTTGTTGGTAGAGAAGCCCAATTCCTACGACAGGTACGCCAAGATCACTTGCGGCCTTGAGTTGATCGCCTGCAACATTGCCAAGACCGCCTGAATAGATAGGGAGCCCCTCATCCAACATGTATTCCATGCTAAAGAAGGCTACCTGTTTTAACGCAGATGATCCATGTGTTTGTTCAAACCAAGTCGGTTGTTTTTTGTCTTTCTTATCCGCTTGCAGGAGATCGTCGATATTTTTGCGAAAATTTGGATCAGCCAACTTTTTTTCGAGTTTTTCTTTAGAGATCGTTTGAAGAATAACCCAAGGATTGCGTAGGAGCCCCCATAATTCGGGATCGAGTTGTTGCCAAATCGTATCTACAGCATGATTCTGATTCCAGGACCAAAGAAAATCGAGAGCTAATTCTTCTAGGTCACTATAGCCCTTGATTCCTTCGCGATTATACGAGTTGATTTTGTTGACCATATATTCCGCATATCCGCCAAAAATGGATTTAGTTCAAACCTAATCCTTTTGAAAACCCTTCTATTCTCGTAGGGAAAAGAAGTTGCAAAGCATTACTGGCCGCCTCGGTCTTTTCATCGATAACTGGAATTTTGGCAACGTGGTGTTAAAAATTCCTTGATCTAATATTCATATAAGTAAAATATTTACTCATACAGTCAAAACCAATTCTCAAAGGGAGGTAAAGATGGGATTAGCCTTAGCGACTTTGCTGAAAAATTTGTTAAAGAAAACTTGGAGCATGAAATCCAAAACACATGCCATTAGCATACTTTCATTGTTGATGATGAGCTTCGGCGGCGGTCAAGATCTTAGGGCCGATGCACCCGCTTCAAAAAGCCATGGCAAGGGTTTACTTCCATTGGCCAAGGAAGAATGGCAAAAGCTAGAAAAAGCGCATGGAGTTGAAAAAGTACATCCAAATAAAATTGGCGCTGCTAGGATCCAGGCGGAAAGACAAAGAAATGGTCTTGCCCCCTTGGAATTTCCTATAGCAAACTCTCATGAGGAAGAATTTCACGGTGGTCTAAAGTTTACTAATTTCCAAATACTCGATGATGCGCTTCCTAGCTCTGTGGATAACAGTACCTTGCCTTCATTTCCTCCTATAGGAGATCAAGGAGAAGAGGGATCCTGTGTAGCCTGGGCATCGACCTATTATCAAGCCTCTCATGAAATTGGACTCATGAACGGGACAAATAATAAAACGAGCAGCGCTGGAATTCTTTCACCTAAGTGGACCTATAACATGATCAATGGCGGAGGAGATAATGGCTCTTATATACCCGACGGCTATGCGCTATTATCGCAAAATGGCGCTACACCGATGAACAATTTTCCTTATGATGGGAACTTTTTGCAATGGGATTTAAATCCTCAAGATTGGATCACGGCAATGAAATTCCGAACAGGTGTAGCCAAATATCTCCCGGGTCTTGGAGGAAGTGGTGCTCAAAATCTTAACGAGATTAAACACGCTCTGAATAATGGGCATGTGGTGACTATTGGTACCTATGCTGATAGCTGGGTAATGACGACGATTAGTCAGAATCCGGCCTCGGCCAATCTATTTGTAGGCGAGCAAGCTGTTTCTTGGATGAATGGCTCCTTAGGTGGCCATTGCATAACGATTGTAGGGTATAATGACGATATTTGGATCGATGTCAATGGGAATGGTCAGGTTGATCCAGGAGAAACAGGGGCATTTCTGTTAGCGAACTCATGGGGTACAAGCTGGGGCAATCAAGGATTCATTTGGGTCGCTTACGATGCTTTCTTGGCAACATCGGCTGTTTCCAATGGCCCAAATCAAGGAAGAGTGCCATTTGCCGATGGAACAAATTCTACAGTTATTTATAACCCAGCTAAAGCACACAATTACTCTCCAAGCATTGTGGCACAGTTCGAGTTAAGCCAGTCACAACGCAACCAAGTCAAGGTGACTGGTGGTGTCTCGTCTCAAGCGCAGCATAGCCCATCGCGTTATTTTGGGAGTGGTGCGATTGTTTATCAGGGAGGTGCTTATGAGTTCAATGGAACATCAGCGGCGAATCCTATGAACGGGACATTTGCTTTAGATCTATCGGATCTAGCCCTATCTAATGCGGCGGAAGATCGCTTTTATCTCATGGTCAACGATAACATGGTAGGTGAGCCAACGACCTTGCTTTCGTTTACATTAATGGATCTTGTTCATGGACAATCGGTTCCATTCGCACAGGTTCCTGAAACCGTAGATAATGGAAAAATCACAGCATTTATCGATTACATGATTCCTCAACAAGCCAATGCGAAACCTTTGGGAGTTGGCCTTACAGCACCATCGAACGGTTCTACCCTTCGTGGCATGGTGCCGGTGGTGGCAAAAATCAATACTGGTACCGTAGAGCATGTAGATTTTTTTGTGGATACCAAGCTCGTAGCCACAGAAAAAAGCGCGCCTTATTTTGTCTATTTGGATACGACAAAGTTATTCAATGGAAAGCACAGGGTGACGGCTGTTGCTCAAGATGCTTCAGGTAAGCAAACGTCTGCAAGCATTATAGTGAAGGTTCATAACTAAACGAATCTTTGATCGCTTGTGTGATCGATCCCTGAGCCCCGGTCATTTAAGACCGGGGCTTTTCTTTTGTTGGCTAGAGAACTCGACTATCTTAGTTCGTTGGATTTGAAGAAAAAAGCGATTTCTCTTTTCGCATTTTCTAAACTATCAGATCCATGGACTGCATTTTTGCCTACGTCGGTACCGAACATGGCGCGAATCGTATCTGGTTCCGCTTTTTTAGGATCTGTGGACCCCATGATCGTTCGATTGACTGCAACTGCATTGGGTCCTTCTAAGACCTGCACAAAAATAGGCCCCGAGCTCATAAAGGCAACGAGTTCCTTAAAAAAAGGGCGATTGCTATGCTCAGCATAAAATTTTTCGGCCTGGTTTTTTGTTAATTTCATCATCTTGGCAGCTACGACATGAAGACCTGCGTCTTCAAAAGATTCGATGATTGTGCCGATGTGATGGGCAGCTACTGCGTCGGGTTTGATAATAGAAAGGGTCTGCTCAACGTTTGCAGCCTTTTCGACTTTTGGTGTTCCATATGCAAAATGGCAGCCTAGGCAGCTTGCAATTAGTGTGAAAAATAATCTCATAAATATCTCCTTTTAGAGACGGACAGTCTCTTACTATTTAAAAAAATATTGGCTAGCAGAAAGAATAGCATTACATTGAATCATCGTCTAGCAGCCTTTGAATAAAAAACTATTTGAAATTCTGCGTAAATTATAGAGATTATCCAGTAGGTGAACACCCAGGCCTTAAGAAGATGTTCTAAGAAAATATTTGCAAATGCTTTCTAAGGGACGGGTTTTCTCCAGAAGGGGATAAACGCTCTAACAAACCAAGAAATCATGGACAGGCTCTAAGAGCATTTGTTATTATTTCCTCCTATGAATATTTTTTTGAGACTCTGTTTTCTGCTTTGCTTTGCCTTCATCCCGCTGGCTGGTATAGAGGAAGCTCCTGCATCCTTGGCGGAGTTGATCGATACGGCTCTAAAAAACAACCCCGAAACGGCAAAAGCATGGGCCAGTGTCAAGCGATCGCAAGCTGCTTTAGGGATTGCTAAAAGCAGTAATTATCCCTCTATTGATGCTACGGGTACGCTGATGCATGGGCGGGAAGTGAAGTTTCCTAATGGCCCTAATACGATTTATACGAATTACGGGGGGGAACTCACGCTTTCCTATTTATTGCTAGATTGTGGGGAAAGAAATGCTGCGATTGAGGCTACAAAAGAGGCCTTAAATGCTGCAAAATGGGGATCTGATTTTGCCATCCAACAAGTGGTTAGCAAAGTGTGTGCCCATTACTACGAATATCTAAATGCCGAGGAACTCCTTAAAATGAAGGAGAGCAACCTTTTAGATTTTCAAACCACTCATGATGCAGCACATGAGCTTTACAAGGCGGGGTTGCGTCGTGTGGCGGACCTAAATATGAGCAAAGCAGAGCTTGCACAAGTCCATATGGACGTTGCCCAACAAAGAGCTAGGGTTGCGATAGCCTATGGCAAACTCTTGACAAGCCTCGGTCTGCCTATCGAGACAACGATCCGGGTCCAGACGAACCCCGATGGGTTAAAAACCTCGTTATTCTCTGAGGGAACGTCGAAGCTGATCGCCCTTGCACAGGAGCAGCGTGCGGATTTGCTAGCTAAAAAGGCAAGTCTGGCCGAGATGAAGCAGCGTGTGAAAAGAGCGAGCAGAGCCCCCTTGCCCAAATTGCGGGCGATTGGGCAGGGTGGGTGGCTGGAATACACTAAACATCAAGGCAACGGCTATAACTATAATGTGGGACTGGCTTTAGATATCCCTATCTTCAAAGGGTTTGAATATAGCTATAACAAACGGCTTGCTCTTGCTAATGAGGAAATTACAGCTGCCGAACTTAGGGATCTACACGAATCGATTGCTCAGGAGGTTTTGACTTATAGCGAATTAGTCAAAGCAGCTGAGGAATCCCTAAAGTGGAGTAATGAATATATGGATGAGGCATCAAAGTCTTTTGAAGGTTCGCTCGAAAGTTATAAAGCTGGGCTGCAAAATGTCTTCGACCTCATACAGTCGCAACGTTCTCTTGCTGATGCGCGCCTTAAAAAGGCTCAAGCAAGGACGCAGTGGCTTGTTTCGCTTGCAGAACTTGCCTTCGCAACAGGGAGTATAATGAAATGAAGAGGTTAGCCATAATTCTTGGCCTTGCGTTCGTGGGGTGCTCTAAAAAACCTCCGCAACAGGCTTTTTTACCTCCTCCAGTTCCTATACGAACTGCTGAAGTCATTGTGCGCGATGTTCCGCTTTATTTTGAAGCTATGGGAACCATCGCCGCGTTTCAGAAAGCTGATGTCAAATCGTATGTGAGCGGTCTTATCACTGGGATACATTTTAAAGAAGGAGAGCTGGTAAAAGCAGGCGACCTTCTCTATACCATCGATGAGGCTCCCTATAAGATCAAAGTGCAAGAGGTTGAAGCGCAACTTTCACAAAATCTAGCTACGTTGATCAATGCTCAAAAAAAGTTAGATCGCTATAAAACTTTGTCAAAACAAGATCTCATTGCAAAGGTGGAATGGGATGAGTTGGAAGCAAACATCTCCCTTTGCGAAGCTCTAGTCAAGGCGGATGAAGCGAGATTAGCGTCTGCAAAATTGGACCTCGAACATTGCTGCATATTGGCTCCGATCTCTGGGCGCACTAGCCGAACATTTCTACATGCCGGTAATATGATTGTGAGCAACGCGGCGCTGCTCACCCTATCGCAAGAAACATCTTTTTATGTCGATTTTGCTGTAACGGAAAAAGAACTGCAGCAGCTTCCTTCAGAGAATCCCAAGTTCGAACTTTTTGCGGCAGGAGAAGAGGATTGTCTTGCTTCTGGCGAAGTCAATTTTTTAGACCATAATATCGATCCTAAGTCAGGGATGCTCTCCGCACGCGGGCTTCTTACTACTATGCACAGACCTTTACGGGCTGGGCAGTCTGTGCGTGTTCATCTCTTTTTTGGAAAAAAAGACCGAGCGAAACTCGTTCCCCTCAAAGCGATTAAGACCAATCAAACCGGCCCCTATGTCTTTTCTGTAAAGGAGGATAATACAGTCGAACTTTTGATGGTCAAGCTTGGACCTGAAGAAAAAGGGATGATCGTCGTTGAAGAGGGCTTAGGCGCTGCAACAAAGATTGTGACTGAGGGACAGCTCCGGCTTTTTCCCGGATCTAAAGTCGAGGAAGCTCGCTAATGAATCTCTCGGCACCATTCATTAAAAGGCCTGTCATGACGACTATCGTCATGCTGGCGATTCTTCTGTTGGGATTTTTAGCCTTCCGTAAACTCCCTGTCACGGATCTTCCTAATGTGGATTATCCAATGATCAGTGTGACGGCATCTTATTCGGGGGCAAGTCCTGAGGTCATGGCCCGCACAGTGACCGTTCCTCTTGAAAAGGAACTCGGGCATATCAATGGGCTAAAACACATCACCTCGCAAAGCAGCCGTGGGTTCACTTGGATCAACCTGATGTTTGAGCTCGATCGCGATCTCAAAGAAGTCATCGAAGATGTCCAAACTGCCCTTAAAAAAGCAGAAGGCGAACTTCCCCGTGATCTCGACGAAAGGCCTACATACCATAAAGCCGATTCCCATCAAGAGGCGATCATCTATCTCGTTTTGACATCATCCTCTTCTTCTCTTGCAGAACTTTATGATTCTGCGCATTCACGCATTGAGCAGCGTTTGGCGCGGATTGAAGGGGTAGGCAAAGTACAAGTCCATGGCTCGCCTTACGCTGTACGCATTTATCTAAATCCTGAACTCATGGCGGCGCGGGGGCTTACATTCAATGAAGTGCGGAGTGTGATTTCTCAAGCCATAGGCACCCTTCCTTTAGGTGTGCTCGATACGCCTGGTCGAAAATTTACTCTGGAAGTGCCTGGGCATATCCAAAGTGCTTCAGATCTAGCCAATCTGCCTTTGGCGGCTAATGTCTACCTAAAAGATGTGGCCCAGGTGACCGATGGACTTGAATCCGATGAGGTTTTTCATTTCATCACCAAAGAGGAAAACAACCTTGCAGTTATTTTAGGCATCCAAAAGCAAAATGGTGCTAACGCCGTTAAGATCTCTGAAGAATTGAAAAAACTTTTGCCTGAATTGAAGGCCGAACTTCCCTCCTCTATGCAGCTCGAACTTTGGTTCAATAAGGCTGATTGGATCAAAGAGGCGATCGAAGATGTCGAATGGTCTCTTGTTTTAGCATTTGCCTTAGTCATTATAGTTGTTTATTTAAGCCTTGGACGTGTTCGTGAAACACTCGTTGCTGCAACGGCTCTTCCACTCTCGATCATCGGTACGTTCATCGTCATGCAAATGTTGCATTTCAATATCGATCTCCTCTCTTTGCTTGCACTCACCCTTGCAATGGGATTTGTGATCGATGATGCCATCGTTGTTCTAGAAAATATCGTGCGGTTCCGAGAACAAGGCCTTTCTCCTTTCCAGGCGGCTTTGCGAGGATCTAAGCAGATAAGCTTCACGATTCTTTCGATGACCCTTTCCCTCATAGCAGTTTTTATCCCTATGCTTTTCATGCAGGACATCACGGGAAGGCTGTTCCGTGAGTTTAGCGTGACTTTAGCCATCTCTATCCTTATTTCTGGCTTTGTCTCGCTGACTCTTACACCGATGCTTTGCAGCAAAGTTCTCTCTGCCCATACAAAGACTCCACCAGCGCTTAATGCAAAACTTCTCGCTTTCTACCGCGTTACTCTCAAATGGTGCTTGCGATCTAGAAAGACAACATTGAGCTTCGCGCTAGCTGCCGTTGTGTTGACTGTCTTGCTTTTTCGATTTCTGCCCGTCAATCTCTTTCCAGAGGAAGATCGCGGGTTTATTTGGAGCTATCTGCAGATCCCCAGTGGCATGTCAAAAAATGATACCGAACTCTATCAAGATAAGCTCAACGAGATTCTCCAAAAACATTCTGCTGTTGACACATTTGCCACTTTGAATTTCAAGGATTATCAGATTTTTCTGATTCGATTGACGACAGAAGGTCGCGCGCCGCAGGCCGCCGTTGTCACAGAACTTCAGACGCAACTCAATGCAATTCCTGGCACCCAGGCCTTCATGCGAGGCATCCAATTGATTTCTAATAATATGGGAGGCTATTCGAAAAATAACTATCAATTCGTGCTACGTGGTCTTGCTCATGATGAGGTCCGCAGCAGTGCTGAAGCCTTAAAGCAAAGGCTTTTGTCAAATCCCAATTTCATCAATCCCGATCTCAATATCAAAGCTGATGATCCCAAATTGGAAATCACAATTTTAGAAACACTTGCTGAGAAACTAGGATTGAATAGACATGACATCCAGAGCTTGCTCCAGAATGCCTATGCTGGGGGTAGCATTGGGAAAATTGAAAAAGACTCTGAGCAGTATAAAGTTTTCCTCGAATTAGGATCTCAATTCCAAAAAAATACCGGAGCGCTTTCGAAACTTTACCTCAAAACCTCTACGGGGGCATCCGTTCCCCTTAAAGCTGTAGCTTCTTGGGAAGAAAGTGTTGGCCTCCAAAATATCGAACATATTGATCTTCTTCCCTCGGCGATCCTCTCTTTTGACATTGCTAAAGAAATGCCTGTCAATGAGGCGCTAGAACTTTTGAAGGCAGCTGCCCAGGAAGTGCTTCCTAGTACTGTGAGTGGTAAATTGGAGGGTTTAGCAGATATGGTCGATAAGACAAGCGGGGATACTATTCTTCTCCTCTTGCTGGCCGTGACGGCAATGTATGTGATTTTAGGAATCCTCTATGAGAGCTTCATCCATCCACTTACGATTCTTTCCGCTCTTCCGTTTGCCTGTCTTGGGGGTATTCTTACATTGCTAATTTTTAAAGAGCCCCTTTCTCTTTACAGCATGGTAGGGTTTCTTTTACTGATTGGAATCGTAAAGAAAAATGGAATCATGATGGTCGACTATGCTCTTGAAATGCAGAGGATAGAAGGCAAATCGCCATTAGAAGCCATTGAAGAAGCTTGCTTAGTACGATTCCGCCCGATCATGATGACGACAGTTGCTGCTGTGATGGGCGCAATTCCTATAGCAATTGGTATTGGAGCTGGAGCTGAGACGAGGCGAGGACTTGGTCTTGTCATTGCAGGCGGCCTCATTTTTTCACAGTTTCTGACGCTTTATATCACACCCATTTTGTATCTCTATCTCGAAAAACTGAGCTCAAAAAAGAAAACGCTTTCCATGCAGGAAAGCGTTTCATAATCTAGAAGTATTATTCAACAATTGCAACAGGGACAGAAGGGATTTCTAATTGCTTAGCTGCCAAAGCGCGATGCCTGCCTTCGTGTTCTAAGATTGTATAGCCGTCACAGATTTTTTGTTGACGAGAAGGGTTCATCATCAAAGGCGCAAATTTTGGCCCTTCTTTTTCTCCATCTGCTAAATCGACCATCTCCTTGATGAGGAAAGGTAAACTATCTTCATCGGGCTGTCGCCTAAAATAGGGATCGACTTGTCTCAAATATTCACCAGGGGCCATCCACTTGATTGTGCTTTTACCGTAGGAAATTGTGCCGATTGCTTCACTGTCGTAAAGCTTATCTGTAAAAACCCTTTCTCCAATTGAAGAGGAGCTATCTGTTGTCTTAGCAATTTTGGGCATTTTCATTTGAGGAGTAGGTTTTAGAGACTTAAGTTTCGCGGAGATTGTTTGGAGTTTTCTTCCCTCTCGAGTAGTACCAAAATCAAACCAGCCAAAATGTTTATTGAAAAACCCAGCTGCGCTTCCTGATGCCCCCGAATAATACTCAGTTTGTAATCGATCGCGAAGAAGAGTAAAAGCGCGATCTGGTCTATCATCATCGATGTTTTTGGCCTGAGATACGAAATTTTGGAATAAATCCAAGACTTGTGTTGTATTCAGGGCATCTCGAGTGACGTATGACGGTGAAAAATCAGAATATCCTTCTTCAGAAGGCAATCTTTCTTCATATCGGCTCTTTTGCAAGTCTTCTACCAGAATATGCTCTTGTCTTGCTCCAAGTTTAAAGCACTCGTCGCCAAGACGATGAATATAAGACTGGGCTCTATCTTTCGGGTGTGCCCGTAAGATCAATTCAGAAAAATCTGATAGTGCATGAGCTGGCGAATTGCCAGCTAGTGATGAATTAATTGTAAAAACCATAATATTTATTAGTTAAGTTATTAAATGTTGAACTATGCAAACAATTATATCAAAAACATAGTAAATATTAAACTTAATTTTAAATAACAACTTCGCTAAAAAAGCGGAAATAGATGGAAAGCATTAAATCGTAAGCCATTGATAATTATAGATATGCGAATAAAATATGAAAAGTTGATTCGTTGTAAGTTATTTATATTCAAACAACTACAAATTAACGTGATTTTAATGATTGATTATCAGCAACTAACTTAATCTAAGTGTTATATAAAAATATTTAATTATATATATTTTTAAAAACTAAACAATAAAGAGAATAGTGAGAGGTCTTAATGCAAAGCTGCTGAGCATAAGACAACTATATAATGGTCTAAATTCAAGACAAATACAATTACAATAGTGCTTGTCGAGTACGACACTCTATCCACTTGAAAAGGAAGAAGTATTCATGCTCTTATCCAAATAGTTCTAGTTGTAAAAATAAAAGTATTATAGATTGTTTTTTATAAAATAATTAATATATAGATTCAATTAACAAAAAATTGATTATATAAATTAATAACAATCAATGTGATATCAACTATTGTTTAATTGTTAATGTATTTTTATTTATCAATAATTAATAAATTGTTATAATATAGTAATTGCTAAAAACATTGTCAATTTATAATAAATAAAAGAGGTTAGTTATGGTTTTTGAAATGCGCTTACCAACTATTCAGATAGCTAATGTTTGGAGATCAGAAGGTCCTAAAACAAGTAAATATGCCGCACAGCTCCAGGCCTTATATGATCAAGGTCGCGAAAAAGAATATGAAGCCCTAGAGGAGCGGTTTGAAAAAACTGAGAATGTTAAGGTTAGGCTTACAAAAGGGGAAGTCTTTCAAATTTTTCCTTCAGAAAATACAGGGGCAGTGCCTATAAAATTCCAAGTTAAAGAAGGAACGATTACTTGGTATTTTGAAACGGATAGCGTTGGAATGGATGAGACCCATCAGGACTTTAGAGATCAGTTATACCAAAGTGCTGCGCTCGGGCATTTAACTGTACCTGAGCATTGTGATAAATACTGGAGAGGTACAAACTCTTTGCACGTAAAGAAAATGCATACCAAAGAAGCAGAATCCACTTCTAATCATAATCACTATCGATTAGAAGATGATAAAGATTATAATCCTAGAACAGTCTATCAACACCTTATGGGATTAGTTAGAGCTCAAGATGAAATGGGATTGTACGATGGGGACTCTCTTGCGAGGGGTGATCTTCAGACTCAACAAAAATTTTTAACCCACGCTGAGGCTATTGAGCTTAGTCACCAATATAATGTGTTTTATGCGAAACAGCACTATGTTGGCCCTGCAAGATCCATTCTCGTAGGAAAAGAACTAGTTCCTGTTCCTGAAACAGAGGTATCTTTAGCATCTCAGTATAAAGCTAAGAGCAAAGCAGCGTATACTAGAGAAGATATATTAGAGTGGGAACAAAATAAAAAAGAAGAACAACCATGTAAAGAGGTTGTACCAGGTCTGCCATTAAAACAAAGATTAGAAGCTGTCAAGATAGGGATGAGAGGAATTGGTAGTAAGTATGCACAAACTAGGCAGATGGAAGGTTCCAAATTAAAAACAGCTACTGCAGCGCCTTCTATGGGCGATAAACTTGTTATTCAAAAAATAGTAGAAACACCAGAAGTTCAGACTACTGCCTAAGCAGTTTTTTATAGTTTTTTAAAAAAAAGCCCTCACTACAAAGTGAGGGCTTTTTTTATATTCATATTTAAGCATGGTTTCAAGATAATTATGGACTATTCTTATTAATGGTATCCATGGTAGCAGAGACTAATTCTTTAATAGTGGATGCCTTCATTATCTTGGCTTCTAGCTTGTGAATATTGATAGCAGGCAATGCTTCGATCAATTGTGGTTTATAATACTTAAAGTAATGTTTTGCTGTTTTGACGATAGAGCTCTGCGTGGATTGGATGACAAAAGCAGTACTAGACGTTAGAATCAATCCGGTTGCTACGATCGCAGCGCGTGCCGAAATAAGTCCAACCATGGCAATGCCTACACTTGCTATCGATAGGGTTGTATAGATCCAGAATTTTTTTGTGGCATTATTTATGCTACTACTCTGACCAAATGTAGGTATAGCTAAGGCAGTAAAGGCAGTAGCAATGGCAAAATTGTAGACAGCGCTGGCAATGGAACGTAGCAAGGTTTCTCCATAGCTGATTTTAGAAGTAAGAAGATTAGAAAGATCGTTGATATGGAGTTCAGTTGCTAAGAAAGCATAGGGGATGTTCTTAACAGCGGTGGCAGAGAGATCTAGCAAAGCAGATGAACCTAAGACTCCTTGTGCATAACTGGGTAATTCGATCGAAGTAGACATAAATTTCCTCAAAAAATTGGTTTGAAATAATCGTTTTCTGAAATTTCAATAATGTTGATAAAAACAAAAATGATTTTCAACGAAAATCAACTTAAGCATATTTTATAGATCATCTTTAACAGACTCTTAGAAAGCTTTTGCAAATTCTTTTCCCTATGGGAATGGGAAGATCCAGAAAAGGTTTCTGTTCTCAATGAAAATGAATTTGCAAATACTTTCTTATATGCCATAAAAATCCTGGGGTAGATCTTCAACCAGACGGGATTTTTTTGTGGCATAGAACAGAAGAGCTGTCATATGCGGCAATGCTATGCAGGCCAACCCTATATCGATGAATGACCATAACGTTACAACTTCGGAAATCGCACCAAGAAAAACCATTAAGGCCATGGCTACAAGATAATAATGAATACTTCTTTTCGTTATTAGATACCGATAACATTGGCTGCCATTGTAACAATTCCCTAAGATCGTCCCAAATCCGAAGAGAACAGTGCTCATTGCCACAATGATGATTCCAAAATAAGAAAAATAGTGTTGAAAGGATGCCGCGACCATGGATATGCCCAAGGGGAGATGAGGATTTTGCCAAGTCTTGGTCAAGAGACAAACACAGCCAGAGAGAAAAGCAATAAATCCAGCTGCATAAGTGGAGAGCATAGCGAGCGCACCTTGCGAAGCAGGATCTTGCGTTTCGGCCGCTGCGTGGGGAAATGCTTGGGTTCCAATTCCTGCTTCGTTGGTCTGAATGCCTTTAAAAACGCCCCAGCGCAAAGCATTCGTGATTCCCCCGACAACTGTTCCGCTTGCCAAAGCATAAGGAGAAAAGGCAGCCTGGAATATTTCAGAAAAAATAGACCAAAGTTTGTCACAATTACAAAGAATAATCCAAAGAGTAGAACCTAAGTAGAGCATGAACATGATCGGTACGAGTTTGGCAGAAAAAGAGCTGACGCGGCGAATGCCGCCCATCATAACGATCATGACTAGAAGAGCAATGACACCTCCTGAAAGAACTGATGGAATACGGTAGTTTCCAAGCAAGGGCGAGTCTAAAATAGCTACGACCTGATTCGCCTGTGTACCAGACCAAGCCATTAGTAGGATGAGGCAGCAAATAGCATACCATTTAGCTGCAAAGGGAGAAAGAAGATGCTCTAAATAGTGCATAGGCCCTCCCATAACCGTTCCCGTTGAAAATTGTTTCCTATATTTGATGCTAAGGCTCACTTCGGTATAGGTTGCAGCGCTTCCAAAAAATGAAGTCAAAAGAAATCCTATCAAAGCTCCAGGCCCGCCAAGTTTTATAGCAATGACAGGTGCTACGATTGTAGATATTCCTAAGGTAGTCGACATGGCGGTAAAGAGTGCTTTATGAGGTGGAATAGTGTGAGGGTTTTTTACAAGTTGACGATGAAAGAAAGAGGTTTTCAGCAGCCTAAAAAGCTCTGGAAATAATCGTATTTGAACGAAGCGGGTCTTAACAGTTAAGAAAACTCCTCCAAATAAAATAAACAAACAGCAAATAAACAATATGTAGTCAATGCATTCGTTAATAAATGACAAGGAAAGCATAATTTTTCCAATGGATGTGTTGCAGTAAAAAATAAACGGCTTTTAAAATCTGCAATTTGCAAATTAAAAACCAAAACCAGTAAACAAACACTTTCTTGCGAATTGCAATAAGGCAAAAAACAACAATCAGCGTACTTCAAAAAAGGCTATTGAAATTTGTCTTAAGCAAATCGCAAAACAAGGCAACTAAAAGGGGATTAATTCTGATTCTGGCGTTGAACGCAAGGTTGGAAGGAATGTTGGCGGCGGGAGATAGAAAAGAGGTTCGATAAAGACATTTTCTTGGGTAGCGGACACATTATACACATAAAAGCTCCTTTAATGATGGTCCCCACGATACAGAGGACATCCAAACTTTCGCATTTTGAGAGTTTTCTTGTAAATCCAAAGTTCAAGTTATAGAGATTGGGATAATCCCTAGCGCAACTTCAGGGCGGGAGTTGTTGCCAAAATTTCAATTTTTGAATCGCGATGCGTATAGCAGCGGTTTTTTTTGCGCTAATCTTATAAACTTCGATCTTGGCCTATTGAAATGGGCTAGAGGAGGAGAATATTCTTCAAGCAGAAGGCGTTAGTCTTGCCTATGGCAGCCAGGTCGTCTTAGAGAATGCCGGCTTTACGATACAGAAAGGGGAACGATGTGGACTGGTTGGCCGTAATGGCTCTGGGAAGTCGACCTTATTTCAACTCATTACAGGCCAAGAGCAGCAAGATAAGGGAACGATCACACTCCCCAAAGGATACCGTCTAGGTGTTCTTCAGCAACAGATTCGTTTTACCAAACCTACAATTCTCGAAGAGGCTGCTTTAGGTTTGAGAGAAGAAGAACAAGATTGCGTTTATAAGGCAGAGAGCATTCTTTTTGGCTTAGGCTTTTCTGAAGAGATGCTGTCCGTCTCACCGGAAATGCTCTCAGGAGGTTATCAGCTTCGCGTTCAGTTAGCCAAAGTCCTTGTGTCTGAACCTGATTGTCTTCTTCTCGATGAGCCAACTAACTATCTCGATATTCTTTCAATCCGCTTTCTCTCTTCGTTTTTACAAGAATGGAAAGGAGAGATGATTCTCATTTCCCATGATCTTGAATTCTTAGACAATGCTACAACGCACATGATGGGAATCCATCGGCATAAAATTTATAAAATTAGAGGAAAAAGCACCGATTTATTCCAACTGATCATGCAGCAAGAAGAATTACATGAGCTTACACGTCTCAATCTCGAAAAAAAACGTGGGCATATGCAGTCCTACATCGATCGCTTTGGTGCTAAGGCATCCAAGGCATCGCAGGCACAATCAAGACAAAAAATGATCGAGCGGCTTCCCGTTCTCGAAGAACTCAAACAGCTTTATCATCTCGACTTTCGTTTTCATGAAGTGCCCTTCATGGGCAAAAAAATGCTGGAGGCTTTGCATCTCCAGTTCTCTTATGATTCACAATCTCCGCTCATCAGCGACGTTTCTCTGACTATTGACAAAGGAGATCGCATTGCGATCATCGGCAAAAACGGTTATGGCAAATCGACTCTATTAAGACTTCTTACGCAAGAATTGACCGCTCAACAAGGAACATTGACTTGTTCATCAGCACTTAAAATTGGTTATTTTGGGCAAACATCGATTGATCGTTTAGATCCTAAGCTTCGGATCGAAGAAGAAATCGCCGCTGCAAATCCTTTGCTGACATTCAGTCAAGTACGAAGCATCTGCGGACTCATGATGTTCAGTAGCGATTTGGCTAAAAAACCTATCTCGATTCTTTCAGGCGGAGAGAAAAGCCGCGTTTTGCTTGGAAAAATTGTTGCCCACCCTTGCAATCTTCTTTTTCTCGATGAACCCACGCATCATCTCGACATTGAATCGATAGAGGCGTTGATCGATGCCATCGAAGAGTTCCATGGTGGTGTTGTCATTGTCACACATAGCGAGTGGGTATTAAAGCGCATCCCTTTTAATAAACTCATTGTCTGCCATAAACAAAAACAAGAGCTTTTTTTAGGCAATTATGAGGAATTTTTGGAAAAAATCGGCTGGCAAGAAGAAAAAAAAGAACCTGAAAAGAAACAGGCTCCTAAGCAAGATAAACCTCTAGTGCAGCCCACCAAGACATCAAAGGCGGAAATCAAGTCCTGCGAAGATAAGCTCATCAAACTAGAAAGCAATCTTGAGAAAAATCAGGAGAAGCTGGCGGCTTTATCTTCATCTGGCAAGGGAGATGAGATCCGACAACTTCTTGCTGAAATTGCTAATCAGCAGCAACAAATCGATGAATTCTATGAACGCTTAGGCAGATTATACAACGATGACAATACCAATACTTAGCCTTTCTTAGGACGGGTCGGCATGAATTTGGAGGTGATCACCTAAAGCGCTTAACTTGTGAATTGTTAAATCTGGCTGCCAGTCTGGATGGTTTGGATTTCGATGGGGGTTATACCAGCAAAAGGGCATTCCCAATTTTCTCGCACCCTCTCCATCGCTAGTCAGCGAATCGCCAACCATTAAGGTGTCATCAGCTCTAGCTCCTAAAAGACTCAAGGCGTGCTGGAAAATTTGGGGATGGGGTTTAGCAAATCCCACCTCTTCTGAAATGACAAGCGTGCTGGAATAATACGACAAATTTAAATTGGTATATTTGTTTCGCTGCATATGAGCAAAACCATTGGTAACGAATCCTATTTTGAAATTTGCAGCCTTGAGTGTTTCTAATAAATCGACCGCCCCATCGACCCAAGTAGAATGATGAATGAGCTCTTGTTCAAAGTAGAGCATGATTTCTGCATCGAATGCCATTTGATAAAGATGGGTGAGTTGCTGAAAACGTCGTTTGCGGACTATTTGCGCAGATACTTTTCCTTGTTCCAATTGATTCCAAAGATCGCGGTTGATACGGCTATAATCGCTAAGAAAGATATCATAATCGATTAAAGCGTCGAAATAGCGTTCGTAGCAATGTTTTAAGCTGATTTTTTCGCTGCTTTTAAAATCGATTAAGGTGTCGTCTAAATCAAAAAATATGGCGCTAGGTCTTTTCTTCTTCATCACACTCTTCCAAAGTCACAAGTTTAGAGATTTTGGGAATTTTTCGATGCAATTTCTTCTATAGGGAAATATCTTCGACTTTTCAAGAACACTATTAAAAATCAGATAAAAACTTTTCCCAAGATAATATGCAAAAGCAGGGGTGGTAGCGAAGTCAAAAACCAATTTTTGCATCATGATGTGTATATTTTGCTCGATTTTTGACTTTTTCTTTGGGGGGAATATACGCAAGTTGATATTACCCCCAAAGAAAAGAATAAAAATGAACCCAAAAATCGACCGAGACCAAATCCGTTAACAGTTTCTTATGGACAATTTCTATGCAATTCAAGGGATTAATCAAATTAATTCGCTTACGAATTTCTAAGACATCTAAGGATAATCATGAGGCCAGTAAGAAAACCTTGTCTCAACTCTCCGTTTGTGCGCAGGAGCCTATAGCAGAGACGTTTCACCGTTTGCAAGCTTCTGAAAAAGGACTTAACGATGACGAAGCGATACGACGTGTGAAAACCTATGGCGTCAACCAAATTACTCATGAAAAGCCGCAACCATGGCATATCTTATTACTAAAGAATTTTAAAAATCCTTTTGTTCTTTTAGTTATGTTTATTGGATCAGTTTCATTTTTTCTAGAACAATATGATTCAGTTATTATTATCAGTTGCATGGTGATTATTAGTGTATTAATGCGATTCATACAAGAATATCGATCGAATAAGGCTGCCGAAAAGCTCAAAGCCTTAGTTAGCACAAAAGCTACAGTGTTGCGGTGTTCATCATCAGGAGTAGAACCTAAAAGCCAAGATATTGATATCAAATACCTTGTTCCAGGAGATATCATCCATCTTTCTGCTGGTGATATAGTACCGGCTGATGTCAGACTGCTGACTGCTAAAGAAGTCTATGTCAGTCAATCGGCGCTGACCGGCGAATCTTTTCCTGTGGAAAAAGAGGAGTCGCTAAAGCCTAACCAAAACACCAACAATCTCCTCGAGATATCTAATTTGTGCTTTATGGGCACAAATCTTCTCAATGGATCAGCTACTGCAATTGTTCTATATACTGGCAATGCTACTTACTTTGGAGCGATGTCTTCGAGCATAGCAGGTTATCGTACGCTGACGAGCTTTGATCTAGGGATAAATAAGGTCACTTGGTTGTTAATTCGATTTATCTTCATCATGGTGCCCTGCGTTTTTGTAATCAATGTCTTCACTAAAGGTAATTGGTTAGAAGCCTTTCTCTTTTCCCTCGCTGTGGCTATCGGGATTACACCTGAAATGTTACCGATGGTCGTCACTGCCAATCTAGCAAGAGGGGCTGTGAAAATGGCGCAAAGCAAAGTCGTTGTTAAACAGCTCAATTCCATACAGAATTTTGGAGCTATGGATGTTCTTTGCACCGATAAAACAGGTACGCTGACCCAAAACCGGATCATTCTTGAAAAACATTTAGATGCAGAGGGTAATGATTGCAGTGAAGTTCTCTTATATGGCTATCTGAATAGTTTTTATCAAACAGGATTAAAAAATCTTTTGGATTTAGCTGTTCTTGATCATTCAGAAATAGAGGCTGAAATAAAAAAGAATAAAGAGTTTCGCAAAATTGATGAGGTCCCATTTGATTTCAAGCGGCGTAGGATGTCAGTAGTGATCCAAAATACGCCGGAAATACAGCTCCTAATTTGCAAAGGGGCAGTAGAAGAAATGCTTTCTGTTTGTAGCCATGTAAAAATCAAAGGATCCATTGTACCTGTTGATGCCACTATTTTAAGTGCATTAGACACCATAAAAACAGACTTAAGCAATGACGGATTGCGTGTTTTAGCTGTTTCTTACAAAGAATTTCCAACGGTGGAACATAAAGAGTATCACAGTCTCGATGAACAGAATTTGATCTTTTTTGGATTTTTAGCCTTTCTCGATCCTCCAAAGTTATCTGCGGAACAAGCCATTACCTCTTTAAATAGCTATGGCGTGCAGGTCAAGGTGCTCACAGGAGATAATGAATTGGTCACGGAGAGGATTTGTAAATGGGTTGATTTAAAGAGCCAAGGCACACTGCTAGGTGAACAAGTCGATACTTTGAGCGATAGGGAGCTCCAACTTGCTGTCGAAAAGGCGACCATCTTTGCGAAGCTCACTCCTTTACAAAAGTCTCGGATTATCCTCTCTTTAAAAGCCAATGGCCATATCGTCGGTTTTCTTGGTGATGGAATCAATGATGCACCAGCCCTGCGAGAAGCAGATATTGGGATTTCGGTCGATACAGCCGTAGATCTCGCCAAAGAATCTGCCGATATCATTATGCTGGAGAAAAGTCTGCTTTTCTTAAAAGATGGGGTTGTCGAGGGGCGTAAGACGTTTGGCAATATCATCAAATACATCAAGATGACTTTGAGCTCGAATTTTGGGAATGTATTTAGTATCCTGGGGGCCAGCATCCTTTTCCCTTTTTTACCGATGCTGCCGGTGCAAATATTGCTGCAAAATCTGCTCTACGATCTCTCACAGACATTTGTTACTTTTGACCATGTGGATCAAGAATTTCTCCTCAAGCCTCGTAAATGGGAACCAAAGGGGATTGCGCAATTCATGTTCGCTATTGGTCCGGTTAGTTCAATTTTTGACTACGTTCTCTTTGCGGTGATGTGGTATTTCTATGCAGCCAATTCTCTTGACAGACAATCGTTGTTTCAATCGGGTTGGTTTATCGAAGGGCTGCTATCGCAAACGCTCATCGTGCACATGATTCGGACGCGAAAAATCCCTTTTATTCAAAGCACAGCCTCACTTCCTTTGCTTATGGCCACTATTGTCATGGTGCTTATTGGAATCTATATACCCTATTCACCCATTGGAGCCAGCCTAGGATTTACTCCTTTGCCTGGCAGCTATTTTTACTGGCTGATCGCCATCCTACTGTGCTATTGCATTCTAACGCAATTTGTCAAGATGTGGTTTATAAGGATATTCCGCTTTTGGCTTTAGAAAGAATTTGCAAATTCTTTCCCCTATGAGAATAGGAAGCTTCTCAAGGGAAAATGAATTTGCAAATTCTTTCTTAGAGATAACCCTGTTGCAGAATCAACACATTCTGCAACAGGGGGAGGAGAAAAGGAGATCAATAATTTGGATCGACTTTGAAAACAGCTGCATCAGGAGGTAGCTGTTTGCGGTCTGCATATTCCATTGCTTTTCGTTTCATTTCTGGAGAGAATTTAGTCCATTCATGTAAGGCAAAGGGACTTAGTTCGGCTTTGAAGGTATCATAGTTATACGCTTTAGCTTCCATTAAACCCATCTGCTCTCCAGATTTGCTTTGCCACAATGTTTGGCCTTGTGCATTTTTCTCTATTTTTTCCTTTTCAGGAATATAAATATCGGTCGTGTTAGCCGAGCCTACCATAATAGGGCCAGCAATTAACTGGGATTCGCGCACTTCAACTTTTGGGGAAGAGGCGGCAAGCTGAGCTTTCATAGAGCTGATTTCGTTTCGAAGTGCCTCTAATTCGGCTTTACGAGCTGCATGGATAGCTTCAGCTTGAGAATGAGCTGTTTCGATTTCTGCTTGCTGAGCTTTGGCAACGAGTTCTGCTTTAAAATTATCTAATTCAGCTTTAACGGATCCTAACTCCTCTTTATAAGAATGGATGACCGAATCTGTTGCTGCTAATTCCGCTTTAAGTGCATCCAATTCTATTTGCTGGGAGGCTTTGCTAAGTTCCAAGGCTTGGTGAGAAGATTGCGCTAATGAGGTTTTGAGAGCTTCAAATTCTGCTTTAACAGCATCTAA
This sequence comes from uncultured Simkaniaceae bacterium, assembly GCA_963791555.1. Lineage (GTDB taxonomy): Bacteria > Chlamydiota > Chlamydiia > Chlamydiales > Rhabdochlamydiaceae > JAGXTH01. The sequence goes on from CAWBSQ010000001.1 coordinate 911,610, forward strand.
TTCCAATTGATGGGTATTATCTGCTTCCATGGCTAGATTGCTGTCGGCAACCTTTGCATCAGCAGAGGATTTAACTAAGAAAGCTTTGAGAGTTTCTAATTCTGCTTTAACAGCATCTAATTCCAATTGATGGATATTATTTGCTTCCATGGCTAGATTGCTATCTGCAATCTTTGCTTCAGCAGAAGATTGAACTAAGGAAGCTTTGAGCGTTTCTAGTTCAGCTTTAACAGCATCTAATTCCAATTGATGGCTATTATCTGCTTTCATGGCTAGATTGCTATCTGCAACCTTTGCCTCGGCAGAAGATTGAGCTAAGGAAGCTTTGAGCGTTTCTAGTTCAGCTTTAACAGCATCTAATTCCGATTGATGTGTAGCATTATTAGCTTCCATGGCTAGATTGCTATCTGGAACCTTTGTCTCAGCAGAAGGTTTATCTAAAGAAGCTTTAAGAGCATCTAATTCCAATTGATGGGTCGTATTGCTGATTTCGATTACGCGATCGGTATCATTTACTTGGCGAGAAGCTACTGCAGATGAGCTCTTGAGAGCTTCTAATTCTTTTTGAAACATCTCGAGCTTCGCTTTATAAGAAAGCATAGCTTGTTTTGCTTCATCAGCTTCAATTCTTGCTTGGATAATTTCGCTAGAATTTGATTTTTTATTATAAGAGACATCGCTTTCTGCATAAATATAGTTAGCAGATAGCAATGTTGATGAAAAAACAATGGCCATCAATTTTTTCGGAATCTTCATAAATACCCTATAAAGTGGTTTATTTATTCTTATATCTGATTATATGTCGATAATAATAATAATCAATTATATTTTTAATATTATGATTTTTTTGTAATTAAACATCCGGCGTTTAGATAGTTATAAATATCATGACAGATTGACAAAGTAACTGTCTTAGAAAGTATTTACAAACTCTTGCTTAGAACAGCTTCTTTGACAAAGTCGATAAGTTGTGTCTGAATATAGACGGGAGAGATGGCTCATTGCCTGGCTAAAGTATAGACATAGGCTTCCCGGATGCCTCTATAACCGCCTATGACGATCGTATTCAAGCCTTAGAAAGTTTTTGCAAATACTTTCTTAGAGTTCAATTCAATCAGAAGACGTCGATAAAAACTGCTCAAAACGTTGCATATCGGCTTTGGCCTGCAATTGGACGGCAATCGCCATGCCATCTCTTGCCGTTTGCAATGCTGCACTAGGAAATCCTTCTCTTCTTAAGACTTGAGCTTGAAGATAATAGAAATGCATCTTTGTACGTGGTTCCGGCTGAAGTGTCTGAAATTCTTGGAGCACTTGGCGACTATGGGCAATTTCTCCCTGCAGCAGGTAAGCTTTGCCTAAACGAAGCAATGTTCGTTGTCGGTAGTCTTCTTCTCTTAATTCAACAAAGAGTTTAAGAGCGTCTTGATATAGGAAAATCCCATGGGCACGGTCCCCTTGGGGATCATCACATTCAGCGGCTCCAGCATTGAAGAGAATCCTTGCTTTCAAAGCATAATTCATTGAGCAGGATGCCTTGCAAAGGTCTAGAGCTTGGTAAACAAATTTACGTGCTTCTTGAAATCGTTGCCTTTGCTCTTCGGGATCTTCTAAGCTGCCAGCTTCTCCACGAAGGGCAGCTGAAAATTTGTAAAGACTATCGGCTACGAGTTCTGGGTTCTTTAGATTCGATCCCAAAGAGAGTAAACACTCCGCATGAGTCTTTGCTTTTACAAAATCTCCTAGTCGGAAATAGGTGGAAACGAGCTGGTCGGTGATGCTAAATGCTTGGTCTTTTGTAAGGGGGATGGCATGGGTTCCTGTCTTGAGAGCTTCTTCTCCTAAACGGACAATTTCCTTCCAGTTTTCTTCTTTCTTAAGGGCTTCCAATTGAGAAAAATAGCGATCGGCTGCGGAGATCGCATGTTGATTCTCCTGAGCAAAACAACAAAAGGGAAGCAGAATTATGGTTCCTGTGACCAAGGACCAACTAACTTTGATAGCGATTTTCATGTTTTTGAACACTCTCTAAGAAACTGGTTTTAAATGCGTAAAATGGCCTTACAAAAAGGGCTTGCCCCTAGGCTTACCCATAGACTTATAATAGCGAAACGGAAGGAAATCGGCAGGCTGTGCGGGAACAGGGCTAAAATAAGGAAAAGCACAGCAACGGCGATCCCGCCTCGTATAAGGCCTTGAGCGACTGTTTTCGGGCTTGGCAAGTAGAGCCGGTATTTCAAAGAAAGGAAGGCTCCTAGTCCAACTGCTAATGCGTCGACTCTGTGGTAATGCCAGGCGGTTGTGAAAGCAATCAGGAGCAGGGGAAGTGCTATGCTTAAGAAAAGGCAAAAACCAAAGCTTTTTGATTTCAAGAACGCCTCGATGGGCTGGATCGTCAGGACGTAACAGCCAAGAAGAGCAAGCCCAATAGTCCAGCCTCCAAGGATATCGATCGGGTAGTGGACGCCGAGATAGATCCTCGAAAAACTGACGAGCAGAATATAGCATATGCCAATCACCCAGGCAGCACGCGTTTTCCACGAATAAATCAAGAGGCTGCCAAGAAGCATGCAAGTCTGTGCTGCACCGCTTGGGAATCCAGGATTGGTAGGACAGAACATCCCCACAGCTGGGAGTGTCATACATGGTCGAGGCCAGTCAAATAGTTCTTTGAAGTAGATATTGACCAGATTATTGACGAGGAACAGATAAAATAGCCTCAAGCCCCAACGATAAGAAAAACCCACCCAGACAAGAGGAATCAGTAAAAAAGCGAAGTAAGGGGTATCTGCATAATTGAGAAAGCGAAAAATCAGATCGAAGAAGGAGGTGCGGTGAGATGCGACATCGAGGACAAATTCAAGTTGCTGAGATTGGAAAGGAACACTCACAGAAGCACCAAGTATATTCTACCAGCTTAATTCTTTAGGGAAAAATTCAGCAATGAGTTCTCGATAATAAGGCATCAGAGCCTCGATGTCCAAGCGTTCCTCGCTCTTTGAATAGAGGTCATAGCGACTGAACACATCGAGCCAGGGAAGCATGGCTCGATCGTGATCATTCATGAGATAGCTATAGGCCCCTTCTCTATGCGCTGAATAGAAAGAGTGATAGCGGATGATGAAAGACCCTTCAGGCGGCAAGTATTTTTTTACGACCTGATAGAGATACTCATCATGTCCCCAAGACATGTGAACTTGCTCTAAACCACATCCTGGCGAATAGATGCCATGGAGGGTCTGGTAAGAAGGCTCTTGGCGGTCTGGATTGTTGGCGAAATACTCAGGAAATACGATCTTTTCTGAATAGGCGCATCCAACTGGGAACGTATCGCCTACCACAGCCCATTGAGGCTCCCCATAGAACGCCAGCATTTTGCCCAAATCATGAATAAATCCTGTTAGGATCAACCAACGCGGATGGCCATCGCGGCGTAAGGCCTCAGCTGTTTGAAAGAGGTGATAGCGCTGAGGGAGGTCCAGATCAGGATCGCTATCGTCGATGAGTGTATCGAACACCTCCATCGCTTCCCATATACCCATTTTTTGGCGTCTCAAAGGTAAGTATTCCTGCTCTTTCTTCAAGACAAACTCTAGGGTTTGAAAAGCATGGTTAGCGCGATAGAACTCCTTAACGTGCGCTGGTGTTGTCTCGTCATAAACCCGATAACTATCTTTAGCTTTGGACGTAAGGTTTTCCGTATCAGCCGATCCTTCTAGAGGGAGCAAAATGGAAAGAAGACTTAAAAGAATGGACTGGCATGTGCTGAAACCGATGGAACGACCTCTTTGGGCCATCTTTAAGATCTCTCTCATTTTTTTTCCATGTGATACCTTTTGAAAGACCATGAGCAATTTCGACAAAAAATTCAAGGCCTGAGAAAGTCTTTGCAAAGACTTTCTGAGAAGGTGTTATTCTAGATTTCTTCTACTTGTGACGTGCAGCACCAGCAATCGACGATATGATCATTGACTAAGCCAACAGCTTGCATGTAGGAATAAATAATCGTTGAACCGACGAAGGTCATCCCTCGCTTTTTCAAATCTTTGGATAGAACATCGCTTTCTTTGGTCGTAATCGGGATCTCTTTGAAGCTCTTCCAGCGATTGGTTAAGGGCGATCCGTTTACAAAAGCCCAAACATATCGATCAAAGGAGCCAAATGCTTCTTGAATCTCGAGAAAGATCCTTGCATTTTGCCGAGTGCTGTAGATTTTCAACCGGTTACGGATAATGGCTGGATTTTGCAGCAAGGCGTCGAGTTCTTTATCGGGCATCGCTGCCACTTTACGTGGATCGAAATCATGAAAAGCGCGGCGATAACCTTCGCGGCGTTTGAGGATAGTTTCCCAACTGAGTCCAGCTTGAGCGCCTTCGAGAACGAGCATTTCGAATAAATGCTGATCATCATGTACCGGAACACCCCATTCCTTATCGTGATAGTCGGCGTAGAACTCTTTGCCAGGCTGCCAACCAAAACATCGTTTTTTGCCATCGAGACCAAGTCCGGCTGTCATTGTGGTACTCCCACTTTTTCATGTTGAAGCAACCAAGTTTTTCGTGCGATGCCGCCAGCATACCCACCAAGACCTCCATCCGCCTGGATGACCCGATGGCAGGGGATAGCAATGGCGAATCCGTTGGTGCTGTTGGCTCGGGCTACGGCGCGGCAAGCATAGGGTTTGTCGATAGCAGCCGCAATCTCGGCATAAGAACATGTTTTTCCATGAGGGATGGTTCTCAGCGTTTCCCAAACACGCATTTGAAAAGGGGATCCAAGAAGAAATAAAGGGGTTTTAAACGTTCTTAACCTGCCAGAAAAATAATCGTGCAGTTCTTGCTGGATCGATTCTATAGGCTGAGTCTGTCCAGAGACAATGGCCAGCTTAGTTTTTTGCTTCAGACGATCAATGTTCGGATGCAGGTTCTTGCGATCGATGAACTCTAAAAGAAAAAGGGCTTCCTCGTCAGCAACCGCAATCATGGGCCCAAGAGGGGTTTCTAGACACGCTGCTTTAAGTGCAGGGTTTTTAGGTGCTATGTCCAAAAGCTTTGAGAAAATTTCTTGCGAACTCTTTGTGGCTTCAGATCCTGTAGAAAGTGGCTCTGTGCTGAGGGTCTTTGTGTATTGTTCCATACTGCGAGATTTATTAGGCTTTTTCAAAGGTGGAGATCATGCGTGCTCGTAAGGGATCGCGAATGGCTGGGTCGGCTTTTTGGGGTGATCCAACGTCAAAAGGGGGAGCGGGATCGTATTCTATGCCAAGTTGGATGGCCTGTGCGACCTTGGAGCCTGCAAGTTTGGCGCAAAGGGTGAGTGCCATGTCGATGCCAGCCGATACGCCTGCAGCGGTGATCACTTTGCCATCTTCTACAACACGCCCCTGTGTGGGTCGAGCACCCCAAAACTGCAGACGATCAAAAGCAGCCCAATGTGTCGTTGCTTGCAAGCCGGACAAAATCCCAGCGGCGCCTAAGATCAAGCTACCTGTGCAGACAGATGTGGTCCAGGTTGTCGTAGCATGGATAGAACGAATCCATTCTAACGTCTCGGGATATTCGCGCAGAGTTACTGCATTTTCTGCTCCGGGTACGAGCAAGACATCAGCATAGAGAATGTCCGATAGGGAATTTTCAGCGATTACGACTAACTGCGAATCGGTTTTAACCTCACCACGCTGTTTGGCAACGCGGTGAACCGTGGCTCCAGGTAAGCAGCTTAGGATTTCATGCGGACCGATGGCATCCAGGGCAGTCATCCCATCATAAAATAAGCATACAATCTGCATAGAACCCCGCTCTTTATAGAATCTCGCTCTTTAAGAGTTGTCTAAAGCATCTCTTAATTAAGGGAGATTCACTATAACACGGGCTGTAGTTCGCTGTATAGGGGGCTTGCTGATAAATAGCATGGCTCGCACTTATCTTTAGTGAGTTATGTGCTCTTCAACGCCTGCGGTCTTCCTCGATGATTTCTTGGATCACATGACGGGCATTGTTCGCTAGCACAGGGTTGGTATCTTTGTAGTAGGGGAGGGCGATGAGTGCGTTCGATAGCGCCCAGCCACGGCCGCGTCCCCAGGTAGCCTCATCGACTCTTAAAACAGAACGGAAGGTTTCTCGCGTATGGGCTGGTAAAAGATTCCACGCGATGATCAGGTCGCAAGCTGGATCGCCGATACCTAAATTCCCAAAGTCGATCACAGCGCTGAGCTTGTTGTTCTCCATTAGAAGATTGCCTGGCGATAGGTCGCCATGCACCCAGACGGGTGGTTTTGACCATTGAGGAAATTGTAAAGCATGGTTCCAGGCTCTTGTGACGGCTTGGACATCGATCATTCCGTCTAATTCTCGGATGGCTTTGCTCGTATCATTCTCTTTCTCTGCTAATGGCATGCCGCGCTCGGAAGGAGGTCCATCCGGTAGATCGATCTTATGTAGAGCAAGAATGAATGCCGCTAGCTCGACAGTCAGCGCGGCCGGATCGGGAATATGGCCAACGGTCGGATTTTTCCCTTCCAACCACTGATATACCGCCCAAGGCCAAGGATAACCTTCGGCAGGCATTCCTTTATTCAATGGAGCTGGAATTGGAATGGGCAAAAAAGGGGCGAGCTTTGGCAACCACGCATATTCCTTGTCTACATTTTTGGCAGCCCACCCGATGCGGGGGAGGCGGACGACCATGTCGCTCCCCAGTCGATATAGGGCATTATCGGTTCCAGCCGAAAGCACCCGCTTAAGAGGCAAGTCGGCCCAGCATGGGAACTGACCGAGGAGCAATCGCCGTACGAGAGAAGAGTCGATCTCCAATTCATCTGCATGCATTTTAGCGTTGAGTTGTGTCATAATTGGAGTTACTATCTCTAGCTCTTGGTTGATGCAAAAATTTAACCATTTCTGATGAATTAAAAAATGAAAAAAGTTCTTCTGCCTTTATTCTTGGCCGTCATTCTTTCAGCAGGTTCGCGCAATTGTCCTTTTCCTAAAACCGCTGCAAAAGAAACTTTCATCGAAACGAATCACGCTAAGCTGTTTTGCCGAGTTATGGGAACAGGAGAGCCTATGATCATCCTTCATGGAGGCCCTGGTCTCTCGCAAGAATATCTGTTGCCTCAGATGAGCCAACTCGCAAAAGAGCAGCGCTTGATTTTTTATGACCAACGGGGCAGCGGCAGATCGGAAGGGGGAGTAGATGCAGAAGATGTGAACATGAATGTTTTTATCGACGATCTCGAGGCTATCCGCAAAGCATTCGGGTTCAAGAAAATTTCCCTTCTAGGGCATTCAATGGGTGGCTTTGTTGCTATGCACTATGCGATTGCTCATCCTGAAGCTATCGCAAGACTCATATTGATGAATCCCGTGCCTGCTTGCTTCGAAGATTACGCATTGTTTGAGCAGGAATATGTCCGCCGAACTGCTCCATATAGAGAGGAGCTCGAGAGAATCGAGAAAACAGAAGGCTTCCTATCGGGCGATCCAAAGATTGTGGAGGACTACTTAAAGATCATCTGCCGAACGTATTGTGTTGTAGGAAAAAACGCAGACCACTTGAATCTACGGTCCGCGCGTGAGGCTAATAGGAATTGGCTCAAGACAACGGCTATATTGGCAACTCCGTTTGACATTCGCAGAGATCTTAAGAAATTATCTTGTAAAACGTTGATTGTTCACGGCGATCAAGACCCGATCCCTCTATCGACAGCAGAAAATTTGCATAAGAACATCCCCAACTCAAAACTTGTTGTGCTTAGAGATTGCGGACATTTCCCGCATGTAGAAAAACCAAAAGAACTCTTTGAAACATTGAATGCATTTTTTCATGATGCTCTCAAAGACTAGTAGAGTATTTTAAATGCTCTCTTAACAAACAGACGAACTGTTGTAAAATCTTTCGGTATCTTTTGAGCTTTTGAAGATATAAAAGCGCACGTGAGGGTATTTTTTCTTAAGTTCTTCGATAAGCTCTCCTTTTTCCCTATCGAAGTTCCAGATGTACTTCACGATCTCCCAAGTAAAAACCTTGGAGCATCCTTCGGCTGTATCGCAAAGAGTGTTGTCATGGAAGAATAGTCGTTTGAAGGCTCGCCAAAGGCAAAGAAGACGGGGCAAGCGGAAGTAGACTACTGTATCTGCCCGTGCAAATCGCATTTCCAGTGTAGAGGTGGAACACCCTTCGATAATCCAACGTTCTTGATCGACCAAGGTCTTTTGGAGCGCTAGGAATTCTTGCTTCTCTCTTTTTTTTCCGCCCGCTACGAACATGTAGCTATCTAGGTGGTGGACAGGGATTTCTAGGCGCTGGCCAAGTTTAGCGGCAAAGGTGGATTTTCCGCTTCCTGGCAGGCCAATGAAGGCCAAACGGTTTGAAATTTTACTTTGCATAATAACCTGTTAATTAACAGATTGTATCAAATATAGACTATAATTACAACGCGTAATCAGCGATTGAACTCAACTCGAAATCCAAAAATCGTCTCGAAACCTGTTCTCTAGCAATTAAACCTAAAACTCAGTTTAAATACGTTCTTTATGCTAGGTAGGATCATGGACTACAAGTACGATCATTTTGGGGTGCCGGTAACATATAAACATTCGGGAATGAGCTACTATCCAGAATATAAGGTTTGGTGTTCGGACTACGAAAAGGATCTCTACCGAATTGAATGGATTTTCTTTGAAGAGGGGAGTGAGCTGCACCCCTTAATCCAAACGTTTTCTCATGTTTGCTTTTTGGTCGAAGATATAGAGGAGGCCGTCCGCGGAAAAAAAATCCTCTTAAGGCCTATTCTTTACCAGGGCTATCACATGGCTTTTATCGAAGAAAGAGGGATTCCTATCGAATTCATCCAGCCACCCTCAGCATAAGAAAGTATTTGCAAATTATTTTCCCTAGAGGATGGGAAGATTTTTGAGGAGATTGCAAAATGCGGGGCGAAGCCAGTATCGCGACGATGATACGAACGAGAACCGCATTTTGTAAGATACCGAAAAGGTTTCCGTTCTCTAGGAAAATGAATTTAAACCCCTTCTAAAGATTTATGCTTATTTTTCCCTTTTCCTTTCTTTTTAACCTTCGGAGCACGTTGCTTGATGACAACCGTCTCATCTTCTTTATTTGATTGAACCTGTTGTTTAATGGAGTGCATTGTGCCTGGCGCGAGCCGATCATCTTTTCCCTTGGGAACAACAACTGTTGTTTTTTTGGTTGGATCTTTAAAAACCATGTGCGAGCCGTGATGCTTAAAGTCAGTTTGTAGGAAGCCTTGTTTTGTTAGATACTTGAGGAGTTCCTTTCTTTTACGGATCAGGCGCAAATCATCTGAAGATGCTTCGGTAGATTTCCTTGGTTCTCGATGAGATAGCTCGTCTAGTTCTCTTACGTCCTTTCTGGTTAAAGAATAACTTGGATTGGTTGTCGGTTCAGATGGCGGGGCAGATAGTGTTTGGGTAGTTGTTTCTTCAGCTTGCCTTTTTTGCGCCTGCTCTTCGAGTTGAGCAAAGTCTTCATCGTCGAAGATGATGAGACTGGCGAGCTCTTTGGGGATAAGCTGCTCCTCTTTTGTAGTATAGAACTCGCGTTCCTCAAAGATGATTTGAACATCGTTGAGCAAGCACATATAGTGGAAAAAAGGGCGCATTGCATCGAAAACAATCTCCATGATCCTACTTCGGTCTTCTGAGGATAGCTTACCTCGGATTTGCAGTTGGCTAAGTGCTGTTTGTCTTAACTCGTGCAGCTTAGGGTAGATGATGTGCCGCAGTAGGAAGTTAATAGGTTGTAAAGTGCTGATAAGCTCGAGCCATCGGCCAGAAGAATATAGAGAATTCGTAGGATTAAAGTGATCAATTTGGTCCACAAGGATATTCTTAGCTAGCTCATTTCGAACTTTTTCACTCCTGAAAGCTTCGTGGAGTTTTTCCAATAAAGGAGTCAGACCTATTTGCAGATAGTCATTGAATCGTTCTAACTCAGATGAATCTTTTCTACCTTTTACAGTAGATAGTTCCTTTTGTAGCTGTGAGGTATCTAATGCCGCTAAATTGCGTTCGATGAAAAGGGCATGCATTCGAATCCTTCCTAGCCAATCTTGCGATGTTATGTAGGATCCCTGGCTTAAAGGTAAAAGAATATCGCTTTCAATAATCCTTCCGAAATCATTAGCTAGAAAGTAGAACAATTCGGCTTTAGTAATGGCATGATAGAGCAAGGAGACGAGTTGTTCGTGTGTTTTAGACTCTTTTGGAACCACCCCAATTTTTTGACAAAAATCTGCATAGGATAAATTTTGCGTGAGAACATTCTCTAAATATTTCCACTTCTGAGGAATAGTGTGTTGCACAAAAGATGACATTGTCTCTTTATACCAGGTGAGAAGAGCGATCTGACTAGGTCCATCGATAGCTGACTTGGGGGTAATCAGATTTGGCAAAATTTCTAGAGGTTTTTTGCAGACAACCTCACCAAAATTTTGAAGAGCTGGGTTGCTTTCCGCAAAGGCAGAGGCTGATTGATAGATAAACTGCACCCAGTTTATAAGACAATCGCGTGTTTGTCGCGGATCCTTATGTCTTGAAACCGATCCTTCAAAATTACTAAGACCTATAAGAAGAGAATGATGTCGTTGCTTATTCGTTAAGAATAATTTTAAGAGTGCAAAAGAATTATGGATGCTAGTTAATTGAGATTGAATGATATGTCTTTGGTTTTTAAGGAGTATTGTTTGTAATTTCTCTTTTTTCGTTGGTTTTTTTTTGGAAGATCCGATTTGGACATCAATAATGGGTTCGGTCAATGTCTTTAAGTTGTCGATTATTCCCTTAAATTGCGAAGAGATATCCGCTTGCTTTGTGAACCAGTTTGTATTCAGACGATTATAATCCAGCTCATGGTGATATTTAACAGCACTTGGATTAGCAACTATAGCCTTCAACGATATGTAAAAACTGAGGTAGCGCAAACGAAATGGTTTGATAACAAGATCGTCGAACGTTTTTTTCGGCAAATGAGAAGATAACGATTTTCCTAGTGTCTCTAAAAGATCATTAATGTGAAGACCTAGTAAGTCATAAAGTGTAATATTATCGTCTAATGGATAGTCCTTACATAGGGTTTGAAGTTGAATGCGCTGTTCTTTTGTGAGCCAGCCCACGTTTATTTGTGTGTTTGGAGCTGTGGATAGCTCTATGCTCCCCTCTGCGTGAGAGACGAGCTTAGTACCGATTTGAGTCGTAGCAAATTTCTGGACGCTATTGATTGTGCCACCGAACAACTCTGGACCAATCTTCGTTGCGGAATATTGCGTAGTAGAAGATGAACTGGAAGAACTACTGCTCGAAGAGCTGCTGGAAAAACTAGAACTGGACGAAGTGGAGCTACTGCTGCTCGACTGGAGCGTCTTTTTGACAATCCTTTTAGAGGCGGCGATGTTTCCCCGATCTTTCAGATCGTAGTATTGCTGAGGTAAGGGGAGCGTTTTAAGGTTTCTTCTTTCTTCGGATGAGGATACGGGCAGCATAATTCTACTAATTCCTCCATTTTATCTTTATGTGCAACTTTGTTTAAATTCGCATTATTTTATAAAATAATGCGAATTTAATCCAGTCGTTTTAATATTTTAGATACGGAAAACAAGCATTAAGTTCTATGTTAGCGCCAGTATAGAAAGGAATTTAAACGCCTTCTAAAGATTTATGCTTATTTTTCCCTTTTCCTTTCTTTTTAGTCTTCTGAATACGTTTCTGGATGACGATAGTCTCGCTTTTTTTACCTGGCTGAACCTGTTGTTTAATGGCGTGCATTGTGCCTGGCGCAAGTCGATCGTTCTGCCCCTTGGGAACTACGACGGTCGTTTTTTTGGTTGGATCTTTAAAAACCATATGCGAGCCGCGATGTTTAGAGTCAGTTTGCAGGAAGCCTTGCTTTGTTAGATATTTGAGAAGCTCCTTTCTTTTTCTGATCTGTTGCAATTCATCTGGAGATGTTTCGGTCGGTTTTCTTGGCTCTCGCTGAGATAGTTCTTCTAATTCTCTTATTTCTTTTCTCGTCAAAGCAGAAGAGGGGTTTGTATTTGGTTTAGGTATCGATGGCTCTTGCACGGGCATTGTGCTGCCAGAAACTTTTTCCGAATCTTGTAGCTGGTCACGTGGGAAATCTTCCTCGTTCAACGTGAGAAGATCGAGTAAGTCGATGGGTAAAAGCCGCTCATCCTTTGTGATATCGAGTTCTCTTCCATCTAATAAAATTTGCACATCGTTCATTAACCAAATATATGGAAGAAAAGGTGTTAGCGACTTGCGGAAGCGGTTGGTGATCTCATATTGATCTTCTAGTGAGACCCCATGTTGACTCTTTAACTTGCTAAGCGAGGTGCGCCGAATGTCTCGCAGTCGATCGAAAAGCGTGGATTGACTATCGAGAACAGCCTTTAATTTGGGTAAAAAGTTCATCCATACAATATAAATCATCACTGGACTTTTATGATTGATTTGCGCCATTTCGATGGCTTCGAGGATTTCACTTTGGAGCGATTCTTCAGAGAAGGCTTTTTTTAATTCATCTAACAATGCCGTTAGGCCTTCTTGAAGATGCTTATCGAAGCCTTTCAAGCTTTTTGCAAGAGATGTTGAAATTATCCCTTTTTCATTTCGTTCCACCATAGAAGTCGGCGAATTGCTCACATGAACTACATGCTCAGAAATTTCCTCAATCCAGTCCGAAAAGGTTACGTAAGTTCCCTTGCTTAAAGGTGAAAGGATGTTGTTTTCCATAATTCTTACAAAATCATAGACAAGGTTCGAGAAGAGTTCGGCGTGGTTGCATGCTTGGAAAAGCATCGATACGACTTGGTCGTGGGTCAGATAGGGCTTTTTTGGGGTCATTTCCTCTAATCCACAGTACTGCTCATAAGATAAATTCTTATCGATCACCTGCTTTAAAAAATTTGCTTTTGAACTAAAGAACCCTTGCTGTATAGCTAGAGCTATTTCCTTGTACCACTTATGAATGGGGGCGAGGTTGGATTTATCGATCATCTGCTTCTTGGTGATCAGATTTGGCAAATATTCTAGTGGCTCGTTGCAGATGAGTTTACCAAGATTAAAAATATTTTGGGATTCTGCTAGGTCAAAAGAGGCTTGGCTTATGAATTGCATCCAATTTATAAGACTATCGCGCGTTTTTTGTGGATTCTTGGGAATAGTTTCTGAGCCTGCAAAATGATAAAGGAAAGATAGTAGAGACTGTGATCGAGCATCATTTGCTAAGAATGCCTGCATTAACTCTAGAGAGTTGTGAATTTGAGCTAGCTGCAACTCGATCTTTCCAAGATCTTTTTCTAAAAGTTTTGCTTTCAATTTTTCTTGTGCTGATTTCGTATATTTAAGTGAATTGACCTGGGCCTTCAGAAGGGGAAGAAATACGTCCAAATTCTCCTTTGCCATGCTGAAATGGGAAGGAATGCTACCTCGTTTGACGACATGCCTTGTATCCAATTTGTCATAATCCACTTCGTAGAATAATTTGTCAGTGCAGGTATCCTTTTCTCTAGCTTTTAATGATACATAGAGGAAGAGATAGCGCTGATGAAACTCCTTCATGACGGTTAAGTCGAACATTTCTTGCAGATCGATCGGAGTGATCGATTTCAGCGATTTCCTAAATTCCTTTAGGAGATTATGAATATGGAGTCCTAATAAGTCATAAAGCCGGATCTCATCATCTAGCGCATATTCTTTAAAAAGCGTTAGCAGAAGAGTTCGCTGATTCTTTTTTAACCAGGGTAGATCGAGTGGTTTTGTAGTTATAGGAGCAGATTCTATTTCTTCACCTTCTTTCTTTGCTGGTGTCTGTAAAGAGCTTAGCCCAGCGCGTATCTGATCTCCTTGGGCAGAGGTAGCTGATTTTGACCCTTTTGAGAGGATGCTTTGGCTGACTTTAGATATGGACTTTTGCGAGGTGGAGGAGGAGCTGGAAGTACTGCTAAGTGAAGCACTGCTAGATAAACTCGAAGAGGCTGGTGTAGGCCCATTAGGTTGGAGCACTTTCTTTGCGACCTTTTTGGCGCCTGAAAGATTTCCCCGGTCTTTTAAATCATAATATTCTTTTGATAAAGGGAGCTTTTTATAATTTCTTTCACTTGATGATAGGGCGGTAACCATAACTATGATATCCTTTTTTTTAAGAATCCTCCGCTGGCTTCGTCGATTAAATCTTTCTTTGCGTTAGTTCTTTTCCTTTAGTAAGCTGAAATCAAATGGCTTAAGAAAAAGCTTTAAGCATTTAAAAAAAGGAACGACAAAGGTTGCGCTAGGCTGTTATTTTTTTAATTCGCGATTAATTGTAATGGATTTTATAGTATTTTTTCAATAATTATAATAATTTATATATAAAATATTTTTTAATTGAAATAAGCGCGAATTAGTTTATGAACGTCTCTAAGAAGCTGTCTTAAAACCTCAGCATCCAAAAATCGGATGCTGGGGTTTGTAAGATAGCTTCCAAGTCTTTTGACGAGTTTACAAATAAAGAAAACTATGCTTTTAGAAAGTCTTTTGTTATTTTTTTACGCAAAGTTTTAAGTGACCCAATCGATTTTTCTGACGTGCATTCCAGTAATATTATGTATGACAGAAAAGCTCGACGTTGGGAGATTATAAGATAGATCGATCTCTTTCGATGAATTAGCTCGGATGGCAAGGTCGGGTCAGCCTTATACGAAGACAATCGATCGAAAGCTTTTGAAAGCAGCCTCAAAAAACAAGACGATATCTTGAATTTTATGCACACACAAAATGAAATTGTCCTAACCCTTCCAGCGCTTAGAACCTTTATTTGGCAATATGTAAAAAGGCAAAAAGGCTTATTTTGGGTTATTTTCTTATTGTCTCTATTAGGGGGCCTTGAAGTCACTATATGGCCCTATATTCTTCGGCTCGTGATCGATATTCTAACCAATTACGAGGGTGATCGCGCCTTAGCTTGGTCATCATTGAAATTCCCTGTGGTCTACGGGCTTTGCATGTTGGTGATTGTCGAGGCAGTTTTTAGAGCCAAGGGTTATCTATACGCCCGTGCAATATCCAGAGTGGAATCTGATATTCGCATGGATATGTTTGAACATGTCCAACGCCATTCACCACAGTATTTCAACGAACATCTTGCTGGAAGCCTATCCAATAAGATTGCCGACATGACAACCCAGGTGTCCTTAATCCTGCACCACGTTTTTTGGACATTCATGCAGGCCTTTTCAACGATTGTCTTAGGCGCACTTTTTTTTATGCAGATCAATGGTTTCTTTACGATGCTCTTAGCAGGATGGGTCGTGATCCATTTTTCAATTTGTACTGCCTTTGCGCAAAAATGCGACCATTATGAAGATCTCCATGGGCAAACACGCACAACCCTTATGGGAAAGATTGTCGATAGTTTGACAAATAATTTAGCTGTGAATCTTTTCTACCGTTTTCGCTATGAGAAAGCCTCTATAGAACCTCTGCAGAATGAAGAGCGAAAACGAAATTTCGCATCAAAAAAATATACAGAGGGCATGTTGGTTTTGCTTTCATTAGCTTTCTTTGCAGGCATCATATCGATCTTTGGCCTCATGCTCTATTTTTGGATGCAAGATAGGATTTCAACAGGAGAAGTGGCCCAGATCTTCAATTTGACCTGGAACATCATGATGATCATGTGGCTAGCTGGCCCAACGATCCCAACCTTTTTTCAGGCTGTTGGGATAGCTAGGCAAGCGCTGACTGTCATGAATGACCCTCAAGATGTGGTCGATGTTCCAACAGCAAAACCTCTTTCTATATCTAGCGGCGCTGTTCGTTTCGATAATGTCTCTTTCCAATATGGGGAGAAAAAATTATTTCAGAACAAAGATGTCGAGATTCATGGGGGCGAAAGAGTTGGACTGGTTGGGTATTCAGGGGCTGGAAAATCGACGTTCGTCAATCTCATCTTGCGGCTCTTCCCACTAACTTCAGGAAAAATTTTAATCGATGGTCAAGACATTGCCCATGTTACATTGGAATCACTGAGAAAACAAGTTGCCTTGATTCCACAAGACCCGCTCCTTTTTCACCGTTCGCTAAAGGAGAACATTCTTTACGGAAAGATCGATGCAGATGAAGAAGAGGTGATGCAGGCTGCACGCCTTGCACATTGCGACGAGTTTATCCAAAAGATCCCTAATGGATACGATGCTATCGTGGGCGAACGTGGGACAAAACTCTCTGGGGGAGAAAGGCAAAGGATAGCGATCGCGCGGGCTATTTTGGCCAACACCCCTATCCTTATCCTCGACGAAGCAACCTCGGCCCTCGATTCGATTACAGAAAAATACATTCAAGAAAGCCTTGATAGTCTCATGCAAAAGAGGACAACCATCGTGATTGCTCATCGGCTATCGACTCTATCGAAAATGAATCGGATTATTGTCTTTGATCAAGGGAAAATCGTAGAAGAAGGGTCGCATAGTACTTTATTGAGTCTTGGCGGTCATTATGCCCATATGTGGCAAATGCAAGCGGGAGGATTTTTGCCTGATAAGCCTATTTAGAAAGTATTTGCAAATACTTTCTAAGGCCTCTTTATTGCTTTTCCAGTAGAAGAAGCGATCAATGTACCTGAGGTAGAATGAACCGAGGCCTTCATCTCGACAATCTTGCGCGACTCTCCCACAATTTCTCCCCTAATGAGCAAGAGTTCTCCGATTTTAGCAGGAGCCACGAAGCGTACAGTCATTTCAGCCGTTACAGCACCGCCATAGACGAGGCATGGTAGCCGCGTCATGGCCTCATCGAGCAGTGTAGCAAGAATGCCGCCATGTACGATGCCTTTCCAACCTTGGTATTTTCGATCAGGAGTAAATTGTGTTGTTGTAGTTAGCCCTTCGATGATCCATTGTAAACGCAATCCATCTAGATTTTCCATCCCACAAGCAAAGCAGTGATTATCGTCTACTAATTCCAAGTTCTTCATAAGACAGTATAACTAGCATTGGTAAAGTTATCGATTTTATCAGAGAAAGAGATATGCGACAACGCATACACAGCGTGAAAATCAGCCAATTGTGGGTTTAAAGTTGTCTTTTTTCCCAGTTCTTAAGAAACTAATTTTTCTATGGCACTTCTACGCCGGCTAGTTTTCCTACTTATTCTAGTGATCGAA
This sequence comes from uncultured Simkaniaceae bacterium, assembly GCA_963791555.1. Lineage (GTDB taxonomy): Bacteria > Chlamydiota > Chlamydiia > Chlamydiales > Rhabdochlamydiaceae > JAGXTH01. The sequence continues at coordinate 928,791 of CAWBSQ010000001.1, forward strand.
TCGACTCTCATTCAAGCAGAAGAAGCTAGTTATGGAATTAGCGGCAACCCTGGCGCTGTCAATATTTTGACAGGGACTGGTGAGCTTGGCAATTTGTTACAGATTCCAACGTCTTCAGGTTATCGGCTCGGAGGATTATGGATGGGCGATTACAACGTGCTTTTGAGCGGAGTAGATGGAACTCATGATCATCGACGCTGGACAGGCAATAGCTTGTTTATCCTCGATCTATTCATAGACTTGCAAAAGGCCTGGGGATGGCACAATGCTTCTTTTGGTGCAGAGTTCCTGCAATTTAATGGACAACCTACCAACGTCGATGCAGGTGTGGTCCAAGGGTATAACAGTTTACCAGGCTCTCCTCCATTAGATCGATCTGAACTCTACCAAATATGGATACGGCAAGAATTTTGGGAAGATAAGGTGAGTGTGCGCATCGGAAAAACCGTTCCGACCTACCACTTTAACAATGTATCTAAGCCTGTACCTACGGAAAACCCAGCGGTTTCCATTCCCTCCGTGAGCGGATTAATCTATACACCGATCTTTGTCAATACCACCTTATTAGGCGCCATCGGTGGGTATTACAACTCTGTATATGGCATTGTCGCTACAGTGGCTCCCATTAAACAATCCTATATCAATATAGGGTTTTATGATGGCAACCTAGCTAGGGGTGTGCAAACAGGGCTGAAGGGACCTCATTTCAATGGCTATTACTTTTCTATCATGGAAGTGGGTTATGGTTGGGCTGCCTCTAAACCGGGCATAGTAGCTATTGGGGGATGGTATCAAAGTGGAGTGCTAAAGTCTGGTACACAAAAGGAGGATGGGACAGGCGGCATTTATGCTTTTGGTTCACGGGCGCTTTGGATAAAAAAATCTTCCACAACAAATCAAGGAAATGTCTCTGGTTTTTTTCAGCTCGGTTGGAATAATTCTAGAACGCTGCCTATGGACCGTTTTGTCGGTATGGGACTTACTGCCTTTGCGTTAGTTCAAAAACGGCCAAACGATTCTTTTGGTGTTGGTGTTTCCTGGTCGCGTCTCAACCGCCATACCTTTTCAAGATATTCAGAATTGATGCTCCAAGGTTATTATCAATTACAAGTATATGGCTCCATTTATTTTCAACCAGTGTTCAGCTATATTCCAAATCCTGGAGCCCATCCAAACAAATCCAATGTTTGCGCATTTACAAGCAGACTGACTATTTTATTCTAAAATTCGGATATTATTTTCTTGCATTTCTTCCGGATTAAAATTACAGGTGATTTCTAAAACAACCCAAACTCAGCTTACGAGACTGCCTGTAAATTAAGCTTCTGGTCAGTCTCTAATTGCAGAGGGAGTACTGAAATGATTAGAATTTTCTCCTTGCTCTTAGCTACATTGTATGCTTCATCTCTCATCGGGGAAACATACCGGGTTCCGGCAACAGCCGAAACTACCACGCTGGGGCTTTTTACTCTCAATAAACCCCCGGTGGTAAAAATCTGCTCAGGTGACATTGTTTCTATGGAAACATGGAATAGTTGTCTTCATGTCATGGCCTTCAATAAGACGACTCCCGCCGATGTGGCAAAATTTTATGTGGCCAACGATATCCAAAAAAGACGGGGGATGCATACCTTGACGGGACCTGTTTACATCGAAGGGGCTGAGCCAGGCGATGTACTAGAGATCCGGGTCCTCGAAATCAAGCTGAGTGACTGGGGATATAATTTCTTAAGCCCTACGCAAGGGATTTTAACAGAATTTACCAAGCCAAGGATCAAATACTTCAAATTCGATAAAAAGAACAACACCACTGAATTCACAAAAGGGGTATGTCTCCAACTGAAGCCATTTCCTGGTATATTAGCTGTAGCTCCGCCGCTTGACTGGCCAGATGGATGGCCCGTCAATTTGAAGACACAAATGGGGCAGCCTGTGACAGGCGAATTTAACTCTGTTCCACCCGGACCTTTTGGCGGCAATTTAGATCAGCCTGAGCTGCAAGCAGGGTCCATTCTTTTCGTCCCAGTATTCCAAAAAGGGGGGCTCGTCTGGACGGGCGATTCTCATGCTATGCAGAGTAATGGCGAGATCGATATAACTGCCTTAGAAACTGCCTATGAGTCCATCGTCTTACAATTTATCGTAAGAAAAGACCTCAAAGCAGAAGGAGTGCTCGACAAGACAAAAAGAAAAGGTGGCAATGCATTTAGTTGGCCAATCATAGAAAACTCTACGCATTGGATGATTGTGGGCTTAAACATCGATCTTTTTGAGGCGATGAAACTTGCATCTAGAAATGCCATCGATTTTTTAGTGCGTGTGCAAGGATTTACTCCAGAGGAAAGCTATCAATTTTTGAGCATGGTCGGTGATTTCGAGATCGCTGAAGCCGTTAACGTCATCAAAAACGTTACAGTGCATATTCCGAAAGAGCCATTTCGAGGGATGGGTAAAGCCTCCACCCTTTGTTCTGAAGGAACATTTCCACTCCAATCACCTAAGATAAATATCAATGCTCCCTGCACCCCTCAAGAAGGGATAACCGTTGAATAACAAGAGGTAATAAAATGAAAAAGATCATGTTATTTGTTTTCTCTCTAGTATTTGTTGCTATATCGGGGTTTGCTGAAAACCTTGTCCTCGAGAATCAGACATCCTATCCTCTTAAAAATCAAAAATCCAAGATGGCAATTCAATGGGCAACATCTGCTAAAGATGTGGATGAAGGGAATCAGGCCGTGAGTCATGGGCTCAATTTGAATCCCAACACGATGAAAGTCCTTACACAGCCAGGCAAGGTCAGTGTGAACATCCCCGAAAAAGCTGAATGCTTCAGAATATTGGTATGGTCAAAAGGAGAAGGAGAGCCCGATCTTCTCACAAACTGGGTCGATGTGATGCCAAATAAAACCTACACATTAAAGGCTGATCATTTAGTCCCTTCTGTCCTCATGCTGGGTACCGGGTGCTAATGGTATCGAAATCGAGGTTTAAGTTCGGTTAATCCTAGGCAGATACACAAAACATATTAAAAATATTGCTACATTGCTATTTATTATTTAAATCAAAACTTAGTCGGAATAATTGAAATAAATATAAATAAGTTATATAATAACACCATTAAACAAGTATAAAAAAATTATGTCGTCTATATCATTTAAGCCATTGCAAGAAGTATCCTCGATCATTGCAAGCTATTGTATTGAAGATCACCCACAAAAGCCTATTTCAAAGACGGAATCAGATCGAACTACGTCTGAGCATGAAAAAATTCGTTCGATTGTGATGGGTGTTTTAGCCAATCAATTTCCTATAGATTCTACAACAATCATGAATCCTTCATCTACGCAATCGCGTGATTATAGCGACTACATTCTGCCTAGCGATTATTGTCCACGCGAAAGTCGTACTTATGGTGTACGCCCTTGCAGGCTATTTACATACATGGACGATAGCTCTTGGGTACCGATGAGTAGGGACACAGGGAAAGAGCGTATTTGCGGTTTTTTCTATTTGCAGAGAGCTTTGAAGGAGAAAGGGGGAGATAAGATCAAAGCTGCGGAAAATAGGATGGCCATAGTCAACGGCGAAATTGTTTACCTGTCTCGATATTGTGGTGAGGACCAACCTAGAAAGTTAGATGAACAAGAGCTTTCTGTTATCAATGAAGTTGGGTATGCGGACATAAACATGGGACCTGTAAATCTGCGAAGAAAAGGGGATACCCTATACATATTTGATACAGAAAAATCCAGTTTCAATAAACGGGTACACGGGCAAATTGATGAGTATAGTGGATTGCATGATGCTATTCACGGTATCCTAGAAGAGCACTTGAAAACCTGGACCCAAAAGGAGCCGATTGTTCCTCCTGGGTTAAAGGCTTTGCAAGATCTTTGGAATCAGATTGAGGATTGATCAAATCCTTCGAGTCCAATTACAACTAAGGCTCTATTGGCTATCTAAGCTAAGACTGTATTGTAGTTGAGCAAGAATTAAGCCTAAGGCTACTTCATTGGTGCTATGTGCCGGAATAATGATATCGGCAAATTGTTTGGTGGGCTCAACATAGGCATCATACATCGGTTTCACAGTAGCTAGATATTGATTTTTCACACCTGCAAAATCACGGCCTCTTTCATTGATATCGCGCTCGATTCTACGCAATACACAGATATCACTATCCGTATCCACAAAGATTTTAAGATCGAGCAGATCTCGTACTTCTGGCACAGCCAAAAGAAGAATCCCTTCTAGTATAACAATTGGGGCTGGGTCCACTCTATTTGTTCGGTTTTCTCGGGTATGGGTGGAAAAATTGTAAATGGGTTCTTCGATGGAATGCCCCGCTTTCAAAGCCATGAGATTTTGGCATAGTAACCCAAAATCCAGTGAATGAGGATGATCGAAGTTGGTATTTGCTCTTTCGAGATGAGAAAGATGGCTAAGGTCTCGATAATAAGAATCTTGGCAAATCACAATGGTGTGTTCGGGAAGCGCCTGTTGGATTTTCTTAGCCAGAGTCGTTTTCCCCGAACCGCTTCCTCCTGCAATTCCAATCACGATTTTAGGCGATGCAAAAAGAGATGGTATCCAGACGCAGCTGAAAATAATGAGTAGTTTCCACATAAATAGTATTCCTTAGTCATTTGCTTAAATCAGTTCGAGGTGTCTTTTTTATCCAAGCTTGCTTCTGAAGAGTTATGGTAGGTAAGATCATTGGATAAGTCATTCAATTTCAAAAGAGGACGCAACTTATATGCCTTCGGAAGCCAATAATCGGCAAGTTCATTTGGTATCAAGACCAAAGGGGATTCCTAGCCTTGATAATTTTAAGCTGCATATGAGTGCTGTTCCTCAGTTAAAAGAAGGCGAAGTCTTGGTTCGATCACTCTATTTATCAGTAGATCCGTATATGCGTGGTCGTATCGGGGGACGTCCTTCCTCCCATCCACCTTTCACCATCAATCAACCAGCCAATGGTGATGGAGTAGGATGCATTATCGAATCTAAGCACCCGAATTTTCAAATTGGAGATACGGTTTGCGGCTATTTAGAATGGGCAGATTATTCAGCAGTGGATGCGACTACTCTATGGAAGTGCGATTCTCATAGAGTGTCTCCTAAGACGGCATTAAGCGTGCTTGGAATGCCTGCTATGACGGCTTACTTTGGCCTACTGGATATTGGAGCGCCGCGAGCGGGCGAGACGATTGTCATTTCAGGAGTTGCAGGTGCTGTTGGGATGATTGTTGGTCAGATTGCCAAAATTAAGGGGTGTCGTGTCATAGGCATTACTGGTAGTGACCATAAGGCGAATCATCTCATGCAGGAATTGGAATTCGATGCTGCAATCAATTACAAGAGCTCGGATTGGGTTGAACAGCTGAAATCAGTCTGTTCAGTGGGTGTAGACCTCTATTTTGATAATGTGGGGGGAACGATTACAGATGAGGTCATGAAGCACCTTAGACGAGGTGCTCGTGTGGTACTTTGTGGCCAGATATCTTCCTATAATCTCGAACAGCCTGATATTGGCCCACGAAACTTTCGGCATCTCATTGTTAAGAGTGCTATGGCTAAAGGGTTTTTGGTCATTCCTGATTACCAACATCGCTTTTTGGAAGGAAGGCAGCAATTGCAAGAGTGGTTAGAACAGGGCAAGATCAAACCTTGTGAAACCATTGTCCAAGGCCTAGAGAATATTCCTAAAGCTTTTCTAGGTCTTTTTACAGGAGAGAATCTAGGTAAACAGCTTGTTCAAGTTGAACCTTATAGTCCGTAACAGCTTCTTAGAAAGTTTTTGTAAATTCTTTTCCCTATGAAACTCAGAAGCTTCTTAAGGGAATTTAAAAGACAAAGCCTACATAAGCGCTTCCATTAGCTTCTTTCGAAACTCAGCGATTATGAAAATGAACGCAAAGACGCGCAAGACGCAAAGAGTTTTATAAATCATTAACGACTCTTTCTATGCCATTGCGGAGAAGTTTCTGCCCAAAATTGAGAAGTAATCCTAGTTTGATACAAGGCCTCTTGATACAAGCTGCCCAACAAGCCGGAGCCACCTAATATCCGATGTACTTCGATTACAGCGTCTATGTATCAGCGCAGCTAATACATTATCAATTTTCTCTGCGTCTTTTGCGGCTTGCGCGTCTTTGCGTTCATTTTCATAATCGCTGAGTTTCTAAAGAAATCTAATGGAAGCGCTTAGATAGCTTTTATCCTAAAAATTCCCTTGAGGATTTTTCAATTTTCATAGGGAAAAGAATTTGCACATGCTCTCTTAGGAAGCTGTAAATACTCTGTGCAATTCGCACAATAATTGATCAAAGCGCTCTTGTAAATGCTTTCCAGTATTCCGATAGATTGCAAGGACACGATATTGAGAGGGGGCAGGCTGCCATAAAACGGGATGGAGTTGGAATTTTTTTGCTAGGAAATCGGGCAGAAAGCCGATCTCTTTTGACTCTGAGCAGATGGTGGCAATCAAAGACCAGCTCGGAATTCGAGATTTGACAGGAAGCGGATATCCATGTGCTTGTTGCCAGCTTTGTTGTAAGAACAATACTTCCATTTGGTCTTCTGGAAGGAGAACAGGTTTTAAAGGCGTTTCTTTGTCTTTGGCATAGAGTTGAAAATAGCCCTTACCGACTTCGGCCGCAATGACGCCTTTCCACGGGGAATTATCTAAAACAAGGGCGATGTCTGCCTCATCATGCAGAATAGCGGCGTAAGCATGATCTGGCCGCATGTGCTTAAAATCGATGTTATCCATAGAAAGAAGCGCGGGGACGGCGATTTGTGCGATAGCATGAGTTGTGACGAGCCGCAGGGCTATTTGATCTTTTGAAATAATCAAATCGCGCAGCTGCTTTACCCAGTTTTCCAGACGAGGAAAAAGAATCAGCCCTTCTCTGGTCAGACGAAATTGCCTTTTTTCATGAGTACATAAAGCAATGCCAAAAGCGGCTTCCACGCGCTGGATAGCCGTGCTGGAGGCACTTTGACTGAGATTATGGAATAGAGCTGATTTGCCCAGGTTCTTCATCTGAGCCGCTGTTATAAATAACTCGACATCAGCAATACGTAAATTTTTTAATGAGGTTTCTAGTTTTTGCAATAATTCTTTCTCGATCAATTTTGTATTTTCAAAATCGTTTCGCGATTCTTTCACAAAAAAACCTCAATATTCAAATCGATTATTTCGATATTAGAAATCGAATATATCAACAGTACAAATAAAATCCAAGATACTAAGCTGTCTTATTTGATAAAAGGGGCAGATTTATGAATAATGCAAATGGTATATTACGATTTTTTCAATCGATATGTCGATTTAACTTTGGAAATTTTGAAAAAGAAGAATTTAAAAAATTCCTTAGAATGGGCGTCATTTTTGCTTTAATCATCGGTGTCTATTGGACGTTGCGTCCTTTAAAGGATGCTGTGTTTATTCAGCTGGTTGGGAGCTTGCAACTTCCTTTCGCCAAAACCGTTTCGGTGCTCGCACTTTTACCCCTGGTGATGTTTTATACAAAACTTTTAGAAAAAACCTCGCGAGAAAGGATGCTGATTATTTTGCCTTCTTTCTACGGGATTTCCATTCTTTGTTTTAGCTTATTAATGCTGATCACACAAGCTACTAATGAAGAGATCGCAAATCGTTCTTTTTTGGCGCTTACAGGCACAAAAATTCTTGGATACTCGTGGTACTTATTTGTGGAGAGTTTTGGTTCTTTAGTCGTGGCCCTATTCTGGGCATTTGCAGCAGACACGACAGAGCCTGTGCACGCGAAAAGAGGATTTCCTCTTGTGGTAGCAATCGGTCAGCTTGGAGGGATCATCTTTCCTTACGGTATTGGAGGTCTTCCGCACAGATTGGGTTGTTCAACCGATGCTCTATCGATCATGTGTTTAGGTCTTCTGACTTTGCTGATCATTCCCTTTGTTCGCTATTTTTTACGAGCAACTCCATCTAAGCTGCTTGCCTCATTTCACGGAAAAAATGAACAAGCTATAGAAACCAAACAAGAGCCTGGCTTTTTAGAAGGGTTAAAACTGCTTTTGAAAAATCGGTATCTTCTAGGGATTTTTGCAGCTAATTTTATCTATGAAGTTGTGGTGACTATCTTTGATTTCAATTTCAAAATAGCAGCGAGTTCCCAATATTCAGGAGTAGCATTGAGCAATTACTTAAGTATATATGGCTCGAGTGTAAATGTTGTGTCTTTATTATGTTTACTACTAGGAATTAGTAACGTAACGCGTTTCCTTGGCGTTGGAACAGCCTTAGCAGCCATGCCTATCATTGTAGGGTGTGCTCTATTAGGCTTTTTGAGCTTGAATAGCTTGACGTTCTTATTTGTCCTCATGGTAGGTTCAAAAGCTATTAATTACGCATTAAATGGGCCGGCACTGAAACAACTTTATATCCCTACGACTCCTGATGTTAAATTCAAAGCACAGGCGTGGATAGAAACTTTTGGCTCACGGTCCTCAAAACAAGCAGGATCGATGTTTAATATGTCGCTTGCCCCTCTCCAATCTGCCTTTGGGACACTTGCTGGCAAGGCTCACTATCTCATGTTGAGCGGCGTCCTATGTTTTCCTTTGTTAGCAATATGGTTATGGGTCGCTATTTTTCTGGGAAGATCCTTCAAAAGAGCTATCCGCGAGAATACCGTGATCTGCTAGCACAAAGCTGCGATCATGCAGCCTGTGCGGTAAGTAGGACTTGACCCCATAACAGCGAGTTATGTGTCCTTTTCCCTATTTGGAAAAGGCAGCCGTACAAAGAAGATTAGCAAGCCCTTGTGAAAAGAGCATTTCCGAAATACTTGTCCTTAGTTAAGAGATGCTCTTCAATCAGTCCTATATTAAAATCTGTTGCAGCTAATTCAAACCCATTTTTGAACATCCACTTTTTGACATCATCGTATAAATATTGTCCTCGATAGGCTTCCACGAACGAGACTTCGATGTAGATGGCTTTAGCGGCTTTGGCCAGTGAACTGTTCTTAAGCATATGAAGTTCGTAGCCTTGCATGTCTAGCCAAAGAAAGTCTGCTCGGGTCGCGCCTTCATTTTTAGCCCAGGTATCTAGGGTAATCATAGAAACTTCAGTACGGCGTGGAAAAATGACCGAGTGATCGTAAATAATGTGCTCTTTGGGCTGTAGAATAGAACTAGAGCCTGAAACATGGCCTGGATAAAGGGAGAATTCGGATAAATAGAAGTTAGTTATTCCTGTGGAATCTGCTAGAGCTAATGGATAGACTTTGACATTGCTTAACGTTGCTGTTTTTTTGCAGATTTCTTGAAACAGTTCAGGAACGGGCTCAAAGGTATAAATTCTCGCAGAAGGCCAGGATTGCGCTAATTTAACAGAATCAGTTCCATCATAACCCCCTGCTTCAATCACAATAGGATCAACAGGCAGATAGGGCTTCACAAAGGTGACAACATCTTCCAATTGCTCACTGATGAGGGCAGGTTCTTTTGTGGCCATAACCGGAGTAAATCATTTGGGCAAAATTGTGGACAAGCCAAAAATAAAGACAGAACACAAGCTAGTTATTAGAAGCGTAGGAACAAGTACTAGGAGTAATTGGATTTGGCACATGCCGGTAAACCATCTATTTATACCTATAATTTCTCTTTGATTTAGAGGGTTTTTCAAATGAAAAAAAACATCGAAGTAGTCCCTTATAACCTGCAATGGCCCGAACTATTTGTATCAGAGGCTGAACTGATCCAACACGCTCTGGGAAATAACTGCATAACGATTCATCACATTGGTTCAACCTCTATACCTGGTTTAAGCGCAAAACCTATCATCGACATGCTTCCTGTGGTAAGAGATATCCAAGAGGTCGATAAAGCGACAAATGCTATGGAATTGCTTGGGTACGAAGCTAAAGGCGAATATGGGATTGCTTTCAGACGATATTTTCAAAAAGACAAGAATATTAAGGCGTACAATGTACACGTTTATCAGGAAGGGGATCCTGAAATCAGCAGGTATTTGAAATTTAGGGATTGGATGCGTTCTCATCCAGATGACGCTGAAAGTTATACTAAGCTTAAGGAGGAATTAGCTGCAAAATTTCCACAGGATATATTGCGTTACTGCAACGGGAAAGATGCCTTTGTTGCAAGCATCGATGCGAAAGATGGTTTTGATGGATGGCGTATGGTACAAGCATTGACCGATCGAGAATGGTCTGCAGTACGCAATTTACGGCAGCAATATTTTTTTAAACTGAAAGTAGATCCCCATACTGGCAAGTTTAAAGGTAAAGATCACATTCATTTTGTTTTCTACAAAAATGCAGAAATAATCGGTTATGCTCATCTCCAGTTTTGGCCCGAACACCGTGCCGCCTTACGAATTATCGTAATTGATGAACCCTATCGCAATCTTGGGTTTGGAAGCCAATTTTTAAAGCTATGTGAACGCTGGTTAGACCAGCAAGGCTTTAAAAAGTTATTCGTTCGATGCTCGCAGCAAGCCTATAAATTCTATTGTAATCACGGGTATGTGCAAATGCCGTTCAATGATCCTGATGAATACGAAACTAGCTTACAAGATATTGAAATGGGTAAATTTTTATGAGTAGTTCATGCGATGTGTATACATCCCGCGATCGATTTGACCGCGGGATATAGCCAAAGATTACTGTGTTATCTGACAGTAGTTAGATTAGTGGTGCTCTTCTTGGAAGTAGATCCTCCACCTGATACGGTGGCTGTTGGAGTCACCGAATATGGCGCATTCTCATCGACATCCACCATCAAGGTTATTGATGGATAGCTCGAACCAGCTTGCACTAGACTTTTGTGCGTACAAGTTAGAGTTTTGGCGTCAAAAGTCCATCCTGAGCCGCTCAACGATTTATATGTAAGGCCTTTTGGAAGAGTAATGACTACAGTCACAGGACCTGAAGTCGAACCACCACCGCGATTAGGAACTACAATTTTATAGGTGTTGGTTTCCCCTCTTGTAAATGGAGCTGCGTGCTTCATGATAATATCCAAAAGAGGTGAAAGCTGACGAGTTGGAGCCTTTGGCGAAGAACCCGTTAAGCTTGCAAATAAATTGGCACCGTTAAAGGAACCCCATCCCGAAGCATTATCATAACCCTTGTTCGCGGAATAATGTAAATTGTTACCCGATGTGATATCGTGAAAATTTTGTGTATAAGATGATCCAACCCCAATAGCATAAAGTGAAGGGTTCGCAAAGCCCAATAGCGGCATTTGAGCAGCCACACGCTGTTCATTTACACAGGCAGTAAAAGCGGCCCAAAGAGGGGCTGCACAACTCGTGCCACCGTATATCGTCCATTGACCATCATAGAAAATGGCATAGCCAGTATCTTGATCTGCATTGAGCGCCACATCAGGAACGTTTCGATGTGTCTTTGAAGATACGGTAGATACATTTTTTTGCCACGATGGGATTGGCCAAACAGTACTGACACCACCTCCACCGGCTCCATTACCTGATCCATCGTTCCAGACCACTTCACTTGCATAGACGCCGCTGCCTGAATTCACTGTAAGTCTCGTCCCTCCTACACTTACCACATAAGGTTGAGAAGCTGGATCATCCACTACGAGAGCTTTAGAATTGGGATAATCATCATAAGCGCCGCTATCGCCAGCAGCAGCATAAATGGACTGTCCATGCGCAGCCATCTGTAGGAAAATAGCATTCTCTGCTTGAAGATATTGAGCATTCACCAAATTTTCACCCATGCCCCAGGAAGTACTCACTTGTTTGGCAAGGTTGTCTGTAGCAATCCGATTATAGGTATCGAGAACACCTTGATCTGAGTTAGGACCTTCGTAAACATAAATCTGACTATGAGGTGCAAGGGCAATTGCAAGCTCGATGTCAAGCGTTACTTCAGGATCAATACCACTGCCGGCACCGCCATCGACTAAAATATTTTTTAACTTAGCGGGAGGCAAGCCAAAATAGCTGGTATATTCATTGATATCGCTTGCCTGATATGCCCCAAGCTCAAATAGAGCAATGATCTGATTAGATCCATTTGCGGATACCCGGGTCAGATTATAAGCAGTCAAGAGATCCTTAGGAGAGTAACCACCTCCAGGACCAGAAGGATGTGCATGGGATGCTGTCTTGGAGATTGAAAACCCGTCTTTTGTCTCTTTTCGTCGATTGAACGTACGACGTACAGCGTGGTTATCCAGACCCACTATACCATGGAGGATGGAGGCAATGTAGGATGGAACTTCAGGATTGTCACTGGGAGCATAAAAATTACGGCCATTTGGCAGCTGATAATGGTGAAGGCGAAGATTAAAAGCTGTTTCAACGGATCTCATCGGACCAGAAACATTCAGTAGAGTACGATTAGGATGAGTCCGGGTAATGGTCAGGCCTAAACTGTTTGCATAGGCAATGACCGTATCGTAATCTTCCTTAGTGGGACCAAACTGCTCAGCAAATTCTTCAGGCGTAAGATACTTGCCGTAATGTTGTTGATCAGTCGGATCATAGATGCGCTGCACTAGTTTTTCCAATGCTTCCTTGTTGCGCAGTGGCAAAATGAAAGTCAAGGGAACATGGGTAGAGGCATCAAGATTTTCTAAGAACACCGCACTTTCTATTACCTTACTTGGAACATGGCCGGGGAGCCTTTTAAGAGTTTCAGGTGTTTTAGCACCCAAGTGGGAAGTAAATCCCAGCATGAGGAACGTAAAACATCTAAAAAAACATGACAATAAGTTTTTCATAGTGGTTTTTCCTATTTTTGTTTTGAATAAAGGCAATGCTATAAACACTAGATGCCACCGAACGTAAAGTATAAAATTTTATTTTGCAAACTTTAAGAAGGTATTTGCAAATTCTTTTTTTTATGGAAATTGAAGAGTTCTCAACGGAAGTTTTAGAATAAAATCTGCGTAGGCGCTTCCTTTAGACTTCTTTCGAAACTCAGCGATGATGAAAATGAACGCAAAGACGCGCAAGCCGCAAAAGACGCAGAGAAAATTGATAATGTATTAACCGTGCTGATAATAGACGCTGCAATCGACGAACCCTTAGTTACGAAATAGGTTTATTGGAGAGCTTGTATCAAGAGGCCTTGTATCAAACTAGGATTACTTCTCAATTTTGGGTAGAAACTTCTCTGCAATGGCATAGAAAGAGTCGTTAATGATTTATAAAACTCTTTGCGGCTTGCGCGTCTTTGCGTTTATTTTCATAATCCCCTCTAAGACGCTGTCCTAGCGGAGAATTTAGCTAAAACTCTACACATCGATTTCGATTCTTTATTCTGGGAATTTCCAGCAACTCCCCAGCGTTTTTTGGAAAGTTGCAGGAACCACTTCACCACCCGTTGTAAAAGTGAATTCCCCAAAATAAATATCCTCTCCATTAAGGTAGAAATCAACCCTCACTTGATCGATGTCTTGTGTATATTGTTGGACAAATTCGAAGAGTTTATCCAACCAGATAGGGCGATCAATAGCTTCATTCCTAACACAGTGAATTGGATGGGTGGTCTTTAATAAATTCCAGTCAGCATCGTAAAATGAAATGACAGGGTTTGTTTTATAGGAGTCAATAAATAGAATTTCAATGAGCTCCACTTTACCATTAAAGCAAAACAATTCGATATCCATCGTGATATTTTCTAGATATTCTTCAAAGAGAATTGTCGGCTTGATCAGACTATAATGATGTTCTGTGTCTGGTGCAATAGGTTCCGAAAGCCATTTTCTAGCATAATAACGCAGGCAAGAATCAGTTGCCAAAATCGGGACAAAGTCAACATCTCTTTTCTTTCTGGCAAGGATTTTTTTGTCCATTACTAATAAACCTCGACCGGAGGCGTTATTTGCTTTCATAACGTATTTTTCAGGGAGCGCTTGTGTGAAAATGAGCTTGTAGTTGTCAGTTGCAAACAAGGTTTTCGCTGCCAATATGCTGTTGCCAACGATCTCCTTTACTTTCAGTTTGTCGGCATAGGATACATATGGAATTCGTGGGTCGAGGTGTTGCCCTCTCCACGCAACCTTCTGATCAAAGGTCCAATGATCCCATCCAGAAGGCTTTTCAGGTATATTGGATGGGTAACTTTCCGCGCTGGCAATGGCAAAGATGAGAAATATCACCGTAAATAGTATTGATCTAGGTGCTATCAGACAGAAATCCTCCAACCGATATATAATTTAAACTTTATATCGATATTCGATCAAGCTGATTACTGGCTAAGTATTTTCAAGCAAGCTGGTTATTAACGAGTAGGACTTGGACTAAAGACTAAGAGTCTGTCCTGAGTGATCGACATTTCTATAGCCGCGATCTCAAATAGCGCATAGCGCTTCATCGGCACAAAGCCTATGCAATTCTGCAAGGAGTTCGGCCGCTTCTTCATAGCTTGATAACTGTTTTCTTTGATTTTATAAAGTAAAAAGTTTAATTGATCTTTTTAGCTTGTTATAAATTTCAATAATTATATCAATTGATTTTTTTTTATTTGTTTTGTATAATTACAAAACATCAAACAAGCTTAAATTAATAGGTAAAAAATGATTAATATTACGCAAGCTTTTCAAACAGGCTGGGGCGCTGTAAATACTTTTATTCATACCCAACCTTGTCAATTAGCGGCTTCCATAGGTAGTGCATGCATCAGCGCAGGTAGTTTTTGCCTAGGATATCGGGATATAAAAAAAATGAACTCTAATGGAAAAAGTGTTGCTGTACAAGCCTCGGAGTTTAGTGCCAAACACCCTGCTCTTAGACAGGAAATAGAGAATCTCTCAGATCAAGTAAGTAAATCGATTAAAGTACGCAAAACATCCTCTTCTTTTGGGATGGTTGCTTCTGGGGTTAATACTACCAATGCTCTTGTCACTCTGGGAATGAATCTCACTGAAAATTCAAGTCTTAGTTTAGCTCATAGTGTGTTGAGTAAACTATCCTACAGTACTACAGCAGGTGTAAATTTAGTTAATGGATGTATTCAGCTTTATGCTTGTTATAACGCGGCAAAAGCTGTAAGAAATTCTCATTATGATGATCAGTCTAAAGAGCTTGATAAAAGACATGCAAAAGATAGAGGAATGCAAGCTATAGCTACATTTTGTATATCTAGCGGAGCAATTGCTTCATTAGTCCTTTTGGACCCTTCGGTGGCAATGTGGACTGCAGTTGCAGGGGGAACTCTTTCTATTCTTTCGAATTTTTGTTCGAGAAGGAAAATACGCAACCATGCAAAGCAGCATAGTGCGAATCCAAATGTGCAACGTGTAAGAATGGTACGTAGGCCGTCCTCAGCAGGTAAAGCGATGAAAGTAGTCATCGGTAATTTGGGGCAATCTCCGTCCATGCCAATGTCCCCTCAGGATGTGCAAAGTCCTAGTCATATCCAGTTGCAACCCTTATCTGCAGGTTCTCCATCTTTAACATCTCCTCATTCTCAAGATATACCAAACCCATCGGGAGAGCAGCAACCCTTTCTCCATTCTGCAGGGCCCCTAGTTAAAGAACAAATTGAAGAACGAATTCTCGCAATTGGAGAGGGACTCCAAGAAGACAACGTACCTCCTCCTCCTTTAGAGCAAGTAAGGCAAGGATCCAGACCAGCTCCTTCAGTTAAATCTCCTCTAAAGACCATAGAAGAGATCACTCAAGATGAAGAAGGTGACGTCAGAGTATCGGAGGTAAGACGGGTGCATGAAGTCGAAATCTATGTAACGTAATAGTAAAAGACTTTTGCTAAAGAATAAAGAATAAGGGCTCCAATAGAGGAGCCCTTTTTATTTTTCTCGTCAGTGGTCTTTTATAGACATCGATGGATCAATATTTTATGCCGAGTCCAAGGCCGGTTCTGAATCCGCCGATGTTGCGGCTTGTAGAGGTTACACCTGAGTGATGGGCTCCAGAGATTTTTGTGTAATAGTAATCGAAGAAAAAATCCACAAAGCCGATTTTGCAGAAGGTATAGATAAACCCTGTTTTTCCAACTACGCCAAAAGCGCTTTTATGCACATGTTGATCCACATAAGGGGAGTGATCGTGAAAGCGCGCCCAAGTATAAGTGGGGGCTGCTCCAAGATAATATTCCCAGATGTTCGAGATGCGAAAGTTGTATTTGAGACCAAGGCTTAATGGAAAGAGTTTGATCCGTGTTGAATTATCAAGTCCTACAGAATGTCCATTTTTTATAAAAATGCCAGCATTCGCAAAAAGGCTAAGGTTTTGGTAAACCTTGACTGAAGTTTCGATCTCTCCTTCAATTCCACCATGATAAATATCCCGAATGACACCTGATGCGGGGTAGAAATAGCCTGCTCTGAGTTGGGTGGTGCCTTGATAGGCGGATAACGAAAACGGGAACAAAAGTATCAATAAGGTGCTTTTTAGTTTCATCGTTTCAATGTTCCGATTTCAATGAGAGCTAGGCCTGTTCCCAAATTGGGGAAGTTAACGATACTGTAGCCAAGCTCCTCAATCTTGGCAACCACTGCACTGCAGGGCGCGCGCGGGCCTGTATCGTGCAGAACGATCACCCCGTTGTCCGCCATAAGGGGAAGATAATCGAGAAAATCCTGTAGAGCTCCTCTCACAGTTCGGTCGGCATCGATATGTAGATAATCAATTGTCCATCCTTTCGCCAATTCTAGCGCTTTTTGAGTAGTCATCAAAATGATCTCAATTTCAGGAAACTCCTGTTTAAGGATCGAGTTTTCCGGAAGCCACAGAGGATGGCCCCATGGTCCTGTATTGCCATCGATGAGGATTGTTCTGGAGTTCTCAAGGCAAAGATCGCGTTGAGCCTGCCGTAAAACTCTTGGAACAAATCCATCACCGGATCCCAAACAGACGCAGGTTTTCGCGTGCATGGCATAGACCATTCCGTAGTAGAGCATGCCGGCCCCCAAATCCTCTTTTTTTGCCCCGTGCATCCGGGCCCAAAATCCTTGGTTTGTTAGATGCTCCTGAATATAGGCATTGTCGACAAGCCCTGACTGCGCACTATGGGATATAAACAGAAACAGGATCGCTTTGAGAACCGCTTGCATTAACTGCCGTCACTTCATAAAATATTGTTTGCTTAGAACGATTATGATCCTGATAAGTCAACACAGAGTTGGCTGAAACGGTTCCAATTTGTGTTCCATTGCGAAAGACAAAGTAATTGACGACAGTGGGATCTGCGCTGGCATCCCAGTTTAGCACATTGACGCGATCGTATTGTGTAGCGAAGCGGTTTTTTTTCTGGCTCCCGCTCAAGTTCAGCGGAGGCGTTGGGGCACTGGAAAAACCGATCGCAGCCTGGATCGCAGTGCCTAGAAAGGAGCCGTTTTGCCAGCATGCCACAGCTTGTTCTGAACTGTTTACAGCTAGATAGGGATTTTGCCCGTCAGTCGTGTCGGTGGAAAGGAGGGTAGGACTCGGCGCCACGGTTGCCCCTTTCGTCATAAAAGAAGCCATCACTCCGGTGGTTGTGTCTTGGTTTGTTCTTTGCCAGACAAGCACGGCATTTCCATTTCCACCTAAGCCGATATTCGGGAAAGAAAGCGCTACCATGTCTCCTACCAGTTGATCAAGGAGAATGGGGACTCCCCAAGTCTCACTGATATAAGAGGCAAAATAAAGCGAGGCGGTGAATGTCCCTCCATCGTAGGCTACCCAAACCGCGGCTCCGTCTCCCACATTATCCAACGCGACAGCCGCGGCTTGAACGACCTGTGCGCCTGAAGGAACGAAGACCGTTTTAGCGGTTCCATAAGAACCCCCGCTGAATAAAATAGAACTGAGTCCTCCCGCAATATTGTTATTCCACAAAAGCAGGGCGTCATTACTGCTGTTCATGGAAACTGCAATAGGTGCAAGACAGTTTGTATTTAGATCGCTCGAAATATCCAAATTGCCAGTCCAACTTGATCCATCAAAATAAGCACCTTGCAATTGAAACAAACCTGTGTTGGGCCACAGAGCAAAAGCTTGGCCGGTGGGAGATCCCGATACAAAGGCAATATTGATGAAATCGGTACTCGGGGTGCTCAGATTTGTTTCTCCTCCCCACGATCCAGAGCTATACAGATCATAACTAACATTTGTATTCGAGTTTGTGTTATTAAAGGGGACCCAAATTCCAATTGAGCCATTCGTGCTATCGATTGTAATTCCTGGAAGAGCATTTGTTTGAACAGATTCGATAGAAGGATCTGATAGCGAAGCTGGGGAGGACCAGGTTCCGCTTAATAGGGACGACGAGCGTATAAAGTCTGTAGAGGTTACCCCATCGAACTCGGTCCAGATCATTGTCGCATTCCCAATCGCATTGACAGCGATATTAAGAGTATTTACGCTTCCTGAATTTGGCCCAACGGGAAAAGCGATGGTGTTCATCGGAACGCCATTAATCAATTGTGTGGCGCCGGCGTTTGCATTCTGGCCTTGGATCCAGCTATAACCGATTACGGCATTGCCATTGCTATCGATGCCAACAGCAGGTGTCCCTGCGGGGTTATCTGTATAAATATTGATGGGGGGTCCCCAGCTGCCGGCAGACAAAGTCATTTGGCAAGCAATCGTTATAAGAATCAGACCTTTTTTCATTTACTTCTCCGAAAAGGCCATGATAGTGCTAAATCTTTTTCTTAACACAAGAAATGTTTATGCCTTGATTGCAGATGAATTGCAGGTCATAGCATTGATTTGCAAAATTGGATTGATGACATTAAGAAGCGTTGGCGATTGGATGCATTCAGAACTTTTAAAATGCTTTAGGGAAATCATGTGCGCAGCAGAAAATGGTATTAATTGTGGCTTGCATTTGTCCGTTCGGTGTTTTTTTTTAATAGAAAAAATAAAGCCCAGGGTTTTTATAAGCAATTCTGATTCAGTAGGATAGGTTTTGCTCGGCCGGGTCAGAAAGTCAACAATTTAATTTAGGGCTTTTGAAATGACATTTTCTCTGGTTCAGTCTATAATTAATAGTTATATATAATAATTTCTCCCCTAAAAGGTTTAAAAAAATAGTTTATGTCCATTTTTAATAGCTCTTCTACTTCTTTCTCTTCAATCTATCCAGAGGTTTTATCTAGTCAAAGTTTACCTGGAAGAACAGATAAATCCAAAGAGCTTGCACTTCCTATCATCTCAGCAGCAACGACCATTCAAACAGTTTGTCGAGGTTACTTAGCAAGAAAACCTCTTTTACCTAGTCAGCACTATTCACTGTATTTGGCTGAGTGTGAAAAAATTCAGAGTTCAGAATATGAAACCCCACGGGCGACTAGTGGATTGACCCCCGTCTATCTGCCATTAACAATGCCTAATGTGGTTTTAAAAGCATCAGGAAGAAAGGTGGCTATCAATCGTTTCCGTAAAATGCAAAGCGTAAGATCGGTTTTGCAGCTGCAGAAAAGTACACATTTGGTCATCCCTAAAGCGAGTTTATGTCAAGATTTCTTAGTTGAAGAAAGACTTCCAATTGGTGCAAATGAATACCGTAGTATGGAGATGTACCTTTTCTACCCAAGCTTGTTTAATGAAGCAGTGCGGGAAATAACCAGATTATTCTCAAAAATGTACATTGGCGATTTAACAGACCCTGGTATTCGATACGATAATTTACCATTCTATATTGTAGAAAATCAGGGGAAAAAAGAAGGACGAATCGGTCTGATTGATCTGGAGAATTTGCGAGAAAAACCACGTGAAGATGGGCTTGAAACGCTTGCAAAAATTTTTCCACTCCACTTAAAGCTTATCAAAGAGGAAGCGACTGCTTTGGGAATGAAGTTCGACGACAAGCTGCTGAAATTCTATGCAAAAAGTGGAAAGGACTTTCTACAATCTCGATTCAACGATCACCTCCAGTGGCTAAGACGAAAAGGAGTTTCTACAAATACTAAGCTTCAGCGTTTCCGAGTCGCTCCGCATAGAACTAAAGACTTGAGATACCTTATTGAAAAGGAGTTACTCAAGCTAGATCAAGGAATCCCTGATGAAAGTAATTATAGAGGCTATAACGTCCGGCCTCAACCCCACTTTTTGACCGGAGGTTCTGAGATCGCAGTTTCCGAGCTTGCGATCAAAATTGCAATCCTAATGATCAGTAGCATAAAAAAGGGAATTTACAAAAACCGAAGGCAGCAATTAGAAAAAGTTTCACGGCAGTACATGGCAGCTTCAGAAATGATCGACTTTAGGTCTCCTGAACTGAGCCGTGAAGTGTTTTTTGAACCTGTCCAGAGGCTTCTCTATGAAAGCCAAAAAACGGTATTTTCATATACCGCGCTTTCTTCTGTTGCTGAGAGAATTTTTTACGTTGTCATGCAAGAACTCGTAAGAGGGGGAGAACTTTTCTCTTTCGATCCTCGATACGAGGCACAAACACATAGTCTTTGTAAGATAAGGTATTAATTGAAAGTGTTTAGAGACTGTCCACGCAATGCTTCTATTTAATAATTAAACAACCAAAAGAGTTGATAAAATGTTCAGCGTTTCAAAAGTTATAGACGATCAGAGTACAAATCCACATATTCTCCCTCCTCAAATGACAGGTTCCAAACAATCAGGGGAAGTTCACGGAGATGAAATTGCTTTGCAACAAGAATCTGAAAGGCAAAAAACCTTAGCGGTGACAAACATTCAAGGTGCATTTCGAGGATATACAGCCAGTTTAACACTAAAGAAACTCTGTGGAGAAAAGCTAGAACAGCAACAAGAAGCCGCTGCAATAAAAATACAGTGCATTTGCCGAACACATTTAGCGCAGACCAAATTAAAGGAGTTAAGAAAGAAGCGTGAACAACAAGAAGTTGCAGTGACAAACATTCAAAGTGCATTTCGAGTATATAAGGCTCGCTTAGCATTACAACAGCTGCAATTAACAGCTTCAGTTAAACCTATTACAATCGTGGATGCAAGAGATTCTGGAATGGAATGGTCCGAGGTTCATGACGCGGTACGAATAATTGCAAATAGAGAATTGAGAAGAGAAGATGAAGGTTGGTTTAGCGCTTCGGATTATATAAAAGAAGAATACTTTAACGGTACTTCTATTGCTCCAGGTCATACCTCTCCAGAGACTATTTTAGTAGCAAAAACGGGTAAAGAAATTATTGGGTTCATTATTACTGCCAAAAGAAAAGAGGATGAAAATAGTGTGTGGCCCCTCCCCACAGATACGGGTTATGTTGCATATGTGGCTGTGGACTCAAAAAATAAAAAATCTGGAGTTGGAACAAAGTTGATGCTTGCCGCTATGAATAAAACAAAGCAACTAGGTAAACGCTATCTTAAACTCGAATACATAGCAGCAGGTCTTGGGGTTGACGAAAATAGAGGAAAAGCAAAAACAGGATTTTATCGAAGCTTTTCGAGGAAATTTGGAATCCCTATGAACGAAAAAGGCAATCTATTTGTAGGTGGTCAACTCCATGTTTTCCCTTACTATGATCTTCAAGATGTTAATTTCAGTTTAATAAAGTAAGATGCGATCTCCTTATAACAGTGCTTCTTCACGGCAGCGATTGGCTCTCTTTTACTATTCTGAGCGCATCTTCATAACGTTCTCTATATCCTCGTTTTTAAATCTGTCTGCTTTTGCATCATAATATCCATAGTAAATCATCCCATCTTCTTGAAGAAGACGCCCTACAAATTCATCGGGTATTCTTTTATGTGGATTCTCATAGAAAGAGATGGCTAGTACTACGTTATTACAATCCACAGGAAATTTAGATAAATAAGGTCTAATTTTTTCATTGTGATTGATTTCATCGATAAACTTCTCTGTTATCTCGACGATCAACTTTCTTGCTTCTGCAACCGACAGCCTTTGATTATCATAAGAAGTAAAGTCAATATCCAACAGCTTGATATCATCCATCAAGCTACCACCGGCTCCGCTCACATAGAGTTGTTTTTCCCTGAACATTTCTTTGACAAAGGCATGCATTTGTTGATTTGCTAAAGCAACATGAGGCGCCGATCTGTGCACACAACCCGCAAATAGTAACATCGAAATAAGAACATAGGTTGTTTTCATGGTGGATGCTCATAATTCTTATTGAAATTATTGGTTTTTTAAAGAAGTAAGAATCATGCGCTGATCCTTAAAATACCCCAAAAATATAAAAATGCTTCTTCATGGCAGCGCTTGGCTCTCTTTTACTATTCTGAGCGCATCTTCATATCTCTCTTCGTATCCATCATTTTTAAATCTTTGTTCTTTTGCATCATAGTGGCCATAGTAAATCATACCGTTTATTTGCCAGATTAAACCCACAAATTCTTCAGGGACTCTTGTATGTGGTTTTTCATAGAAAGAAATACTCATCCTGATATTGTTTGGCCCAATGGGGTAATTAGAAAGATAAGGATGAATTTTCTTGTTGGCATTAACCTCCTGCTGAAATTTCTCGATGATCTCAATGATCAATTTTCTTGCTTCTGCAACTGAAAGTCTCTGATTATCATAAGCAGCAAAAGAAAGTGCAAATTCACTGATACAGTCCATCATGGCTCCACCAGATCCAATAACGTGCAGTTTTTTTTCCTTGTATATTTCTTTAACAAAGGCATACATCTGTTGATCTGCTAAAACAACATGGGAATCTGATCTGTGTACACAACCAGTAAAAAGCAACATTAGAATAAGAACATAGATTGTATTCATGGTGGATACCCATAATTTTTATTAAAGGCCAATGACAAATCTGTAAATATTTGCCAATAGGCATTGCCCATAATGCTGTGTTGCAAAAATGTATTCAGAGAGTTGCCGATAAATTCTACGCTGCCATCATTCGCAAAAAGAGCCTTTCCATAACCAATCGGATCGGTCAGCGGGATCGGATCGCCAGCTGCAACATAATGTTGCACAAACCTCGCAAGCTTTCTGTCAAATAAAGAAGCAGAGCCAAAAGTATAGACCTCGAGCATCTTTCGTTCTTCTTTGATCAGGGCTTTCAATGCACAGGCAGTAATGATGCCCCCCTCGCTATGGGCGTAGTGGATGATCTTGCCGCCTCCGTCTGTTCCTCCCATGTCGTCGATGCATTGTCGCCACGCTTTCATTAAGAGTTTCACTGGATGGGTCTGAAAGTTTCCCTTTTCTAAAAGCGAGTCAATTAGATCAGCAAAAAGTCCGTGTGTCGTATTATAGCATACTTTGATGATCGCATTATTGTGGAGCTTGGAGACCTCCCTTGCGAATTTGTGGATGTCTGCCCTACGGGTACATACGCCATTGCCCAGGGAAATTCGCACTAGATCACTTGCATGTCGATTGCCAACTGTAAAGATGCGGGAGCCCCCATCACCTTCGACCGTTGCATTTTTAAGATGAGGGTAATGGTCTAATAGTCCTGGCTCGCAAGCTATTTGCATATAATCACCTGCAGTGCGTAAAAGACCTCCTCCGAGAAAATCGGGCACGAGGTATAAACCGACAGATGTCACTAAAGATCCCAACGCATGAATCCCCTCGTGGATAGCAAAAGAGAGCGTCTCGAGGCCTGAGCCTTCCCAGGTACCTACATGCCGGCCGATCTCGAGATTTTCGAAGACGTTTTCTTTTTCCCATTCTCCGAAAGCATCATAGTAGCGCAATGGGTTACCAAGATTAAAGGCATAGAGATTGGGGCCGGCTGCGAGGCCTCGGGGGTCTGGAGTGAGGAACCTGCTGTATTTGGGAGAATAGTATCGCTTGCCGTAATAGATCAGGCCTGTGAGATGATCGACTCTTTTTCCAGCGTATCGCCATGGGTTGTTGATACGAGAGTGATCAGAAGACTCACCGAAAATCGTGTACGAATAGCTTTCGCTAATTTTCCCTGCCCGATCGACGAGGCATCGGATGTTGCCAAACAAATCGTGAATGGGGATGTAGAGATGGCCGTTCAATTCGATGGCCAGCGTCCTGTTTTGTTCAGAAGATCCGGTGGCACCGATTACGCGAAGTTCCTGGATCTTGCCTTTTGGATCGCAAGAGCCAATTTCGCAATCGTGATCCCATAGATAGTATTGTTGCTGTTCCCCGTTTTCGGTACTCACCACCGAATGAATTCTACGATGCCAGGCATCGTACGCGTATGAGGCCTTCCATATACTTGGCAGCTCCGCACCAATAAGTCTTCCCAGGGCATCGTAGGTCAGGCGGATCTCCCCCATGGAGAGGGGATTGCCATTGGTATCATAAGTGAACTCTGCAGTGTGTTGATTCAGTTCGTCGAAAGAGAAGGTGAGATGGTTTTTTTTTAGACGATTGTGAAGATTATCAAAGACATAGGCATGCTCAGGTTCTTCGATGACATGCTCGAGATCATCGTATTGGTAGTGTTTCAATCTATGATCATCGAGGATCTCGAGGATGTTGCCCGCGGAGTCTTGGTTTAAGATTTTTTGCGACGAGTATGGAGATGATCTGGCCATAAGCCGACCGCTGTTGTCGTAAGCGAGCTCTTCTCGCCCTGCATCTGCAGAGAACTCTTGGGCTAGCACTCTCTTGCAAGGGTCATAGGCAGTGTAGCGATGGCTGTAATCTTTTCTCGAAATTGCACACAGATAGCTCTTTTCATAGGTGTAATTTATTGTAGAACTATCTGGTAAAATGAGAGAGCTTCTTCGTCCAAAGGTATCATAGGAAAACTTCAAACCAATGCCTGTAGCAAGACGATCTTTAATGAGCCTGCCCCAGTTGTCATAAGTGCGGATACTGGTAAGACCCAATGTGCGGTCTTCAACAACAGTAACTTCATCGAGAGCATTATAGGAATAGAGGTAATCGATGGTGTCATCACTCGCATGTTTCCTAGTGCATCGCTCATAAGGATCATAGTCCATGCTAATCACAACTCCATCGGGTTTGCGGATCGTAGCAAGCCCTCCGCGTCGTGTATAGCCGTAAAAAGTTTTACGTTGGATTTCTGTGCCGGCAGCCTCGGTAAGACACACGAGCCTTCCCATACAGTCCCAGTCCCGTTTCGTGATGAGGGTCTTGTCCGTTCTCTTTATCGCTTCATAGGCAAGTAAACCACCAGCGGTGTACGTGTAATCGACCTGAGAAAGCTTCGTATAGCCAATCCCAATTTTCTCGATACGAGAAGTGTGGCCCAAGGGGTCTTTTGTTTCGATGGTTTTGAGTCCTTTTGGGTCTGTTGTGATGACACGACAATCGTCGTATTCAAGGTGAGAGACTCTACCGCAGGCATCTGTCGATTTTACGATTCGGCCGAACCCATCATAGACAAAGGCTGACTCGACGATCCACTTTCCATCGTAGACCCAGTTTTCTGCAATTTGCCCTTCGTTGTTGTAGATAATTTTTCGGTGAGAGATGAGAGAACCATCGAGTGTCTCTTCTTTCTCTTCAATAAGACGGTCTAAGGCATCGTAAACATAGAGATTGGAGCTTTCACAGTTGGTTTTTTTCGCGAGTCGACCAAGGTGGTCATACGAATAAGAAATGTCCTGCATGCCCACTTCACGAATTTTTCTTCCTGCGGCATCGTAAAAATAATGGATAATATTGCCGGCAGCATCGATGATTTGTCTTAAGAAGAAATGATCGTAGACATGGGTTTCTTGTTTATCTAGAAAGCGATGCAATACCCTCCTTCCTTGCGCATCGTATTCGAAGAAATGTGTATTTCCTTCCCGATCTATCGATTCTTTGAGAGTGCCATCGCAATGATAGCGCCTGTGCTCAGATGTTCCATCGGGATGCATGACTTTGATGGGCTGGCCACGAGCATTGTAATCTGTGGTAGTGACATGACCTTCAGGATCGCACTTTGTCAATTCGTGCCCCCAGGCATCGAAGGTTTTTTGGATGGCGCTACCATCAGCTAAAACAGTTTCGAGTGGATAGCCATTGCAATCGACTTCATATGAAGTTTCATGACCAAGGTAATCGATTGTCTTGATGAGGTGATCAAGCAAATCGTAATGATGCCTTGTCGTTTGGTGAACACCTTCGCTCGTCTCTTCTGTTTGGGCGATCAGGTTGCCGCGACTATCATAGGAATAATGGGTCGTCTTACTGCCACCAAAGCTAGTCTCGCGCACCTTGAGCCCGTCGGCGTTGTAGGCGATGAAGCGTATTCTAGCCAAAGGGTCTTTTTCTTCGATGACCCGTCCCTTGTCATCTCTTCTGTATTGGCAGTCGTAGCAAAGTTGACCCTCTGCATCAAAGATTTCCTTTCCGCATACGTAACCGTGAGCATCGTAGTGTATACGTAGCCGTTTGAGCAGCTGACCTCCTGCAAATTCTTCAATTTGCTCCGGCAAGCCACAGGCGGGCATCTCTTTTCTAGGGGTGATCCGTACAGTGCGCTGGTAGGAGCCATTGTCCCCATCATCCTCGGTTCTGCAGACAAGAATGTGATCCTCATCATAAAAGAAACATTCTCTGCGAATCAGTGTTGCATGATCCCATGTGCACTTTTTCGTAAGCAAAGAGGTGCCAGATAAATACTCATAGGCAATGGCGAGTCCATTTTCTTGTTCAGATCGGGTGACAAAACCTTCTTTTGAATAGGCAAATCGCTGTTTATAACTCTCATCGAGCGATCGACCTGTGAGATTGCCGCAGAGACGTTCTTCGATGACGTTGCCAACCGCATCGTAAAGGAACTCTGTTTTGCAATTGGTATTTGCATATCTGGACTCCCGTGTGCGGGATAAGAGCTCATGATCGCCGTGAGGTTGACCCGAGCCGTAGACATAGACCCACTTGGCGTAAGGAGAGTGGGTGCCGTTGAGATATTCTTTTTTGTCGATCCAGCTGAGTTTGCCTGTATCGTCGTAGTTATAGTAAAGAAGATGTTTTTTCCCATCGCAAACAGTGGTGGTCTTTGGGTAATAAGATAGGCGAAAGTGCTGCCCATCTGGAAATTCGAGCGTATCGATGCGCCGCGAGCGATGTTTAAGGCTGATCCATTTACCGCTTGGGTGGTAGAGTCTAGAAAGTTGAATCTCGTGTTTCTTTGTGACATCGTAAGACAGTTGCTCGATTGGACGTTCGGGGCTGTTGATTTCTACGAGATAATGATCATGGCCTGGTCCCTTTTGCCAATAGACATAATGCAATCGCCTGCCATCTGATGCTTCTACAATGCAATCTTTGCCATGTTCATAGTGAAATCTTGCCCATGCAAAGACTGTATTTTTTGAAGGATTCGTAGAACGAATCTCGATGAGACGATCTTTTTTGTCGTAAGAATACAAATACCAGCATCCATTGGGTAGACGTTCCTCTCTTAGAGTATGAGAATGTCCCCCATAGATACGTTCACCGCCGTCGCACGTTTTAAGACGATAGCAATGTTTTTTTTCTTCAAGCCGATGGTTTTTGAGATTGGTTCTCGAGTTTAACAAACCCCGGGCGCTATTGGTAAAACCACCGGGATGGCGATCGAAAGCAATCTGCCAATCACTATTCTCAATGCGTGTGAACCAGATACGTCCTCCAGATCTTTCTGGAACTGCTACGTAGGGTTGGTAATAGATCTCCCCATTCCGATCTTCTCTTCTTTCGAAATGACACTCTAATGATAGATGGGGAAGGAACTCGCCGTTGACCCTTTCTATGACAATCGGGACAAAACCTTCAATACGTAGATCTTCAACTCGACGATAAAAGGTTCCACTATAGGGATCTACACAATCACCGACGAGAAGCCCAGGTTCACCCTCTGTTGAGGAGAGCACGTTGGGTGTTTCATCAGCATGTAATGAAGTTAAAATAATTAAGAGGACAATGAATCTAGCGAGCACAGCCATCAACACGGATCGTTTTGTGAAAAAAAGGAGGGTACTATACTAGATTTTATACTTTGAACGCACGGGACTTTTAGTTGAATCGCAGGAGGTGTGCATTTAAAAGAAAAGTATCAATTGGGGTAGTCTTTATAAAAAACACGAAGATTATCTCTGAAAATCACTTCAATTCTGG
Organism: uncultured Simkaniaceae bacterium; assembly: GCA_963791555.1. Taxonomy (GTDB): domain Bacteria; phylum Chlamydiota; class Chlamydiia; order Chlamydiales; family Rhabdochlamydiaceae; genus JAGXTH01. The sequence continues at coordinate 956,756 of CAWBSQ010000001.1, forward strand.
AAGGAATTCTTCATATAGATATGCAGGTGACCAAGCATGGGTGCGCTATGGTCTGGACGAGATTTTGATTTGAAGATGTTGGGCAAATTTGATGGATATTTGGTTCTGGATGGTTCCAGTGATTTGTGTAAAAGTCTGAAAAATTTTATTGAATTCAGATCATTTGCGTAAAAAATGCGTAAAATTTCATGAAATAAAGAGGGAAGACCTTTTAGAATGGAGTCATAAATGAAGTGGAATCCACTTTAGCTCAGGGAGAAAAAGTCATGGACTTAAGCGAAGAAGCTCTAGACTATTTGGAAGAGCATATTCCTGAACTTGCTGAGGCTGCATTCAAACAAGCATATTGGGCAGCTCTTGCAACTGGTAGTAGTGTGCTTGTAAGCGAAAATGGGAGCCTTATAGAGGTATTCCCTAATGGGAAGCGGAAATTCATAAAAGAACTGCCTCCTTGGACACCCGTGAAACGTGGACAAAAATTAAAAATCCAATGAATACAGGTACTCCGAGACTTCGCATGTTTGCAGGTCCCAATGGATCGGGCAAAAGTACATTTAAAACCATGATCCGTAGGGAACTTCTTGGCGTTTATATCAATCCAGATGAAATTGAAAAGGAGATCTGCGCTCGAGGATTTCTTGATCTTGACGCTTATCAAGTAGCAACCACAAAACACGAGATTCTCAGTTTTTTTAACCAATCTCCTCTTTTAGAGAAGGTAGACTGTGTTGATGAGGCGCATGCATTGCGCTTTAATGATAACAAGTTGAGCTTTCATGAAGTCATAGTCAATGCTTACTTTGCCTCCGTTGCCGCTGATTTTATTCGCCAAAAGTTAATCGAGGGCTCAAAATCCTTTACCTTCGAAACGGTGATGTCTTTTCCTGATAAAATTGAGCTTCTTCAAAGAGCCCAGTCAAGAGGCTACCGCACCTATCTCTATTATGTGGCAACTGAAAATCCTGATATCAATATCTCACGCGTGCGTTTTAGGATAAGCCGAGGCGGTCACTCCGTACCAGAGGATAAAATTACGACACGCTACCACCGCTCTTTAGATTTATTAGTGCAAGCTGTCCAATCTACTCATCGGGCCTATGTCTTCGATAACTCCACCAATGAGCATATCTGGCTTGCAGAAATCACCGATGGCCAGTCTCTTGAGATGAAAACAGACCAAATGCCTGCTTGGTTTAAAAAAGCCCTCTGGGACAAATTCATCAATCCCAACAAGCAATAGGCTGGCTAAATAGTGATTGTCGAATTGCTGTAAGGTCAGCATCCAATCTCTAATCATTATGAAAATTAATACGTGATTCATTAAGAGGGAAGTTGCCACGCACTGTTATTGAAGCATCTATTTCTTTGATATTGCCATCGTTCTCTTTAACCAGGTGGATGATTTGTATTGCGAACTCGATTTTACCTTCCGTATCTTCCAACCGGAAGTGTTTAGGAAGCTTATATTCGCCAGGCTCACTGGAATGCTCTAAAAGCTGTTCGCAGCTGGTAAGTACAAGAGGTTTATACAAAAGTTCGGCGCAAATGCTACCAAAAAATTGCTTCCACATACTTAATGAATCCAGTACTGGAAAGTTGCATCCGATGCTTTTTAGAATTGTTTTAAGCTCGTGCCTAAGCTTTTTTGAAGACAGTAAGTCTGCTATACGATCAACTGTGCTTTGGTTAGCTTCAGGTATTGAAAACTGTTGATAGATTTCTTTGAAAAAATCTAGAACAAAACCTTTTGTAAGTGCTGGGTGTGAAAGCCAGTTACGATACAACTTCAAAGTAAGTGATGATCCGTTTTTTCTGGATGCTTCAGTCCATTGACAAGAGTCAACGATAATTGATTTGCAGTCGTCTATTGTAGCGTGTTGTATGTGTAAAATTTTTTCAGTTCTTTGCCTTAGACTTTTCGCAATTTGATTCTTAGCGGCAATCATATAATCCATAAGAGATCTCAAGAAATAAAACGAACTCAAAAGACTAAAGCAGGTTCCTAGGAAACTTACAAGGCAAGTTGATAGGAGCTGAAAGAGGCCGCGTATTTTCTAGTAAGAGTTGCATCAGCCAAGATAAATCAAATGCGGAAAAAGCCCATTTTAACGAGCTCGAACAGCGGCAGTAAAAGAGCGTAAGTACTTGAGAACGAAGATGGGGCAAGTAGGACTTGAACCTACGACCAGCGGGTTATGAGTCCCTTTCCCCGGAACGCTCTGAACGCAGTAGAGTTAACCAGAACCTCTTTTCCCTCGCAAGATCAACGTGATCACGTTCCATTGGATTCCGAAAAGTTCGCTTGGATTCAAGTCATTTGCGTAAAAAATGCGTAAAATTTGTTAGTTAGAGACTGGGTTTTTGCTACGTATTGATACTGTAACCTCCGATAGCCCTCATATGAATGCAGTTCAAGGTGTCCACGTACACGATGATCCGGATTTCTTGGCCGCGCATCTGTGGATGGAGTGGAAGGGTACCTGGATTTTTGAATCCCGAGGCATCAAGGCACGCGTCTATTACACAATATCCATCTGGAGGGGGCGTGTTAGAGCTAGCTTTCTCATGCCCCCGCCAAACGGGTGCACCAAGTTCTTCGCCTGCCTCTTTTTCTGGCCACTCATGGTATTGGCGTACTTTTAAGGAATCTCCTTCTTGTGCAGTGAAAGACAGTAGCGGCGCTTGATTTAGATAGTGTTGTATTAACCTTTCGATAACGTCCACCTATGCCTCCTTAATGATATATTTCCCTGAATGCTCCGAACGCAATAGAGTTAACCAGAACCTCTTTTCCCTCGCAAGATGGATATGATCACGTTTCTGTGGATTCCAAAAGTTCGCTTGGATTCAAGTCGTTTGTGTAAAATTTAAGGGAATTCTCCAGCTACAAGAGCCAAGAATCTTCTTGAATGTCAAAATGATGTGCATGATGTGAAAGATGAAATGCACTAAAACACGTGCATAAAAGGGCTAGACTTTTTAAAATGAGGCTGAAAAATGGGTTGGGACTACCTGGCCGGCGTCTAGCCTCAAGGACTACCTTGGGGTTTTTCGCTTTTTAAAGGATACAGATGGAAGCCATACCCGGCAGCCTCGCCTTCTCCATTTTTATGAAATTTTTTCTGCAGAATTTGGAAGGCTCGATTGGTCTGATTGGGTCGAACGACAGATAGGCCTACGGGTCTCGCCGCCAGATCAGCAAATTGTAGCCCTTCAGAATTTGTTTTCTTGTCGGCAATAATCAGTTCGAAGGGGAGTGCTCTTTTCAGAGAATTGTTTCCAGAACAGACGCGAAGAAATTCAAATTCCAAGGCTTTGTCTTCAACACGCCCTCGTGCTTCACAAATGACATGAGTGAGTCGATTCTCTTGATCTCTAGATTGAAGAAAGTGGTGTAGCTTTTCCAGTCCTAGCTGCATAGCCAAGTGGTAGACGTGCGTGTCTTTGTTATTTTCTCTCTTAAGTTTGTATTTATCGATCACCGTAGAAATAAGAATGAAATCTACCTGAATAATCAAAGCATTGAGATCGTCCAAAAAGAGCTCTCTTCTTTCTTGATTCATCAGGTTAAAGGCTCCTGTTTTTTTGCGAATATCCTGCTCGTGCAGGACCACCATATCATGACCGAATGTGGCAAATTTGAGCATTCGTAAAGCGGGCGTTACTACATGAGAGTAGTGGATTTTTTGGAATACACAGAAGGAAAGGACAAACACGGGATATCCTTCATCAATCGAGGTCAAACTATGATCTCCACTCTCATCGACGTAGGCGATGTAATCGCTGTACTCTAATTCAATAGTATTCATGCCATTTCCGCTGAACCGAATACGGTATTCTTTTAGCGAAAAAAAATCTATCTCCAGAATTTTCAGGATCGTATTTTTGTTGGCATCAAACTCCAGTAGAACTAACCCTATCTAGTAGGGGTGATTGAATTTGTTTAGCTTTATAGAGTATCTTAGGGTTTTTCTAGGTGAGAGAAAGTTATGAAAAGTAATAAAATTCGAGATCACTCAAAGCTAACAAAGAGACAGTGTCAGGCTCTTCCTCACATTCTTTCTAGTCCTACCTATGAAGAAGCAGCTCGTCGTGCTCAGGTTAGTTCAAAACAGATTCACGAGTGGTTAAAAGATCCTGTCTTTCGCGAAGAACTAAAAAAGCAGAGAGATTCAGTTTTTTGCGACGCGCTCTCTTATCTTAAATCGAGGACTCAGAAAGCGGTTCAAACGATAGTAGCTTTACTGGAAGATGAAGATCCCCGTATTCGACTGTCAGCCTCCGAGAAAATATTAGCTACGGTGTTTAAAGCTACGGAGTTTTTGGATTTCGAAGAGAGGATTTCTGTTCTTGAGAAACTAGCGGAAAAAGCATCTCATGAAAAGGGTGGACGATGAAAAAGGACTGGGGCAAAAGAATCGGTGAGCTTGAAAGAAGCATCAAGCTTCTTTATGGAAAACAACTCTTTGAAGAATGGATTCAGAAAAATTATGACAATCCACCTGAGGACTATTTAGCACTTGCAGAGATAGTGCCCCAAGAATTTCGGCTAGAATGCATTCTGCTCGGTCTGGCTAACTTACGTGCTAATCCACCCTCCTCTTAAAAATTTAGATAGAGTTATGAAGTTACTCAAAAAATTGCAAGGCCTCGAAGAACGAGTAAAAGGGATCTATAAGGCTGAAGAGCTAGCAGAAGAATATTGTTTATGGATAAAACAACACCCGATTCTAGGGAGTGACCCAAATTTCGACTTTAATAAGTGGCTGGACAGTATGCCAGTCCATCTTATCCCCTGCTTTCAGGAAGGAATCAAGCAGATGTTCTCTTTCTTGAGATGAAGAGGATTCGGTTATTGGCTATAACTAATCAAACCTGATAACAACTTTGAGATAAGGCAGTGGTGACTGCTAGGCGATACTTACAGAGCTGACATTCATCAGATGACCTTGGAAGATTTGGCGAAGAAAGACACTCGTGGATTTCCCGAAGTTTGGGCTCTATCCAATTGTCTTCTCCGTCATAAGGGATGACTGAAATATCGAATTCTAAACGATTACCAAAAAAACCTTGATCACGTTTTCCGTTACAGTAGATGAAATACCCTCGATTACAGACTTTAAAATCGTTTTTTCTGAATAGCCATTGGTAAATTTCCATTTGCCTTTTATAGCTCATTTGCCAATCAGCATCGATATTGATCTCGCCTCCTTTGCTTGTAGCCTTGACATCCACTACAATTAGCTCATCTTCGGGGGTTATCCAAATCTCATCCACAGCACCGCTTATTAAAAATTGAGTGGGCTCATGCAAAAAAGAAACTCCTCGGCGATTGTTTCTCCAATCATTGATTTTTTCATGTTGGAAGGGGATTGCATCTATTCCATGCTCAACCATAATCGGATGAGGTTTTGCGATGATTCTATAGGAATCAAATTCCTTCTTCCAAAGCTCATCAACAGCACTATTAAGGGTAAAAGGAGGGCCGCTGGGTGGTGTGAAACCTAATTTACGATCAAGATAGAAACAGCAGGGGCATTGGCAAAATAATTCGATTTTTGCTCGGCTTAATTTAAAAAGCTGGTCTGGTTGATACGAGGCTTTCTTCCTGCTCATTCTATCCCTTGTGTTTGTAAGGTTTTAAGTGATATGCCAGCTTGATTCTTCCACGCTTCTCGACCATTTGAACTATGTCCAAGGACAATAGCTGAAGCGGTAGATGGGGAACCAAAGAGATAGTCCTGAGCAAACTGTAGCTTTTCATTATCTGTCGAAATTAGGATCCCCTTTTCCAAAAGCTGGTTTCTTAGGTTTTGGATTGGAGCAGGTATAGTTTTGGATTCTGCTAACTTGCCAACAGCGAACGAACCTTTGCATATCAGAAATCCTTCAGGACATTCGCGGGCTTCCGCATGTACTCCCTTAGCATCGATAAATAAGGCATTATCGGCTGATTCCGGTTGCTGTTTCGTGAGATGCACACCTAGAATCGGCAGGCATAGCAACATTTCACTCAGGAAGCCCTCGCAAATAGCACGGTCGGTTTCTGAAAGAGTAGGCTCAGAGGGATTATTGCCATTTTTAAGTGTAAAGCGGCCAGAATCACGTGCCAATTTTATAAGGTGGGCTTCAAGGAACTGGATATATGCTTTATGTAAGTTCCTATCTTTTACCGTGAATGCGATGATGCTTTCCCACCAATCTTTGTCTTTGTCTCGGAAATGACCTTCCAATCTATCAATCATGGGATCGCCTTCACCAATATAGAGCTGGTTTCCTAGCTCATCTTGAGCAAGAAGCAGATAGACACCGGGCCTGGTCAATTCTGGACGGTGCCTATGTTCTCGAAATAGTGATCGTGGAAATGCAAGTCCGCAACCATTCCAGTTAGATTTTTCGATGGTTTTCAAACCATCTGGAATACCATCGGCTAAAAAGATAGTTAAAGAAAAGGGGTGCTTATGATGTGCCATAGATCTTACCAGGGTTGAGAAAGTTTATTGAGGATGTCGTGGCGGGAAAGGACTTTTGCGCACTTCTCCCAACGATGCTGATCGGGGTCAAGTTGGTCTTGATAACGCAATTTGAAGGCATTCTGTATATGCTGGCGACGACTCCAATATCGTTCGCATTCTTCTTCCAAATTTTGGATGTTTTCGATCCATTCATCTTGAATGACATCAGGAAGCGTGCCGAAAATATTATAGCGGTCTTTCATCCTACGCGAAAGCACCTGATAAATCTTCTCATCCAAGGTTTCGTGATAGACCAGATTTAGCATGTCAACCGAAGTGCGCGTCTGGCCAAACCTTTTGATACGTCCAAGTCGTTGCTCCAGACGTGATGGATTCCAGGGAAGGTCGATGTTGATGAGCGTGCCTAGTGTCTGCAAGTTGAGTCCCTCACAGGCTGCATCTGTAGCAACCACGAGTCGCATTTCTCGATTCTTAACGGCTTTTTTGATACACTCCCGCTCTATACCTGAATACTTTTGATTGAGGTATAATCGGCTTTTTCCAGAACCAGCATAGACGGCCACAGGTTCATTTGGCAGAAAATGAGCTAGTTCGTTTGCAATCCAGGCCGCCGTGTCATAGTATTGGCTGAAAATTATACATCCATGTTCAAGCCATGTTTTTTTATCGACTCGGTGTTCCATCAAAAAATAGCGTACAGCAGCAAGTTTGGGATCAGAGGCTTCAGATGGAGAAAGCGCTTGTACAATTCGTTGCAGCCACTGCCGTTCTAAAGGTGTTAAATTCGATAAATTAGTTAGATCCTCTGGTAGCAATTCTTCTTCTTCTAGTTCTTTTCCAATCAATAGTTTTTCTGCTGTCGCGATGCCAGCTGCAAAGCTTGAGCAAATTCTTCGAAGAAGAAGTGTTTTTAGAAATCCTGCCGAAGGGAGCCTCTTTCGCAACTCCTTGGTAAATTCTTCTGCAGCCTTATATGCTTGATCAAAAAAATAGTTGGTCGGAAGTCCTAGTGTTTCCTCAAAGCGCAACCCAGGATATCCATGTAAAAGAAGGGATTGATCAGGGTGGATCATTGCGCTAATGCGAGGTAAGAGGCCTTTCTTTTCTAATTCTTTTCGTTGACGCAGGATGGTGTGGCGGATAATGGGATTGTGTTGTTCAAAAAAGGTTATTCCAGCAGTAGATTCTTCGATGGCGTCGCGTATCTCATCGCGCAGATAGTCTGGAAGTTCACTATAAGGCGTCTTACAAAAATGATCATTCTTCTTAAGATCAAGCCCACTTCGTATATGATCAAAGAGTCTATGTTCTCTGCTGGGAGGAAGTGGATTGCGGATCAAATCCCATGTTTCTTTTGGATCTTTGGGAGATTCTCTTCCGGTAATGAGAGGTTCAGCTTGTTCTGCATGTGACCAGGTAGAATAAGGTTCACGACCGGATACAAAAGAACGTCCACTATTTAGGATGCGCATAAGGTCCCAAAGCTCTTGGATTTCGGTCTGAATTGGTGTTGCTGTGCCCAAGAGAATATGCTTAGTCCGCTCAGCTGCCTTTAGCATGAAATCCAGGAGGTTATTTGGTGCCCCTTTATCTTGGCCAAAGCCTCCTTTCTGTCGGGCTTTATGTGCTTCGTCTAATACGATCATGCCAAAGCGTCGTTTAAGAAGAAGCTCCCGTTCCCGAGTGACATGGGTAATAAGCCCGGTAGAGACTATGGCAATGTGATAGGGACATTTTTCGATCCCATCGGCACCTTGTGTTTGAATGAAATGACCATTAGGGTCCTGCCAACCTTTTTTTGTTGAAAGCCAAACTGCTGTGGGTATGCCCAATTTGTCATTCAGCTCGGTCTGCCATTGATGTGTCAAGGTAGAAGGAGCAAGAATCAATATAGGTCCGTCATCGAGAAGAGCTGCGATCATTGCGCTAGCCCCAAGAGAAAGGGTCTTGCCCAGTCCTACCTCATCAGCTAAAAGTAACCGAGCACTTTCGTATTGCTCTCGGTGTTCTAGGAAATGAACGATAAAGGACCTTTGCCAGGGTTGGAGCTGTTCTCCTGCCTTATAAATGGGTGATTCTGCTAAAGCTGCTGCAGGAAGGTTCTTTTCATCGCACGACTTTAGTTCAATTTCTTCGCGCATTGCGAGACGCCTAACTTCCTCAATAATTACATCAGGCAAAGGGATTCCTGATTTCCAAAGTGCATGGAATTCTTCCTCGACCCATTCGACAGCTTCGGGGGAACGATCTTCCCAAATAAGCTCGTAATTAAAATCAAAAGCACGTCTAGTTTCGTTTACGGAACCTAAAAAGGCGGCCTTGGTCCCATCCTCTAATTCAATGATTCCCGCCTTGCCATGCAAAAAGAGTTTTTCAGAGGAAACAACCTTGATTTCTACATTGCCACTTGAGAGAAGTTGATAAAGGCGTTTATAACGCTGATGTCGCAAAAGGGGCTCACCTTCCAGGGTTCCCTCGTTCCATTTTTCTTTAAATTTCGCATCCCGAATAGCTTGCGATATCTGGATATCTGCGATATCTAGTTCGCTATTGCATAGGATCTTGACTTCGGGGATTTGCTCGATATCTTCGCCGATTAACTCGAAAATTGAGGAACGGAAATAGCCAGCAATTCGTTTGTATGAACGGGCACCCTGTAATCTATTTGCAAGGAATACTCGACACAGATTGTCCTTTCGGGAGGAAAATCGTTGAATGAGCGAGGTGCTTGTCATGTTAGTCGTTCATTACGAACTAAATCGCTCAGGATCTTGGCATGAGTTGCTTCCCTTTCTCGTAAGTGGGCTAAGCGTGGAACTAAATAATTCGCTAGTGCGATTATAACGGGGCGTTGCTTCAGATAATTAGGAACATTGTCGCCCAAATGTGCCAGGATTTGCTCAGAATCGATTCCTTTTTCCAGCTCCATTAGGGCGTAAAGAATACCCCTTAAGGGTGTGCGGGCCAACTCGGACTCTCCTGCCATTTCACTTTTTCCAAATTCTACACATGTCTTGAGTCGCGTGGCATTTGCTTTATTGCTGGCCATTAGAGGCTTGAAATCCTTCACTTTAAATGCTTTGGCAAAATTCTGATAGTTGTCGAGTGTTTTTAACCCTTGGGCTTCTAAATCTAGTAATTTAAGATAGAAACGTTCTGCGGGCGCTAAATCATTCCAAATGCCGGGAGGGATTCCTTCTGGGATAAGGAATTGATTCGCCATTTCAACTGCATATTCGATCAGTCGGTCGACACATGTCTTTTCTCCCTTGATGCGTGGTCGTTTTGCTTCATTGGTCATATTATCACCGTCGATTTCTGCATAACGTGTCAGTACTCGGAGGGCAGCTGCATAGCCCGCCATCTGAAGATCGGCATCGGAAAAAAGGTTCTCATCGCGGTTGGAATGTTTTGTTTGCTGATTCAGGCCGACAAGTGTATTAACTTGGGAAGCTACCTCATCCTGCAATTCTATTGCCAATTCATCACGAAAAACAGATAGTTTTTTATTACGTTTTCTTAGAACTAAAATCACAGTTCCTTTGACATGATTCCCATTTCTTAACGCAGAGCTGGTCTCTGTGACCACATACCAAGCAGCTGTCACCTGTAGCCCAGACGCCCAGACGATATTTGCAATATCAGACCAAAGAGAGCCGGATTGGTGGGTAAACATCAGAATTTGGATCCCATTATCTGACATCTGTAGTGCCATTTTTTCAAAGGAAGTGATCATGCCTTGGCGGAACTGTTCATCTTCACCGGCGATTGCTAGGGCTCTTCTTGAGTCCCAAATCCAATCTGCAAATTCTTGAGGTGGGTTTTTTCGGAGCCAAGAGATAAAAAATTCTGTGATTTCTTCGTATTTTACAGCATCGCCATAGGGGGGGTCTGTTATGTAAACATCTTGAGTTTCAGCAACTTGGTCTGCTGTGTGGTTGTAGACTGCAAGGTTTAAACCCTGAGTAAAAGGATAACTTTTAAAGTCAGTTTCTAAAAGAGGAAGAGCTGAACTCGAACCACGACAACCATAATTCCAAAAGGTATTTAATGCCTGGTTATAGAATACACCAGCGCTTGCATCGTCACTCGTTTTCCAATGACATAATCGTGAACTTCGGTTCAATAGTTGTCCAAAAGCAACTTTTCCAACTGCATCAGCATAACGGTTGACAAGAGCGCATAACAATAGTTGGCGGGGGTTGAACAAATGGTGCCAATAGGTCCAGCCACGATCTCGGATAGGTTCGTTCGTTTTATCACCCTCTTCAATTACTGCCTTAGGAATCCAGCCTTCTTTTTGCCATCGGCTGAGACGCTTTTGCACATAGTCGATCACTTCTTGTTCGCGCTCGAGATCCTTAGAGCTCACAGTTCGAAATTCTGTTTCTACATGCTCTTTTCTGTCTTTCTTTGTTGTTTTCTCCCAATGGATACAGTAGAGACGCTCTTGATAGATGTCGTCTTCATGAAAGATGATATCGGAACAGTCCCATCGCCGCAGGCGGTTTTTTATTTTGCCTTGTTCATCTTTATAATCCCCTCGCAATGTGCTGATTCTTGTCCGAAAAACTTCTTTGCCGAATGCGTGCACAAGAAAGCCATCTTGAATAGTCCCTTTCTCTGCCATTTTCATTTCTGCAGGTGTTGCATTCGTCACGATTTCGATTTTGTAGCGCTTTTTAGAGCGCTGTGGATAGAGTCGAGCAATTACCCTGTTGCGTTGTGAAATAACAAATGTCGGTAACATTGGAACCGTCCAGCCCGTATGTTGACAGACACACTCGTGGCAATAGAGAAACGCTTTGGCATGCCATCCTTTCCCATCTGATTCAAAGCCAAGTGATGCCATTTCAGAGCGAAATTTTTGGGCCAAGTTGAATTGGGATTTTTTCAGAAGTGGACGTCGATCTGTAGTTGCTCCGACTATATGGAAAGCGGCCCATGTCAGCATACAGGCAATGGGGTTCAAATCTGAGGCATAGACGTCACAGCCCAGTCTAGCAGCTTCAAATGGGATTTGACCTGAGCCACAGAAAGGATCGGCGACTTTTGGGCGGTGACCAAACCGCATGATGCCAAGCTGTTCGATGAGCTCTGGCATTGAAAAGGCGCTGGTACCGAGGTGTTTATTGACTTGTTCCCAAATATGAGCATGCAATTCAGGCCCGAATTTTTCAGCTCGTTCGGAGTTGTTGACCAAATCGCAATAGCTTTCCTTAACTATAGGTGTTTTCTTCTTGAATGATTTCATCCGGATGGAAAAAGAAATTTCATCCATGCCCATTAACATTTCGAAAATTTCAAGGTCTTTTCGGAGATTATCCGTCGCAGGCAATAAAGCGCCGAGAATGCAGGCGCGGTTTAGAATAAGTGGTTTGCGTCCTTTCCAGTAGCTTCCGAGTGCCGTTAAGGTTTTACCGCCGACGGCCATTTGTCTTTATAAGATTCAGCAGAAATTTTTTGTGCGGGCCAGATCTTTTCGATTAAGGCGGGAGCATTTTTGAGTACAAAGGGCTTCACCATCGATTTACTCCGAAATAAGGGGAAACAGGAATTGATCGGTTTCGCATTGTGGACGGCGACGGGAAGGTGTTCTATAACTAGGTTCTTTAGTTTGGCTTCCAAGTGCATAACGAAGGGCTGCTCTCCATCCACCATCTACATCTTCTGATTTTCCAGCTTCGGCGACAGTCATAGTAAAAAGCCACCAACGCTCTTCTGGACGAAGCGAAAGCCATTTTCTGATAGCAACTTCTACTTGAGATCGGGTTGCCTTTTCAACGGCCCAAGCAAGGACGCAAAGCTCCTTCCCTAAAAGACGTTCTACTTTAGTGGAACCAATCGACCAACGTCCGAGAGGGAGTTTATGGGCTTTTAAGCGCGCATTGAAATCGCGTCCGGTTGCTTCAGCAATTATTGTCCAGTTAGTTTTTGGAAGAAGAATCCGTTTTTCCTCGTGAGGAATGCCACCAGTTCCCCCGGAAAGTCCGAAGTCTTCAATAATTACAACGGATTCCTTGAGTGAGCGAGGAATATCAACCCGAAAATGATGAATTCCAAATTCCTTAGGCGCACCAAATCCCTCAACAAGCGGTTTTTTTTTCATAACTGTTTTACCTCTTCAGCCTTTAAAGAGAACTCCAGGTCGCGGGCAAATTGTTCTAAATCGTGACCAGTTCGGAATTGCATTTTTCGTACTTGAAGAGTTAAAGGTGCGGAGGGCTCCAAGGGAGGAGATTGAAGAATTACAAGGGATTTTTCCAGTATGGAGGGATCTGTTTCAAAATCGGGACTGAATCGAATAGAGGCATATTTTTGACCTTCACCCGCTTGCCCAACGACGTCAAAAAACTTCGCTTCAAGCGCTTTAGCAGACTGAACTGCTTTCCAGACTTCGGCGCCGGATAGCCTGAGCGTTTTTTCGAGAACATATGATAGTTGAGGATCGATCTTTATTGATGTTGGTTCTTTTAATCCCGTATGAGCTGAGAATTTGAATTCTTCCTGCGCTTCCAACTCGTCCGCCTTGGCAAAGGCTAATACTCGAATATTATCTAAGCCAATTTCTAGAGGTCCGTCGATTTTTTTCCCTTCGCGTGGGTTGCTTCCATCAAGTGAATAACGGACTTCACCTCTCGGGAGGACTCGCAGTTCAATAATTCTGCTATCTCTCTGAATTTCTTCCTTAGGACAAATAATTTTTAATTTATTTACCCACTCCTTTGGTTCTCCGGTTTCATATTGAGCTGTCGGATCTTTTATCAAGAAATAGAGGCGCAAAGCACTCGTATCAAATGTCAGTTCTTTTAGCTCCTCACTATTTTCTGAAACAGTAGGTTATTCCGAAACAAAAATTCTAGGAATTTTACCTGCATTGATTGGACTGACTTGCAGACGGACTTTACCATCATCGGTCATGTCACCCATAACGATAATCTGCACGGATGTTTTCTTCTTGGGCGGTTTTTTATTGATCCATCCATTTCCTTCATCTTCCCAGTTTCCTCTTTCGAGCGCGCATCGCTTCAGTGTTTCGAGACCTTTAGCTGGAAGCCAGTAAAAACTCGAATTTTCGGCTGCCCTGTCAACAATATCGGACCAGCGAGCACGATCTTCTCCCGCAAGCCATAAATATTGTTCCGCTTTCGTTCGTACGTTGTTGTAGTCTGTTTCTATACTTAGGATCAATTTGCCTACGCGTTCCCCTGAAAGGACAGTCAATTATCTGTTTCTCACCATCAAAAACCATCCTGTCCATCGCGGTTCCAGCGTAGGGTTTCACTTCGAAGTTTCGGAGCACCCCCTTGTGTAACAGGGCGCAGAATTTGATTGAAAATAGCAAGGACTGTTGAGAGGAATGCAAATTCTGCTTCTTCTTTTCTGCGCTTAAATTCTTCTATTGAAAGTGTTTGTGTATCGAGTTGTTTTTCGGCTTTTTTAACAGCGTAAAGTTGGCGCGCAGCAACATCCAATTTATGCATTTCGCAACGATCGCTTGTTAATACACAGAGGTTATTTTTTTGAGTAAGGTGTTGGAAAAACTGCTCAATTTTTTCGGGGGGATGCTTCCATCAGGTTCGCAGATCACGAGTACACGATTACGACGAAGTGCTTCATGAACTTCATCTAGTTCAGGGAGTGGGAGCACTGTTCCATATGCAGCACCTGAACGTCGTGCGAATAATTCAGAAAGGCGCTCTCTTTTTAGAGCATCGATTTGATTTTCTGGTGCATCTTCAGCCCATTTTTTTAATTTTTTTCCGAGGTTTTCTCTAGCATCAAAATAATATAAATCGTCAGTAGTTAGGTGTAGGTACCATGCTTTAGATACAAGTTGGCTTAAGCCCTCATCGAAAACAGCATTATTTCCCACGGGTGAAATCAGACATTCGAAAATATCATGTTTCGATAGTCCTTTAATTGCATTAACAGAAGAAGACAGGCTACTCGTGAGAATTAAGCTCGCGATTTCTTGAGCAGAGCGCTTTTGCAAATGCCCGTCAATGATTTGAGCATGAGCGGAACCACTTGAGTCCCAGATATCTCGGGCGATCACTTCTCGCATGGGATAAATTCGTTCAAATGCATCGCGCACATCTGGAATGCTGAAGTCAAAATGCTGTGCCCCGATGAGGAAAACGTCATTTGCATCCTTCTTCCATACAGAAAGGAGCAATCGGGATATAAACTCCATTAGGCCGCGTGTCTGGCGGAATTTTTCATTTTCTTTGAAAAGGGCAATTAGATTTTTTAGCCTAGGATGAAATGGATAGGTGGCAACAATTTCGTCTGCAGTGGCTTCTGCGCCACGACTTATAGTATTGGATCGTCCTGCATCTTCAAGTGCCTTGCCATATGCAATTGCGATGGTTTTTATCTCTGATGATTCTGGCAGTGTCTCGAATAGATTTTTGCGAAGAATTTCATAAATTTCAGTGCCAGTCAAGTCGACTGGTATGATGGTCTTTTCCTGCCTCCCTAGCTCTTGCCTTGCATCATCAAGGGCTTTGTTAATTGCTCGTTCACCTTCTTCATAGGCTGCGGATAAGTCTGAGATAATGACGCATACATTAGCTTTTTTACTAGCTGCTGTTAGTAATGTAGATAAACCTCCGGTCATGAGATCAGCCTGTGAACGTTTTCCGGAAGGAATAGATGCGTAATAGCCGAAGTAGGTCGGTAGCTCATCCAAAAGAATTAGGGTTGGCTGATTATCTTCGAAGAGCCTTAACCATGCTGCCTCATCCGGTGCATCGATACCATTGATCCAATGTTGCTTAAACACTTCTGCTTTTCCGAGTTGCTTCGCAATCTCTCCCCAGAAGTACTCTTTTGGGCGAATCCTGCCATTAAAAGCGGCGATATGTGCACTCTTAAAAGAGAAGCGTTTATGTAAATCTGGGCAAATAGTTTGCCGAATTTCAGGATGGCGAGCTAAAAGCCCCATTCCAATCAGCAGGTGGGTTTTACCACCACCCATAGCTTGCTTAAGATGAAAAATTGCCTGAGAAGTGCATCCAGCCAAACGAGCAAGTCCTTCGTTCATTAAGGATTGCAAGCCTGCTGTAATATGTGTACGAGCAAAGAACTGCAGACCTTCTTCTTTATTTGCAATTACCTGATCCAGTTGTGCAATTTGATCACTTACATTGATACTTAATGCATTTTTTTTTAGAACACATGCGTCTTTAACAGTTTTCATAACCCTGCAATCGTCGTTAATTAAATTGCGTTAATTATAACTAAGCATAAGTTATAGTCAATATGAAATAATTATAATAATTTGAAAAAATGCCAAATATTATTAATAAAAAATTTTATAGATAAAATGAGAGCAGTGACTTGGATTCAAAAAGTTGATGGTAGAGGAAACCCGTCCGCGGACAAACTAGGCCTTAGCGTGTTAAAAGTGCTATCCCCCCGTAATATCGGCACCTATATATCTCATTTTGTGGTCTGGTGATGTTGATTTGAGGGAATGCAGCACGTAAGTTCTTGCCAAAAGATTGGATATTGCCTGGTCGATCGTATCCTGTGGAATCACACCATGCACACCAGGCTTCATAAAGATCATTTACTAGGATTTGCTGGCACATGTCTAAATCACATTTTTCCTTAACAAAAGCTTTAATGGGACTAGTCATAGCTTCAAGTTCTTCGATTGTTTCGGCTGAGGACGCTGGTTGAAGGAAGTAGCCTCGCTCACGAAGGCGCACAAGACCCTCTAAAGCCCATAGAAGGATTCCAGATAGTTCGTGACATAATTGATTAAAGAGATTGGGATTTTCCTTATCCAACCAGCTTTTTGTCATAGTAAGGATGATATAACGTTTTGCTAATGCACCACTCGCATCACGCATGTCTGGAAGCTCATTAGTCATGATCATAATACGTGTGGGTAGTTGTACTGTGATTGAGGGAAGAAATTTGCGATTGATCGTTAAAGGATCTTCTCCACTGATACTGAGTAATCGTTCGATGATAACACTGTTACTGTGCTTGCCGGTTAAGCGGGCATCGGAAATAGTGGCAAGCATCTTGTTCAACAGGGGCTGTAATCCAAATTCACCACCAAGACCAGATAGGGTTGGCCCAACGACATTATGAGGTCCTAATAATTCACGCAGGATACGTCCAATTGTTCCTTTGCCACTTCTTGGAGGACCAACAATAAGAAGGATCTTGTGAAGACGTGTATCCTGGGTAAGACAATAGCCCATCCATTCTTGGAGGATCTGCTGGCTTTCCAAATCATTAGCCCAAACAGAATTGAGAAAACCCAACCATTCAGACGGGGATGGTGCATCAGGGTCAAAGTCAAATGGTAAAGTATTAACATTGAGAAGTAATGGAGTGTGGGGCAGGAGAGGGGTCGTTTTATCTTTGAGCCAAGATTCGATATCAAGAATGCCATTATGGAAACAGATGAGGTTATTAGGGTCAGGGCCGCTCATTTCGTCTAACCAAACCGCTCCACTAGCAGGATGATGGTTTTGGTAGCAAATTGCTTTGAGGGCATCGAATACATGGTCGACTTTGAATTTATTCGGATTATAACTCTTAGTTTTTCCGGTTAGATTCATGGTCGTAGCATCTCTCAGAAAATCATAGATACTCTGGCGTACTGCATCTTGATGTAGTTCATCGTATTTTCTAGCACCCCATCGCCAAAACGAATCTGAGCAGTAACGAAGAGTTCTCTGATTGTTCCATAAGAATTGTTCCTTGATTATTGCATCAGCGATAAGAAGAGGTGCAGCTGAATCAAATATTCTTTCTCCTGAGGCAGTTTCAGGATGTGTTTGTTCTTGCCGAAGCTGCTCTATTTCCTCTCTTTGGCTTTGTAATGTAATCCATCGTGTGTGGAAATTCTTTTCGAAGGCTATCTGAGAAGGGGATTTTCCTTTTTCATCGGGTAGGGTAGCAAAATCTTCGGGGCGAAGGCTAGGATCGAAGTTATAAATTTCCGTTAGGAGTATCGTTTCGTCTTTGATGACCCGGTCTTCAAGAATTTCTAAACGAGTTAGACGGTTTGCAGCTTTGGCATCGGATGGGATCATCCCTTTAGGCATTGGAACCGTACGTTCAGACGCCACAATGATTCCAGCATTCTTGATGATTTCTTGAGCTTCTTTATGGTTTTTCTGAGGACATAACCAAGCATGAAATAAAGAATTGTAATAGCATCCAATTGACTTGAAATGTGTTTTTACACTCTTACTAAGTTGATGCGCAAATTGTAGCGCTATAAAACGGTCGATTTCCTCGGGTTTCCCTTGGAATTGTTCAGGTTCCTGGGCTATATTTGTGGGCATAGAGTTTTCCTTTTTGACTGGCCACCCCTTTCGCAAAGCTGGATGGCCTTTTCAGTTGTATATTCGAGGTTTAATGGAAAATTGTGTGCAGTCACTTATTATTTCCCTGCTCTTTTAGTAACCTGAAAAGAGCTTTAGGTAGTACTAAGCGTCTTCGTCCGATTTTAATGAACGCTTTTCCTAGCCCGTTTTCTTGGCTTAGAAAGCACATTTTGCGAAGAGCACCTATGGTTGGCCATTTATAAGCTTGAGAGCAGTCTTTAAAAGTAAGTGGGATATCTTCCTGATCATTCATGCGGCATCCTCATTTCTTAGGGTTTTTCTGGATGCTTCTTATTGAATCAGAAAAACTTAATTCAATATTCGGAGTGAAAAAATGAGAGGGTTTTTTACGGTTGAATTACCAAGAGAAAAGGAAAAAGAGGCACAATCGGAGTAAAGGTCAATTTTGCAAGGTCTTTTTACCTTTACCACGTTTTTTTGAAGCTTTAGGGCGCGGATCAAGATTGTGTTTTCGAAGGATTTGCTCCCAGCGGGTTCTCGAGAGCCGTAATTTGAAAGGGCAACGCAAGCGATAATCATCAAAGACATCTTGTTGATTTGCAGAAGGATGGTTTTTCCAGTATTTTGGAGCGTGATCAATCACCCAATTTCCCTTAAGAGTACCTGGCAGGGGAAATTGCGAATCTTCATTGTGGGACTGTTTGATATTTTCGATGTTGTAAAGCTGGTTGTGGATGTGGATCTTGAAAGACCGAAGATATCTTTCATAGTCTCCACGGTGGACTTGATGCTTGCAGTTGAGAAATGAGTCCACAAGGCAAAGAAGATCGGGAGATAGTTTTTGGCCAAGGGCCATTTTTGCCCCCAAAAGAACCTCGATATCGCATCTTTCCGAAGTTGATTGCCAACTTGTTTCTCGGACTTTTTTCCAACTTCCCTTCGATGGTTTTAATGGAAGAGAGGTTTCGTTAATTGTATAACACCGATTTAGAAATTGGATTCTTTCCCAGCAAAAGATGGAAGAAGTTTCTGCCGTGATTTGCATATTCAATCGTTTTTCATGACTATTTCGCCCAGGAATAGAGGACTTTCGCTCAATTTCCGCGATTTTTGGTGAGAAGAAATGATCAAGCTCAATGTGCTTGATGATTTTACAGGAAGGAGTAGTGGTTTCGGATGGACTATGATTGATAATGTTCTCATAGAAGAGATGTAGCTTGTTTTTCTTGCTCAACTTGTACAAAGTGATCCTCCTCTGCGTAAAATATAGTTCTCTCAACGGGTAACGATAATCGAGTTGAGCTAGTTTACAACGAAGTTCTGAATTGACTGTTCGAAAAAGCTTAGGTGATAGATCGATTAAACGTAAAAGCACTGAACAATAGCGGAATTCATTCAAGGCATAGAGAATTCGATAATAAATAGATGAACATGAGATTTCATATGGAGCTGTGACCATTTGTTTGATACGTACCAGTTGCTTCTTCTGTTTTAACCCATGAGGATGGTATTTCCAGAGCCTACTCCAACTATCTTCAAGCGCCTCCAATGAAGCTTTGCTTAACTCCTCCTTTTGTTTTGTCAATTCATTCTCGAGCTCTTGAATATAAGCTTTCATGAGAGGATGTGACTGGATACTGTTAGTGAGCTGAACTAATAGGGTATAGAAGAGATTGTCCTCTTTGCTTTTTAGAATGCGATCGCATGCTTCATCAAAGGCCGAGCGGAAAGAAGATAGCGTATTTGGAAGACAGATGGTCATGGGTTTTCTCCTTGTTGACCTATTAGATTGTTATTTGTCTTTTGTAAAAGTCGGGCGATGTGTTCTTTGCTGAAATGAGTATACTTTTTGGTCATGGTTGGGGATCGGTGTCCTAAAATTTCCATTAATTCCCCTTGTGTTGCGCCGTTCATGGCTAGATGCGAGGCGCAGGTATGTCTTAAGTCATGAAATTTGAAACCACTAATCCCTGCGTTTTCTAAGGCCTTAAGGAAGGCTTTACGTATCATTGAGCCGGGGTGACGTTTTAGTGGGTTTTTTGAAGGGAAGAGATAGTCTTCGGAGTTTTTAGAAACATTTAGCATTTCAATAACAGCTCGGAGCTGATTGGAGATAGGAACAACGCGGCGATCTCCATTTTTGGAGATCTCAATAGTAATGAGCTGCTTTTTGAGATCCACATGCCTCCAGCGAAGTTCTATGATTTCGCCAAATCGCATAGCCGTGGATGCTGCCGTTAGGACAATTGGATAGAGATTGGGGTTCGGACTTTCCTTGCAATGATATAAAAGGCTATGGAGTTCCTCTCGAGTTAAGAAGCGGGTTCTCCCAGGGTTTTCTTTTAGCTTTGAGACTTTTTGGAAGGGATTATCAGTGATCCATTCCCATTCTCTAGCTGCTAAAGAGAAGGCTTTACTTAAGCTTGAAAGGTATCTATTTACCGTTGACCCGGTTCTCTTTTTATTTTGAACCGTTGGTTCAGTAAGAAGCATATTTTTGGCCTCTGCTAGAAGGGAAGGCGTGATGTCGACAAGCAACCTGTCCCCAAAATGCAATTGCCACCACTTCAGATGGTGGGTTTGATCTTCCAATCGATGCGGGAATCGATGGAGATGGAGGCGAATGTACTGGTCAATGAGATGAGAGAGCGTATAGCGACGAGCTTTAGATTCAGGGGGAGCTCGACCTTCTAGAACGGAGCTTTCAGAGCTTCTTACCCAATTCTTCGCTTCGGTGAGGGTGCGGAACGATTTTCGGATGGGTTTGGCATTTTTGCGTCTTACTTCGGCATGGAAACTAACAGTGCCACCTTTTTTGATATACTTGCGAATACAGCGCGCGTTGTCAGAATTTTTCATAATCAAGTAGAACCAATTAGTAAAATTTTAAATACGTCTGAATAATTTGGAAACAGGATTCTTAATCCGGTGCTCCGGTTGATTCAGAGCGTTGCTAATCAGTTCCTTCTGATCTTTAGAACCTCGATTTTCCGCATTTTTTCCGCATTTGAGGAAAAAATTGACGGTTTGGACGAAGTTTTGATTTGAAGAGGTTGGGAAAGTTTGATGGGTATTTGGTTCTGGATGCTTCCAGTGATTTGCGTAAAAAATGCGTAAAAGTCTGATTTTTGGGAACGTGCTCATAAAAGCCTTTTGGTTAAAAATGCCTTCAGAGTGTTCTGTGGAAGGGAAATCAAATAATGGGGCAAGTAGGACTTGAACCTACGACCAGCGGGTTATGAGTCCGCTGCTCTAACCAACTGAGCTATTGCCCCAGATGGGGAGAAAAGAGCGTAAGAATAAAACTTCGAGGGAGATCAGAGCAATGTTTTTTTTGCGCTTTAATAGGGGAGACTATTATAGAACATTTTTAAGTGGATCTATTAACCTCTATGGTGGGCATGTCGAGAGCTTTGACTTTGGCTCTGTTTACTTCTCTAACGTTATTTACCGGTGCATTGCTAGGGGATGACGATTACCAGAATGGGAAAAAGCTGGCTAGCACACTTTATTTAGGAAGGGCGGATAATTTTCCTGTAGAGGACTTCGAACATGCTACGGATGCCTATTTAGAAGGATATATCCAGGCACTCGTCGACATGCATTATTTTGAATTCAAGGTGATCATTGCTGTTCGAGACCACAAGGTCATGGTCGGCAATTTGCCAAAGAACAAGATGCTCTCGAATAGTATCGTTTCGTTTGTCAGTGACGTGCCCGGGGTCAAATCTGTTGAGATCAAAGAGCATTTTTCCGAAGAGGAGATGTCAGTTCGCCTGAAGTATACCGAACAGCCAAGGGTTGAAGGGGTTTGGTTTCCGCAGTCGACGGCACTTTTCCAGCCTTTGATCGCCGATCCAAGACAGCCTATGTACTATGTCGCCTATCGATGGGGTGATAAGGTAGTGGGTCAAAATGCTGTAGCGGTGGCTTTAGGCGATGACTTTCCCATTTTCCGCTGGAGAGATGTCTTCAGGTGGCATGGTGACTTGCAGATCGACATATCGGCCGGTGTCTGGGCGGTCTTTAATTTTCATCATGTAGACCGTTCGCGCGGGGATATGTGCGAACTTTTCAATACGGATTATTTGTTAGGGTTTCCTCTGACCTATGCTGTCGATCGTTGGGCATTCCGCCTCCGTTTGTATCATATTTCAGGGCACCTTGGGGATGAGTACATTTGCAATCACAAATCAGTATGCGATGATCGCAAAAATCCCAGCTTCGAAGCGCTCGATTTTATCACCCAATTTCAACTGACGCCAAGTTGGAGATTCTATGCTGGGCCAGGAGTTGTCTTGCATAGCGATAAGAACTTCAAACTCAAACCTCTCTATGTCGAGTACGGATTTGAGGTGCGCATGGGTGGGAAGAAACTCTACTACCATAAGTTATACGGAACGCCATTTTTGGCAGTTTTTATCGACAATTGGCAGCAACGCCATTGGGATTTCGATGTGAACATCATGACGGGCTATGAACTAAGTAAATTGCAAGGAGTTGGCCGTAAGCTTCGTTTCTTTGCGGCCTATCACCATGGATTTTCTTGGGAAGGTCAGTTCTTCAATGAGCGCACACAATATGGGGAAGTGGGCTTTTCCTGGGGCTTCTAATTCAAACTAATCGCGCTTGGTCATCGCTGCAATAGACATCTTGCGCAACTTGCTTTGTTTGAAAAAAGCTCTGATTTTAGCAAACAAATGAGGTTACGCAAGATGTCTAATAGTTTGCTGCAGATCGATGAGATCCTTGACGCGAACAAAGTCGCGGTCGGTATAAAAGATTCTAAGTTCGCGATCGATCTGGAGCAGACATTCTGGGGTGAGTTGCTTAGCGATTGCCTTGAACCCTGCGGTAAGACCTTCTTGGATGGTAGCCAAGGCTTCTGAGGGCTTGATGTGCTTTTGGATATGGGGTGGGATTTCCTCTAAAATATCGCGTGCCGCTTTAGAGGTAGCTTGTGGGGTTTTTAAGACATCATGCGCAATAGCTAGGGCGCGTTTGGCTTTGGCTGTAGATGGTAGAAAGGTGGTTGATTTAGAGAGATCGACACTCTGATCGATGGCAACAGCAAAAGAGAGACGGCCGCGATGCTCTAGGGACATAAGGTTTCCCCAATTGGAAAAGCCTATATGAGGTAAGCGGTCTTGATAATGCAGCAAAGAATCGACCGCTGCTACCATACCAATTTGTTTTAGTAGAGCTTTTAGACTAGTGTTGTCATTGGTGAATGCACGATCAGCACAAGAAGCATCGATCTCTTCAATGGAAGACCCATATATCCGGCTCATGATGAAAAAACGTGTAAACGCTATATCTTGACAATGGGCCTCAAATTCTTTCGAGGGGCTCAGGGCCTTTTCGATGAGTTGCCCTTCAATAGATTTTCGGTCGATGATCTGTGTATCTGGGGTGAGAAACCCTAATTGCTGAAAAATGCGTGAAGCGAAGCACTCTTGTGCGGGGTGGAGGGGAGCCTTTACAACAAGGTCCTTCGGAAGGGCTTGGCTATGAAGGTAAAAGACCCCGATGTGGCCTGCCTGCGATCGAGTAATCGACGAAATGGTTTTCCAATAGGGAACCCTTTTCTCTATATGGGGTAGAGGGTCGATTGCTGGGGGATTAGGTAACGCAAAGCTATGGTTCTTTTCGACGAGTATAGCTTGAGAATTTGCTAAGCGTTTTTCAAAGGTCTGTTGTTGCGTTTTAGAGAGCGTTTTTTCACCACTTCTAAGCTTTTCAAGCAGATGGGGCTTGATACATTGATAGATCCTTAGCGTGAGCTTATGGCCATATTGAAAAGAAAGACGTGTAAAAAATTCGATTGTTGCTAAGCGATTTTTCAGGGCTAGGTCCGAAGCGATTTCAATGTCAGGAGAGCTAAGAAGGGTCTTTAGAATATGGCAGGCCCTTTTCTGGATGATGATCAATTGTTCCCGTTCTGTGCCTTTGAGTTGGAGCCACTTTTCTGGCAGCTTATAGAGTTCGGGACAAGTCTTGTGGAACCTATCGCCTAAGATTTTGAGTCCCTGAACGTATCCATCATAGCTGCCTGCACGAAGCTCATCGAGGGCGTAAGAGGGGGTGGCTTTCTGTGAAATGAGCGTACTCATAGCGATCCCATGATTTCTTGAGGAACTAGTTTACCACTATTTTGACAATAAAAAAAGATAATTCACACATTTGTAATATCTTAATTATAAGAAGCTTACAGCATGTTAATTAAATGTTTAATTAATATATAATAAATGATATAATAATAAACAGTAAATAATACATTAATTAACATTAAAGATAGAAAATATTATGTCAGTTACTACTGTTCCTATAAAAGTTGAAGGGGAAGTGAACTGTTCTTTTGAGCAGATCCAAGCAAAACATAGGGGTTTGATCGATAGTTTAATCCGCGATTACAGTTTAGATGTTTTAAAAATAATGTGGGAAAAGATCAGCCTGTCGATGAAGCAGAAATTTATGCTCGGAGAGGAAAGCCTCCCAGAGCATGAAGCCGCGATCAGGAAAAAAAGTCAGGACATTCTAGCAGCTAAAGTAGAGCTCGTAGCTAAAGTCAAGGCTCTAAATCCTAAAACACTCGGAAAAATCGGTTCTTCGGAAGATGTGATCAATCAGCTCCTTGTTCAGCGCAGTGCTTCGGAGTTGCAAACCCTTGCTCTCAAAGAAGAATCATTGGCGTCTGAATATGAAACTTTGCTGACTGGCTGCAAGGAATATGAAAAAAATACCAAAAATGCCAAAGAGAATCGAGCGCTGATTAACCATTTTGAGACAGCGTACTCCAAGGAAGTGTTTGAAGAAGTTTATCAAGCGATTCCTGCCGAACGCAGAGAAGCTATTGAGAAGGGGACGATGTCTCTTGTGCCGTATATCGATAATCTTCGAAAAAAATGCGAAGCTAAGCGGGCAACTTCTCAGGTTGGTACTATTCCATCCAAGCGAGACCTCGAGGAATTTTTCAAAAAGGCCAAGGTCATAGGATATGGAGAAGGATACCACGGGGTCTTCTTTGTAGAAGGAATATTGAATGGGACAAAACAAAAGCTTGTTGTCAAAGCAAGCGATAAGCCAGCGCAAGAAACCTTTGCAACAGAGTTGGTCTCCAGTTTGCATGTCAAAACTCCTGCTAGTTGTTTGATCGATGCTGAAAAAGATGCGGAATTGTTTAAGGGGATCAAGAAGACCGTAGAAAAAAATAGCGAATTTCAAGACAAGTACGAAGGCCTCACGCCCAAACAATTTACTGTTATGACCTATATCCCAGGGGTCACTTTGGAAAAACTCAAAGCTAGCGATATCGAAAGCTCTATAAGGGATAATCCCGATCAATTGTATGACAAGGTCTTGTTTGAAATAGGACAAATTGCTGCTGCAGACTTATTGCTCTATTACCAAGATCGTCTGCCTGTGATCGGTGGTGGAAACTTGGCGAACATCATGATTCTAAAAAATGAGGAAGGTCAATGTGTGGGTGCGGTAGGCATCGATCAGGTAGCTTCGCTTACCACGAAAGAAACAGCTAAAAGTAGTGTTTTCAAAGTGTCGTCTGATCCATTCAAAAGAGTTCAGAGTCTTGTAGGTAAGATTGTTGCTGCAACTGAAGAAGTGTCGCAGGCTGCGAAGGATATCTTTGAAGATGCCTTAGCGGATTCAGTTAAAGAGAGCCTCGATGAAGATCGAGCTCTCCAAGCGATTCAAAAAGGGATTGTCAGTGGCCTTTCTAAGATTGTTACCTGCAGTGAGAAAAGGCTTAGCGAAATCCATGAATCATTGCCTTCAAGTTCCTATAAAGGGGATCAGGTCGATCTCTTAGCATACAAAACTATGCTCGAGACTATCCATTCCAGTCTCTTATCTTAGAAAGAATTTGCAAATTCTTTCTAAGACTTCATCCTAAATTCAGCCAAAATCCATAATTTTTTCACTGTATTTATGTTCTAAAGAAACATGGATACAGTGAAGGGTTTTTCGATTAAAAATATCTGTTTACATTCCGAAATACTTTCCTTAAGCTACTTGTTGCGATGTGACCAGCATGTTTAACTTTAGGATAAGCTATGTCAGGTGCAACACTAGGGAATTTACCAGAAGTTCAAGTGCCAAATAGAAGTTGCTGCAACAAAAGAGTGTCGGTAACTAAAGATGCTGAAGTGGATTATGATCCGTCGACTTGGCAATTTCAAATCCATAAAGGAAGCTTTTGGGGTTGTTGCTTTACACGAGCGCGGCGTCATCAAACTTGGCAGAAATTACGCATCGTTGTCGGCGAAAGGTTTGGACAACAAATAACAGATCTCGCTTTTGTACAAACCAATATAAAGCTCCTGGCGGATAACAATAGTGCCCTTACATTAGATCGATATAACGCATTGAAGAGAAAAGCAACGGAGCTCAATGCCTTGATGCCCTGTATCCAGGAGATTTGGAAGGCAATTAAGCTCTACCATCTATTCCAAACAACGGAGTTGGAGCCATTGGCTCGGGAAGTGCTGGGGGTTAGAACCCAAGATCCTGCTACTAGTTTTAATTTGTCGACACCGAAATCAGTGATCTCTGCTAGTCCTGAAAGTGGAGAGACGGTAAAGAGTCTTCAATCACAAAGAATTTATCAGTCAATTCTTAAAATCCCATGCAATGGTGGCGTGAGAAAAAGTGATGGTCGTAGGATCGTTTCTTTGATTGAAAGAGATCTAGAGCAAGATGGGAGGTCGATGATTTTTCCTCATGAAATCTCTTCACGGATCATCAAGTATTTAAAGGCGATGGAATATCAGATGACGGAACCGGAGTCTTGGACTGCATTGCAATCGATGGCGCATAAATCTCTTGATCAATTAAATACAACGCAATTTGGTGAAGTTGTGAAAGCAGCAACACTCTTTTCACAAAGACGTGTAGATATGGATACTAAAGATAGCAAAGAGAGTGAAAGAAGCCATTCACCCAGCGTAAGTTTTAGAAAAAGCGTGTCAAGCAACAAAACTCCAACACAGATGGATCTGCCTCATGAGGGTGATAGTCCCAGAATAGTGCAGAGGTCGAACAAGACGAACGAAGATGATGAATTCCCCAAACAACCCGCATTACAGATTCAGCTGCCTCCCGATAGAAATGATGAAAGTCCTAGAAAAGAAGGCGTGTCAAGAGGAATAGAAGAATATTATGAACCTGTTTCACCTGTAGTTATTCATATTTCCAAATCAAGACAAACATCAAATGAAGAGAACTTAACTTAGACGGAAACCTTTTCGGGATCTTCCAAAATGCGGTTCTCGCCCGTATCATCGTCCCGATACTGGCTTCGCCCCGAATTTTGAAAGATCGCGAAAAGCTCCCAAAAATCAGATGCTCGGGTTTTAGAACAGCTTCTAAAGACAATCCCTAGCTCTTTCTGTTTACATATTCTCAAATTTTTTTTAAGCTCTCTGCGCTTTTCAATTATAGGAGCAGAAGAGATGGCAACAACACTATTGCGAATTACTTCGGAACCCACGAACCTACCTGATCTTAGGGAACAAGCGAAAGCTGGAGGATGCTGTAAAAGAAAACCGTTACCGACTGACGATGACCGGGTGGTTTATAACGCATCAAAACAAAATTTCGAGATCTATCGACCAAGTTGTTGGTCTTCTTGCTTTCGCGGGAATGAACGACAAAATTCTGAAACATGGAAGCACTTCAAAAAATCGCTTATCGGTCAATCTGACAGGCGAGTCGCTGAGTTGGTTCTTTCAAAAGAGGGAATCTTATTAGATGCTCAGATTAGTACTGAGCTGACATTAGGTCGATACGAAGCGTTGAAAAAAAATGTAGAGGATATGACGGCATTAACTCCGAAAGCTGCTGCGCTGTTTAGAGCTGTGCACGTTTACGATATCTACACAAGAGTTGAGGTTTCGAATGAAGGTCCAGGGCTTGAAAATCCCAAACCTTTGGGAGGTAGAATCATTCGAATTACCGGTGGAGATCTCACCAAAGGTACCGAGCCATTTTCCCGTGAGAAACTGATTGAAAAGATCAGCGGGTTTCCTTGTACAAGACCTATGCAAATAGTAGATGCAGAAATGATTGCTTATTCGGTTCATAGGGATTTAGCGAACGAGGAGGTAGAGGTAATGAGCAGGGATGAGCTGGTTCGTCGAACTATGAGATATTTGAAAGAGGCTGGCTATAGTTTATTAGAGCCAGCTGGATGGGATAATTTAGGTCTAGTTGCTCAAAGACAGGTAACACACCTAGATATAAATCAGTATGCATTGCTTCTGGATATTGCTAAAGAATTTGACAAAAGCTGCGTAGACGAAGGAAAGGATCGCACAGGGGAGACGCCGGCACATAGAAGAGTGCGATCTAAGGGTATAACCAATTATGATAAAATTTCTAAAAAATCTTCAGGAAATCCTATTTTACAGTCGCCATCGAAACAGCAACTGCTATTAGGGGCCGTATTCGATGTAGAGTAAGAAGAAGCGGATAGGCTTATTTTTTGAGATGGTTTGTAGAAACGACAACAAAACCGTCTTCGTAGATCGGGCCATTTTTTCCAATATTGAGAGTGCCGCTGAAGAATTGGCGAAGGACTTGTATGCCTTGTGCGGCATTTTCGATGCAGAAAAAGCAATTGCTCACCCATTCAGAGCCGGCAATTGTGCCGGTTGTCAGATTGGTTTGAAAACAGGAGCTGATTTTGCTGCGCCAGTAATCAGGGCGACCTAAGAGAAAGACTGGGCTGGCTGGTACTGCACCCACCTTGCGCCGAACGTTTTCCAAAGAAAATTCGAAATCAGTGCCAATTCCACCTGCCAAAAAAATCGGAAAATCGAGATGAAACTCAGCTTGCCGTTCGACGAGGCGATCTAATCGATAGGTCATTTTGGCATCGATATAAGGGTTTTGCTTTTGTTCATTGACGATGCTCCCTTTTTTATTCAAAAAATCGACAATGTTGGCGCATGAAAGCAGCCCAAGGGATTTAGCAACGCGATTGCCAAGGGCCATCGTGCCCGGCCCGCCTCCTGTGACCATGGCAATAGGTGTAAGCGGGTTCATAAGAGGAAGATCGAATTCATTGCGTAGAGCGAGTACGCCCTCCATGAATTCATGAATGTGCTGTTCATCTGTTCCTTCTATGAGGTTCGATCCATAGAGACCAAACGTCGTTGCATCGAGGAATTTTTGTATATGTTCTAGAGGAACAAACATCCCCGAATCCTTTTCTGGCTTGGGAACATATTGCAATAGTTTATTCGAGGTGCGGTCGACCCAAAAGACAGGGATCGCGAATTTAGCTAAATCATGGAGAAGAGAGCGGTCTTCATGTGAGAAGAATTGTCCATGGCTAAGAGAAGGGATTTCAAAATAGAGTCCTTTTAAGCAACGTTGGATTTGGTCGCCCAGCAACATCCGTTTCATGAGAGGCGAGGGAAAATAGCGCGTGAGAAGAATGCCCTGGCTGGTGATGCGCTCTTCTTCGATTCCTTTGAGAAATAGGTAACTTGGTTGTTGCTGGATGTAACGCTCGACCATGAGAGCCTGACGGCTAGGATGGATCAGTCCTGGAAATTGGTTAGGTTTGGGATCCGTTGCGATCCAATCATCGGGTTTGAGATTGAGAAGCTGGTTGCCCTTCACAACGAAGGTAGCGCACAAATGATGGCTTGGGCCAGGTGCGCTATCAAAAGCCTGAAAAAGCGATTTGGGATCGTCTAAGCAAATTTGGAGTTGGTCTCGGTCGGAGAAAAAAACGTACTCTCGATAAGGTTCTAGTGTGTAAAACTCTAGAGGGATATCGGCTAAAGCATGGGTGGTAGAGCCGAACAATTCATAGACATCGCCCGAAGCCTTGGTATCAGGCTGCAAGACCGAGGCGCTCGTATGATGAATTCCTACAGGGAGTAAAGATTCGACAACTTTGGCAAACGCCGTGCGAATATGGAGCGGCAAAGTGCGTACTAGGAGAATATCATCTGCCTTAGGCAGTGGAGGTTCTTCAGGATGCCAAACTTGGTGCAACTGTAACAGATTGCGCGTGCGTATCGAAGGCTGTTTAAGAGCTTTGGCTAATGTAGGAAGAAAACCTTCTGTCGATAAATCATAGCGCAAGGATCCGGGCAATAGAGATAGATAAGCAACAGTTCTGCCATCGACTTTTTCGAGGACCAAACTATCGCCGCCTTGCAATCCTCCCAAAGAGAGCAGAGGGCGTCCTTGACGATCTGAGCGGCCGAACATCCGAGTCAGATATTCTGGATCGCGTACTAACCTCCGATCATCGGCGGCGAAAAGCTTGCCGATGTAAGCTCCTGGCGTAAGCAAGGGAAGTACTATTTTAGCCAGTGGACCGATAGCGCGAAGTTCGACTTTGACCCTTGCGGAATAACTTCTTGGATCGATCTCGATGTCTGTTCCAATTCCATCGACGCCAAGCTGGGCCAATGTGCTTTTGATGTTGAACGAAAGCAATTCTAGAGGAAGTTGATGGCCGATGAAGACTGGCGAGATATTCTCAATGACGACAAGCGCATGAGCATAGTCTTCGCTTATAGAGGTAATCTCTTGGATAGCTCCATCTGGAGTGACGAGATCGTAAAAATCAGAAAAAAAATGCATGGTTATCAGGGTTCTATATCTTGATATTATCAAGATTATCATTTACTATGGATGGTTTTCGTGAGTGATGGTCACCATGGAGCCAGAGATCGTTCCTCGTAGCTTCGCTACCCATAATGGGAGTTTCCATGCCGATGAAGTAACGGCGTGTGCGTTACTCCTGCTTTTTCAACAGATTGATCGCCAAAACATCTTACGTACACGAGATCCTGAAAAACTTGCTCAATGTGAATATGTATGCGATGTCGGTGGGATTTATGATCCTGAGCACAAACGTTTCGATCATCATCAATCGGACTACCGTGGCGATTTGAGCAGTGCCGGGATGGTGTGGGAATATCTGAAAGAACAGAGGATCGTCGATGAGGCGACCTATCAGTATTTCAACCATTCTTTACTTATTGGTGTCGACGCCATCGACAATGGGCGCGATTTCCCTCTTTTAGGCCATTGCTCCTTCTCGCAAGTTGTATCGAATTTTGTGCCAGTGGCCTATGATGCTGCTCCAGAAGTCCACGAAAAGGCATTTCAAGAAGCTCTCGATTTTGTCTTGGGGCATCTCCGACGTCTATTAGAAAGATTTCGCTATATTCAAGCGTGCCGAGCCAAAGTCGCAGAACGTATGGCCCATGATGAACAGGTGCTGATCTTCGATGAGGCAATGCCCTGGATGGATAGTTTTTTTGACCTAGGTGGAGAAGAGCATCCTGCTTTGTTCGTCATTATGCCATCGGGCCATCATTGGAAATTACGAGGTATCCCTCCCGATAACGAGCAGAAAATGCTCGTCCGTTTGCCTTTGCCCGAAGAGTGGGCTGGTCTGATCGACGAAGATCTCAAACGCGCTTCTGGCATTTCCGGTGCTATTTTTTGCCATAAAGGGCGTTTCATTTCTGTTTGGCAATCGAAGGAAGATGCATTGGATGCCCTTGATTATACACTGAATAAAAGGAAGGGTCATTGAGTACCATTTTTAAAAAGATCATCGATGGCAATCTGCCTTCTGAAAAAGTGTTTGAAAATGAACGGATTTTAGCGATCAAGGATATCGCTCCTGTGGCTCCTGTACACATTCTGATCATGCCTAAAAAAGAGATCCCCGATTTACAATCTGTCACGGAAGAAGATCTTTCTTTAATCAGCGAAATCGTCATCGTAGCGCAGGAATTGGCTAAACAATTCAAAATCACAGATGGCTATCGGTTGCTCACCAACAATGGCAAAGGGGGAGGACAGATCATCTTCCATCTCCATTTTCATCTCATCGGCGGCCGTCAATTACATCATTTAGCATGAAGAAGTACGTTTCAGCTCAAATCCTTATTTTTACATTCTGCTCGTGGGGAATTTTATATGGGCATGGTGAAAAAGAGTTGGCCGCTAGGATAAAATACCATCTTACCATCCACGATATTGAAGGGGCAGTCCTCGAAGCTAAAGAGGCATTAAGGCAATTTCCTGATTCTGTTGTGATACGTAAAGCCTATCTAAGAGCCTTATGCGAAAAAGGGAAGGAGGCAGAAGCGCTCACTCTTTGCAAGCAACTAGTGGACTTGAAGGAAAATGGACAAGAGAATCGCCATCTTTTAGAAACCTTAGCCTGGGCAGCTCTGCAAAAAGGCCAACATTCCCCGCAACTCTTTGTCAGGCTCAATGCCCTTTTAGGTTCGGCTTTGACCAATGACGCGCGCGCTATTCCAGCACTTACCAAAGAATTGAAAAGCTCGAACGCTATTTTGCGAAGCCTCGCTCTCAAATTAGCTGGCCATATGGGCGATGAGCCTCTACGTAAGGAAATCGTTCGTCTCATCAAAGAGGAGAAAGTCTGGTATGTGCGTTTAACTGCTATCGAAACAGCCGGCCAGCTCAAAATGCGCGAGGTAAAGCCGCTGCTGGAGAAAATCGTCGCCAGCGAACGCAAATTAGACGAGGAAAAGGCTTTATCCATCATCACCCTTGCCTCGCTTTACGAGACGATTTCTAAGAAAGATTTATCCAAGCTCGTCCAATCTAAGCGAGCGGGCTTACGACAGCTTGCCTGCGAGATTGTCGTTCAATTAGAGCTTAAGGAATTTATCGATGATCTATTGCCTCTGCTTGCCGATCCTTCGCCAGATGTCCGTATTGCCTGTTTATCGGCGTTGGGACTCCTCGAAGCCCAGAAAAGCGAGCAAACAAAACCTCTGTGCAGCGACCCTGTGCCCACGGTTGCGATCACGGCAGGTTGGCTCCATCTTAGACAAGGGGACCCTTTAGGAGAAAATGTCTTGGTTCGCTTTATGAAAAGTGCCTCCTCAGCCTCAAGGCGTCTTGCAGCGACGGCGGTGGCTGCCAGTGGACGAGGCGGAGTAGAACTAGCCAAAAAGCACCTGCAAACTGCGGAAGATCCCTTTGTTCGATTGAACCTAGCGATTGGCTTGATTGGAATGCGAGAAGAGCTCACGGCAAGCTGCAAGGAGATCGCAGAAGAACTAAATAAAACTCAGGCGGCAAATTTCCATCTCGCTCAAAATCCTTACTTTTATGAACCCGTCGAATCGATTACAAAAGTCTCTTTAGATGAACCTAGTGGCGCATCGGCTTATCGAGAAAAAAATGGGCTTTGGATGTGGGATTCCATCAGTCATCCTGTTTTTCGTGTGCTGGCTCCTAGCCGGGTAAGGCATATTGAGCATGTTGCCAATTATCCTGTCATCATCGATCGACTAGTGCGTTTAGATCTTTTGGGATTGCTCAGCATGCTTCACTATCCCGAAGCGCTCGAAGTGGTGAAGAGCTTTTTGAAATCTGGGCAGGCGCAGCTTGTTGGATCTGCAGCTGGGACATTGATCCAAGAGCTCGAAGAAGAGGGAGTAGAGGCGCTCAAACACCTGTTGATCGATCCAGAAGAAGAGGTGCGCCTTGAAGCCGCGCTCATCTTGGCAATATGGGGTAAGGATGGAAGTGGTATCGATCTTCTCATCAAAGCCTATCCAGAGGCTTCGCGCGAAAGAAAAATCCAGATACTTGAAGCATTAGGACGCAGCGGCAGTCCCGCGAGCGTACCATTCTTGCTCGAAGTTCTCGGTGAGCCATTCCAGGTGTTGCGAATTGTTGCCGCCTCTGCTTTAATCCAATGTTTGTATCATTAGAGGCAAGATGCCAAGTTCAGATAAAATCGCCCACGTTCAATCATTGCTAACTAAGCACCATGTCGATGGTTGGCTCCTCTATGATTTCCAAAAAAATAATCCATTAGCACGCGAATTTCTCGAGATTCCTTTGCAAAGGAATTTGACGCGACGTTTTTTCTATTGGCTGCCAGCAAAAGGTGCACCTGTGAAAATCGTCCATAAGCTTGAGCCAAATGCTCTCGAGCCTTTCCCAGGGGATAGAAGAGTTTATCTTCGTTGGCAAGAACTCGAGCAGGTGTTACGAGATCTTCTCGAGTCGCATAAGCGAGTAGCGATGGAATATTCAGAACGTTGTGCTGTTCCTTATATCTCCAAAGTCGATGCTGGGACAATGGATCTCATAAAAAGCTTCGGCGTTCAGGTGATCAGTTCAGCACCATTTTTACAAGAATACTCAAGCGTGCTGAATGATCGGCAGATCGAGCTTCTCAAAGAAGCTGCAGCAGTGATCGAGATCGCACTTGAAAAAGCTTGGGAGGCGATTCGGCACGCATTAAAAGACAAACTGGTAATTACCGATTGCGATGTACAAAAGATGATCCTCGAAATCTTCGAGCAGCACGATTGTGTAAGCAACGCACCTCCCCATTGTGCCATCAATGCAGATAGCGCCGATCCCCATTTTACTCCTAATCCCAAAAAGCCGGTTGTGATCAAGCTTGGTGATTTTGTTCTCATCGACTTATGGTGCAAAAAGAAAGAGCCTGGTGCTATTTATGCAGATGTTACGAGATTGGGAATTGCAGCGAAAAAGCCCACAGATAAGCAGCAGGAGATCTTTTTACTTGTCCGACGAGCACAGAAAGCTGCAACAGACTTCATCCGACAAAAAATGGCACAAGGGGTTGCAATCAAGGGATACGAGGTCGACAACGCATGCCGAAAGGTAATAGACGATGCTGGCTATGGCGAGTATTTCATTCACCGCACCGGACATAATATTACGACCGAGGTGCATGGGCCAGGCACCCATTTCGATAATCTCGAGACCTACGACGATCGGCCTGTCTTAAAACAAACCTGTTCTTCTTGTGAACCGGGGATATATCTTCCTGGAGAATTCGGTGTTCGTCTGGAATACGATCTTCTCATCGATCGCCATGGCGCAGTGCATGTCATAGGCGGCGAACAAGAAGAATACGTCCTTCTATCCTAACTAAAAAATTCCCTTGAGAATCTTCTGATTTTCATAGAGAAAAGAATTTGCAAATACTTTCTAGGAGGCTGTCAGTAGTTTGTTACAGATGCTGTCGAGTGCATCATCTTCTTCCCGTGCAGGGTTCTTTAGCAGGGAGATCAAAGAGCTGGCAAGGTCTTTAAAGGTGATGGGTTTTTTCTTAGGATCATTGAAATAAAAAACTTCTTGCGAATTGGCATAGAGACGGTCGATGAGCATATTTTGCGGCTCACGCTCTTGAATAGAGCCTAAATCAGCAAGAGTTTTCTTGAGGAAGGGGTTTTTCAACAGAGCTAAATCGTAGGCAGCATGTATGCGGCTTAGATAACTCGATTGGTCGTAGGTAGCGGCTTTAAGAGCATAATTGCGTTTTTGAATAGGGTTTTTTTGTTTGCTTGCGAGTTTACGACAATTTTCCATCTCTTTATTCAACGCGACCGACATTTGATTCGTATATTTGAGATGAGCAAGTCCTGGGATCAGTTTCTTGAATCCTCCCTGAATACGTAAAAAATTGTGTATGTCACCACGCCTAATTCCGCATTTTCGGAAGCTCTTTCTAAGAGCATCCCCATCTTTTTTGATCAATTGATCATAAATTTTGGCAATGCGTTGATATTTATTGACATTTTGCTTACAGGTTTCAATTTTTTCTTCGATGAAATTGTTGACGGAAAACAAATAAGGAATAGTTACAACAGAGCCTACAGAAAAATGAAGAAGCATATCAGGCCGCCATAGTAGAACCGTAGCAGCGGCAGCAGCAATGATGGCTGTGCTTGCAATGACGTTGACGACGCGTGCCACTTTCCAAAAGGTGGCCCAATTCTCATTAGATTTGAGCAAATCTCTTGGTAAGACTTCAAAACGTTGGTTGAGTGTTGGAGCGGTAAAGGAACTTGTCAAAGTCCTTGTTGAACCGGAAGAAACAACGGCAGATGTCATTGGTTGTGTCCTAACTATAAGTTGTTTGTTTGCGAGTATATTTTAATGGAACCGTTTAATTATCTAAAGAAGAAAGCGAGTTGTAAATTACAATTTTTTTATTTCAAATAAAAAATTTATATTAACACTAGCATTGTTGTTGTGAATGCTTACAGAGGAATGATTTCTTGAGAAGACCTCTTCACAACATCCTCTAAAAAGCAAAAGGCATTCTAACAAATTGCAGAGCTTGCATTTTTTTTTGCATGCAACAAAATAGCCTCAATTTCTGCGATAAACAGACCGACGCTAAGAGAAGTTAAGGTAGTGAAAAGACAAAGACTTATGAGCATACCAGAACTTCCAGGCTGCACGGCCAGAACAGCGATAGAAAGAATGATGTTAGCTGCAATGATGTTGGCGATGCCCGCAATTTTCCAAGGGGCGGCCCAATTATCAGTCTCCTTAAATTTGAGCAGTTCGCTTTGTAAGACTTTAAAACGTTGGTTGTGTGATGAGGTAGCATTGGAATTTGTCAAAGTCCCTGTTGAACTAAAAACGGCAATGGCAGCCGTCATCGTTTGTTTTCTCCTAATATTAAATTAGTTTGTAGTCAAATTATAATAAAACCGATTAATTATCGCGACGCGAAATGTAAGTATAGGCAAATAATGATTCAGCAAAAAAATCAAAATAAGAATAATGAGTCTATTTTGCGATTAGAAAGCGCAAAGTATCTTGTTTCATGCGCAAGTAGATGCTAGCAAGGCCGTTGGCTCGTCCTGGTGTCAGGCTGGTGTGTATCCCCATTTGTTCAAAACAGTTAGGAGAGCAAGTGAGGATCGTCTCAGCTCTTTCTCCTTGATAAATGAAGAAAAGCAGCGCCACTAGCCCAGAGGAGATCAGAGCTTCGGAGTAAGACTCAAAAAAAACACTGCCATCGTTTACGGAAGTGAAAAGAAAAACTTCACTTTGACACCCTTGTACGAGATATTGGGGCTGAACGAGTTCTTTGCGGTTATTTTTTGCAAGATCGCGTCCCATTTGTATGATGAGATCATAACGGCTGCGCTCATCTGGCAAGTGCAAAAAACGTTCTACAAGTGCTGCTTGCCTCTGCAAACAAGAGTCAATATCTGGTTTCATGGCAGGTAATTTTATCAATCGTTGACTTAAATGCCTAGTATCGTGTTTCATATTCATCATTCTGTGCTTGTAAAGTGTTTTTGATAGCCTATGCCTAAGGAAGATACGATTAAAGTCGATGGAACCATCGAGGAGCTTTTGCCCAATATGACGTTTCGCGTCGTGCTGGAAAACGGCATGCATGTCATGGCGCATCTTTGCGGTAAAATGCGTATGCGAAATATCCGCGTTCTCGTTGGCGATATCGTCAAGGTCGAGATGTCGCCTTATGACTTGACCAAAGCGCGGATTGTTTACCGGCAAAAATAAGGCTTACTTTTATAAAGTAAGTGCCTTGCGACAGCTAGAAGAGAAGAGAGAAATTGTGCTCGGCCAATTCTCTCTTGATTTAATAGGTGCTGCTGCTTAAGCTAGAAAGCTTTGAAGTTAGCAGCCGGCGGTAATTAAGCCCAGGTAGCTCAGTGGTAGAGCACTTGCATGGTAAGCAAGTGGTCGTAGGTTCGATTCCTTTCTTGGGCAACAAAGCTAACTAAACAAATCACATATCAAACGTCACCTTTTATAGAGGATCCTAACGGAGGAGATAATGGCCAAGGAAACCTTCCAAAGAAATAAGCCGCACGTCAACATCGGTACGATCGGTCACGTCGACCACGGCAAAACTTCCCTTACAGCTGCAATCACTAAAGTGCTTGCGGAAAAAGGCGGAGCGAAATTCCGCGATTATGCTTCCATCGATAATACGCCTGAAGAAAAAGCGCGTGGAATTACAATTAACTCAACACACGTTGAATACGAAACTCCAAAACGTCACTATGCACACGTCGACTGTCCAGGTCACGCTGACTATGTGAAGAACATGATCACAGGTGCTGCCCAGATGGACGGTGCTATTCTCGTTGTGGCGGCAACTGATGGTGCGATGCCTCAGACGAAAGAGCACATCCTTCTTGCACGCCAAGTGGGTGTTCCTTCTATCGTAGTCTTCCTCAACAAGATGGACATGATCGGTAAGGGAGATCAGGAACTCGTAGATCTCGTTGAGATGGAGATCACCGAACTTCTCGAAGCTAAGGGCTACAAAGATGTGCCAATCATCAGAGGCTCAGCTCTTAAGGCTCTCGAAGGAGATCCTCAATATGTGAAAGCTATCGTTGAGCTCATGGAAGCAGTCGATGAGAAGATCCCAACTCCTGTTCGCGAAGTAGATAAGCCTTTCCTAATGCCAGTTGAAGACGTCTTCTCTATCTCAGGTCGCGGTACCGTGGCTACAGGAAGAGTTGAGCGTGGAATTGTCAAAGTCAACGATAAACTTCAACTCGTTGGTATTCGTGAGACACGCGAGACGGTTGCAACCGGTCTCGAGATGTTCAATAAGGTGCTTGATGAAGCGCGCGCTGGTGAAAACGTCGGTATCTTGTTGCGCAGCATCGAGAAGAACGATATTGAGCGCGGGATGGTTCTAGCTGCGCCAGGAACATGCACTCCTCACACGAAGTTCAAAGGTACGATTTACGTTCTTACAAAAGAAGAAGGCGGTCGTCATAAACCTTTCTTCACCGGCTATCGTCCTCAGTTCTATTTCCGCACGACCGACGTGACCGGAACTGTGACTTTGCCAGAAGGTACTGAGATGGTGATGCCAGGCGATAATGTCGAACTAACTGCAGAGCTTATCCATCCGATTGCGATGGAAGAGGGTATGCGGTTTGCGATTCGCGAGGGCGGGCGTACGATCGGTGCTGGTACTGTTACAAAGATCCTTAAATAATCGAGGACTTTGGCTGAGAAATAAGGGTCTGAAAAGAACTTCAGGCCTTTTTCAATCTGAACGATGAGAGAGATCTTAAAGTTCAGGTGTTCGAAGTGGGTGTGTAGCTCAGCTGGTAGAGCAGCGATCTCCAAAGTCGCCGGTCGGGGGTTCGAATCCCTCCGCACTCGAGTGTAATTTAGTGAAGGTTGTAGGCTACGTGACTACGTTAATGGATTCTAAGCTCGACGAAGACGATGTGAAAGAAAAAACGCGACGTTGGTCCGTTTTTCGTTTTTTAGAGGAGCTGAAAGTTGAGCTCAAGAAAGTGAGCTGGACTTCCAAGCAAGAGTTGAAAGCAGCGACCAAAGCTGTCGTCATTTCAACGTTTGCTTTCGGTATTGGAATTTATCTCGTAGATCTTGCTGTAAAAGGCGCGTTGTTTGCGATCGGTCTGCTCTTTCGATGGTGCTTCGGTTAACTCGCCAGGTAGGGTGTTTGATGCACAAGTGGT
The DNA here is from genome assembly GCA_963791555.1 of uncultured Simkaniaceae bacterium. Classification (GTDB taxonomy): domain Bacteria; phylum Chlamydiota; class Chlamydiia; order Chlamydiales; family Rhabdochlamydiaceae; genus JAGXTH01. Next base: position 995,861 of record CAWBSQ010000001.1, read on the forward strand.
ATGTTGTCCAAGTGATCTCGAGCCACGAGAAAAAAGTGAAAAAGGCTCTCGAGGAAAATCGTGAATCAAATGGAATGGTTGGACTGCTCGATGAGGTTCTCGTTCCTACAGAAAACGTAGCCGAGGTTAAGCGCGGTCAGCAGAAAGTTAGCGAGAAACGCTTGTGGCCTGGTTACATTCTAGTGAAAATGAATCTGACCGATGATTCATGGATGTATGTGAAAAACACCAATGGTGTTATAGATTTTCTCGGCGGTGAAAAGCCAACACCTCTTGCCGATCGAGAAGTCGACGCAATCCTTAAAGAGTTGGAAGAGAAGAAAAAAGGGATTGTTCAAAAGCACAATATTACCATTGGGGACAAAGTCAAGATCACAGATGGAGTTTTCGTCAATTTCATTGGAACTGTTACCGAAGTGTTCCATGATAAAGGACGATTAAGCGTCATGGTGTCGATTTTCGGACGTGAGACACGCGTCGACGATCTTGAATTCTGGCAAGTTGAATTGGTTCCTGCCGAGCAGGATGAAGGTTAGATACGAAGTTTGGCATGCGCCTCTCATGCCAATGAATCCTCTCGTTGTCTGATGACAGCGGGGGCAACTACAGGAAGATAAATGGCAAAGAAACTCGTAAAAGTTATTAAGCTGCAGATTCCTGCGGGGAAAGCAAACCCTGCACCGCCTATAGGCCCTGCGCTTGGTGCTGCAGGCGTCAATATTATGGCGTTCTGCAAGGAATATAACGCGAAGACGCAAGACAAGGCAGGGGATATCCTTCCTGTTTTGATTAGCGTCTATTCAGACAAGTCGTTTACGTTTGTTACTAAGCAGCCTCCTGTTTCGCGGATCATTTTGAAAACACTTGGCCTGGAATCGGGCTCGAAAGTGCCTAACCGCGATAAAGTAGGCAAACTGACAAAAACGCAAGTAAAGCAAATTGCAAAACAAAAACTTCCAGATCTACGAGTGACCTCAGAAGAAGCGGCTATGATGGTCGTTATGGGGACAGCTCGTTCGATGGGAGTGGATATTGTGGAAGGCTAAGCAAATCATGACGAATAAAAGTAAACGGTTTCGGGAGATTGCTAACTTAATCGATACAGAGAAAATGTATTCGGTTGAAGAAGCGATCGAAATCTTAAAGAAGTGCCCACCGGTCAAATTTGACCAATCTATTGATGTGGCACTTAAAACCGGCGTCGATTCGCGGAAATCTGATCAGCAAGTGCGAGGGACAGTATCATTACCGAATGGCACTGGAAAACGCATAGTACTCGTGGTGTTCGCTCGTGGCGAAAAAATCAAGGAGGCTCTCGATGCTGGAGCTGATTATGCAGGCGCCGATGATTTAGTTGAAAAAATCAAGTCAGGCTGGATGGACTTCAATGGAGTCATCTCCACACCAGACATGATGCGGGAAGTTGGGAAGCTTGGCAAGGTGTTGGGCCCGCGAGGGATGATGCCAACGCCAAAAGCGGGCACAGTTACGACAGATATTGCAAAAGCTGTCGCTGAAATGAAGGCGGGTAAAATCGAATTCAAAGGCGATAAAAATGGCGTAATCAATAGCATTATTGGCAAGCTTTCGTTTGAAACGAAAAAGCTCGTTGAAAATGTCCAGACGTTCATTGCAGCTGTCGTGCGTGCTAAACCTGCTTCAGCTAAAGGCGATTATCTTCGTTCTCTCGTCCTCACTTCAACAATGGGACCAGGGATTAAAATTAACCTGGGTTCAGTGAATTCAGAAGGAGCTTAATCGATGAGAGCTGAGAAACAATTGCTTCTGGATGAAATCCAGGAAAAAATCGAGAAATCGACATCGCTTGTTTTAACGAGCTACAAAAAGCTTGAGCCCAATAAAGCCGCGTCTTTCCGTGATGTCTTGCGACAGCAGGGAAGCGGGGTTGGCGTTGTACGAAAACGCATTCTGGGCAAAGCTGCAAAGGCAAGCGGCATCGATCTCGATCTCGACATGCTCAGTGGACATATCGCTGTCATTTTTATTAGCAGCGACCCTGTAGCTGCTACAAAAGCCGTCTTTCAATTCTCCAAAGAGAATGATGATGCGCTAACAATTCTTGGTGGAAGGTTTGATGGGCAATTATGCTCAGCTGCCGATGTCGAAGCGATTTCGAAGCTACCAAGCAAAGACGAAATGCGTGCTCAGTTTCTCGGGTTGCTCGAAGCTCCGATGAGTCAGGCGCTCGCAACTGTAGAAGCTCTCTTGACCAGCGTTATTCATTGTCTGGCAAATAAGAGTGAAGAATCTGAAGCAACAACATGATCTTTAAACATTCAAAGAATTTAGAGAGGTTATCCCGTGAGTACACATAAAAATCTAGATCAAATCGTCGAAGAGCTGAGCAATCTCAGCGTGCTAGATATGTCTAAACTTAAAACATTGCTCGAAGACAAGTGGGGCGTTAAAGCCGCTGCCGCAGCACCTGTAATGATGGCAGCGCCTGCTGCTGCAGCTGCCGCAGTCGCTGAGTCGACCGAATTCAAAGTCACTCTGGAAGAAGTTCCAGCTGACAAGAAGATCGGTGTGATTAAAGTGGTGCGCGAGCTCACAGGCCTTGGTCTTAAAGAAGCAAAAGATGTTGTCGATGGTGCACCAAAAGTCCTCAAAGAATCTTGCGCAAAGGCAGAAGCTGAGGACATTCAAAAGAAAATCGTTGCAGCCGGTGGTAAAGTCGCTCTTAAGGGACTTTAGTCTGCGATCATAGCTGCTTATTGCTAGGAGCAGAAGCCTCGTTTTTGAGGCTTCTGCTCGTTGTTTTGTTTGCGTGTTTCGAAACGAGAGTTTTAAGAGCCAAGCGAGAGGAGCCAGTTCGATGCTAAAAAGGCCGCCTAATCGGGTGAGTTTTCGTGAAAAAGAAGAGATCATCGATCTCCCAAATTTGATCGAGATCCAAATCAAATCGTATCACCAGTTCCTGCAAGCCGATCGTTTACCGCATGAGCGTGAAATCGCAGGTATCCATGAAGTTTTTTCTGAGATTTTTCCGATCAAATCCTACGATGAAAAAACGATCCTTGAATATGTATCTTATAGTTTAGGGGTGCCTAAATATAATCCCGAGGAATGCATTAGAAGAGGCATTACCTACAATGTAACCCTTAAAGTCAAATTCCGCCTGACCGATGAAACAGGCATTAAAGAAGAAGAAGTCTACATGGGAACGCTCCCTGTAATGACGGATAAGGGGACATTCATCATCAATGGTGCTGAGCGAGTCATCGTATCGCAATTGCATCGTTCTCCTGGCATTTCGTTTGAAGAAGAACGTCATTCAAAAGGGATGACTATTTTCTCTTTCCGCATCATCCCTTATCGGGGCAGTTGGCTGGAAGGCGCTTTTGACACTAACGATCTCATTTACATTTACATCGATCGTAAAAAGCGTCGACGCAAAGTTCTTGCCACTTCCTTCATCCGTACGCTTGGTTATTCAACCGATGCTGATATCATCGAAGAGTTCTTCAATACCGTTAAGGTCAAGATCAAATCGGATAAGGATTTTACCAAACTTGTCGGAAAAATTCTTGCCGAAGATGTCGTCGAGGAAGGTTCAGGCGTTGTCTTTGGAAAAGCTTCTGAAAAGCTCACTACGGCCATGCTTAAGCGGATGCTCGATGCTGGGATCAATTCTGTGCGTATAGCAGAAGATGCGGATGAAACAAGCCCCATCATTAAAATGCTGGCAAAGGATCCAACCGATTCCTACGAGTCTGCTTTGAAAGACTTTTATCGTAAAATTCGACCAGGCGAGCCAGCGACATTGTCTAATGCTCGTTCAGCCATCATGCGCCTATTCTTCGATCCTAAACGCTATAATCTAGGAAGAGTGGGCCGTTATAAGCTCAACTCCAAGCTTGGGCTGGAAACGACTGAGGAAGCACTTGCTAATGTCACTCTCCGCAAAGAAGATGTGATTGCAGCATTGAAATATTTGATTCGCCTTAAGCGTGACGACGAAGGAGCTTCCGTCGATGACATCGATCACCTTGGCAATCGACGCGTTCGTTCAGTTGGTGAACTGATCCAAAACCAATGCCGTATCGGCCTTGCACGTATGGAGAAGATCATTAAAGAGCGCATCAATTTGTTCGATTTTTCATCGGATACGCTTACCCCAGGAAAAGTCGTCTCGGCTAAAGGTCTTGCTGGAGTCCTAAAAGATTTCTTCGGAAGATCGCAGCTATCGCAGTTCATGGATCAAACAAATCCTGTGGCTGAATTGACGCACAAACGCCGTTTGTCCTCTCTTGGACCAGGCGGGCTTAACCGCGACCGAGCAGGGTTTGAAGTGCGCGACGTGCATCCTAGCCATTATGGCCGGATTTGCCCGATTGAAACACCAGAAGGTCCGAACATCGGATTGATCACTTCGCTTTCTGCTTTTGCAAAGATCAATGAATTTGGTTTCATAGAAACACCATATCGCATTGTTCGCGATGGAGTGGTGAGCGATGAAATCGAGTATATGACTGCCGACCAGGAAGAAAACTGTGTGATCGCGCAGGCATCTGCCATTCTAGATGAATACAAGATGTTTAGCGAATCGATGGTTTGGGCACGTCATAAAGGCGAATCGCTTAAGATCGAAGCCAATCGCATAACGCACATGGATGTTTCCTCTAAACAGCTCGTTTCGATTGTGACCGGATTGATTCCATTCCTCGAGCATGACGATGCGAACCGTGCCTTGATGGGCTCAAACATGCAGCGTCAAGCTGTTCCGCTTCTTTGGACCATGGCCCCGTACGTGGGAACAGGTCTTGAAGTGCGGTCGGCGAGAGACTCTGGTGCCGTAATTGTCTGTGAGGAGAATGGAGTTGTCGAGTATGTGGACGGATATAAAATCGTCATCGCACCGCTAGATAACCCGCTGAATAAAAAGACCTACATTCTCAAAAAGTTCCTGCGTTCTAATGCAGGTACCTGCATCAACCAGACCCCGCTATGTATCGTTGGCGATAAAGTGAAGGCTGGCGATGTGATTGCCGATGGTCCCGCTACGGATAAAGGGGAGATTGCCCTTGGTAAGAACGTATTAGCGGCCTTTATGCCTTGGTGCGGTTACAACTACGAAGATGCCATCATCATCTCCGAAAAACTGCTTCGCGAAGATTATTATACTTCGATTTACCTCGAAGAATTTGAATTGACAGCGCGGGATACCAAATTGGGCAAAGAGGAAATCACAAAAGATATTCCTAATGTCTCTGAAGAGGCTTTGGTCAATTTGAGCGACGATGGAATTATCCGCGTCGGTGCTGAAGTGAAGCCAGGGGATATTTTGGTTGGCAAGATCACGCCAAAGTCTGAGACGGAACTTGCTCCAGAAGAGCGTCTTCTCCGTGCAATTTTTGGTGAGAAAGCAGCTGATGTCAAAGACGCGTCATTAACGGTACCTCCTGGAACAGAAGGTGTCGTCATGGATGTTAAAGTCTTTAGCAGACGCGACCGCCTTTCTAAGACTGACGATGAGCTCGTCGAAGAGGCAAGCCGTATCAAAGACATCCACCAGGAATTCAAGAATAAAGAAGCTGAGATCATGCTCGAATTCCACGAGAAGCTCGGCGCTTTATTGATCGGCGAACCGGCTCCAGGTCCGATCATGCATCGTAAGACCGGCGATATCATCGTCCGTGAAGGTGAATCGATCACACAAGAGATCATAGAGCAGCTCGAGACCGAGAAAGTCGATGATCTGATCATGCCTGAAAATGAGCAGTACGTAGAACTTAGGAAGCTCTTGAGAGAGTACGATGTTGCGATGCAAACCCTTGAAACGCACCATAAGACGGAAGTCGAGTTTATGCGTAAAGGGGATACAGAGCTTGATCCAGGCGTGATACGTCAAGTAAAAGTCTACATTGCATCGAAGCGTAAATTGCAAGTCGGGGATAAGATGGCAGGACGCCATGGAAACAAGGGCGTTGTTTCAAAAATTGTTCCAGAAGCGGACATGCCTTATCTTCCCGATGGACAGTCGATCGAGATCATCTTAAATCCGCTCGGCGTGCCTTCGCGTATGAACCTTGGGCAGTTGCTCGAGACACACCTTGGCTATGCTGCGAAAAAAGCCGGTATCTATGTAAAGAGTTCGGTTTTCGAAGGATTTCCTGAATCGAAAATCTGGGAGATGCTAAGAGATCTCCATCTTCCAGCCGATGGCAAGACGTATCTTTACGATGGAAGAACTGGAGAGCGGTTTGATGGACGGGTCGTGGTGGGCTATATCTATATGCTCAAGCTCAGCCACCTTGTCGCTGACAAAATCCATGCTCGCTCGATAGGGCCTTATTCACTTGTCACCCAGCAGCCGCTTGGTGGTAAGGCGCAGATGGGTGGTCAGCGTTTTGGAGAGATGGAAGTGTGGGCGCTCGAAGCTTATGGGGCGGCGCACCTTCTCCAAGAAATGCTTACTGTCAAATCGGACGATGTCCAAGGTCGTACTCGCATTTATGAGTCGATTGTTAAAGGGGATAATATCCTTACTGCCGGCACACCTGAATCGTTTAATGTTCTTGTCAAAGAGATGCAGGGTTTGTGCTTAGATGTTCGCACCGAAAGTGCTGCAGAAGTGTAAAGGGATACGAGGAGAAATACTCACATGTCGGATCATGAATTTAATGATTCTCAGTTTGATAAGTTGACGATTAAGATCGCGTCCGATGATGTCATTCGTAATGAATGGTCGCGCGGAGAGATCAAAAAGCCTGAGACGATCAACTACAGAACATTCAAGCCAGAAAAAGGCGGATTATTCTGCGAGAAGATTTTCGGTCCCCAACGCGATTGGGAATGTGCTTGCGGCAAATACAAGAAGATTAAGCATAAAGGGATCGTTTGCGATCGTTGCGGGGTCGAAGTAACCTTGTCCAAAGTGCGACGAGAACGCATGGCGCATATTGATCTTGCGGTTCCTGTCGTTCACATTTGGTTTTTCAAGACCATGCCTTCGCGCATCGGCAATATTCTTGGCATGTCGTCGACCGATCTCGAACGGGTCATCTATTACGAAGAGCATGTCGTTACCGATCCAGGCCGTACTACACTCGAGCGCAAGCAATTGCTTTCCGATAGCGAGTTGCGCGAAGCGCAAGAGAAGTGGGGAAGCGATGCTTTTACAGTGAAGATGGGCGGTGAAGCAATACGCGATCTTCTAGAAAAAGAAGATCTCGACATCCTCGTCATCGACCTCAAAGACAAATTGCGCAAGACCAAATCGATGCAGGCGCGTATCAAACTTGCCAAGCGCTTAAAAATCGTGGAAGGGTTTACCTCTTCGCCGAATAAGCCAGATTGGATGGTCATGTCTTGCGTGCCCGTCATTCCGCCCGATCTAAGACCGCTTGTACCTCTCGACGGGGGGCGTTTTGCTACATCCGATTTGAACGATCTCTATCGACGTGTGATCAACCGAAACAACCGCTTGAAATCGATCCTCAAATTAAAAACGCCCGATGTGATCGTGCGCAATGAAAAGAGGATGCTGCAAGAAGCTGTCGATGCATTGTTCGACAACGGTCGCCATGGACATCCTGTTATGGGAGCTGGCAACAGACCTCTAAAAGCTCTCTCCGAAATGTTAAAAGGAAAGCAAGGCCGCTTCCGACAAAACTTGCTTGGAAAACGGGTCGACTACTCTGGACGTTCGGTCATCGTCGTTGGTCCCGAACTGCGCTTTAACCAGTGCGGCTTGCCAAAGCAAATGGCCCTCGAGTTGTTCGAGCCTTTCATCGTCAAGCGTCTTAAAGATCTTGGCTATGTCTATACGATCCGCTCTGCAAAAAAGATGATCCAAAAACAGTCAGAAGAAGTTTGGGATGTACTCGACGAGATCATCAAGGGACACCCTGTCTTGCTCAACCGTGCGCCTACGTTGCACCGTTTGGGGATACAAGCGTTTGAGCCTGTTTTGATCGAAGGTAAAGCGATCCGTATCCACCCGCTTGTCTGCACAGCTTTCAACGCAGACTTCGATGGTGACCAGATGGCGGTCCATATCCCGCTTTCTATTGAAGCGCAGCTCGAAGCAAAGATTCTCATGATGGCGCCAGATAATATCTTCCTGCCATCGTCAGGGAAGCCTGTAGCTGTGCCATCGCAGGATATGATCTTAGGGATTTATTACCTAATGCTCGATCCGCTGTATTTCCCAGAGGAAAATGGCAAAAAGACCAAAGTCTTCCGCGATGCAGAAGAGGTGCTTCTTGCACTAACTGCCGGAGGAAGCTACAACTGGTTCGAAGGTGAGCACAAAGAAGGTGTCCGCCGCGACGAACTTGGCCGAGGACTGCGGATCCATGAGAAGATCAAACTCCGCCTGCCTAATGGCATCATCGAAACAACACCAGGACGTGTCCTTTTCAATACGATTGTTCCAAAAGAACTAGGCTTTCAGAACTACTCGCTGCGCAAAAAAAACCTCGGCGAGCTCGTTCTCGAGTGTTATAAGAAAGTAGGACTCGAGGCCTCAGTCCAGTTTCTCGATCATTTGAAAAACTTAGGTTTTGCCGAGTCGACAAAAGCGGCGATTTCTATGGGTGTGTGCGATGTACGCGTTCCGACAGATAAGTTTAAGGTCATCGACAATGCCTATAAGAAAATTCTCGTGGTCAAGAAGCAATACGAGGATGGCATCATCACTGATGGCGAACGCCACTCTAAGATCATTAGCATTTGGACGGAAGTTTCCGATATCCTTTCCGAAGAGCTTTCTAAACTCATTAGCGAACCAAAGAACTTCGAGTTGAATCCACTCTTTATGATGATGGATTCTGGAGCACGCGGTAACAAATCACAGCTCAAACAGCTTGGTGCGTTGCGTGGTCTTATGGCGAAGCCATCTGGCGAAATCATTGAGTCGCCCATTACGGCGAACTTCCGCGAAGGCTTGAGTGTTCTCGAATACTTCATTTCTTCTCACGGTGCCCGTAAAGGTCTGGCAGATACAGCGCTTAAAACGGCCGATTCTGGTTATCTCACCACGACGACTCGTCGACGTGGCGCAAGATGTCATCGTCAACGAAGAAGATTGCGGCACGCTGAACGGTATCGAAGTATCGGCGATCAAACAAGGACAGGAAGAACTCCTTCCATTGCGCGATCGTATTTTTGGACGGACTGTTTGTGATGATATCTATCAGCCAGGCGATAGCACGAAAATCTTGGCGCATAGCGGAGATATCCTTACTATCCTCCAAGCACAAGCAATCGACGATGCGGGGATCGATTCGATCAAGATCCGTTCTGCCTTAACATGTGAAACAAGACGCGGCGTCTGTGCGAAATGCTACGGACTCAACCTGGCCAACGGCAGAGTTGTTGGCATGGGCGAAGCCGTCGGGATCATCGCTGCGCAATCGATCGGCGAACCTGGAACACAGCTCACGATGCGTACGTTCCACTTGGGAGGTATTGCGTCTGCCGCGTCAGTCCAGAGCTCGTTGCTGATCAAGACGGTGTTCTCGTCTATATGGATCATCCGTACCGTACAAGAATGAAGAGGGTGTCTGGATCGCTCTGAATAAAAACGGTTCGCTCCATATTGTCCGTGATGAAGGCCGATCACTCGATGAGTACTAAAAAGCTGCTTAGCACGAAATCGATCGAGCCATTGCAGACCTTTGGCGTCGAGCTTGGCACGCGGATCCTCTTCGAGGATGGCGCGAAAGTGAAGAAAGACGAAGATCGCGATCACTGGGAACAGCACAACGTACCGATCATTTGCGAACGTCCTGGCTATGTCAAATACGAAGATCTCGTCGAAGGGATCTCCACACAGCGCGAAGTCAATAAGCAGACGGGTCAGGCTGAGCTGATCGTGAAGCAGCACCGAGGAGAACTTCATCCGCAGATCGTCATCTATGCCGATCGCGATTTCAAAGAACTCGTTGGTACCTATGCGATCCCTTCAGGTGCGTTCATTTCTGTACGGGAAGGAAATATGTCAAGCCGGTATGCTGCTTGCTCGCTTGCCACGCGGCGCGATCAAAACAAAGGACATCACCGGCGGTCTGCCGCGCGTCGCTGAACTTTTTGAAGCGCGTCGTCCGAAAGATGCGGCAGAGATCGCAAAGATCGATGGTGTCGTCGATTTCCGCGGCGTGCAGAAAAACAAGCGGATCGTCGTCGTCCGCGATGAAGAATCGGGCATGGAAGAAGAACATCTAATTCCTCTGACCAAACACTTGATCGTCCAGCGCGGCGACAGTGTCGTTAAAGGTCAGCAGCTGACAGAAGGGCTCGTCGTTCCGCATGAAATCCTCGATATTTGCGGTGTTCGCGAACTGCAAAAATATCTCGTGAACCAAGTTCAAGAGGTCTATCGTCTGCAGGGCGTGGACATCAACGACAAGCACATCGAGATCATCGTGCGTCAGATGCTGCAGAAAGTGCGTGTCACCGATCCAGGCGATACGACTTTCCTCTACGGCGAAGATATCGATAAGAAGGTGTTCCATGAGCAGAACCGCAAAGACGATCGAAGAGGGCGGCAAGCCAGCGCAAGCGGCGCCTGTTCTCCTCGGTATCACCCGAGCCTCTTTGGGTACAGAGTCGTTTGTCTCAGCAGCCTCGTTCCAAGAGACAACGCGCGTTCTTACCGATGCGGCGTGCGAAGGCAAGACCGATTACATGCTCGATATCAAAGCCAACCTGATCATGGGACACATCATCCCTGGCGGTACCGGCTTTGATCAGTACCATAACCGTGTCAAAAAGTACGTCGATCGCGAAGCCGACCAAGAACTCGAATTCGCTTTCAGCGACTAACCACGCGCGAGTTTGGGGTAATTCCTTATCCCAAACTTGTCTTCCCTTTTTCTTTCCCTGAAGCGGCGGTTCATCACCGCCGCTTCTTTTTTTAGCTTTTACGCCCTTGTTTTCATTTTGAATAGGGATGATCGCAAAACTTTTTCAATAAAATCCTAATCACAAAAAAATATTGAATGTAACAATGTCTTCGGTTAACGTCGCACAAAAAAATAGGGATCAACTATGCAGTGGAGAGACGCCCTTACATTGACTTGTGTTGGTTTAATTCTTTTCTTAAATTCAACCGGCTATGGCACCACCTATAATGTCACAGTCTCTACAGATAATGCTAATAGCGAGGCTACCCCACCCGTTGTGAATAGTTTGCGATGGGCCATTCTCAAAGCAAAGAATGATCCCTCGCCTCCCGCTACCATTTCCATAAGCGTACCTTCAATCACCCTGGCAGGTCCCTTGCCGCCAATATCACCTGTGGGCCCTACAGGTATGGGTATAACAATTACGAGCACTGTCGCGGGCGGTACGACAATTAATGGCCAAGGCTTATACCCTGCATTTCTTATCGATAACTCCATGCAGTTCGCTACAATCAACAATATTATTCTTTCCAATGTAGCTTCGATAGGCGGTGCTGGAGGCACTGGCGGCGGCGGCGGCGCCCTTGGCGCTGGTGCGGGGACATTTGTCAATGCGGGTGCATTGGTCATCAACAATGTCACTTATGATACTAACGCTGCTAAAGGCGGTGCTGGCGGAGCAGCGAACTCACTTCAGGGCGGCGGCGGTGGTGGTGGGTTTGCTGGTGGTGCTGGCGGCAGTGCATCTACATTTGGTGGAGGCGGCGGCGGAGGTTTTTCTAGTGCCGGCGGTGCGTCAGCAATAGATGGCGGCGGCGGCGGCGGTGGTCTTTTTGGCGCCGGCGGCTCTACAACAGGAGCGCAGGCAGGCGGTGGTGGTGGTGGTTCTTCTTATACATCCTCTGGTGCAAATGCTGCGCTAGCTGGGCCTTTTATCGGAGGTAGTTCATCCAGTGGCGGCGGTGGTGGTGGTGGCGGAACACAATCAAATGGGGCCAGCACAAGTACTACCACAGGTGGTAATGGAGGCAACCCGAATGGTGGAGCGGGAGGTTTGGATAGCAGTATGGGCAGTCCCACTGGGCAGAATGGAGGATTCAGCAGCACTGATGGAGGTGGAGGTGGAGGTGGAGGATTAGGAGATCCTGGAAATGGAGGAGTAGGCGGTAATGGAGGAGGTGATGGAACTACTGTTCAGCCGGGTGGTGGTGGCGGTGGCGGTGGCGCTACAAATACTGCAATTTCTTTTGGAGGAGATGGAGGAGCAGCCTATCAGGTTGGCGGCGGCGGCGGCGGCGGCGGCGGAACATTTGCTATGCAAAGTTATGGGGGTACGGGTGGTGCTGGTGGGAAATATGCTGGCGGTGGCGGCGGTGGTGGTAACTCAGAAGGATCGCTGCCTTCGAGTGGATTCAATTCTCTAGGTGGTGCTGGAGGCATTTTTGGCGGGGGTGGTGGTGCTGGAGGCAGCATTGGAGCAGCTTCTATGTCGCCGTTTGGCGGCGGCGGTGCTGGGGGCTTCGGCGGTGGCGGCGGCGGCGGTGGTATCACAGGCATCGGCGGTGTTGGTGGATATGGCGGCGGCGGTGGAGCGGGAACTTTATCTGGCGGAGGGACAAGTCCTTTTGGCGGAGGAACTGGAAGTGTTGACAATTCTGATTCTGGCGGCGGGGGTGGCGGTGCGGGACTTGGCGGTGCAGTATTCATCGCTCAAGGGGCCCAGTTGACCGTGAACTCTATTACAATAGGGACCAATAGCGTTACCGCAGGTTTAGGGGCAAATGAAGCTATGCCTGGTATTGCATCTGGCATTGATTTCTTCATCCAGAGTGGTGGAACATTGGAATTCAATCTTTCCGGTTCAGCTTTGATCCTTGCCAACTCCATCGATGGAGATGGTGCTATAAACACTGGTGGCGGCGTCATCATCAATCATGGCCAAGTGAATTTTTCAGATTCGAACAGTTATACCGATACGACGACGATTAACACGGGTGGTACGTTGAATATTTCTGCTGCTGCAGCCCTGGGCAGTATCGACAATACCCTTCTTATGTCTGGCGGAACGTTGCAAGCTGGTTTTGATATAGTCGCACCCAACGCTATTGAGCAGGACGTCACACTATCTACTAACGGAATATTCGACACCAATAGCTTCGATATGGGGCTAGAGGGTGTCATCAGCGGCACAGGAACGCTTACCAAAATCGGGGTTGGCACATTATTTTTGACAGGCATCAATACTTATACAGGGAATACTTTGATCCAAGAAGGAACCCTGAACATCATCGCCAATGACAACTTGGGCAATAGTGCCAATGTCATCCGATTAGGGAGTGCGTTAGGCCAAGCTACCTTGCAAGCTGGTGCTACTACGGTTAGTTCGGTACGCGCGATTAACTTACTTGCTGATGGTGCAGTTATTGACTCCAACGACAAAAACCTTAACTTATCAGGTGTTATTTCGGGCTCGTTCCCAGTGATTTTTGAGTCCTCCACAGGAAGTAATGGAGTGGTCACATTAACTAGCCCCGAAACCTATTCAGGAGAAACGACGATTGCTTCAGGAACTTTGGCCTTATCTTCTGGGGGTTCCATAAGCAATTCTATTGGAGTGACTTTTAGCGGTAGCACGGGAGTTTTCGATGTCAGTCAGGTTAATATACCGATCGGCGGCCTTAGCGGAACAGCAACAGGCACAATAGTTGCTTTAGGAGGCAGTGAGCTGCATATTGGTAGTTCTAATCTATCCACTTCTTATGCTGGGATGATCCAAGATGGTGGCATAGGAGGCGGTTCCGGTGCTGTCTTGTTTAAAGATGGAACAGGTACTCTCACGCTAACAAACAGCTCCAACAGTTATAGCGGCGGAACATTCATCCTTGAAGGAATTCTCAATGTCACATCGGACGGCGCATTGGGGACAGGACCGATCAATATAGATGAGGCGACCTTACAGGCCGGGGGTACGATTACTTCCTCAAAAACAATTACCTTGCTGAGTGGTGATGGTGGAACCTTAGATACGAACGGCTTTAGCATGACCTTCTCTAGCGCCATAGTGGAGAGCATGGGGTCGTCAGCACTGACCAAACAGGGAGCCGGGACTCTCACCTTGCAAGGCGTCAATACCTACACGGGCGGAACGATAATCGATGCAGGAACACTGGCACTTTCTATGGGCGGGTCGCTAGCGTCGACGGGCAATGTCACGGTCAACGATACGAGCACCTTTGATATTAGTGGGATCACAGCTAGCTCGCAGACGATCAAGGACCTCAGTGGAGCCAGTACTTCTGTCGTCAATTTAGGAAATAATAACTTGACCACAGGCAACGGATCTTCGGCGAGCCCGACTTATGCGGGGACGATCGAAGGTAGTGGTGGAAGTCTCACCTTTGAAGGAACAGGCACCTTCACCTTAACTGGAACCAACACCTACACCGGTGGAACGACGGTCGATTCAGGAACTCTTGCTTTAAGCGGTTCCGGCTCGCTCTCTCCAGGTACGGTGGCTGATACAGGCGCAGTTGTTCTCAACGGTGGCAACTTCAGCATCGCATCCAGTTCTATTGATCAAACGATAGGTTCTTTGAGCGGCAATTCTACTTCTTCTACCCTTACCTTGGGCGCCAGCGGTGTTACGCTTACCGTAAATGAATCAGTAGCGGGCACTTTTGATGGTG